>CAZHUO010000011.1:0-42777 GCA_964535715.1 uncultured Gammaproteobacteria bacterium | reverse complement strand
ATACCTTGTAATTATATCATTCTATGTCGCATTTCTATTTAGAATATAACGATATTTTACAAAATTATAAACAAAAAAACACAAAAGCAAGCGTGCTTTCGTGTTTAAATGTTTTTGTGTTTTAATGTTTTTATGTTCTAATACTTTCGTAATTTATTCAAAACTGCCGACTTCAATCTTCCTTAAATCATCATTTTTAATTCCCAAACTCTTAAATCTCATAATCTGATAGGCCAGCTCGCCATCTTTCATATAATACCTTTTGCCGTCATCCGGATTAACATACCAGGCCTCGCCTTTTGATTCAACCTGCAATAAAATTTTTCCTTTAAGATTGTTGGCTAAATTACTATCCGAAGATAATCTTCCAAAACCGCTTGGATTATATTGATTGATAACTTCAACACCATCATTATAGCCGTCATTGTCACTATCGGGATCATTTAAATTTGTTCCCAATGATTCTTCCAGTTTATTGTCTAAGCCGTCGCCGTCATCATCAAGCAAGTCAGCGCGATTCTCAACTCCGACTGGAATTTTTTCCAAATTGTCATTAGATATTCCAAGGCCAAAAGCATTTAAAGCAACATAAGCCGAATCGCCGTCTTTAAGATAATATCTCTTGTT
Source organism: uncultured Gammaproteobacteria bacterium (assembly GCA_964535715.1). Lineage (GTDB taxonomy): Bacteria > Patescibacteriota > Patescibacteriia > Buchananbacterales > UBA6539 > CAZCCC01. The sequence continues at coordinate 42,150 of CAZHUO010000011.1, read as the reverse complement.
GGTATCAGGATCAACATACCAAGCTTCGCCATTTTCTTCAACCTGAAGTAAAATCCTTCCAGACAAGCGATCTGTTAACTGCTGATCAATCCTTTGAGTTAAAAGCCTTTCACTTTCAATTACCTTGATTTCAAGCTCTGAAATTCGATATTCCAAATTCCTAATTCTTTCGCGTAAAGCATCCTCTGATTCAGAAGATACACTTGCTGATGACTCTGGTCCAATTACATTTTCAATTTTAATGTCTTCTCCTGATTTTTCTATTTCAACCTTAGTTATCAATGATTCAGACACCTGAATATCAAATTTTTTTTCAGTGCCGACAATCAAAGCATAATTTCCCAAAGGCAAATAAACATCAACGTATCCTTTTTCTCCGGTATTAAAAGTCCCTAATTGTCTATCGATAATCAAATTGCCCTCATAATCAGCGGTTTGAGTGGCAACAATCGCAGAAACATTTTTTGCCAAATTTCCGGCTGAATCCCTTGAAATGATTCTTAAAGTACTGAGAGCAATATTAATTTTAGAAATCTGGTGATCAATAATTTCTTTCTCCCAAAAATAATAATCAAAGCTGGCAGTACCCTTAATTTTTACGGCATAATTTCCCTTGGGGTAATAAAAGCTTACACGGCCGGTCTTGCCGGTTGATTTTAAGCCGATTGACTTGCCTAAAATTTCTTTATTTTCCGCATCATATGCTTGTTGATAAATTTCAACATTTATATCAGTTACTAATTCTTTTTGGCCGTTTCTAACAACTATGTCAAGTGCTGATAAAATTTGCTCTATTCTATTATACTTAGAATTTTCTAGATCTTTATTCCAAAAATAATAATTATTATTATCCGGTCCATTTATTTCAATGGCATATTTGCCAGAGGATAAGTAGAATACGGCCGATCCTTCAACTCCGCTATTGCCGCTGGTAATTTTTTTTCCAATAATCGGTTCGTTTATTTCATTATATTTCTGCTCATAAATTGAAATATTCAAATTGTTTAAAGGCTTATTTTCAATTCCCAAAGGCACGACTTTTAGCGTCCCTAACTTATATGAAATATTTACTGCCTCAGTAGAATCTATCTGCTGATTCCATAAATAATGATAAGATTCACCGCTTCCGTTGAATCGAAAAACATAAGTACCACTTGCTAAAAAAACGCTGCTTATGCCAGTTGTCCCGGTATTATAACGCCCAACCAGGCTTCCTAAAATCGGCTCGCCATCGGCATCTTTAATTTGGTTATATATCTCAAAAGAACGGTTAGTCAGTAAATTATCTTCGCCATCCCTTATTACCACATTAACATTGCTTAAATTATAGCTGATATCATAGGTCTGTTCTTCATTAATTTGCTGGTTCCAAAGATAATAATACTGATTATTAGCAGCAAAAAAACGAATGGCGTAATTTCCGTTCGGCAAAAAAATGCTTTTTACCCCACTTAACCCAGTATCATACTTGCCGACAAGTTCACCAAGAATTTCCTTGCCATCGGCATCTTTTGACTGCTTATAAACCTCAAAGACATTATTGACCTGCAAATTGCCGCTGCCGTCGCGTATTGAAACACTGACTTTATTTAATGTGAAATCAAAAACGGTTTCAGCTTTATCTCTAATATCAATGTTATATTTTGTATAATTAAATTTATTGTCAATTGCAGGAATTTTAATAACATATTTCCCAGGAGTCAGATAAACATATTTAACTCCGCTGTCTCCGGTCGTCAAATTAGTTGAAACAACTTTATCAATTATCGGATTTCCTTCGACATCATTTATTTGAGAATAAATTTCAAATTTACGATTTTTCAATGCTCCTAAATTCTTATCTTTTAAAATTACTTTGAGGCTGCTAAGATTATATGTTACATCATGTAGCATTCCACAGCCCAAAGGAATATCATAATAATTAAAATCACCGACATTTTCATTTGTATCATAAACCCTGATAGCGAATAATCCTTGACAACTTTGACAGGGAATTGATGAGGGATTAAAAGTAATCTCGCTCCAAGCGGTTAAGCCGGTATTACTTGAACTGACTTTGGAAAATCTTAAAGGGTTTCCGTCAGCATCATTTGTTTGTGTCCAAAGCTGCCAATTAATATTTTTAATCATTACTCCTTGACTATCACGGGTAGTAACTTTTACGATACTTCTGCATTCTTCAGCTCTAGCATTGTCAAAAAAAGTAAAAAAAATGAAAAATAATGCCATCATTAATACAGATACAAATACGGCATTATTTTTCAGCTTAAAATTCTTCATAAATTTTATAATAAATTTTTATTAATCTACGTAATTATTATAGCAAGAATATTCAAATAAATAAAGGATATTAAACCGCGCAAGTCCCGCTTTATAATTAAATATGAATAAATCGGGACAAGTCGCCGACGCGTCAAAGCCGCTTTGGCGACGGAGCGCTTTTTTTTGGGGGGGTTATTTACCCTTTAATGACTCCCTTTTCACGATACGATTCATTAATTAAACCTGCGTCGTAGAGGGTCGGCTCGGAAACAAAAAATCTAATATTTTTTGTTTCCCTCGCCTTACGTCGCCAATAAATCCTACTCCAATTCCACTTTTTCCAGCTTAATTTTTCGATCAAGCCAGCTTTGGGCGTTTTTTTTAAAAATATCGGTTAAATCAGTGACTAAGTATCTATGATTATCCCCCTTTATCAGTTTGCTTTCAACTTCAGGATGGCGCAATAAATAATCTTTCAGCTTTTCTGAAATAATTTTTGGGCTATCTATAACCTGAATTCTTTTTTTACAGACATCCTGAAACTCCTTCAGCATAATCGGATAATGGGTGCAGCCTAAAATCAAAGTGTCAATAAGCCGGTATTTCAATGGCCTTAAATAATAACGCATAATTCTGATTGTTTCCTGGCGCTTCTGCCAGCCTTCCTCAATAAGCGGCACAAGCAATGGACAGGACTGCTGAAAGACTTTTACATTCGGATTTTGGGCTTTAAGTTCCTTTTCATATACCCCGGAATTGACAGTTCCGCGAGTGGCGCAAACTCCGATCCGGCCAAATCGGGAAATTTTTACCGCCTCTTCGGCTACCGGCCGAATTACGCCTAAAACTTTTTTGTCAGGATAATTTTTTGGCAGCCATTCCTGCTGGATTTTTTTTAAGGCTTCGGCTGAGGCGGTATTACAGGCAATAATAATGAGCTCACATCCTTGCTTAAATAAATAATCAACAGCCTCGCGGGTAAACTCATAAATTAAATCCTGCGAACGATTGCCGTAAGGCATGCGCGCCGTATCACCTAAATATAAAAGCTGGTACTTTGGCAAAAGCTTTTGTACCTCTTTTACTACGGTTAAACCGCCGATTCCCGAATCAAATATTCCAATCATTTATTTTATTGAATTAATTTTCAAAATATATTATCTGGCCTTTTAATTTATTTAAAGCATCCAGTTGACTTTCAGCCTTATCAATAAAAACTTCACCTTCCTGCCCTTGGTTTAAAATTTTTTGTTTTTTCTTTTGAAATTCTATTGATGTAACCGGGTGTCTTTTTCCCTGAATAACCAAATTGCTATTAATTTTAATTTCACCTTTCATTACTTTTCCAACAATGATTAAATTCAGACCCTTGACATTAAAAATGTCTTTGAGATGAAAATGAGAAACCATAATTATTGAATAGTTTTTACAAACTTTACAATTTCACTTAACTTTTGATCCAAAATTTCCTTCGTATTTGCTTCGGCAGTTATTCTTAAAAGTGGCTCGGTATTGGAAGGCCGGGCATTAAACCACCAATCTTTGTATTCAACAGTCAGGCCGTCAAGCTCATCAAGCTTTCCGTCTTTATATTTTTCTTTTAACTTACTTAAAATAAGATCAATTAATTCCCTATTAGACAATTCCAAATTAATCTCTGGCGATTTGGAATATTTATTAAATGGCTTTATTATTTCCGACAATGTTCTACCATCTTCAGAAAGCAATTGCAACAATATTACGAAAGCAATAAAACCTGAATCACTATAGTCATTATCGCGAAAAGAATAATGGGCGGAAAGTTCACCTCCCATTATACCTTTTTTTGTTTTCATTTCATCTCTGACATTAATAAATCCAACCTTTGATTTAATCGGATTTCCACCCCATTCAATTATTTTTTCCTGAACAATTTTGGAACAAATTGCGTTATAAACAATTCCCGCACCAGGTTCACGATTCAAGAATTCTTTTGCTAATAAAAGCAGCGTTAAATCAGCCGGAATAAAATCCCCTTTTTCGTCAACAAAAAATAATCTATCGGTATCTCCGTCAAAAATTACTCCAAAATCTGCCTGCTTATCAACAACAGCTTTTGATATCTGAATTTGACTTTCCGGCATTAACGGATTGGAAGGATGAGCTGGAAAATTTCCATCAAGTTCAAAATTCAAGGGAATTATTTCAATTGGTAAATATTTCGCTAAAAGAGGAATTATTTTTCCGGCCATTCCGTTGCCTGCATCAATTACAACTTTGAATTTATTAATCGTTTTTGGTTGACAAAAAGAAATTACATGTTTAATAAATCCATCAATTAGATCCAATTCCTTAATTTTACCTTTTTCGGATGAAATTTCATCAGTTAGATTTTTTACATCTTCTTTAAGATCTTCACCGCGAATCCAGCCACTATTTTTCAAAGGAATCTTAAACCCATTATATTGTTTAGGATTGTGAGATGCAGTAATCATTACACCGGCAGGGTATTTTTTAATTCCAACGGCAAAATAAACAGCATCAATTGAAACTAAGCCAATATCTATTACGTTGCAGCCCTCATCAATTATTCCTCTAATAAGCTCCTTTTTAAGAACCGGGCCGGAAAGCCTCATATCGCTTCCTATTACAACTTCTTTCGCATTTGTTTTTTTGGCAAGAGCCCGGCCGATCAAATAAGCGGCTTCCTCGTTAAGCTCGCTTGGATAAATCCCGCGGACGTCATAAGCTTTAAATATTTTTTCGTCAATATTTTTCATTTTATCGGTAATCATTTATAATCTCCTGCTTGATTTTTATTATTGATCCGATTGCCCAGAAAATAAGTAATAATTTAAATACCCAGCCTAATAATGGAATACTGCCCAAAATAACAAAAATTAAAAGACCCAAAATCAAAGGCCACACCAAAGATCCTTTGTATGCATTTTTGAAAATCTTTTCAAATATCATTAAGCCGAGTCCAAAGCCGGCAAAAACTTGGGCAATATATAAAGAAATAAAATAGATTGGAATAATAATTAGACCAAGAGGAAAGCCGATAACGGTAAAAAACAAAAGCAGCACAACCAAAGGCATTAATAAAAAATATACTAAGCCAAGTCCAAAAGAAGACAAGGGCTTTTTCAGCATCTGTTCATTAATTCTAATTGCAAGCTTCGGCATTAAAGTAATAATCACAATACCGATTACCAAAAGACTGAATAAAGATATTAATTTAAAAAACAAATAAGTTACAGCTAAGGCTTTATTGATTTTATCTGATGCGGAAACCAAAATATCATCTATCCCCTTTAAGGTGGTTTGTCCTAAAACCAAAGCACCTTCTTTTTTGACCAGCTGGCTTTCTTGGGCGGCTTTGTAATTTAGATTGCCATTAATTTTTGCGCTTTCATTCAAAATAATCTGTCCTTCCTTGTCAACCGTTGCGTTTAAATCATTTCCAACCTCACTTGATATAATTATGGTGGCGGTACCAGCCCAAACATTTCTGCCGACACTTCCTTTTATATCAATACTTCCGGCTGCAGCATATAAATCCCAGCCGACTTTTGAAGCCTCGTTTAAGTTAACTGTTGAACCAATAGCCCAGACGTTTCTTTCGACCTGGCTGTTTATTTCAACTGAACCGGCCATGACTCTGACATTTCCGCCGACCGGTCCTGAAATTTTAATAATATTTCCAACAGCAAATATGTCGCCTGCCACCGAACCGGAGATATTTATGCTATTTGCCGCTATTATGACATCACCATTAACTGACCCGGCAATATCAATAACATTTCCAAATTTAATAAAATTGCCTTCAATTATTTGATCACTTGCAATACTGATTGCTTGTTGGGACTGATTCTCTAAAGCAAGTGCGCCAAAAGGCAGAGTAATCAAAAAAAGACCAATGACAATGTAAATGGCCGATCTATAAATTTTCTTCATAAAATTAAGCTAATAAGTAAATTAAGCTAATAAGTAAATTAAGCTAATAAGTAAATTAAGCTAATAAGTAAATTAAGCTAATTAAGGATCTTTTGATAAACTTAATCTCTTGATTAACTCCAATATTTTAGCATTTTTTAGCAATTGTGACAAGATTTGCCGACTTCAAATAACTGAATCTTTTGGCTTTTTTCCCTTGCCATTCTGACAAATAATTATCCTCTAATTTTAAACCTGATTGCCTAATTATTTTTTTAAGCTCGCCTAAAGTGAAAGCGTGATAATAGCGGTAAACCTTGCCTTTCATCCACGGCAAATAGATATCCTTAAAATCAAGTTCGCTTCGGCCGGTAATTTTTAAGAGGGTATATTTAATGATATACTTCAATTGCGGGCCTTTGGCCTGATAGCGATTCCAATTTGTCATTATCATTATTCCGCCGGGCTTTAAAACTCTTTTTATTTCATTTAGAGTCTTAAGCCTCAATTCTTTGCCAGGAATATGATGAAAAACGGCAACAAAAAAAATCAGATCAAAAGAGTTTTCTTTAAAAGGAAGATTAAAGACTTCAGCCTTAAAAAATTTCTGGTTTTGCAGCTTGAAATTTTGCCGATTTTCTGCTATCTTTAATAACTCGGCTGAACTATCAACGCCGGTATAACTTATTTCAGCATCTTCAAAAAGCAGCCTAAGCTTTCCGTTGCCGCAGCCTAAGTCCAATATTTCGGCTTTTGGCTTTACAAATTTTTTAAAATCCTTAAAGCCCGGCCAAAGATAGCTTCGGGTCTGATCAAAATCAGAAGCAATGTCATCATAGCTTCCTTGAACTTCATTTAATATTTTTTGAGCGGTTTCTTGTTTCATAAAGCGATGCGAATTCTTGTGCCGATGCTAATAAATACGAATGTATGCTAATATTGCTAATAGCAATTCGTATCATTCGCATTTATTAGTAGATTAGCATCGAAATAATTATGAATAATCCCCTCCAAACAATTGTAAAAGGCTTGGTCATTGCCGGTGTAAAAAACCGGGCCAATTTTATTAATGTCAAACGCAAACTTTCAAATAAAGAAAAAATCCCTTCACCGCTTAATTCCGATTTACTTAGAGTTTACCAGCAATTATTAAAAAAGAAAAGCATTAAAAAAGACATTAATTTGGAACGAATTTTCCGTAAACGGGAAATCAGAACTCTTTCCGGAGTGGCGGTAATCACCGTAATTACCAAGCCATATCCTTGCCCGGGAAAATGCATTTATTGTCCGGGACAAAAAGGCATGCCAAAAAGCTATCTTTCCAACGAGCCGGCAGTAATGAGGGCGGTAGGTGCTAAGTTTGATCCGTTTAAGCAAGTTAATGTAAGGCTTAAGGCCTTAAAAATCAACGGCCACGAAACCGATAAAATTGAACTGATTGTTTTAGGCGGCAGCTGGTCGGCTTACGAAAAAAAGTATCAGGAGTATTTTATCAAAAGATGCTTTGATGCGCTAAACGGCAAAACTACAAAAAATCTGAAGCTGGCACAAAAATTAAACGAAACTGCCAAACACCGCTGCGTCGGGCTGACTTTGGAAACCCGGCCAGACATGATTACGCCAAAGGAACTAAAAAGAATGAGAATGCTTGGCTGTACCAGAGTTGAACTGGGCGTTCAAAGCATTTATGATGATGTTTTAAAACTAAACAAACGAGGCCACGATATTAAGCAAACCATTGCTGCGACCAGTCTACTTAAGCAAGCAGGCCTTAAAGTGATGTACCATATGATGCCAAACTTGCCCGGCTCAAGCTTGGCCAAAGATTTAAAAATGTTTCAAGAGCTTTTTTCCAATCCAAATTTTCAGCCGGATCTTTTAAAAATTTATCCCTGTGTCGTAACTAAAGATTCGGTTTTGTATAAATGGTACAAGCGTGGAAAATTCAAAGCATACACTGACAATCAGCTTAAAAAACTTTTGATTGATATAAAAAAATCCCTACCATACTATGTCCGGGTAACCAGGCTAATCAGGGATATTCCGGCCGAAAGCATTGTGGCGGGAAACAAAATCACGAACTTGCGGCAATTGATTGCTGAAAAATATAAAGGATGCAAATGCATAAGATGCCGCGAAGCTGGACACAGAGAAGAATTAAGAATTAAGAATCCCGCCTCCACTAAAGCTTCGGCGGGCAGGCAAGAATTAAGGTTAATAATCTATAAATATAAAGCTTCAGGAGGCACTGAATATTTTCTAAGTTATGAATCACCGGACAGGAAAATTCTTTATGCTTTTTTGCGCCTTCGCATCCCTTCCTTTTGTCATTCTGAATTCATTTCAGAATCTCGAATCTATCAAGTATTTCCGGAACTAAAAGGCGCAGCTTTAATTCGGGAACTGCATACTTACGGCCAGCTGATACCTTTGGGAAAAAGCGGAAAAATCCAGCATGCCGGAATGGGTAAAAAGCTTATGGCTGAAGCCGAAAAGATTGCCAAAAAACAAGGTTTTAAAAAAATCGCAGTAATTTCCGGAATCGGCGTGAGGCAGTATTACCAAAAGCTGGGATACAGGCTGGAAGGAACGTATATGACTAAAAAATTGCGGCAAGTAAATTAAGCCTGCTTGATTTACTTTTAATTTACTCTTACTCGCTTTTATAAGCTTTAATAATTAAAAAAATGCTGGCCTTGAAAGACAAAGCCAGCTTTTGTAAATACAATATTATTTTAGAAACACTGATCTGACTGCCAAGTCAAGTTCGGATCCGACCGCTTCAATGGCGGCAATCCGCGCAGCATTCAGCACTTCTTGGCGTCTGGAAAAATCAGAAGCAGAATAGAGCTTTTCCGGCCGAAGCAATATTGGATCAACTTGCCTGATTGCTTTGGGTATTTCAAAACCGACAGCTTTATTCATTTCCCAATCTTCCAAACCGCCGCGGCAAAGCGAATCCAAAATTCCCATAGTATCGCTTAAGCCAATATCTCGAAAACGATCACCTTCGCCAACACTGCCAGTGTTAATCAGAAAACAGCGCAAATTTGGCAGGCCTTTTATTATCCGATAAAACATATTTGCATGCTCGGCATGTGACCCAGCTACAAACGGATCATAAAAAAACTCAGTTATGATTTTTCCGGCCTGTGTCGGATCGCCGGCAGAACTTTGCATTGCCTGCCCCAAAACCATAAAAGCAGCAGCTTGTTCCTTGCTTAGTCGGCAGATGGCCGGAATAGTCGGACCTCGGGTAATCAGAACCAAATTATTGACATGATCAACATTTATTTTTTCGCAAGCGTGCATAAAATCTGCCCGGCGAATTACGGCTCGACCGTTTGAAGTTTTCTGCTGATCATAAAAATCAAAGCAGCCATCCTGATTAATCCAGACATTTTCAAAAAAAGTTCTTGGCTTTAAAGCGCCATAATAAGTCTCACGCTGATCGTCAGGATTTAATCCGTCAGTTTTTACAAAAATTCCGCCGCCTTCAAATCCCATAAATGAGCCATCGGGCATAAGCGTTCCACCGTCGTCTTGAACTAACCAAGATTCTTCATTGTCTTTGCGCGCCAAGACCCGGCAAGTGGTTGTTGTCTTGCCATTAGCCGACAGTGCAACCAAAAGCGAATTAACCCATTGGTAGTCGCCGTGTGTTTGTTGCAAATAATCAGTCCGGCAACCGGCATGCAAAAATATTCCATTTCGCCTGGTTTTGGCGTTCCAATTTTCCGCGGCAAAAATGCCTTTTTTCAACTCGCCAAAATAATTGGAGTTGCGGATAATTTTTACCATTCGGCCGTCCGACAAAAATGCTAAGCGGATAGTAATGTCTTTTTTTGGCAAATCTTTGCTTTTGTTTGCTTCAAATGCCGCATCAGTAAAAAAAATCACGGTGTAGGTTGGGTTTTGAACCGAATTATTGGCTCGACCAAACTGGTTTTCACCGGCATATGCCAAATGGGCAAATCTTTTAGGAACAATTATCCTTGCTGTAGTTTCTTGCTTTCCGTCGCCGACTTGCAGGTCAAAACTAACCAATTCTTCCTTTGCCAGTTCTGTCTCGGCTTGAGCTAAAAGTTTTTCTTCAAATTCGCCAAATTCTTCATCAATGTTATTTTTGGTAAACTTTGCTGCACGCGAATTCGGCTCAGAATCAACGCATAAACTTCCATAACGCGAAACCGTAATTCCTTGTTCTTGCTTGCAAAGAAGCAACAATTCATCGATTGATGGATTTCTGGTTAGACGGCCACAAGATTCTGCATTAGAAAAAATCCTTTCTGCACTTTCTAAAAATTTTCTGCTGTAAAAGGACATAATCGATTCTCCTTTTGGTTTATTTGTTTTTATTATTAAACTACAAACATGATTTCATTTGAGCTTATAATTTTTCGTTAATTTTGTCAATCTCCTACAAATACGAATTTTTACGAATATACGAATGCTTAAAAGCTGATAAAAGTAAATTAGAATCGAGTAAAATTAAATTAAAATCAGACTTAATTTACTTCTAATTTACTTTTACTCGCTTTTATACGCTTTTTTAAACTCGCTTTTATAAGCTACTAAATTTACCAGATTAAATTAACAAAAATAAAAATACTGGCCTTAAAAGACAAAGCCAGCTTATTGTTTACATTGTTTATAAAAGAAAAACGGCCGGATTTTTGAATTCTGAACTCGCGAACTCAAAGAATCTGGCCGCCAATGGCATATGTTAGGGCATAAGCCCCTTGGTTGATTTGGCGAGATTTTTCCTCCCGCCTTTCACCAGGCTAATATGCCCGCCAACTTCACAGCAAATAGGATTTCCGTTAACATCGCCGGGGTGAAATCTCTGACGCTCTCTTTGAGGTGGCTGGCATGCTATAATTTTACGATCAGATCCAGAACCGTTGGCTTTCGTTAACGGATCTTTTCTTAGTAAAATATAAAGTAGCTTTCCGCCACCTGGACAACCGCCTTTACTTACCGGCTTCAAACACAAGTCACAAGGACATGTGACTTTCTGACCTTCCATTAATACTTCTTTTTTTGTCATCTCAACTTCCTTTTCCTTCTTCTTTTGGCTTGGGGTTTTTGGGCTGTTTTTTTTCTGCTTTTTTCTCCTTATTAAAAAGCAGATAGTTGGGGTTAATGAACATATTCACCGATACTTAGTGAATATAATATAATAATCATTTTTATTAAAATTTGTCAAGGGTTGAAAATAGAAAGATATAAATATATAATAGAAAGTATGTTAACTCAAAATAAACATTTTCAAAACGTAGTAATTGCTGCTGGTCCGGTTATTATCAAAGATAACAAAGTTTTGCTTAATAAACATGGGAAAAAAAACTTTGGAAATTTCCCGGCGGAGACATAACTGAAAATAAATTTGACCTGGAGAACTGGGCATCTAAAAAAGTTTTGGAAGAAATTGGGCTTGAAGTAAAAATTATCAAACCTCTTAAACCAATGATTATTTGGAATGAAGATGAGGTAATAATATTAATTCACTACCTGGCAGAATTAATCACCGAGGAAATTAAGCCGGCTAGTTATATTAAAGAATATGCCTGGCTGGAGATTGATAATTTACCAGATGACTGCTTTCCAAATGTTAAGGCGGTGATTGGCGAGTTAGCAGATAGTGGATAGCGGATAGTTATTAGTAAATAGTTTATAAACCAACCCTGGTCAATCAAAAGCTACAGAGACTTAATTGTTTGGCAGAAAGCCATACAATTAGTAATTGAAATTTATAAATTAACTGAAAAATTTCCTAAAACTGAAATTTTTATTCTATCTGCTCAAATGAAAAGATGCAGTATATCCATACCTTCAAATATAGCGGAGGGTAAAAAATGGTCGAGCAGTAGAGAATTTAGACGTTTTTTATCAATCGCTTATGGCTCAGGGACGGAACTTGAAACTCAGATTGAAATTGCAAAAAGATTAGGTTATATTAACGATGAAGATGCGGAAAAAACGGATTCATTAATAAACGAAGTAATGAAAATTCTAAACAAACTCCTTTCAACTATTAATTAAATCTCTCTATCTACTAATAACTATCCCCTAACAACTAAACTAACTTATGCAATACCAAGAACTGCCCAAACAAGACCCGCAAATCGCCAAATTAATCGAACAAGAAATCAGCCGCCAGCAAAACGGGCTTGTTATGATTCCTTCGGAAAACCATGCATCGGTTGCCGTGCTTGAAGCCATGGCAACGGTTTTATCAAACAAATATGCCGAGGGCTACCCAAATAAAAGATACTATACTGGAAATCAATACATTGACCAAATTGAACAGTTGGCGATTGATCGTGCCAAAAAACTTTTTTCCGCCGAACATGCCAATGTCCAGCCAAATGCCGGCAGCCCGGCCAATATCGCAATTTATCTGGCAACCTTGAAACCCGGCGACAAAGTCATGGGTATGAAACTTGATCAAGGCGGACACCTAACTCACGGCCACCCGGTTAATTTATCGGGACAGCTATATAACTTTGTCCAATACGGAGTCAGAAAAGATACTGAACTGATTGACATGGATGAAATTAGAGAAATCGCTTTGAAAGAAAAACCGAAAATGATTGTCACCGGCGCCACTGCTTACCCGAGAATTTTTGACTTCAATGCATTTAGAAAAATCTGCGATGAAGTCGGGGCGTTGCTTTTAGCTGATATTTCCCATTTCGTCGGCTTGTGTCTTTCCGGCGAACATCCCCACCCCTTTCCCGAGGCTGATTTTGTTATGACGACAACTCACAAAACTTTGCGAGGGCCAAGAAGCGCAATAATTTTAACTAAAGAAAAATACGCCAAGGCAATAGATAAAGCGGTTTTCCCCGGCACCCAAGGCGGGCCGCTGGAGCATGTTATTGCCGCCAAAGCGGTTTGCTTTCAGGAAGCAATGCTGCCTGAATTTCAAGAATATGGCCACCAAATTGCTAAAAATGCCAAAGCACTAGCCGCTACTCTGATGTCGGAAGGAATTGAACTGGTTTCCGGCGGAACTGACAACCACTTAATGCTTATCAAGTGTGCCCCACTTAATCTTACTGGTAGGCAAGGATCAGAGGCTTTGGCTGAATGCGAAATTTATACCAACAGAAATTCTATTCCATACGATACCGGCACCGCTTTTGAACCAACCGGCATAAGGTTAGGAACACCGGCTTTAACTACTCGGGGAATGAAAGAAGAACAAATGGAAATAATCGGCAACGGAATTGCCAAAGTCTTAAAAAATATAAATAGTGAGAAAACAAAAAAAGAGCTGAAAGATTCTGTTTCCCAGCTAACCAAAGAATTTCCGGTTTATGAAGGGATGACTATATAACTACGAATTACGAATCTTTACGAATATACGAATAGTTTAGTCTTACTTTCGGCGATCATTTAAACAAATAAATTATTTGTTTACATACAATCAACATAGCGTAATGTAATTATTAATAGTAACGCCATGTTGAAAAGAATATACTTAGTTGACGAAGTTTATTTTATTACGAGTAAAACGTATAACAATAAACCGATATTTAATAATAAAAATAATTGCGAATTATTTTTTAAAGTCTTAAAAGATTGTAAAGAAAAGTACAATTTCAAATTATATGGATTTGTTTTAATTCCAAATCACGTACACCTGTTAATTATGCCGGATGATAAAATAAATATTTCAGACACAATTCATAGGATCAAAGGAAATTTTGCCTATCAATACATAATAACGCAAAAACAGGCGCGAAACCATAAAGGTTCCGCTACGTGGTTGGAAGAAAAAATCACTCACACAAATGATAATCCCGCACGCGCAGCCGAGCCTTTATGGCTCGGCAACCATGTTTGGCAAAAATCTTTTCATGACCATATAGTGCGCAATGATTTGGATTTTGATGAAAAGCTCAATTATATTCACGGCAATCCCTATAAACATAATATCACTAACAATCTGGACAACTACCCATGGTCAAGTTATCAAAATTATTATTTAAACAACAATAAGTTAATCAAAATTGACTACTTAGATGCCTAAACCAACAGCAAAACTTATCGAAGGCAAGGCAATTGCCAAACAAATACTTTTTGACTTAAAAGGCGAAGTTGCCAAGCTTAACCGGCCGGTCGGACTGGCCGTTATTTTAATTGGCGAAGATGAGGCTTCAAAACTTTATGTCCGAAATAAAAAGCGAGCCTGCGAAAAAACCGGCATTATATTTCATAGCTATTTTTGCGGCGGTCAATTCTGCCCCAATGTGACAGAAAATCAAATTTTAGAAATGATTGATTTTCTAAATAATGACTCTGCTATTAATGGCATTATTGTCCAGCTGCCGATTCCCAAAAAATTTGATACCAAAAAAATAATTAACCGGATTTCGCCTTTAAAAGACGTAGATTGTTTTACCGAAATAAATAAAAATGAATATCTGTCCGGAGAAAGTTCCTTGGTTTCACCTCTAATTTTGGCAGTTGACCAGGCACTGAAAGCAACCGGCGAGAGTTTGAAAGGAAAAAATGCTTTAATAATTACTAAAAATCCGATTTACAGTGAGATGAGAAAAAGGGATTTGGAAAAATTCGGAATGACAGTTAAAATAATTTCACCAAATAAAGATTTGGCCGCTCAAACAAAAAAAGCCGATGTCTTAGTTGTCGCTTGTGGCCAAAATAATCTGATTAAAAAATCAATGGTTAAACCAGGAGCAATTGTAATTGACATTGGCACGAATTTAGTTGGAGAAAAAAAATGGACTGGCGATGTTGACCCGAAAGTCGCCGAAGTCGCTTCGTGGCTTACTCCGGTTCCCGGCGGTATCGGTCCGCTGACCGTGGCGTATCTATTAAAAAACACTTTAAAGCTGGCAAAAAAGAATCGGTAAAGTCACCATAAAGAAATTTTAAATACATAACTTCGTCATTTCGAACCACGACGTTGCCGATATTAAATCGGCATCCCGACCTTCCGTCGGGAAAAGTCGGGGTGAGAAATCCTTTATACGTTGTTTTAATATTTACCATTGTTTAAGGGATCTCTCCCTTTGGTCGAGATGACTAAATAAAATTAGATTTTACTTTTGAGATTATAAAAAAGACCCCCTCAGGATCTTTTTTTGTTTGATCCAAAGGGGGTAATAAATCTGGGAGGGATGGGGCGAGCTAGGCCTGAGCGGGAATCAAGTGCCGAATCGGCAAAATAATGGCCGCAATCAGGCGGTTGAGCCAGGAGGGTTTGGGGGCGGAATGGGTGTCAATCTCGACAGTCGGGGTCGCGATAGCAACCAGCTCCGTCTCCAGCTGCTGGCGCTTGTGACCATTGGAACCCAGGATCTCGTCGCGCCGTTCCGACGTCATGCGCCCGAGACGAACATGCTCATCACAAGCATGCCTCAACGGACCGCCAAACGGTTGAGCCCACTCCGGGACAGGCATTCCGTTCCTCATCAAGTTACGACGGAAGATGTGACGCTGATGGGAATTCATTACCAATTCTCCTTATTCTTGCCCTTTATACAAGGGCGGGTTGCGGTTAGACAAAAATATATTTAAAGAACTAAATAGCATAACATATTTCAAATTAATTGTCAACATTTAATAAAAATAGGCGAGAAAATCATTGATTAACTCGCCTTTTTTAGCCAATAATTCTAAGCACGTCACTTATTACTGCGGTATTTATAGTCCGATTTTTATCCAGTTCCAATTCTGGATTTATAAAAACAGCGAAAGCCCAACAAAGATCATTAAGATAAGAGGCAACCTTTTCTGCCACAATTTCCGGCGGCCCGGCTTCGCATATCCGATACAGTCCGGTGGATGGATCTGCGGCGCTGATTGGCTTGCTGATTGAGACAGTCATTTGATGTCTGTAAGGACACGGAAAAATTCCCCAAAATCGCTTGATTTGCCATCGCGGCCATTTACCTTTTGGACAAGCAAGATTGCTTCCATTATCCCAGACAAAAACAATATCAGGCCGGGCTTCAGCAACAACTCGGCCTACTCCGGATCGGAATTGATTCAAAAATCCATTGCAAAAATCGGTTCTTGTCCCTTCTGCAAAAAACCAAAGCACGCAATCGGGGATTTTGGTCAAAATTTTCACTTCGGCTTCAACCGTTTTACTCCTTTTGCCGGCTTCGGATTTTTCCTTAATGGCAATTACATTAAAATGTCGCCAAATCAGCCGTAATGGTCCGGTCAGCCTAACGTATTTCCACTTGGCGACAACGATCGGAACCATTGACATTGACTGTAAAACCCATGGCCAAAATACGCTATAAAGCAAAGCAAAAATTCCAATTGTTGAGGGATGGTTGGCAATGCAAAGGATTGCGCCACTATGCGGCATATTATCTTTGCCTTTAATTTTTACCCGGCAAAAAGCGTGGGAAAAAATAAAAAGGAAAAAAGCAATCAGGCAAATTATTATCCGGTCAAACAAAAAGAACAAAATTCCCCGTCCGGGTTCGCGAAATTCCTTTATCATTCTCATTTTTGTCTCCTTGTGTTATTTAAGGAACTATTTCTTTTGTGAGGATATCTTAATACAAAAAATCAGCTCTGGCAAGTCAGGGCTGGTTTTTAAATTTTTTATAATACAATATTATTAGACAAGGGGTTTTTGCGGCGGATTCTGCGTTGGCAAAACAACCGGCGCCTGAGTTGTTGGTTTTTTTATCAAATCTCCGCCAGGCGTAGTTTTAGAAGCAAGTATAATTGTACTAAGCATAACAAAAAAACTAACCCAAAGGCTCCACATTCCATAAAATATTTTTAATCCGGAAACATAGCTGCCAAAACCTTTGACAAACCAAACTGTAATTAACAGATCTAAAATTGTGATGATAACAAGCCATGCCACCCAAAGGATTACTCCGTCTTTAATTTTGCTGGAATTTTTTTTAAAATAAAATTTAGGCAAAATAAATGCCGCTACACCGGCTAAAATAATTTCGGCTATTTTTTGAACGAGCTCTGGTAGCGGACTGATAATCAAGGCAAATACCCCAAGAAACATTATAGCCCATAGTCCGGCTCCCAAGCCAATAACCATTAACAAATTTTTAGGCATAAGATTAGAATTAAGAATTATTAATCAAGAATTAGGAGAACCTAATTCCTAATACCTAATGTCTAATAAACTGATATCACATCGCAATTGCCGTCAAGCTCGACAAAGTGATGGGCTTTGCCGGTTCGAAAAGAATCACACTGATTTGCCGGATTATCATCAACTTCTTGTCTTGGAGAATGGGCAATATCGCAAACCCAATCAAAAATTATATCATTGCTTATGCAAGGGCCGATGCTAAAATCTTTGCCATCGCTGGAAAGTATACTTTGGCATAATTCCCGGCATTTAATCTGGGCCAGGGCTTTATCAGCCTGCTTTTTCTGCTCAAGCTGGACTTTACCGGTAGTATAGTCAGTTGCCTGCTGGATTGGATCCGCTATTTTTTGACAGCCGCTTAATACAAAAAAACCAGCCAATAGAATTAATGCTGATTTGGTGATTTTGTCTTGCATATATTCCTCCTGGTTTTAGTATAGCTCATATTAAGCGAGATAAGCAAGATAAGAAAAAAAATCTTCGCTACTTATCTTGCTTATCTTGCTGAAAACCTATCTTGCTTAAATAGGAGCCAATTCTTTTTCTGCGGCGTAAACTGAGCTAAAATATAAATTCCTTTTAACTTCTTGCCCTTAAGCTCAAATTTTAAAGATTTAGGAGTATGCTCAAGCAACTTGAACTTGCCTTTATCCCAAATTTCAACCGTACCGGCGCCATAATTGCCTTTGGGAATTTCTCCCTGAAAATTAATATAGCTTACCGGATGATCTTCAACAGCAACTGCCAAATGCTTTATTTTGGAAGCTTTGGGAATGCCTTTTGGCACTGCCCAGGATTTTAAAACAACTAGACCTTTTGTAATTTTGTCTGGTAGCTCAAGCCGAAAGTCATAATGTAAGTGTGAAGCCTGATGTTTTTGGACAACAAAACGACTTTGACCTTTTATTTTAGTTTCGCCTTTTGGTTCGGGAGTTTTTGCAAATTTTCTTTTTTGTTTGTACTTTTGTAAAGACATAAAAAGCAAGATAGGCAAGATAAGCGAGATAAACAAGATAAGAAAAAATAATAAACTTCGTTACTTATCTTGCTTATCTTGCTGAAGACTTATCTTGCTTACTTAAACTATCCTTTCAAATAAACCACATCGCCTTCTTTAACTGACTGGCTAACTTTAAGACCGACTGCATCGCCAGCTTTGGCTTCGGTTAATTGCTCATGCTCAGCTTCCATTGAATCAACATTTTGTTCAAAATCGCCCCCATAGGCAGAAATCACAATTGTGTCACCGACTTTCAAGCTTGCAGAAAGCTCCAAAACCGCTACGCCGATTTTGTTGAAGTAGTGGGTAATTTTTCCGATTTCTTTGCCTTTTTTAATTGTTAGAACATCTTGTTCCATATACTAAAAGATTAGCGCCACAAAAAAATATTGTCAAATAAAAAAACTGCGGCTTCTTTTCAATCAATTGCATATATATAATTTGAAAATTATGCCGGCAGTTAATACTTTAGTTTTTTTTCTTCCCCCAATCGTCTTTTTTTGCTTCTTTAAGAATATTATCAATACTGATTTTGTCTGTTTCCTTATTTGACTCATCAAGAAATTCTTCGATTGGAATAAGAAGATCCGTATTGATAAAAAAAGGTGCATTGCACTTAAGTGCCAAAATTATTGCATCGCTTGGACGGCAATCCATTAAAAAATTTTTTGACTTCCCCTGATGCCACTGTATCTGAGCATAGCACACATCATCTTTGATTTCAGTAATAAAAGCCGCACGTAATTCGGCTTTAAAGTGGATAAAAAGACGAATTATTAAATCATAGCTCAACGGCCGAGGAAATGAATATCCATTTAGTTCCCTGAAAATCAAATTAGCTTCTGATCTGGTAACATATAATGGAAAAACATGGCTTACATTCTCTTGATCCTTAGGCGCCAAAATAATGACACTGCCAAACGGCGTTATAAGTCCGTTAATTACCTCAACTTCCACCCATCGCTTAACAATAAGATTTTCATAATTCATATCAATACCCTCCTGTTTTGTTGTTTAAGGAACTACAAAAATATATCTTAACTCTTTTTAAAAAAATGTCAAGACAAATTTTCAAACAAATAGTTAATTAAAAATTATAAATTTATTCGAAATTCAAAATTATAAATTCACACAGCAGTTGAAAATTTATAATTATTCTGTTAAACTTTATTTACAATAACTATCTGCTAATAACTATCAGCTAAAATCATGTCATTTTCTATCGGCATCGTCGGCTTGCCCAACGTCGGAAAATCTACCCTTTTCAAAGCCCTGACCAAAAAACAGGTTGATGCGGCAAATTATCCTTTTTGCACAATCGACCCTAACGTCGGGGTTGTTGCAGTACCTGATGAACGGATTGATAAGCTTTCTAAAATGTCCAAATCCGCAAAAACTATTTATACCACAATTGAATTCGTTGATATCGCCGGATTAGTCAAAGACGCCCACAAAGGCGAGGGCTTGGGCAACAAATTTTTAGCCAATATCCGCGAAGTTGATGCTATAGTCCAAGTAGTCAGGCAATTTTCAGATAAAAATGTTATTCACGTAGAAGGCAAGGTTGATCCGGAGTCGGACAAAGAAACAATTAATTTGGAATTGATTTTTGCCGACCTGCAAACCGTGGAAAAACGAATTCAAAAAAACCATCGCGACCTCCACGCCAACCTGAAAGAAGCAAAAGAAATCCAGCCGGTTTTAGAAAAATTAAAAGCCGGTTTCGATTTGGGAAAACTGGCAAGCGAAATTATCACTGATGAAAAAGAAAAACTATTAATTCGTGATTTAAACCTTCTGACAATCAAACCAATGATTTATATTTTGAATGTTGACGAAGACAAAGTCTACCAAGAAACCGACTATCTGACAATTTCTGTAAAGATAGAATCGGAACTGTCCGAACTGCCAGATGAAGAAGCAAAAGAAATGCTTAAAGAACTCCAGCTTTCTTCTTCGGGTTTAGACAAATTAATCAAAAAAGCATATGAAACTTTGGGTCTGATTACTTTTCTGACTACCGGGCCGAAAGAATCACGCTGCTGGACAATAAAGAAAGGCACCAAAGCACCGCAAGCCGCCGGCGTCATCCATACTGATTTTGAAAAACAATTTATTCGAGTTGACGTGATAAACTGGCAAAAAATGCTTGAAGCCGGAAGCGAACAAAAAGCCCACGAGCTTGGCTTAATTCGAACCGAAGGCAAGGAATATGTAATGCAGGATGGGGATGTTTGTCATTTCAAAACTTCGGCCTAACTTTTTATTGTTATTGCGAGCCAAAACGAAGTGAGGGCGAAGCAATCTAGATTGCTTCGTCGCTACGCTCCTAGTAATGACAAAACCAAAAAACTTTTTTTGATCACTAAATTAAAATTAGCCTAACTCTTTCAAAATTATTAAAAAACTGTTTAGTTCTTCACTAAACAGTCAACTCACTATTTTTATTTTTTCGATTCTATTATCTGTTTAAGCCAATTGACTTTTTCAGCAAGAAAACTCTTACCATCTACATCTTTACTATTATCAGGCTTTATAATCACCTCGGCATTAAGCCGAAGTATTTCTTCATTACCAGATGCTCGAACACAAAACCACCAACTGCCAAACGATTCCTCAAATTCCATTTTGACAGTATCAACACCGCCTGATGGCTTAATTGATTCCTTATTAGCCGAATATATTTTTTGCCGCAAACCTTTAGGGATTGTTTTGGCTGCTTCTAAAACCCGCATTACCGCTGCTTGCATGTCATTTCGACTCGAAAAAATTTCTTTTCCAAAATTTAGCTCATTGGCCAAAAAATAACTCTTTCGCCATTCTTCTACCTGGCAATACAAATTTTCAAGCCCATTAGGTTCTGGCAAAATAATAGCCAAAATTTTCAAAGCGGCAACCATGGCACTATCGGCATAAAAGAAATCCCGAAAGAAATAGTGTCCTGAGTGTTCACAGGCAAAAGGACAAACTTCGCGATGATTTTCATGCCTCATTATTTGCTTAATTTGGCCATGACCAACTGGCGTCATCAATGAACTGCCACCGCTTGCTTCAATTGTATCAGACACCAAGCAGCTGGTAACAAGATTATACATAATCTCCATCTTTTCTTCTGTTGGCTTTTGCGAAAGAAATTGCTTGGCAATAATAGCCGCTGTTTCAGAAGCTGAAAGCACTAGTGGCGGTTTATCCCATCTAGCCCCGTTTATAACAATACCGACACGGTCAGCATCACCGTCAAAAGCATAACCAAGGTCAGCATTATTTGCAACAACTTCACGCTCTAACAAATCCATATATTCCATATTCAAGGGATTGGGCAAAATATTTTCAAAACGGCCGTCTGGCAAATCATGTTTGTAATAAACTTTAACAAATGGCAGCCTTTCAGCTATCGACTTAAACACCAAACCGCCAACACCGTTTCCAGCTTCAACAACCACTGGGATAGGTGAAGAGTTGTCAGGTAGTTGAATAGATTCAATTCCGCTGATCTGTATGACTTTAGCCGCATATCTTGAAATTACAGCAGAATTCGGTAAATATTTTTCTACCTCATTTCTGATTGTCTCCAGATCTTTTCCGCTAGCAATCTCCGCACCCTGTTTGACGATTTTAAAACCATTTTCATCTTTTGGATTATGTGAAGCGGTAATCATTATTCCCCCACTAAACGTCAAATCATCTCCTACACTGAAATAAAGCACTTCTGTACTAACCAGACCAATAAATTCAGCAGATGCTCCGGCCGCCGTAATTCCTTTGATTAAAGCGTCGCTTAAAGCCGCCGAACTAATTCGATCATCACGACCAACCTTAAATTTCAATTCTGTCGGATCTTTCATCAAAAGATTAGAAAAAACTTTTACCAGAGAACTGCCGAGCGCAAAAGCAAATTCAACATCGATGTAATCTGGGTGTTTGCCTCTGATGTCATCACGTTTAAACACTAAGGTTAAATCTGACTGCAACTCTGTCTTCATAACTATTTTTCCTTTCTTTGCTGTAACAAACAAAAATAAACCAAATATAATCAGCCAATTCTAATCATAAATTTAAGGAACTAACTATCAAGAAATAATATTGAATCAATTATAAAAATATGTCAAGTTAAATATTCTGCAAATTTAAACTCCGCTATCAGCAAATGATGCGGAGTCTTTTTAATCTTAAATCTAAAAAATAAAATCTTAAATCTTATTTTTATTTAGTCATTTCGACCGAAGGGAGAAATCACTTAAAAATTGGTTTTTCGATATTATTGTTTAAGGGATTTCTCATCCCGCCTCTCGTCTTTGCTATGGGCGGGATTCGAAATGACGAAGTAAAACGTTTGGACTTTGTGATTTGAAATTTGGAATTTGATTAGAAATTATAAATTAGGATTTAGAAATTAATTCACTTATCTGGTCTTATCTGGACTTACTACTTATCTTGCTTAAAAACATAAATTTGCCGCCAGACTTTCTGGCCTTCACGGCTATAAATTAATTTATCTTTATTTATTTGAGTAAAACCAAGTTTTTTTATTCTGGGCAAAACTGGCAATTCCAAAACTTCATTGCCGACTCGAAAAGCGGGAAAAACTATCACCACCCGGCCATTGGTATTTAAAATTTTCCGAAATTCGCTAAATGCTTCACCATATAAATCAGAAAGCTGTCCAATTACTTTTTCAACATCCTTTATTTTTTCATTACCTTTCATCGGCGGACCGAGATATGGCTCAGTCACTATAGCGTCAATGTTGCTGACTTTTTTGGATATCTCTTTTACATCTGCTTTTAAAATTTGGAATTTAGAATTTTGAATTTGTAATTTGTTTGAAATTTGAGATTTTGAATTTGTAATTTTCAAAAGCCAATCTAAATTCTCATTTGTATCATTAATTGCCTTGTCGGAAATATCAGAGCCAATCATTTTGCAGCCAAGCAAAATTCCTTCCTGCAAAACCGTGCCGGAGCCGCAAAACGGATCTAAAATTGTTGCACCATTTTGAAGTTGAGCCAAATTAATCATTATTTTAGCCAGCTTCGGCGGCATTGAACCAGAAAGCATATCGCGTATTGGCCTCCCGAAGTCGCGATGGCTATATTCTTCAAATCCTTGAATGGCACAGGTTTGACCAAGCCATTTTTTTCCCAAAATTAAAAATTCATTACATTTATTTTTTGAGACAACAACCGATGACAAGGCCTTGTCTTTGCTGGTCACCAAGCGGCTGCTTACACCGGCTTGTTTTAATTCCTTTTTTATTTCCATTCCAAAATTATCCGGTTTGCAGTCATAATAGCTGATGCCAAAATTAAGCTTACTTTCTGATTTTAGCTCTTTTAGTTTTTCAACGGTCACTTTCCGGCTGATCTGCTTATCAATAATTTTGCCGATTTTAATTGTTCCGCCTAAACGATTTAGAAGCTTTGCACAATCAAACTCCTCATTTTCAATAATCAAAAAAGAGCCTGACTGCTCAATAAGCTTAAGTTTTGGCAAAACCGAATGAATTTCCGCCACTGATAATTTTGGGTTGTGTCCCAGTATAAATACGTATTGCATAGTTATTTTAGTGGCTATTAATTTAAAAGTTTATAAAATCGAGTAAGGCCTAGTTAGTAAATAAAAAGTAAATTAAGGAGAAAAGTAAATTTAGCCTTCTTTTAATTAACTTTTATTTACTTTTTATTTACTTTTTACTTGCTTTTATACGCTTTTCAAACTCGCTTCTAATTTACTTTTATCAGCTTTTAGACTAATTCCTAAAAACATTATACCACAAAACAAAAAGAAAAACCCCTGCCGAAGCGGGGATTTCTCTTTTTTAGTTCTTATTTCAAACTAATTGTTTCTGAACTGGCGTCTTGGCCGATCTTGCTTTTTCTGCCTGTGGCAGTCGCGGCAAAAAATCGGTCTGGTTCCGTCTGGTTCAAAAGGCAATTCAGTAATTTGAGCCCCGCATTGAGAGCAGGTCCAATTGCCTTGAATCATTTGACGTGAGCCAAAGCTATTTTGATTGTCCATTTTACGACCTTCCTGTTTTGTCGGACTTAATTTCAAAATAACTTAAGAAAAGTCTTTTTTTGAGATATTAAGTAAAACAAAACTACTTTAATATTTAGTATTTAAATACTAGCAGAAATATAGAAAAAAGTCAACTATTGACTAATTACCTGATGCATGATAAGCTGATTTTACATTAATAATTAAGCCTTTTCCAATTAGCTCGAATTATTGGGCTACAAACCTTATCTATAACACAAAGATAAGGAAAGGTGCAAGCGTAAGCTGTTAAATGTTAACTGCAAAATGTTAACTGTTAATCAATTAGCGCAAAGACACCTTTGGGCATTTTTTTAAACCAAAATATGACTAACCACTACGAATTGCTTTATTTGGTTCCGGCAACTTATACCGATGACGAGCTGGTACCGGTAAAAGAAAAAATCAAAAAAATCATTGAAAAATTTCAGGGGGAAATCACGCTCGAAGACAGTTTGGGAAAGAAAAAATTATCCTATCCGATCAAAAAAAATCATCAGGGTTATTATCTGCTTTATGAATTTGATTTGGAAGGAAGCAATCTTAAAGATTTAAACCAAAATCTCAAGCTGACAAATGAGGTTCTCAGACATGTTATTGTAAAAAAGAAACTTAAAACTCCAAGCTTCTTAAAAGCGACAAGGGAAAAAATAGAAGCTGAAGAAAAAAATATAATAAAGGAGGAAAAAGAATTAGCCAGAGAAAAAAGAAGCCAAAACGACAAGGAAAAAGTAAAATTTGAAGATCTTGATAAAAAACTTGACCAGATATTGGACGGCGATATAATCTAAACCGATTATAATTACATAAAACATAGCGTCTAAATATTAACTGAAAAAAATATGAATTTAAACAAAGCCATGATTATCGGCAACTTAACCAGAGATCCGGAGACAAGAACCACTCCTTCCGGACAAAATGTCACTTCATTCGGCGTTGCAACCAATTTAATATGGACTGACGCTTCCGGCCAAAAACAAAAAAAAGTTGAATTTCACAATATTGTTGCCTGGAGAAAATTAGCCGATATTTGTTCACAGTACCTCAAAAAAGGCAGCAAAGTATATATTGAAGGCCGGCTTCAAACCAGAGATTGGGAAGACCAAAGCGGCAAAAAAAATTATCGGACTGAAATTATTGCCGAAAATATGATAATGCTTGACACCAAAGGAACTTCTTCAAACGGCCAATACTCGCAGCCACAAGCAACCCAGGAATACAGCCAGCCAGAACCGACAAGGCAAGATGACGAAATCCAAGTAGAAAATATACCATTCTAAATAAATAATAACCAAAGCAAAACTTTGATTAAGAGTTTAAAAAAATATGCAAAAAAATAATGATATTTTAGCAAAAAGTAAAGAATGTTTTTTTTGCAAAAGTAATGCAAAAGAAATAGATTACAAGGACATTCAAACTTTAAGAAGATTCATATCTTCTTACGCAAAAATCGTACCGCGAAAAAGAAGCGGCGTTTGTTCCAAACATCAAAGGAAGTTGGCTAACGCAATTAAGCGGGCAAGGGTGATGTCTTTATTACCAATTACCAACAAATAATATGCCGGTATTAGGATCGCTTAATGACATAAAACAGGGCTTAACGATAATTTATGACGGCCAGCCGTGCCGCGTGGTTGAAGCGAGGTTTGTCAGAATGCAGCAAAGAAAACCGGTAATGCAGACAAAACTAAAAAATTTGATTACCGGAAAAGTCATTGAATACAATTTCAAACCGGGTGAAAAAGTTGAAACCGGATCTTTGGCCACCAAAAAGATAAATTATCTTTATAGCACCGGAAAAGAATACTTTTTCATGGACAATGACACTTACGAGCAGTTGTCGTTTTCAGGCCAGCAGCTTGGCAATCAAGCAAATTTTTTAAGAGAAGGCTGTGAAGTCAGTTTGGTGTCTTTCAATGATGAGCCCATTGGAATTGAACTTGCTCCAAAGATGGAATTTAAAATAACTTCATCGGCCGATGGCGTACGAGGCGACTCAGCTCAAGGCCGAGTAACCAAAACCGCTGAAATCGAAACCGGCTATGAAGTGAACGTTCCGCTATTCATCAAAGAAGGAGACACAATTCGAATAAACACCGAAACCGGCGAATACGTTGAAAGAGTAAGCTAATAGAATTTAAGTACTTAAGTACCAAATCACAAATTACAAGCTCCAAACAAATTACAATGTTTAAAATAATCAGTAAAAATTTTCGTTTGGAATTTGGAGCTTGAAATTAAAAACTTGCTAACAATTTGATATTTTGAATTTGTGATTTTAAATAATTAATTTTTTACATTCATAATTTCATAAACTAACCATATGGGACAAAACAGCGCATTAAAAGCTCGCATTAAACATGCGAAAAAAAATACCAAGAAAGGCAAAGAGTTGAGGCTGAAAACAAAAGATTTAAGAAAAAAGAGATAAGCCATTTAAAAATTTTTAAAAAACATCCACAATTTTCAACGCGGATGTTTTTTTAAATTTAATTTAAATATAAAAAATCAAAACCGTAATTATTATTTTTCAGAAATTATTTTAATCTTAAGTAACCTTCCACTGGCTTATACCTGTAGAATTTCGAAGGATATTAAATTTAAAAGCGCGCCCATATTGGCGCGCTTTTAAAAAATTTTATTGGCGACGTAAGGCGAGGGAAACAAAAAGTAAGCAACTTTTTGTTTCCGAGCCGAGGAGCCATCAAAGGGTCAATACCCGAAAGCGTTCCGTCGCCAAAGCTGTAACTATCCAGCTTTGGAGCGTCGGCGACTTGCTGCCGAAAAAGTGGGCAGAACGCGTCGTCGCCAAAGCGGCTTTGACGCGTCGGCGACTTGCTCCTCTGTTTAATACCCTTTATCTAAATTATCTTTCTATTCTTTTATCTTCTTCCTTTTTTGCTTCAATTTCCCCGGTTTTGATATTTTGCCAGACCTGCTTTTTAATTTCCGCTATCAGCTTGGGGTTTTGTTTGAGATAAGCTTTTGCGTTTTCTCTTCCAACTCCTAATTTTTGTTCGCCTAAAGCATAGCTATTGCCTGATTTATTTATCACTTTATATTCTACACCCATGTCAAGAGCGTCACCGGCAACGGAAATCCCTTCATTATACATTATATCGAATTCACAAGTCTGAAAAGGCGGCGCCACTTTATTCTTAACCACCTTGGCTTTTACCCGGTTGCCTATTATTTTTTCGCCCATTTTTATTTGGGCCGCCCGCCTGACTTCAATTCTTACCGAAGAATAAAACTTCAGTGCCGTTCCGCCGGTTGTGGTTTCAGGGTTGCCAAAAAATATTCCAATTTTCATCCTCAGTTGATTAATGAAAATCACAATCGTATTGCTTTTAGAAATTATTCCCGCAAGCTTTCTTAAAGCTTGGCTCATCAGTCTTGCCTGCAAGCCCATATGCGAGTCTCCCATCTCGCCTTCAATTTCTTTTTTCGGAGTTAGGGCGGCAACCGAATCAACAACAACAACATCAATTCCGTTTGACCGAACCAGAGTTTCAACTATATCTAAAGCCTGCTCGCCGGTATCCGGCTGCGAAATAAGCAAATCTTCAATATTTACTCCGATTCTTTTTGCATATTCGGGATCCAACGCGTGTTCGGCATCAACAAATGCGGCAATACCGCCCAATTTCTGGACTTCAGAAACAATATGCTGGGCTAAAGTCGTTTTGCCTGATGCTTCAGGTCCGAAAACTTCAACGATCCTCCCTCGCGGAATACCGCCTACTCCCAAAGCAATATCCAAAGAAAGACAGCCGGTTGGCACTGCTGCAACTTCCATTTTTTTTGCCTCACCAAGCTTCATGATTGATCCATCGCCGAATCTTTCCTTGATCTGATCAATAGCCTCCTGAGCCGCTTTGAGGCGATCGGAAATATTTGATGCGCTAATTGATTTTTCCTCTTTTTTTGCCATAGTTTCTTTTGATTATTAATTATAAATATTCTAATTTTTTTCATTCAAAACCACCCGGCGATATACTTTTGTCTCTCGGCCATGTCGCTTAACCGCCTTTATTTCAATGACATTCACTCCGGGTTGCAGGTTAATCATTTCTGAAAAGTAACCTTTTGGATTTACTAATACCTGCTGATTATTAATTTCCAAAATCACTTCTTTTTCAACAAAACCTTTTACCTCAATTAAATTATTATCCACTGACAAATCGTTTATTGGCATTTCAACAATCAACTTAGGTGGCTCCATAATCGCATTTACCTTGAATCCGAGATAGGCTACACAAACCAGCGCTAAAATCAAAACTATAATCCCTTTGAATATTTTCGGTCCGGAAATCAGGTGGGCAAACGAAATTTTTTCAACCGGCTTATTAAATTTATTTTCTTTTATCTTTTTGGTTTTGCTATAAATTTTTTTTTCACTACAATAAAGCGATACTATCTCTTTTGAATCAAAACCTAAAAATTCCGAATAAACCTTCAAAAAATTTTTTGCATAAACTTCGCCGGGAAGGCAGTCAAGTTGAGCCGATTCCAAGGCTTCAAGATATTTAATCGAAATTTTTATTTTTTTTGAAGCTTCAAGGAGGCTGATTTTCTTTTTTTCTCTTTCCTCTTTCAGCATCTCGCCTAAACTCAAAGGATTAGAAATTTTTTTAAAGCTGAAACTGGCCATAAATTCTAATATTCCTTGTTATTACCTCCTTCAGAATCATCATCTTCATCACCAGCATCTTGCCCATCTTCTTCGTCCTGGTCTTCTATTATATCACTACTGTCACTTCCAATCAATATTTCCCTGGGCTTGGCTCCGTCGCCCGGACCAATTATCCCTTGGCCTTCAAGCAAATCCAAAATTCTTGCCGCGCGGGCATAACCGATTCTTAAACGCCGCTGCAACAGTGAAGCTGAAGCCTTTTTTGCCCGAAGTATTACGTCCTTTGCTTCATTAAGCAAGGGATCGCCGTCTTCTGAACCTTCCGGCATGCTGAAATCGCCGAAATTAGTCTGCTGTTTTTCTATAACTTCTTCAATATATTCGGGCTCTGACTGATTTTTTAGATATTCGATTACTCTTTTAATTTCAGCATCTGAAGCAAAAGCTCCCTGCAACCTTTTCGGCTTTGAAACTTCGGCTGATAAATAAAGCATGTCTCCTCTGCCCAGTAATTTTTCAGCACCGGACATATCCAAAATTGTCCGCGAATCGACAAGCGAAAATACTGAAAAGGCAATCCTGCAGGTAATATTGGCTTTAATCAAACCGGTTAAAACATCAACTGACGGCCGTTGTGTTGCCAAAATAAGATGAATGCCAACCGCCCGAGACATTTGGGCAAGCCGAACGATTGCCGCTTCGACTTCAAAACTTGCCGAAGCCATTAAGTCGGCCAATTCATCGATAACAAATACTATATAAGACATCCCGCCGCCTTCAGCATTATAGCTTTGAATATTTCGATGATGGGAAGCAGATAAAATATCAAGCCTTTTTTCCATTTCTTTTATCGTCCAGCGCAAAGCATTAATCGTTGTTTTTGTATCAGTAATTACCGGCGTTAATAAATGAGGAATACCATTATAAATCGGCAGTTCGACTCTCTTGGGATCAACCATTATGAATTTCAAATCATCAGGACCGTTTTGAAAAAGCAAAGTGACAATTACCGAATTAATGCAAACGCTCTTTCCCGAGTTAGTTGCTCCGGCAATCAATAAATGAGGCATTTTTGCCAAATCAGCAAACCATGGCCGTCCCATAACATCTTTCCCAAGCGCAATTGATAAATTAGTTTTTCGATTAATAAATTCCGGGCTTCTTAAAACATCACTTAAAGGAACAACAGCTTTATCCTGATTGGGAACTTCGATTCCAACTAAAGATTTTCCCGGAATTGGGGCTTCAATTCTGATCGGATGAGCAGCCAGCTTTAAAGCCAAATTATCCGATAAAGCAACAATTCTTGAAAGCTTCACTCCTTCAGCCGGCATTAATGTATATTGAGTGACTGTTGGCCCAACCTGTGAATCACCCATTTCAACCTTAATGCCAAAATTATCCAATGTTTTTTGAATTATCGCCTTATTAGCCTTTAAATCTCCACCATTTGGAGTTGTGGTCTTGCCGTCCAAAAGATCAATTGGAATATCGACTTTCTTCCTTTTTGACTTAATCAGCTTCAAATCCAATGCATTTTCAGCTGAATTATTTTCTTCATCTTCTTCTTCAGATAGTGGCTTTTTACCGCCGTGCTTTTCAACTTCGACCTCCTTTTGGGAAAAAATTGGTTCCTGCTCAAATTCGCTTCCATCTTGGCTTTGTTCAATTTTTTCCCGCTGCTCTTTCAATTTTTTAATCCTTTTTTCAACAAAATAATTTTTCATTTTTGATATTATGGACTCTTTTTCATTTTCCTCTTCCAAATCTTCTTCCTGTATCTGCCTAGCCTGTAAAACATTTGCCAAAATTGATTCAAAAAGCAGCACAAGCCCGATTATGGCTAAAGCCAAAAGAACAATAAAGCTTGCCCAAAAACCCATAAACCTCAAAAAAGGCCAGGCCAAAATTAAACCGGTATAACCACCGCCAAAACCAGCCTTGGCGGCTGGCAATAAATTATCGCTATGAAAAATTATGTGGATTAAGCCGTTAAAGCCTAATATAAAAATTATAAGACCAAAAAAATTGACTCCGCTAAAACCATATTTCAGAGGCCGAAGCAAAAAATAACCGATCATTAATAGCAGAAATGGCAAATACCAGCGGTTAATTCCTAAAATAATTTTTAAAAAATTATTTACATATGTTCCCAAAGTTCCGGCAGCATTAAACAAGCTCAAAAGCGTTATCGCTCCAAATGTAAGCAAAACAATGATAAATATAATACGCTTGGTTTCTTTGGAAATTTCAATTTCCGGCGGAGAAAAGTCATAATCTCTTAAGCCCTTTAATTTTTTGATTTTCCTGGCTTTTTTTGCCATAATTTTAGTTCATTTTTTCTCAATAATTTAAAAAAAATAAAAATAATCTAGTGCTTTAACAAAATATATTTTACCATATTTTCAAACAAAACCCAAGAGACAAAAAATTGGAATTGGGCGTCTCAAGCCGGGGTATGATTACACTCTACTTATGGGGGGGGTAAAAGCTAGATGAAGTTTTTTTACGCCGCCATCGGCAGACTACACCCTCTCCCGTTGGAAGGGTAAAAGCAAAATATAGCTTTTATGTCACCCATGGCGACAGTTGCTTTATCCGTGGCGGCAATCATTAAAAAACAAAAGCGCCCCAAAATGGTGCGCTATGTTTGCCCCGCATCTATTTTATTTTTCAATAGATCTTTAGGGTTGGTAAGAGTTTATTTATCTTAATTTGATTGAATTTATTTATTCTTCATCTGAATTTTCCTTAAAACCGGTTCCGGCTGGAATTAGCCTGCCAATAATGACATTTTCCTTAAGTCCGCGCAGATGATCAATTTTTCCCTCAACTGCAGCATTAATCAATACCCTGGAAGTCTCTTGAAATGATGCGGCGGACAAAAAGCTTGAGGTGGATAGAGAAACCTTTGAAATTCCCAAAAGCAATTCCTCACCATTGGCTTCAGCTTGCCCTTTTTTCAATTTTAAATTTGCTTCCTTAAGCTCGTCAAACTCGATTCGCTGGCCGGACAAAAGTTCTGAATCTCCGTTTTCTTTCACTAAAATTCTGGAAAACATCTGCCTGACAACAAGCTCAACGTGACGATTATCCAATTTCTGGCCTTGAGATGAATAAATCTTTTGGATTTCATCAACAATGTACCGTTGAGTTTCATCCTTGCCTTTAAGGCTGTAAATCTGGCGCAAATCTAGGCTGCCATTGGTTAAAGGGGTTCCTTTAGTCACTAATTCACCATCTTTTACAATCAAATGAAATTCCGGCGGTATTTGATATATTCTTGTCTTGTCATCATTAACTGTAACTGTTACTCTATCTTTTTCAATTTTAACGTTTCCTTCACGCTTGGCCAAAATCTTCTCGCCGTCCTTATTTATCATTATTAAGTCGCCGATATTAACCTTCTGCTTATTTTTTACTTTAACAGCCTGCTTTGATTTCTTTTCTTTTCCCAAATCAGCCAAAGGATAAATATCTGAATCAAGTTCTTCGTATGAAACTTTAACCACTCTGGTGCGGCTTATCTTTGAGCCTTCTTTTTTAGCTTCTTCAAATTTTACCGTACCATCAACTTCAGCGATAAAAGCTTTCATTTTTGGCGGGCGGGCTTCAAAAATTTCTTCAACCCTGGGCAAACCTTGGGTAATATCCAAGCCGGCAACTCCGCCGGTATGGAAGGTCCTCATGGTAAGCTGAGTTCCCGGCTCACCGATACTTTGGGCGGCAATCGTTCCGACTGCAGCTCCATTTTCAACCGGTTTATTTCTGGCCAAATCCCAGCCGTAGCATTTTTGGCAGATTCCGCGCAATGTCTTGCATTTCATTACCGAACGAACCTTAATTTCAGCCAAATCAAGCTCTTTAAGCTTGGCTGATTTTAACGAATCAATTATTTCATTCTTATCGATTATTACTTTCTTTGTTTTGGGATCAATAATTTTTTCCAAAGAATAGCGACCCTTAACCCTATCAATCAAATTCAAATTCATCACTTCACTGTCTTTTTTAGTTAGTGTAACTCCCACATCATCGCCGCAGTCTTCTTCCCTGATAACTAAATCCTGGCAAACATCAACCAATCTTCTGGTAAGATAACCGGCATTGGCTGTTCTTAAAGCGGTATCTGATAAACCTTTTCTGGCTCCGTGGGTGGAAATAAAATATTCCAAAACATCAAATCCTTCTTTAAAATTTCCTTTAACCGGCAATTCAATAATTTCACCGGCCGGATTTGTCACCAAACCCTTAATTCCAACAATCTGAATAAGCTGACTCCAGCTGCCTCTGGCGCCTGATTCAACCATCGTATAAACCGGACCGCTAGGATCAAGAGTGTCTTTGCTTAATTTAACAATACTCTCTTTTACCGCCATCCAAATTTCAATTATCTTAATATGTCTTTCGCTGTCGGTTAAAAGTCCCATTTCATACTGATTTTCAACTTCCTGAACATCAAGCTCGCCTTGCTTAATAATTACATCACGTTCCTTAATCTTTGGCATGTCGTCCATTCCCCAAGAATAGCCTGATTGAGTAAGATAATGAAAGCCCAATTCTTTAATGTCATCTAAAAGCTTGGCTGTTTCATCAATTCCAAGCGATTCCAAATATTCAGCCACCAGCTGGCGCAAGCTCTTGCTGTCTAAAACATGGTTTTGAAAAGGATAGTCTTTCGGCAGAATTTGGTTAATTAAAATTCGGCCAACCGAAGTTTCGATCATCCTTTCTTTGATTCCGGCGGCTTTCAGCTTCGGTGCAAGCCATTCATCGCTTCTGACTTTTATTTTTTCTTGTATTTGAATATTTTTTAAATTGTAAGCTAAAATTGCTTCCTGGGAATCTGTAAAAATCCTAAGTTTTTTTTCTTTATCTTCTTTAATTGTGCTTAAATAATAACAGCCCCAAACAATGTCTTTTGTCGGCCGGGCTACCGGATCACCGGTCGCCGGCTTCAAAATATTTCTTGATGCAATCATTAAATTTGCCGCTTCCCATTTAGCTTTTTCAGTTAAAGGCAAGTGAACCGCCATTTGGTCGCCGTCAAAGTCAGCATTAAAAGCTTCACAGACTAACGGATGAACCTGAATTGCTTTTCCTTCAATTAAAATAGGCTTAAAAGCCTGAATACCTAAACGATGCAAAGTCGGAGCGCGATTTAAAAGCACGTGCGAATCTTTAACAATTTCTTCCAATATATCCCAAACTTCATTATGTCCGCCTTCAATATATCGATTGGCGCTTCTGACATTGTGAACAAATTCCCTTTTTATCAGCTGACTTATTACAAACGGCTTAAATAATTCCAAAGCCATGCGCTTTGGCAAGCCGCACTGGTTTAATTTTAATTTTGGTCCGACAATAATCACACTTCTTCCTGAATAGTCAATTCTTTTTCCAAGCAAATTCTGCCTAAACCTTCCCTGTTTGCCTTTTAAAATATCGGCTAATGACTTAAGCATTCTTTTTTGGCCGGTTGAAGCAACAACGGTTTTACCGTGGCGGGCGCTATTGTCAATCAAAGCGTCAACTGCCTCCTGAAGCATTCTCTTTTCATTTCTGGTAATTACTTCGGGAGCATTGAGTTCTTTTAACTGCTTTAAACGGTTATTTCGGTTGATTATTCTTCGATATAAATCATTCAAATCTGAAGTGGCGAAACGGCCGCCATCCAAAGGAACCATCGGCCGAAGATCAGGCGGGATTACCGGAACAACATTCAAAACCATCCACTCCGGACGAATATTATTATTTTTAAAATTTTGAGCAAGCCTTAGTCGTTTCAAAATCTTATCCATTTGCGGATTTTGATCATCTTTTAACTGGCTCTCCAGTTCCGTTACCAATTTATCTAAATCAATTTTTTCCAAAAGATATCGGATTGCCGCACCGCCGATGCCGGCATCAAAAATATGACCATATTTTAAGGAAAGATCCTGATAGACATGTTCGGAAATAATTTTTAAGGGTTTTAATTCCTTAAGCTCCTGCTCGGCTAAGCGAAGAATATTTTCCAGCTCTTTATTTTTTTCAATTTTGGCATTTTCTAAAATATGAACTTCTTTTTCAAAATCAGAACTGGACTCTTTTTTTTCTTTTGTTTCCTGGCCGGCTTTGGTTTTAAATAAATTAAGCTGACGATTGAAATCATCGTCAATTCTTTTCTTTTTTATCTTAAACTCTTGCCTTATTTGTTCGATTGTTTCCTTTTTTAAATCTTCATTAACGTCGGTAATAATAAAGTCGGCAAAATAAATAACTTTTTCCAAAGCCTGTGGAGACAGCCCCAAAATCAAACCGATTTTTGAAGGAACTCCTCTTAAAAACCAAATATGCGAGCAAGCGGTGGCCAAATCAATATGACCCATCCGCTCACGCCGAACAATTGAACGAGTAACTTCAACTCCGCATTTGTCGCAGACAATTCCTTTGTAGCGAATTTTTTTATATTTTCCGCAATAACATTCCCAGTCCTTTGAAGGACCAAAAATCTTTTCGCAAAACAATCCGTCTTTTTCCGGCTTTTGAGTCCGATAATTAATTGTTTCCGGCTTTGTGACTTCGCCATGCGACCATTCATGTATTTGGTCAGGCGAACCCAAAATCAGCCTGAGAGAATCAAAATTTACTACTTTTTTTTCTTCATTCATATGTTAATCGTTCTTATTATTATCTTCATTATTGAAAACTTTTTTCTTTTTATCTTCATCATCAAACCTAATTTTTTCTTCCCTGACGTAATTTTCCCGCCTGTCATCAAGCTCTTGGATAAATCCTTCTTTAACAACTTTATTATCTTTTAACACTTCAATATTCAAACATAAGCCGTTTAGTTCACGGAGCAAAACATTAAATGATTCGGGAATATTAAGCCTTCTGATAGGTTCGCCTTTAATTATCGATTCATAGGCTTTTGAGCGGCCGGAAACATCATCGGACTTAATCGTTAAAATTTCCTGCAAAGTATGGGCGGCGCCATAGGCTTCCAATGCCCAAACTTCCATTTCACCAAAACGCTGGCCGCCGAACTGGGCTTTTCCGCCCAAAGGCTGCTGGGTAATAAGCGAGTACGGCCCGATTGACCGCTGGTGAATTTTATCTTCAACCATATGGTTTAGCTTCATCATATAAATTTTTCCAACCGTCACCCGGTTTTCAAATTGTTCTCCTGTCCGGCCGTCATAAACCGTCATCTTGCCATCGGAAGCATAACCGGCTCTTTCAAGTTCTGATTTTATTATTTCTTCAGGTACTCCGTTTAGAACCGGGGTTTTGACTTTATAGCCAAGCTTAGAAGCGGCAATTCCAAGATGCGTTTCTAAAATCTGACCCAAATTCATTCTCGAAACTACTCCCAACGGGCTTAAAATAATATCAACCGGCTCGCCGTTCTCTAAAAACGGCATGTCTTCCACCGGCAAGACTATTGAAATTACACCTTTATTTCCGTGGCGGCCGGCCATTTTATCGCCAACCTGAATTTTCCTTAAATTGGCAACTGATACCTGATACATTTTTATTACGCCGGAAGAAAGCTTGTCGCCGCCTTCCCTGCTGAATACTTTAATATCAACAACTTTTCCTTTTCCGCCGTGTTCGAGATAAAGGGAACTGTCTCTGACATCTCTGGCTTTTTCGCCAAAAATCGCCCGAAGCAATTTTTCTTCGGCTGAAAGCTCAGTTTCACCTTTTGGGGTGATTTTGCCGACTAAAATATCGCCTGAAGAAACCGAAGCGCCAAGCCTGATTACGCCTTCAGAATCCAAATCTTTTAATTTTTCTTCGCCGATATTGGGAATGTCGGAGGTGACAATTTCCGGCCCGAGCTTTGTATCCCGAACCTCTATTTGAAAATCTTCTATATATATTGAAGTGTAGCGGTCTTGGTGAACCACTCTTTCCGAAACTATAATGGCATCTTCATAGTTGTAGCCTTCCCAAGCCATGAATGCGACTGTAATATTTTGTCCCAAAGCCAATTCGCCATGGTCTGTTGCCGGACCATCAGCTAAAACATCGCCTTTTTTAACCTCTTGTCCTTTAACTACTATTGGGCGCTGATTAATACAAGTTGATGCATTTGAGCGGACAAATTTATTTAAACGATACTCTTTTACTGAACCGCTGTCTTCCAATATCACTATTTTATTTCCTTGAACTTCTTTAACTATTCCAGAAGATTTACTAACAATAACGTGGCCGGAATCTTGCGCGGCTTTTCCTTCCAGGCCGGTGCCAACAATCGGCGCATCAGGATTAATGCAAGGCACAGCCTGCCGCTGCATGTTTGATCCCATCAAGGCGCGTACGGCATCATCATGCTCCAAAAATGGAATCAAGGAGGTGGCAATGCTGACAATCTGATTTGGCGCCACATCCATATAATCGATAAATTCAACGCCTTCAATTTCCGGCTCACCGTATTTTCTTACTTCCGCCCGTTCAACCAAAAAATAGCCATTCTCATCAATTGGAGTCGTGGCGGCTGTCGTAACTGAATTCTCTGTCTGAAAAGCGGTCAAATATTTTACTTGATCAGTAACCCTCGGCTTAACGGGAATTTTTTTAATCTCCTGACGTTTTTCCAAATCTTTTGCCGTCTTTGCGGTTATTTGCTCGCCGGCTTTAACAATAATTTCCCCGGTTTGAACATCAGTAATATCAACTCTTGCAATCTCATTTTCGGTTTCTGAAGAAATATTTTTAACATCGTGTTTTACCTTGCGGTAAGGAGATTCAATAAAACCATATTCATTTATTTTTGCATAGCACGCCAAGTGACCGACTAAGCCGATATTTGGTCCTTCAGGAGTGGCAATCGGGCAAATTCTGCCATAGTGGGTTGAATGAACGTCTCGGACGTCAAATCCGGCTCTTTCGCGGGAAAGTCCGCCCGGACCCATTGCTGAAAGCCGGCGCTTATGCTCCAACTCAGCCAATGGATTGGTCTGATCCATAAATTGAGAAAGCTGAGAAGACATAAAAAATTCTTTCACCGCGCCAATTACCGGCCTGGCATTAATAAGCCTGTTTGGATTAATTTCAGCAATATCATAAGTGCTCATCCGATCACGAATGATTCTTTCCATTCTGGCCAAACCGATTCTGAATTTATTTTGAATAAGCTCTCCGATAGCCCTAACGCGCCTGTTTCCCAAATGATCTATGTCATCCGGTTCTTTTTGAGAAATATTCAAACTAATAATTTCCTTAATAACATCAACCAAATCCTGAACTCTTAAAACTCGATTTTCCTGGGTAATCGGAATATCGTTTCCAAAGCGCTGATTAATTTTATACCGGCCGACATTGCCGAAATCATAGCGGTCGAAATTAAAAAACATGGCATAAATCAAAGATTTTGCATTGTCTGAAGTTGCCAAATCCCCCGGCCTTATCCTTTTATATACTTCAATTAAAGCTTCAGCTTCGTTATCTGAAGGATCTTTGGCTAAAGTATTTTTTATATAAGAAGTTTCCGGATTAATATCACTATCTTTAAAAAGCTCCATTATTTCTTCATCATTTCCAGAGCCAAAAGCTCGTAATATTGCAGTGGCGGCAATTTTTCTTTTCCGGTCAATTTTTACCCAAATAACATTATTAATATCGGTTTCAAATTCAAGCCAAGAACCGCGATTAGGAATGATTTTTGCTCCGTAATACCTACGCTCGCCGTAAACTTCTGAAGTAAAAAATATCCCAGCTGACCTTATCAGCTGAGAAACGACTACTCTTTCAATTCCGTTAATAATAAAAGTTCCTCTGTCAGTCATCAACGGAAAGTCTCCAAGATAGACTTCCTGTTCAATTGATTTATCCATTTTTCGATTAACCAATTTGGCTTTTACGCGCAACGGCGCTTCAAAGCTTAAATTCTTTTCTTTACTGGTCACTTCATCAAACTTCGGTTCATCAAGATAATATTTGCCAAACCAAAGTTCAAAATCTCTTCCAATAAAATCTTTTATCGGTGAAACTTCGGAAAAAAGCTCTATTAAACCATGCTTTAAAAACCAGTCATAGGAATCTTTTTGAACTTCAATTAAATCGGGCATTGCAACCGCTTCTTTTAGCGGCGTAAAGACTTTTCGAGTAGAAATTTTAGTGGCCATATTTAGGAATTTTATTAGATAGATAAGGGGCTTATAAACAACAAAAATTTCTCCCAATCCGACAAATGGATGCGAGTTTTTAATTTTTGCTATTTAGTTTTACCAAAAGAGAAGCCCACTACTATATTTTTAAAATAATTTTTGTTAGATTGATAGCGGGAGTATAAAAAAACCAATAACTGTCTGAATGCTTATAACCTCAAAATATTAGCAGACTTTTTTAATTTTGTCAAATATTTTATTGGTTTTAAGCAAATTTAATAAAATAGCTGTATTCAGCCAAAAAATATTATAAACTTATAAATATATACACAAATAAAAAGTTTTCCACAGGTAATATTACTTTTTACCTAAAATCTTTAAGGCTTCTCTTAACTTTTTCCCTGATTCACTGATTTTAATGTCCACTTGTGACAGCGCTTTTTTTGCTTCAATAGAGGAATAACCAAAACTAACCAGGGCATCAAAGGCATCGGTGTCTGCAGATATGCTATTTTCTGATTTTTTATCTTTAGATTTCGAAGTTAATTTTTCAACTTTGCTTTTCAATGTGACAATTATTTTATCCGCGGTCTTTTCACCAAGTCCTGACATTTTTGTTAAAACGGTCGGATCGTCATTTAAAATCGCTTGCTGGACTTCGGCCATGGTGGTTTTATCCAAAATGCCGATTGCTGATTTCGGTCCGATGCCCGGCACTTCAAGCAATAAAGTAAAAAAAGTTTTATCAGCCGGATCCAAAAAGCCGTATAAATCCATGGCTCGTTCGGAAACCGACAGATAAGTGTAGACTTTTACATCATCTTCTTCCTTCAGCTTTTTCAAATTGCTTTGCGGCATAAAAACTTTGTAGCCGACTCCGTCTACATCAATGACTAAATAGGAGTCTTTGCGAAGCTCCGGAGTTTTGTAGGTAATTTTTCCAATAAGTGAGGCAATCATAGGTAGTTTAGCTGGTAGCTTGTAGGTTGTAGGTTTTTAGGAACTAATTCCTAACTACATTTTACCGCAAATTTATTTTTATTTCCAATATTAATTTTTTTAATATAAATTAACGTACTTAGTCTGGGGATAACTAGGGCTTGACAAGCTTTTTAGATGTGCTAATATATAGATATAAAGATTGAGAGAGAAAGAAGTTTTCGGGGAAGGGAATGAAGTTACGGATGGAGTCTTGCATCTTTGCAAAAGGATTCAAAACTCCATCCCCCAACTTCTCCCCCAAAAAAACAACACCAACCAACTTCTTTCTAAGCATGTTCATGCACTCTCAATCTTTTCCCTTATACCCGGATTTATTCCGGATTTTTTTGTTACGGAGCCTGTCGTGGCGCACTACCCGTTTCGACTCGCGGGTCTTATCAAAACATCGTCAACGCGAGGCGGGTTCGCTTCGACTCGCCAGGAATAATTCCGAAGCGAGGCGAGCGAATGCGCTCATGCGAATACGACCGATGCTAATAATACGAATGTATGCGAATGATGCAAATACGACTGATGCGAATATATGCGAATGATAGTTTAAGCTAATAAGAGTAAACTAATAGCAAATAAAAAGTAAATTAAAGCTTGCTTAATTTACTGAATTTATTTCTAATTTACTATTACTCTCTTTTATACGCTTTTAAAAATCTAGAGACTAGAGCCTAGCGCCTAGAGCCTAAAATGTTTGACAAACGGCCTTTATAGGAATAATCTGTAATGACGGAAATGTATTTATAACTGAAACTGCAAACTAAAAGGAGATTGAACCTTGAAAAAAAGAATTGAACTTAAAGTCGGTGATGCGTTAAGAATCACCTATCACCCGAAAGGCCAGAAGGCACAACGAATTCTAACAACAGTGGTAGCAACTGTAGATGGTCATGATTTGGTTGTCGTTGACAAACAAGGTTGCCTTTATACCACTTGGTGGACCGAAAAAGCGGAATATTTGCAATATTACCACCCGATTTACCGCCGCTGGCGCCGATATGATTTGGGAATCTTTTCCTTAAAACGGTCTTTGCTTTATGCTATGCTTGAAGCACAGGAAATAAAAATTCCAAGTATTGGCCAGCTTCAGACATTCTGCCGAAACCGTCGAGCTGAAATTTCCCTATATGAAGGCAATATCGCTGAAAAGCTTTACCAAATAAGCGGACAATTCAAAGAATTGCAAGATTTTTTGAAAAATCGAAAAAGGCAGAATTTCAGGCACAGCAAAGAGCAGCTGAATTTTTTTCTGCTGATTCGAGACAGCCTTGGAAGAATTAATATCGGCGTTCTTCAAGCCAGACTTACTGCCATTGATTTTCGATTTACGAAAGAGCTTGAAAATCTTTGCGGCTGGATGCCTCATTATGCCGGCAGGCTGCAGACTGTACGTCAAATGCAGCAGCAATTTTCGCAAAACATCCGCGATGCCAAACGTCGGCTGGGTGCTATGATGACCCACGAAGCGATAATTAGAAACTTTACCTCCGAAAAGCAAATCAAGGCAATCAAAGACATTATTGAATCAATTATTTTAGTAATGAATCAGCTAAAAGCGATTCGACCTTTCTGCCGCTGGGCAAAATATTGCCTGTTTGATCTTGGATGCGCCTTGAAAGCGATCGATCAAAATGATTTTATTGAAGCCAAAGAAATACTAAAACGGCTGCTTGAATCCTTCAAGCTTCGCGAGTACGGCTTTGAGCTGGAAAAACTGATTGAAGAAATCAGCCTGGATATGCTAAGCGGCAAGATAAACGCAAAAAGGCAAGAATACTATAACCGGCTATACAGATTGGCTATAAAAATTACTGAAATTAATGAGGCTAACTTCACCGAACCCTGTAAAATAATAGTATTAGAATATTTAAAACAGGGTAGGCTCAATTTGATAGACGGTAAACCGGATAAATCAAAAGCGGACTTAAAGCAGGCAAGCTCCGCCATTTAAAAAACACTCCCATCCTAAATAAAAGGGTGGGCTTTTTTTGTGTAACGAAGCTAGTCATGGCGCTTACGAATGCGCTCATACGAATGTTATGTTCCAAAGCCCGTCATGGCGTACTACGAATACGCTCATCCGAATATTATG
>CAZHUO010000010.1:0-44988 GCA_964535715.1 uncultured Gammaproteobacteria bacterium | reverse complement strand
TGATACCTTGTAATTATATCATTCTATGTCGAATTTCTATTTAGAATATAACGGACTTTTGGCAATATCAAAAGCCGGCAGAAAAAACCGGCTTTTTAATCGCATTATTTTTTGATAATTGGCACTCCGGCCATATCGCCGATAACGTTTATTAGTTCTGAATTGGAGTTTACTACGATTTTTGAATTTTGAGACAAAGCTTTTTCTACCGCTTCAAGCTTTCTTAGAAGCTGGGCGTTTCCCTTAAAATAAGATTCTGCTGCCTCATTGACCAATTTGATGGCTTCCGCTTCGCCTTGGGCTTGGAGGATTTTGCCTTGCTTGATGCCTTCAGCTTTTTTAATTTGTGAGCGCTTTTCGCCGTCAGCTTGAGTTTCAACCGCATTGGCGTAATCAATGGCCGCAATTTTTTCATTTTCGGCTTTTACCACCTTATTCATTGTTTCCTGGACATCTTTCGGCGGATCAATTTCTTTAAGTTCGGCGCGGACAATATCAATACCCCAAGTTTTGGTTTCTGTCAAAAGAGTTTTTAAAAGTTCTGAGTTGATTTTGTCTCTTTCAGAGTTGGCGGATTTTAATGTCAGCGTGCCGATGATATTTCTCAAAGTGGTTCGAGCAAGACTGACAATCTGCATTTTATAGCTATTCACATTGTATTGGCAGTTTTTAATGCTTTGTTCGTCATTTTTAACCTTAAAGTAAATTTGAGCATCAACTCGGGCATTTAAATTATCATTGGTGATTATTTCTTGCGGTTCGGCATCAACCATTTGTTCGGTGATGTTAATTTTGTAAATTTTTTCAACCAGCGGGATCCGCCAATGAAGTCCCGGTTGGGCGAATCGATTGTATTTGCCGAATCTTTCTACTAAAAATCTTTCGATAGGTCTAACTACAAAAAGACCTTTAATAACAATAAAAGCTACGGCAAGTCCGACTATTATAAGGTAAATTTCCATATTTTTAAGTAAATTATTAGCATTTTTATTATATTACATATTTATGGATAAATCAATTTTTGATGTTTTTTTAGACATTATAAAGTGCTTTATCTTTTATAATAATAACGGAAAGCAAGTGGATAATTTGTGGTAAAATTAACTTGTCGTAAGATCGTAAATAGTGTAATATGTAGGAACAGATTATTTAAACCTTATGAATCAACGTAGTGAAAATTTTGCCAAAATACCGCCGCAAAATCTTGAAATGGAGCAGTCATTGCTTGGCTGTCTTTTAATTGATAAAGATGCAATTATTAAGATCGCTGATATTATAAACCCGGATGATTTTTATAAAGACATTCATAGGCTGATTTTTGAAGCGATGAGGTCGCTATATGAAAAAAGAGAACCGATTGACTTATTAAGTTTAAGTTCAAAACTTCAGGAAGCAGGACAACTAGATTTGGTGGGC
The DNA here is from genome assembly GCA_964535715.1 of uncultured Gammaproteobacteria bacterium. Classification (GTDB taxonomy): domain Bacteria; phylum Patescibacteriota; class Patescibacteriia; order Buchananbacterales; family UBA6539; genus CAZCCC01. Next base: position 43,572 of record CAZHUO010000010.1, on the reverse strand, counting down.
GGGCGGAGTTATCTGACCACATTGGCGAATTCTGTTCCAACTTCCAGTCATGTTGTCCACTATGCAAAAACCGTTCAGGAAAAAGCGACATTAAGGCGCCTGCTTAAAGCTTCTTCTGAAATTACCGAGCTTGGCTATCAAGAAACTGAAGACGTAAGCAAGCTTTTGGATCAGGCCGAGCAAAGGCTTTTTTCAGTTTCTCAAAAGTATCTAAAAAGAACTTTTGTTTCCATAGGAGATATATTAACCGAGACTTTTGACAGAATTGATGAGCTTCATCGTGAATCGGGAAAGCTTCGCGGCATTCCGACATATTTTAACGATTTGGATAATGTTTTGGCTGGCTTGCAAAAATCAGATTTGGTTATCTTGGCAGCAAGGCCATCGGTTGGAAAAACTACATTAGCCCTAGATATTGCCAGAAATGTCGCTATAAAAGCAAAAGAGCCGGTTGGCATATTCAGCTTAGAAATGTCAAAAGAACAACTGGTTGACAGGCTTCTTTGTTCCGAGGCCGGAGTTGATTTATGGAAAATGAGAACTGGGAAACTTTCTGATCATGGCGAAAATGACGATTTTACCAAAATTAACCGCGCAATGGGTGCCCTTTCTGAAGCGAAGATTTTTATTGATGATTCTGCCAATGCCAATGTTATGGAAATAAGGACTAAGGCCAGGCGTCTGCAAAGCGAACACGGACTAAGCCTTATTGTAATCGATTATCTTCAATTAATGGAAGGTCATGGCGGAAAAGAAAATCGCGTTCAGGAAGTATCGGAAATTTCCAGGAATCTAAAAGCTATTGCAAGAGAACTGAATATACCGGTTTTGGCATTAAGCCAACTTTCCCGCGGCGTTGAATCTCGCGATACTCATATTCCGCGTCTTGCAGATTTGCGCGAATCAGGGTCAATTGAACAGGATGCCGATGTTGTCTTATTTATTTATCGCGAATCAGTCTATCAGAAAGATTTGCCGCCTGATAAGGTTCATTTGTCGGAAATAATAATCGCCAAGCACAGAAATGGACCAACCGGAAAAATTAAGCTGTTTTTTGATGAAAAAAATGTTACTTTCAAAAGTGTTGAGCATAAAATTGACGATAAGGAAATTATTTTTGATTAGCTTTGGCATTGACGCCTCGGTACAATGCATTAAATCATACCAATAGGCCAGTCTTTAATATAAAAAATTTCAGTCCCATTAATTTTTTTTGTATTTAAAATTTGTGAATCATTATCCCAGTTCAATAAAAGATTTAATTGCCAATTTTTCTAAGCTTCCGGGCATTGGAACCAAAACCGCTGAAAGGCTGGTTTTTTATTTATTGAAACAATCAAAAGAGGATTTATCTTCGCTTAGCCAGTCTTTGGAGAGAATTAAGGAAAAAATCACTTTGTGCGGGAAATGCAACAATTTTTCAGAATTAAATCCATGCAGCATCTGCGGTAATAAAAGCAGAAATCAAAAAGTTGTCTGTATTGTCTCAAAGCCGCAGGATTTATTTGCCCTAGAAAAGACCAATGAATATCAAGGAGTTTACCATGTTTTAGGCGGAGTAATTGATCCGCTTGAAGGCATTACACCACAACAACTAAAAATAAAGGAACTAGTTTCTAGAATAAAAAACGACGGGGTACTAGAAATTATATTAGCTTTAAATTTGGATATGCCAGGGGAAACAACAACTTTATATTTAACTAAGCTTTTAAAGCAATTTAAAAATTTAAAAATTACCAGGCTTGCTCAAGGCTTGCCAAGCGGAAGCGATTTAGAATATAGCGACGAAGTTACCTTAACTTGCGCCTTGAAAGGCAGAAGAGAAGTTTAAATTTCAAAGTTCGAATCTCTCCGCCAAAGGCGCTTGTCCGCCTATGGCGGAGATGCGCCTATGGCGCAAAATCTAAAAAATTTGGGGGTCGCCTACGGCGACTTATTAAATAAAAAAATCCCGGGTTGCCCCGGGCTTTATTATATTTATAGATTAGTATTACACTAGATTTTTTCAATTTGAATTTCAGTATATGGCTGGCGATGGCCGACATTTTTTTTATATCTGGTTTTTGATTTATACTTAATAACATGAACTTTCTTTTTTCGATCCTGCTTCAATATTTTGGCTTTAACTTTTGTTTTTAATAAAGGCTTTCCAATCTCGACTTCTTCACCAGACTGATTAGCGGTAAGAATAGTATCAAATTCAACACTATCCCCTGCTTCGCCTTTAATTTTTTCAATTTTGATTTTATCGCCAATTTTAACCAAATACTGTTTTCCTCCGGTTTTTATAATTGCTAAATCCATATTTATTGCATTAATAATAACCTTTGTATATTAGCCTTTATAATCCAATAAGTCAATAGTATAAAAAAAGCAGCATTTTTGCTGCTTGGTTTTTTGTTTAATTAGACTTAAACCAGATTTTTTTTGTCAATTGGTATGCCCGTCCAACAATACGTGCAAAGCTGGTTTTGAGGCAAGCCAATGGCTTTTATCATATCTTCCAGACGCTGATACATCAAAGTTGTCGCACCGATTTTATTGCAAATTTTTTTGATCATGTGACGATATTCATTTGAATCAGGGTCAAGAAAATTCGATATATCTAATCTGAGTTCAAAGTCATTTGATCCGACTTCCCGGTTTTGCATCTTGGCGATTGTTCGTCTGGTAATAAGCTCATCAAAATGCCTGGTGGCGCGTAGGTATGGACAAGGGAAAAGCAGAGGCGGACAGGCCGGACGGATATGGACTTGCTTTGCGTGGTGGGAATACAAGACATTTATTCGCTGAAGCAGCTGTGTGCCCCTGACAATTGAGTCTTCGCAAAAAAGCAGTCTTTGGCCATTAATCAGAGACGGTACAGGCAAAAGTTTCATTTCGGCGATTTGGTTTCGCAGCATCTGATTTTCGGGAGAATAACTGCGCTGCCAGGTCGGCGTATATTTGACAAATGGTCGGCCATAAGGCAGTTTAGAATAATTAGAATAGCCAACGGCATGCGCTGTTCCTGAATCAGGGATACCTGCCACCATATCTACCTGAACTGTGTCTCGCTTAGCCAAAGCTTCGCCACAAGCATAGCGTATTGGCTCAACCTCTTTTCCTTCATAGGAAGCTGCAGGTGAACCGTTATAAATCCAGTTAAACAAACATGCCCGGCATTTTTTTTGGCAGCCATTAGCCAAAATATTTTCTCTGGTTTCTGTAATTTCAACAATTTCACCAGGCTTAAGAAACCGGTAACTTGTAAAGCCTAGATTGGCAAAACTCGAAGTTTCTGAAGCAAAAGCTCTGATGCCGTTTGGCGCTTTTCCCAAAGCCAAAGAAGAAACACCGAAGCGATCACGGACGCCAATTATTCTGCCATCGCCAAAAATCATGACCATGCTGATTGAGCCGGTGATTCGTGACCACATGTAATTTATGCCCGCAATCAGGTTTTTTTTTGTTTCAATCAAGCGCAAAACGACCTCGGCAATATTGACTTTGTTTTCATCCCTTAAGGTAAGAGAAAAATTTAATTTCAGCTCATCTGCAAGCTGGTTAAGGTTTGGAATCCGGCCGACTGTTGCAATTGCGACATTGCCGAATTTGCTTGAGTAAATTAGTGGTTGCGGATCACGGTCAGAAATTATTCCAAGGCCGATTTTAATAGTCCGGTTGTTTTCCGCTGATTTTTTTTCAATTTCAGAAAAGTCAGGAGCAAATAAGTGCTTAAATTGTGCGCCTTCGCTTATACTGTGAATTTCCCTCAAAAAACCATTTTTGCTTTGTAAAAAAACCACTCCGGCAACTACCGAACCAAGATGATAATGGTAGTCGGTGCCATAAAAAACATTACGCATGCATTCATCTGTTGAATGTGCAAAACAGCCAAATAAGCCGCTCATACTTTTCTCCTTTTTCAGGTTTTAGTCAACTAAATTTAAAAAGGGCGATAATTACCCTCCAATACTATATCATAATCAATTTAGTTTTTTTTGGCAAATTTGATATTTGACTAGAGAAATTTTGAAATATAATAGTCAACCGGAGCAAAATCATCGGTTAGAATCGGAGTTTTTTCATCAACTGCAATTTCTTTTTCTAAATAGTATTTAAGAAGCTTTTTTTGCTCTTCTGAAGCGTTCTTTTGTAAATCCTGCATGGTAAGCCTCTCTTTTGACTTAACAGCGAACAGTATTATATTTTGTATTTCATTTGGATTATTTTCACAAGGAAAAACGTAAATCTGTGGAAAATATTGACTTATTGTTTTGTATTCGGCTTTAAAAAATAATGATTTTTCTCCATTAAGCGAAGAAATTATATTAATGGCAAAAACGCCGTTTTCATTCAGTGAATCATAAATTTTTTGCATAGATTCAATAGTTGTAAGCTGAAAAGGTATTGCAAAGAAAGAAGCAAATGCATCGCCATATATAATATCAAATTTTTCTCTGTTTCTATTTAAAAAAATTCTGGCATCCTCGTGAATTATTTTAAGCCTTTTATCTTCTTTAAGATTGAAAAAATTTTTGGCTGCTTCAGTCACTTTTGGATCAATTTCTAAAACAGTAATTTCCGAGTTGGGGTATTGTTTTAAAAAATCAATCGGCTTAACATATCCTCCGCCGCCCAAAGCCAAGGCTTTTTTGAAATTTTTTCCAAAAAGATTGTCTAGCCGGTATACCTTTATGTAAGGAGAAAATATTTCATCAGAATCGGTAAAGATTATTGATTGGGCTTCCGTTCCTAAATACATTATTCTCAGATTTTTTTTAAGCTCGTCATTGTAAAAATCCTTTACAACTATGTGATTGTAGGAAGTATCGGCTTCAAATAAAAATTTAGGTTTATTAAAAAAGAGCGAAAAGGGATAAATAAATACGATCAAGGATATAAATAGTAACTTGATTTTTATATTTTTTAGGGCAGTTGCGGCTAAAATTATTAAAGCAAAGCATAACCCTAAGATAATTTGAGTTGAGCTGAAATTTGGTATCAGATAAAAACCAGCCAAAAAAGTTCCAAAAATGCTGCCGATTGTTGAAATTGCATATAGATTTCCGGCGGTTATTCCGGAACTTTCAACGCTTTTTATCTTGAGCCTTAAAGCATATGGAGAAATAATGCCTAAAATTATGCTTGATGGAGCAAAAAGGATAATTGTTGCAAAAACTGAGCCGATTTTTACTCCCATTGCCATTGAAAAAACAAGTATCGGCTCTCTTATGATGTTTAAAAAAAATACTAAAAAAGATGCAAGCAAAAGCGTAAAACCCAAAAAAGACAGACGCGGATTATCTTTGGAAAGCCTGCCGCCTAAATAGTAGCCAAGGCTCAAAGCGCCAAGAATTATTCCAATAATAGATGACCAGACAAATATAGATGTTCCAAGATAAGGGGCAAAAATTCTTGAGCCAATAAGCTCTAATATCATTAAAATTGCACCGCAGGCAAAAACGATAATTTCCAGTCTTGTGATTTTTAATTTTTTCATTTTACAAATTAATATTTAAATAATCGCCATCTTTAATATTATTTTGGTCGCAAAAACCAGAATTAATTTCTAAAACATAGTTAACCGGAATTGGTGATTTGTAAATTTTTAGATTACCCCCCGTCTCAGGCTGCAAATTTTTTTCAATACCTATGATTTTGTTATCTTTAATCCACACTATGTCAATTGGAAAAAGCATATCTTTCATCCAAAAATTTCTAATTTTATAATCATTATAGACAAATAGCATTCCTTGATTGCTTTTTAACTCCGCCCTTTTTGAAAGACCCTTTATTTTTTCTGCTTCAGAATCAGCCAGCTCAATTATAATTTTTTTATTGTTTACAATAATATATTTTTCTACTTCTACTTGAGAGTTGCTGCAACCAAAAGTAAAAATTGAAAAAAATACAAAAAATATAGAGAATTTAAGCGTTTTTTTCACTTTTTTTAAATTTATAAATTATTATCAGCCCGGCAGCTATTATAATCATTACCAATAAAAGTATAATTAATGCGATTATTTTTCCTTTTGAGTGCAAAAAAAGTGATGCACTGCCGAATATTACAGTTATGGAATAGAGAAAAATAACCGCCTGTCTATGAGTTAAGCCGATGTCTAACAGGCGGAAATGAAGATGCTTTTGGTCTCCTTTTGCGGGAGATTGCCTTTTTAATATTCTGGAAATGATTACCCATATTACATCCAAAATCGGAATTCCCATTATAAGTAAAGCGGTGGCAATTTTAGATCCCGAAATAATAGCTAAAACACCCAACATAAAACCGCAGAAAACACTGCCGCCTTCACCAAGGAATATAACAGCCGGATTCCAGTTATATATTAAAAATCCCAGGCAACTGCCGGCTAGAATTAAAGCAAAAACAGAAGTTCCCGAAGACGGTACATCCCAGTAAAGACTTACAAAGAAAATAATTAATGAGCCAATTGCAGTAATTCCTGAAGCAAGACCGTCAAGGCCGTCAAGAAATTTTGTTGTATATATCATTCCAATCAGCCAAAAAAAAGCAATGACTACGCCAGTAATAGCGGAAAATTTTATTACTCCGCCTAATGGATTTGTTACATACTCAATTTTTACTCCGGAAATTATAATAATTAGTACCGCCAAAATCGGCCAAATTATTTGCTGTTTTGGTTTGAGGCTGTATTTATCATCCAAAAATCCGCCAAAAATCAACAGCATTCCGCCAAAAAGTATGGCAATAATATGTTGATTTTGTATTTTTAAATCATTTATATGGCCAAAATGCCAAAATATTAAAGTTGTTAAAAAAAATGACAGAAAAATAGCCAATCCTCCAAGCAGTGGAACTGGTTTTTTGTGAATTTTACGAAGGCCGGGACGATCAACTATATTCATTTTTTCAGCGATCATTTTCACCAATGGGGTGAAAATAACAGAAAAAATGAAAGATAAGATTATTGGTGTCAAATAAAACATCATCTAGAACTAAATTTTTTTAGCTTTTTTAATTTCTATCTGCCCTTTGGATTTAACTATTATAGTATCTCGGCGGCTTAACCGATTGGATAAAATAAAATTGGTAATTGGATCTTGAATCTGGTTTTGGATAACTCTTCTAAGAGGCCTTGCGCCGAATTCGGGGCTGAAGCCAGCATTTGCCAGATCAATAATTGCTTCGGGTGTGGCTTTTAGAATAATTCCTTTATCAGCTTCAAGTTTTTTCTTAATATTTACAAGCATCAATTTGGTAATGCTTTCAATATCCGGTACATCCAGCGGTTTAAAGACAATAATGCCGTCAAACCTGTTTAGAAATTCCGGCCTGAAGTATTTTTCTAAATGTTGCTCAATAAGCTGTTTTTTAATTTCTATAAGCGGAGTTTTCTTTTTTACCTCGCTTTGAATGAAACCGGTTGCGGCATTTGAAGTGGCAATAATGATTGCGCTTGTAAAATCAACTGTTCGGCCAGATGTGTCAGTCAGCCTGCCGTCATCCATAACCTGCAAGAATATATTTAAAATATCAGGATGAGCTTTTTCAATTTCATCAAGCAGTATAAGGGAAAAAGGATTTTTCCGCACAGCTTCGGTAAAATAACCGCCTTCGCCGGCCTGGCTGTAGCCTGGCGGAGCGCCAATTAGGCGATTAATGCTTGATTTCTCCTGATATTCAGACATATCAAGCCTTATCATGATGTTTTCTGCACCAAAATAAACTTCAGCAATTGTTTTAGCTAGTTCAGTTTTTCCGACGCCTGTTGGACCCAAAAACAACAAATTGACAATTGGCCTTTTTTTATCGCGCATTTCAGCTCTTGCCCGCCTTAGACTTGAAGCAACCATATCAACTGCTTCGTTTTGACCGACAACTCTTTCATGAATTTTTTCTTCAAGATTAATAAGTTTTTCCGATTCTTCTTGGGTAATTTCAGTCAACGGAATATTTGTTTTTTCCGAGATGATAGATGCAACATCATTTACGGTAATAATGCTGTTTGGCCCTTTTTGATTGCTGACGGTTGTTGCGGTCTGCTGCAGTATTTCAATCGCTTTTTCCGGCAAGTAGCGATCATGAAGATAGCGGTCTGAAAGTTCGACGGTTTTTGCTATTGAATCGTATGAAAAATAAATTTTATTATGGTATTCAATTGCTCCAACCTTTGATTCAAGTATCTGAATAGCTTCGTTCCCTGACACTTCTTCGACATTCAATTTTTCCAAGACATTGCTTAACGAATTTTTACCTTCGATATATTTATTATAATCTGACGGAGTTGTTGCGGAAATGCACAAGACGCTGTTGTTTTCTAGAGCTTGGCTTAAGACATCGGCTAAATCGATGCTTCCTTGACGACCTGAAGAAATTCCAATCAGGCCATGTATATCATTAACAACTAAAATAATATTCCCCGATCTTCTAATCTCGCTTAAAATATATATCATTCTTTCCTGGGCTTCACTGGCGTTGACTCCTGAAACAAGCTGAGCGACATTTAGACTGACTAACCTTTTATCCTGCAAAAATTTTGGAACATCTTCTTCGACCATTCTTTGGGCAATCCCTTCAACTATAGTTTTTTTTCCAACTCCTGGATTGCCGACTAAAATAACACTTCTTCTGGTACCTCCGGACATTATGACAAAAATTTCTTCAATTTCTTTTTCTCGGCCGACGCAAGGCATAAGATAACCGTGTTTGGCAAGTAAAGTTAAATCTTGACTGAATCTATCAAGAATCGGCGTTGCTATTGCGGTCATCGCACGATCCATATTGCTGCCGGGCTTAAGAGAAGCTCTCCTTCTGAATTTTTGTAAATTATCCTTAAGCAGTCCCCTAATCCTTAGCCAGGCAATGACATTTTTTATTTTGTCCAATGTAATGTCCAAATCATAAAGCATTTCTTTAACACTGTTGTCTTGTTCCAATAATGCTTCCAATATTTCCGTAATTTCAACTTTTTTTTGTTTTAGCTGATAAGCCAAAAAATAAGAGTTAAATATAATTTCTTTAACTTGATTGTTCATGTCAATATGCAATATTTTTTCTCGTCTAGGCTCAATAGATAGAAGGCGGCCAATCTTAGTTTTTAAGGCATCAAAATTTATTCCAAGTCTGCTAAAAATAATTTGAGTTTTTTCAAAAGTCAAAAGAGATATTAGCAGATGAACAGGGGTAATTTTGGAATTTTTATAGCGTTTGGCGCTCTTCCATGAGCCAACAATCGCTTGATGCGCCTGTTCGGTAAAATAGTTCTTAATGCTGATTTTATCCTTTTCTGTCAGAGTATCAATATTTTCTATGGTTAGGTTTTTTTCAGCTACTAAATCTTCTTGATACTTTTTTTTCGGAATATATTTAATTTTCTCCGCATCCCTCTGAAAGCGGTAGTAAAGGTAAGAATTAGTAGACATTGACAGCCAGAAAATAAAAAGCTGCCAACTTTTTATGCTAAAAAATTGCCAAATTGGAAGTGCAGTAAGCGAAAAAGAATATATTACCCAGCCAAGCATCAAAGCGCCTAAAAGACCGAATAGTGCCAAGCCTAAATTTATAACATTTTTTACAAATTTTTTCGTATCGTCAAGTGATATCTGGAAATAATTTATTCTTTTATCCCAATAAAGAAGAGTTTTGCCCGTCCAGGCAACCATCCCGAAATCATAACAATTATTGCAGATTTTATTTGTCTGTTTGGCTTCGCCACATTTTTGGCAAGTGATAAATTTAATGGTATTAATTTTTTTTTCTTTTTCCATTTATTTAGCTAATTAGCCATTTAATGTTATCAATCATTTGATATAGAATAATAATCGGCATTATTGGCCATAACAGAAATAAAATTAAGTAAAAAACCGCAAAAATCAGCACGGCAAAAGATCGGATAATAATCTGAAAAATTCTCATAAAAAAACTGATTAAGCGGCCTTGAATGTCATATTGTCCAAACATCGGGGTAAATAAATTTTTAATCCAAACTAATACCCCTAACTGTTCAACTTGATTGCTGAATTCATGCAGGCAAAATCGACCCATTTTTATTAGTCCTTTTGAATACCACCAAATTGGCCAATAAAAAAAATCGCCAATTATATCCAAAAAAACAAATTTTATTAATGAAAATGTGGCATTATTTATCATAATTTATATTATTATACCATAAATAATTTGACCATAAAAGCCGTATATTAAAAAGGCCTATTATATAAAAAAAGGCCTTAAATTCATTTCTATTTGATATTAAATATTTTTTTAAATTCTTTTGAAATACTTTCTTTAATTTCATATTCCGAGACAAACCTTTCGATAATATTCGGCAATTCTGAATTAAATACCACCTCAGTATCTGTTATGATGGCGTTGCCTTTAAGTTCCATTGTAATTAACATTTTTTTGGCGGTAAAAGAGAATCTGATTATATTATTATCCCATTCTTTTTTTGGATTGATTATTGTCACCCAGTTGTAGTGTTTATTCATTAATTCATCGGCGTATTTGTCTATTTTTTTTATTGCTTCTTGTTGTGTGGTTTGGTGGGCTAATGTTAATTGCATATAAAGTTTAATTTTAAATATTTATCACTGTAAAAAAAGTTTTTTTAGTCTGGCAATTTTCATCGGAAAAATATTGAATGTCGATTTTTATTTCACCAGTCAGTAGATTAGATTGAAATACCGGCAAAAATTCAGCAGTACTGCGGCTTGCTTTTGGCGGCATTTTTTGGCCAATCTCCTTATATTCAATAAGTTTTAGAGTTAAAGGATTGGGTAATTTTGAACAAACCACGGCATCACACGTTGAATAGTCGACAAACTGATCGTTAACAAAATACATTCCGTTTTCCGGCAAGATTTTAAAAACTTTTTCCCAAGAATTGTTAATAAGCTTGTAAATTGAAATATTATCGTCACATGTTTTAAAATAACCGTTTAGTTCAACTGAAAAAACATCGGCATCAGTAACAACAACATTTTTTTTATTTGTTTCAACAATGATATTATTGTCAAGCTCTGCTTCATTCTTTTTATTATTGCAGCCGGATAATAAAGCGATTGCTATTAAAATGGCGATAAAATAATATTTCTTCATATAATATTTTTCTTAATTGCTTGACGAATTTTTACCATTAAAGTTAATTAAAAATTTAATTTACTTAATTTTAAGTTTAATCGAGAATATTTGGCACAGCACAATACCAATAGCCGCTAACCCAGCCATATCCTTGGACAGGAATGCCTTTTTTTTCTTGGCACTCGGCTTCATTTTCAATATCTGTATATGCTAAAACATATTCATCTCCGTTGCATTCATCGTTGCAACCGAAAATCCATCCTACTCTTTCGTTATTTCTTAAATCTAATCCTTGAGAGTGGCAACGATCAAGGAAAGTTTTCGCCATTTTTTCTTTGCATACCAAAGGCAAAGTCAATTTTTGTAAATCTGGCAGACTTAATTTTAGCAATTCTGATTTTTCAATTTTTAAATCACTTGTTACGATGCATCTACTAAGAGTGTCTGTTTTTCTGCCAATGGATGTACTTACTATAGTAGTACCATTTATATTTTTACATTCTTCTATGGTTTTTATTTCAGGATAATAAAGGCTATAAGTTGGCCTAAGTTCGCATTTTTTTTCAAAACAATTTTCTTCAAAAAACCAAGCAATATTTTTATTGTTTTTTAAATCAACGCCAATAGGATTAAGGCATTCTGGTTTGATTTTTGAAATGCAGTCATTCGGATAATCCAAATATATAATTTCTTTTTCAGTCAGCTGGCCGTGATATTTAATAGCAGTTTTTGGATTATCTAAAAAAGGATATTTAATAAAACAGAATAAGGAAGCCAAAATAATAATTGTAATTGTTATCAACAGCAATTTTATTGTTTTATTATTAAATTTTTGGATGCATTTTTCCAATAAACAGGACAGAATATACCAAATAACAGGGGTGATAATTATTCCGAAAATGTTTGGAAATAGTTTGTAAGGAAAAGCAACAATTTCGGCTATTTGTTTGGCGGTTATTATTCTTTTATTTATTTCAGGGCAGACTAATCCTACGCAACTTATTTTTATTAAAGCATAAATGCTGAAAAAACAAAAAATTAATAAAAGTAATAAAAGAATAGCAATTTTTGTCTTATTTGGTTTTAAAAATTTTTCAATTGTCATAATTATTCTATATTATCTTTTTGCAAATTTTATGAATAATAAGTAAATAAAAACTAACAAAAATTATTCTATATCAATTGGGCAGTCGCAGCCTTTACAATACCCATCATCACCGCAAAAATATTTAGCGCCAATACATTCAAGCATATTTGCATAGCCTGGGCTGCAAAAAATATTCATTTTTTCTGATAAACAATCAGAATCTTTTGAACATAAAATTTTTTCTGCTGTGATCTTATTATTGTTATTATAACATTCAACTGTAGAAAAATCTGAACACTGGGAATAATCAACATTATTTTCTTTTTGAAAGACAGAACACCCGCTTAAAATAAATATAGCTAATAAAACTAAAATTATCTTTTTCATAGTTTTTCTTTCTTAATTGCTTGACGAATTCCAGACATTAAGGATAAGTAAAAATTGAGATTATTAAGCGTTGCCAGCCGCATTCCCAGCGGCTCGTTGGTTTTGAACAAGTGGTGCAGGTAGGCTTTGGAATACTGTTTTAGATTAGTTTGATTGATCGGCGACAGGTCAGTGCGGTATTTGGCATTGGTGATGTTGATGGTGTGATAAAAGCTTTTAGCTGTTAGCTTATAGTTTTTAGAAGACCAAAGGTAAAGCCTGCCGTGCCTAGCTTCGCGGGTGGGAATCACGCAGTCAAACATGTCTATCCCCTGTTTTACTGCTTGGACAATCTCTTCCGGCTTGCCTAGACCCATTAAATATCTTGGCTTATTTTCAGGCAAATGAGGAATAACCCAGGTTAAAATATCTTTCATTTTTTCCCGCGGCTCGCCCACCGCCACCCCGCCTACCGCGTAGCCGTCAAAATTCAATTCAACCAATTCTTTTGCCGATTTTAAACGCAAATCTTTATAGATTCCACCCTGAACAATGCCAAATAGCATCTGCTTTTTTGATTTTTTACCCTGATTTTTACATAATTTTGCCCAGCGAGTTGTTCTGTTGGCTGCTTCTTTGACCTTTTCTTTTGTTGCAGGGTAGCCCACAACAACATCAAAAGCCATGGCAATATCTACGCCTAAATCCTGCTGGATTTTTATTGAAGTTTTTGGAGTTAGCAGATATTTTTTTCCGCTATTGGGGTCTGAAAAATTTACTCCTTTTTCTGTCACTTTTCTTAGGTTAGCTAAGGAAAAAACTTGAAAACCGCCCGAGTCAGTTAATATTGGTTCGTCCCAATTAATAAATTTATGTAATCCACCGGCCTTTTTAATTAAATCATTGCCAGGCGCAAGCATTAGGTGGTAGGTATTTGATAAAATTATTTGAGCGCCGAGGGCTTTTAATTCATTTGCCTCCAAATTTTTAACCGCTCCTTTAGTGGCAATCGGCATAAAAAAAGGACCCAAGACAGTGCCATGGGACGTTTGAAGTTTCGTCAATCGTGCGTTGGATTTTTCAGATTTTTTTAATACCTTAAACATGAATAAAAAATATAACAATTGAGCAATTTAACAATTAAATATTTACTCCGTAATATCTACAACTAATCCTTTTCCTCCGCCAATTGGGTCATCTTCAAGGTTTGAAGTAATCGCTTTTCCAAACTTGCTTATCACCGATTCATTAACACTGTCAGTTGCCAAAAGTTCAGTTTGATCAGTAAGTATCAATAATTTTTTTGCTTGATCTTTTGTCGGCGTTACCGAGACGTCAAACCATAAAAATATTTCATCAAAACCCTTGCCTGACGGAATTTTATTGATTTTCCAACTTATTTTTCTATCTGACTGATTGTATGATAAGCTGCCGACTTTCGCCAAAAATTTATTTTCCCATTCAATGCCTTGTGGTAAAATGGTTGAAATTTCGGCATTTGTTACTTCATGTAGGCTGTTTGCCAAGCTCCAATATATTCTAAATGTTGTTTTTTCTCCGACTACCGGCGGCAAGGGTCCGGTGCCAACCGCAATATTATCATCATCAAAATATCGGCCTTCTGTTTTAAGCTGGATGTCGGTATTTATATTTCCTTTTATCTCATTGCTTTCGATTTGATAATCATCAACATCCAAATCACCTATTTTATTTAATGTTGCTGAGGCTTTGCTTGATATTTGAAGGTCATTGTCGGTTATATTTATCTCAGATGCTTCTTTTACTTTGATTGAAAAATCAATCGAACCTTCATCAAGCGGCCTTATTAAATCAAATTCCGATATTTGATCCTTATTCCAAGTAATTGTATTATCTTTGATAACTCCAGAATTTTTATCTTCGATGCTTTTCCAGTCTAAAATATCGGAATCAATATTTATAGTGAAGGAGAGTTCATCTAAATTCTTTTTCCCTAAATTTTTATAGACTATTGAATAAGTTAAAGTCTGTCCAAAATTAATCGGTTGATCCTGTGAAGAGCCGTTAATGATCAAATTTAAGCTCAATTTAGAATCATTAATTTCAATCTCCAATTTTTTTTCCTGTTGAAGCGAAAAATTTTCTGTTTCATTGTCAAAAAAACCAATTTGGGCAATTATTATGCATTTATCAGATTCTAAATCCTGATTAATAAATCCGCCGGTAATTTCGATCTGTCCCTCTTCGTTTTTACTCAGTTTTTCTATCAGCCATTGATTATTTAAATTCCTCGCGTCATCCTCTTTGCTGTAAGGTTTGGGATTTGATTCCTGAAAAATAAAATTTGCGGGGTAAATAACAAAAATTTTTATATTTTCCAAGTCTTGTTCAGAATTATTCTTGTATGTTAATTTGTATACGGATTTTTTTTCTAATAAAATTTGATTTGGACCTTCAAGATTAATTTCTAAAATTGACGATGTAATCTGGCTTGAAAATAAGCCCGTTTCTTTAAAAGTTGAGCTGAAATTTTCCGGCCTAAAAGATGCTGTTGCATTTATTGTTTTAACTGATCCTACCTCGCCAATTAATTTTCCTTTAATTTCAATTTTGCCAAATCCATCTTTTTCCAGCTTGCCGATTTTCCAGGAAGTATTAAATTCATTTGAGGCGGCTGGTTGTGCAGAAATAAATTGGAAGCCGTCGGGATAGCGAAACATCATCTCGACATCGTTTAAAGCCACCTTATCAATATTTTTATATTCAATCGTATAAGTAATTTCATCGCCAGAGGCGATATTTTGCTCGCCATTTATTATTATCTCAATGCTCTTATTGGAAGAGTTATTATTCGGATTAAAAAGCGAAAAACCCAACCAAGCAATTCCGACTAAAATTAAGATTATTATAAAAAAACCGAAAAAAAATATTTTTAAACGGCTTTTTCTTTTTACTTCAAGATGAGAGATATCCGGCAGGCTGCCGTCTTTATTGCTGTAAATATTCATCAGGTCTTTTTGAATATTTCCGTTATTGCTTTTAGATTCCTTATTCATAATTTTTTGTCACTAAAACCGCACCATAAAATTGGTCGGTGGCTAAAATATCCGAAAACGATAAAATGGCTTCTTCGCTTGGTAAGTTAGTTGGAAATTTAGCCAATATTTTTAAAGAGTCATTAAGTTTTAAATTGCTTCTTAGATCACTGCCCAAGCTTCCTAGTTGCTTTTGAGCAAGAAAACTGTAATAAAAGGTATTTTGACCCTTTAAAGCAACTTTGAAAGGTAGTCGGTATTTAATAACCGCTTCCTTTGTTTCTCCAGGCTTAAGTTGTAGCCAATTGCCAAAAACCGTTTTTCCACTTTCGTTATAGATATCAGTTTTTGATTTGTCATCAATTTTTTTATCGCTTTCTATTGATATTAGGTCAACATCTTTTTGATATTCAGGCAGAGGTTTTTTAAAAAGATCATCTGAAGGCTTTTGAAAACCCTCGGCGCTTAATAAGGAGCTTCCCATTGGAGTATAAAAACGAACATAACTGTTGTTTTGAACGCCGGTAAATATATCCGATTTGGCAATTCCATTATGCTTTCTGATAAGTTTTACGGTATTAATTATTGAGCCGTCTGGTTGAATTTCCGCGGTATGCTCAATTGTTTCTTTTATCACTCCATCGGTTTTTCCTCCGGCTAAATTTGTATGAACTACGCTAAGATAGTCGCCGTCAGTTCTTTTTATTTCGCCGCTCCAGCCGAAATTCCTTATAATATTCTCAGTGGATTCATTATTGAAATAAACCATTAAATGCTTTTGATTTAAGCTTTCTTTTAATAGCTCTGCAACTTTTTTCATTTCCTCACCGCTGGCATTGAATATTCTTTCCATTAATTTAGGCGCCAAATCGGCTATAAATTGTTTTGGGCGATTTTCCTTTTTGTCATATTCAAGCTGAACGATTTTTTGAGTTTCTTCGGTAAAATTTTCACTGTCAATTTCGCGGCCGTATTCAGTCATTGTTATTGGTCCAAAAATTTCAAGCAGTTTTTCCATCAATGTTGAAGTAATTGCGATTACTCCGTCAGTGCTGGGTCCGCCGGCGTTTTGATAAAACCATTGTATTTTTTTGGCATTTGTCGGAAAATCCGGCCACCAATTGGAATCTTGGAATTCCCATCTTGGGTTAATTAAGTGAAAAGGATCTGGCGAAATGA
The DNA here is from genome assembly GCA_964535715.1 of uncultured Gammaproteobacteria bacterium. Taxonomy (GTDB): domain Bacteria; phylum Patescibacteriota; class Patescibacteriia; order Buchananbacterales; family UBA6539; genus CAZCCC01. The sequence goes on along the minus strand of CAZHUO010000010.1, from coordinate 26,882 downwards.
CTTTTGGTACAAGCTGACCTTTGATATCATAAGTTCCTCCAGCCGGTATATCCATTTTTTTTATTTTTCCCCTATCGATGTCTAAAATGGCAAAGCTGCCCATGAATCCACCGCCGCCGCGCAGTTCGTTGTTATTCAAAAAAACGACCAGATATCGCTGCCACTGATTTTTTCCTAAAACTCTCAAGAAACCGCTATTTATAGTATAAATATCAGTCAAGCCGCTGCTGATTTTGGGCAAATATCCAAGGACTTTTTCAAATGTTTTTTGGTGTTCCTGAGGCAGATCGCTTGATTTTATATTTTTTATTTTACTTTCAGCCTCGTTAAATTTATTTATTATAATTTCCAAATCGGATTGAAATTCAACCAATGACTGATAGTAGTCATCTATATTTTTGCTTTTTAAAAATCGATTTCCGGAAGCTGTAAGTATTTGGCCGGTTTCGGCAACTATTTCCCCTGCTTTTAGCAAGTTAACCCCGGCATCAAAATTGCTGTCGGTTTTTGGCAGCAATTTGATAATTTCCGCAGTTAAAAAGCTTAAATTATCAATTTCTTGCTGCGCTAAATTAAAATTATCTTGGGCTTCAATAAATTGGAAATTGGCATTATCAAAATCCATTGTCACTGCAGCCTGCTCAGCAAGCTTTAAATTTTCAATTGCCTGATTTGTTATCAATAAAATTTTATCCTTGCTTGACTGCAGATCTTGAAAATATGTAAGAGCTTCAAGCGGCATTATTAAAAAAGCCGCGATTAAGGCAAATGAAGCGGTTTTTATTATTATGTCTTTTGGTGTAAAAAATAGAGAGATTTTAGGGCGGTTCGGTTCAGAAAATATATCTTCAATTCCGTCGTCCGTTAAAGTTGAAATGAATTTATTATTTTCATCGTAATAACTTATATATTGGTCGTCTGCTTTTTTCATGATAATTTTAGAAAACAAAAAATCAATCGGCTTAAATAATTTTTTTAAGACCGATTCAGGCAAAGAAATACGATTATTGGATGTATTGATAAAATCAACATGAATCCGATTGACTTTTGCAGAATAAAATTTTGTCTGCTTTATGAAATTATCCTGTTCAAATTTTAAATTTGCCAGATTTTTAAAAGTGGGCCTTATATTTGATGCAATACTTTCATTGATATTATTATCTTTTTTATTTAAATTAATAAATTCGTCAGACTCCTCAGTCTTACGGCTTATAATATCATTTTTCTGAATTAAATTATTATGCAGGCAATTAATACTATTTGCTTTTGATTTTGCCATTTTTTTTGTTCTAGCAGCTTTTTTTGTAATAACGGATGTTCTTGTATCTTCAATATCCGCAAGCTTATCATTGGATATTTTTTTAGAATAAATTGTGTTTTTATCTACCTCTTTTTTTAGCATGTTCAAAAAATCGCTCATTTCGTGAGAATTATTTGTTTCTATTTTTTTGTCTGTTTTTTTCGGCATTTAAATTATTAACAATATTAATTAGTGTATCAATATTATAACATAAATTATACAGATTGGTAAATCATTAATGTTTTTTTTGCACAGTCTTGCCAACTATATCTTTGAATTTGGCTTAACCCATTTGTTTTAAGAGTTTTGTAAAGCTTTTCATCGGTCAAAATAAGGTTGATTTTTTCAGCAATGTCTTTTGGATCGTTTGGCCTAAAATATATAGCTGAATCAGATAGAATTTCTGGAATGCTTGTTGATTCAGATGCGGCTACCGGAGTTCCACAGGCCAAGGATTCAATTGCCACTAAGCCAAATCCTTCACAAAAAGAAGGTAAAACAAAAATTTTTGCGCCGCTATAAAATATCGGTAAATTTTCATCCTCGATAAATCCGGGCATGATAATATCTGAATTATTTTGTGATTTTTTTATTGCTTCTGTAATTTCCAAATATCGATTATCAGGCGTGCCTCCTAAAACTAGCTGGATATCAAGCTGGTAGCGGTTTTTTAAAATATCAAAAGCTGAAATAAGATTTGGCAAATTTTTATGATCCCGCCAAACTCCGACATAAAAAATAAACGGCTTAGTAATGCCGTATTTATTTTTCAATTCGGATATTGAGTCATTTCTAGCCGGTTGAAATTTTTTATCAAAGCCAAGATAAGTTACCTCAATTTTTTTTCTTGGTGCATTAAAGTGTTGAATAAGCTGGCTTTTAGTGTGATTTGATACTGTAATTATTTTTGCTGATTTTTTTATTGCAGAATTGAATACGACTTGGTAGCCAAATTTTCTAATTAATGATTTTTTAACATTAGGTCCCGGAAAAAATTTTGGGGTTATATCATGAATGCTTACAACAAATTTTTTGGGATAAAAAATCGGAATGTTAAATTGCGGGAAATGAACCAAATCAAGCTTGTATTTCAATAAAATTTTAGGAAATTTGATCTGTTCAGAAAAACTGTACCAGGGAAAATCGACCTTAATTTTTTTAACCCTTTGATTTGGCGGGTTAAATTGGCTGAAAGACGGCTCTTTCATGAATAAGACGTATTCGTTATTTTTATCAATTAAAAAAATATTATCAAGCAAATTTTTGATATAATTTCCTATGCCCGTCGTTGCTTTTGGCCCGTACATTCGGGCATCAATTCCTATTCGCATTGAAAATTCATTATTTAAAAATATTTAAAACCTCATTGGCAGTATTTTGCCAGCTGAATTTTTGGCTTTGCTGCTTGCCTTTTTCAATTAATTTATTTTGAAGATTTTTATCATTTAGCAGAAGGCTTATAGAATTTGCAAGTTCCAGATAGTTATTTGGATCAATTAATAAACCGTTTTGACCGACCGCTTCAACTAACGAAGAATTAAAGCTGGTAATAACAGGAATATTACAAGCCATTGCTTCAAGTGGCGGCAAGCCAAAACCTTCGTATATTGAAGGGTAAACAAAAATTTCAGCTAAACTATACAATGCCGGCTTGTCACTGGCATCAACATAGCCTAAAAATTTAATCCTTTTTTTTGCGGATGAATTTTGCCAAAGGCGATAAATTTTTTTATATTTCCAGGCCTGGCTTCCGGCAATTACCAAATTTAACGAATCATCATTGATTTCGGAGAATGCCATAATTAATGTTTCAATGTTTTTTCGCGGTTCAAGATTCCCTAAATAAAAGATATATTTATTTGGCAGATTATATTTATTCTTAACTTTTTGCTTTTGACTTTCTAAAATTTCAGCATGAAAAACTTCATTAATACCAGGATATATGACTTTAATTTTATCCTGATTTATTCCATAAATTCTAACAATATCATTTTTGGTATTCTCGGAAACGGCAATTATGCATTCAGAGTCATTACACAGTTTTTTTGGGTCGATTAAAGTATGCCAAAGCCTTTTTTTGGCGGTAAAAAATTCCGGATATAGCTCAAAAGATAAATCATGGATTACCAATATTTTTTTGCATTCAGTTGAAAGATTTAAAAATAGAAGATTTGGTGCGAGAAAATAATCAACACCGCCGATAAGCTTGTCAATTTCCGCAATTTTTAAAAATCTAAGTGAAAGATTGAATATTTTGTTCGGGTAGTTGAATCCTTTATAAGTGACATTTGGAAAATCGAATTTTGGCACCTGAATTTTTTTGTTTGAATTAAAAAATAATATATATTGATTAGCTTGGTCAATACTAAGAAGATGATTTATTAAATTGTAAGTATACTCGCCGATTCCGGAATATTGCGACTCCATCAGACAGCGAATATCTATACCAATGCGCATATTGTGAAATTAATAATGTAAATTTCTATAAACCGCATTTAATTTGCGAGTTTTTCAGAATCTGCCACTCATCATCCACTAAAATTTTAATTTCTTTTTTAAACTTTTCGACACTAAATTGTTCCGCATAATTTTTTATTTCAATCGGATTATAAATTTCCGGCTTAAATCTGACAATTGTGTCGGCCAATGCTTCCCATGTCTGTTCTTCGAAAAATTTTCCGGTTTTATTTTCAACTACGGTTTCACATGCTCCGCCGGCGGAGTATGCAATTACCGGCCGGCCGCAAGCCATTGATTCGACTGCGGTAATTCCAAAATCTTCAATTTGCGGATGAATAAAAGAAATCGCTTTACTATATAAAAGGGCCAACTCATTTTGGTTTACTTTTCCTAAAAATTCAATGTTATTTTTTGCCATTGATTTTAATTTCTTTTCTTCCGGGCCGCTACCGAATATTTTTAAAGGAATTCCCAGCCGGTTAAAGGCCTGAACTGTTAAATCAAATTTTTTATATGCTACCAGTCTTCCTCCGGTTAGAAAATATTTATCGATTTTTTCGCTTATTTTAAAACAATTAGTTTCAACCGGCGGATGAATGATTTTGCTTTCTCGCCGGTAATATTTTTTAATTCGGTCGGACACATTTTTTGAATTGGCCAAAAAGAAATCGACTCTTTGGGCGGATAATTGATCCCAAATTCTTAATCTGTTTAAAACCGACGGAATAAATTTTTTAATTAATCTATTGTATTTTAATTCCTCAAGATAACGATGGGTATCCGACCAAAGATAGCGGGTCGGAGTATGGCAATAGCAAAAATGAATGGTATTTGACCTGGTAATTATGCCTTTTGCCATTGCTGAACAGCTTGATAAAACTACATCATAGTCCATTAAATCATAGCTTTCAGTTGCAATAGGCATGATCGGCAAAAACCATTGGTAATGATTCAGCGAGCCGGGCCATTTTTGAAGAAAAGAAGTTCTAATATCTTTACCTTTAAAAATTTCTCCCAGTTTTTTTTGATCATAAAGTAAAGTATAAGTCGGCGCATCGGGCCAGATTTCCTGAAAAACTTTCAAAACCCGCTCCGCTCCCCCTTCTTGAATCAAATGATCGTGTATTAAAGCGATTTTCATTCAGTTTGTCTCCTTTTTAAAACAGCCAAGGGCGTTTTTAATAAAATAATTAAATCAAGGGCAAGCGACCAATTTTCAATATAAAAAGTGTCAAGCTTTATTTCTTCTTCAAAATCAAGATCTGACCGGCCGGAAACTTGTGACATGCCGGTAATTCCAGGCTTAATGGCCATTACTTTTTTATGGTGTTTTTGATATCTTTGCACTTCTTCGATTTCATGTGGTCTTGGGCCAACTAAGCTCATTTTTCCCAGTAGTACTAAGAAAAGTTCCGGCAGCTCATCTAGACTTAATCGGCGTATTAATTTTCCGACCCTGGTTATTCTTGGGTCATCCTTAAATTTAATCATTGGCGAACCTTGCCTTAAATTTTGCTGTTTATTTAAGAAATTTTGATCAAAACGGTATTTATGGGCATCCTTAATCATTGATCTGAATTTAAAATATGTAAACTGCCTGCCAAACTGTCCGATTCTTTTATATTTGAATAAAATCGGCCCTTTTGAGTCTATTTTTATTATTAAAGCAATGATTAGCAATACTGGCGCCAAAAAAAATAGTAAAATAATTGACCCAAAAAAATCAAAAATTCTTTTATTAATTTTGCCCCAGCCATCAAGCCTTGTTCTTTTAACTTTAATAATCGGCGTGCCTGCAATTATTTCAACCTCTAAATTTGTCAGCTGGGTGTCTAAAAGATCGGCGGTATATCTGAAATCAAGATGGTGTTCATTTGCCAGATCAATTAACTCCATAGTCTCTTCAAAATTAACATTAGGATTAATTTGAATTATTTCATCAAGTTTGTCTTCAAGGGCAAGCTCTTTTATTTTTTTTGTCGACTCCAAATCGAAATTTTTATATGAGCCTATAATTTTATATCCAAGTCCTGGTTTATTGTTAAATTCAGAAATAAGTTCCTGGCTTATTCGGCTTTCGCCAATGATTATAATTCTGTGGATTCCAAATCCGGCCTTATGAGCGATTTTTTGTAGCAATTTTAGAATTAGCCTTTCCGTACTTACAAAAATAATCGCAAAAACCCAAGAAGCTATTATTATAAAACGGGAATCAAATAAGTATCTTGAAAAAACCATTATTGCAAGGACAACTGCAAGACCGGCCGAGCAGGCAATAAAAATTTTAGAAAATTCATCAATTGTTTTTTTAATTCCGCCAAATGAGTAAAGTCCGGTCAACGCAAATAGTATAATCCAAATAGCGGAAATTACCACAATTATCGCAAAATATTCTTGAAAAGCCAAATTAAAAGCAACCGGCCTGATATTTTGGATCATTGGCAGGTAGCGAATATAATATCCGGCAATTGCCGCAAAAATTAAAGCCGAATAGTCAAGCGGCGGCCTTAGGGCGGTAAATAGCAATTCTGAATTTTTCATTTAGGTAAAGCGCTTTATTGTTAAATAAAAAAATTAACTTAGTTTTATAGCATTAATTCTAACAAAATTAGCTTAAAAAATCAACATTAAGAAAGATGATATTTTGACATAATTTTCATTTTATGCTATTATATATTACACTATAGATCATTAAATAATTCCAATTAGGCAAATAAGCTGGATGGTCGCCCCCGCACCTATTTTACTTGTGATTAAGCAATAAATATTTATGATTATTTTTGGTAAAATAGGCGCGGGGGAGGAAAGTCCGAACACCCTCCAGTGCTTAGCACTGGTGTCATGGTAATGGGTAACGCCCATCCTTGCATTGGCAACAATGCAAGAGGACCAGTTCCACAGAGACGATACAAGCCAGTGCTTCGCACTGGAAATTCTAAGCATTAAATACTAAATTCTAAACAAATAACAAATTACAAATTCCAAACAATTTATAATTTGGAAAATTGAAATTTAAATATTATTTGGAAATTAGATATTAGAATTTAGAGTTTCTAACGCGGAGCGCTGGTCAAATGTGAAAAGTGTTAAAGTGTATTATACTGAATACGGGATATCCCTTCAGAATAATGCTTTTTGACTCAGCTCCTGGCAACAGGATGCTTGTGGTAAACTCTACCTGGTGCAATGCTAAATTAGGTAAGCAGCTTGAGTTTGGCGGTAACGTCAGACCCAGATAGATGACCGTCACCCGAATACAAATTAGGGAACAGAATTCGGCTTACAGGCTTGTTTGCCTAATTGGAATTATTTTTTATATCTCGTTTGACGAGGTATTTTTTGTTTGCTAAAATCCACTTATCATGGTTGAGTAGTGACAAGCGAAATCCATGCCATGAACACCTAAGAAGTTGGTGTTCGCCTGCCATTTGGGTGGAAAATAGAGTTAATAATCTTGACTTGATAGTCCACACCTGCTCGAAGTTTGATTTAAGCTTAATGGCAGTTTGGCCGCTAGTAAAAATGAGGTTATGCGGGTTTCTAATCCGCAAGTAGTGTGGACTCGTCTATGAACGAGGCCTCATTGTGGCTGGTATGATTTGAGGTCGTGTGCCAAGCACATAAGGCCATCTAGAGTCAATTTAACCGCCACTGGCCGTGTTAAGGCTAATGCAAACACATCGGTCAAATTCACTAGCGGCCTCTTTTTTATAAAACAAGCCGGTATTGGCCGGCTATTTTGTGTATTGACGTTGTTTTTGTTATTTGCTATTTTATTGATACGGTGAGTACCTTGTAGGAAAACCCAGGTGCTGTTAAAAGCAGTACCGGCCGCCGGTTGTGAGGGTTTTGCTTTGTGCTATAAATGCACAAAATCCAAAAGCAAATTTTAATTAGTAAGGGCCCAACCAAAACTTATTACCCTCTCATGAACAAAGTTCATTTAAGGACTTGCTGGCGGTCTTTTTTTATTGCCGAACAAAGCGAGTAAAACACATAAATCTAATTTTGTATTTTGGAGCGAGTGAGGCAAGAAGATTAGAGTTGATTTTCTTCATTGCTTCATTTTTGCTGAATTTTCGTCGAGCACCGCGTTTACCAACTTATCTGCCTCTTTGTTGTCATTTCTTCCAACATGAACATATTTGATTTTTTTAAAGCCAAGAGATAAATTCCAAGCCTTAACAAATAGCTGGGCTAAATCCTGATTTTTAACTTTGTATTTTTGGTTTAGCTGCTGTTGAACAAGTTCGCTGTCCAAAAATAGGTCAATTTCATCTATACCAAGCTCTTTTGCTTTTGTAAGAGCTAAAATTACTGCTTGATATTCAGCTTGGTTGTTGGTCGCATGCCCAATATATTCCTTAAAGTTATGCTTTTGCCCGCTTATTTCAATTACGACTCCTATTCCAGCCGGTCCGGGGTTGCCCCGCGCTCCGCCATCAGTATGAATTGTTGCTTTACCCATATAAATTCCAAAGATTAAAACTATTATTTAAAATCATTTTTAAAGCAAAATAAAATAAAATTAATGCCATTAATATATAAACTGTTCTTACCGCCCTGGTGTTTGTCAGAATTTTTTTGAATCGTGAAAATATAAAAACAATAATAACAGTTGCGGTCAACCAGCCGAATTCAAAAATTATTAAAAAAAGCCACTGGCCAAATGGTAAGATTTTATTTGTTTCAAATGCCAATGGAATACAAATTGTTATCCAGAAAAGCCAGAATGGCCCATTTAATAAAGTTAATGCAAATATTTTTTTGAAAGTAAAAATTCTGGCGCCTTCATCGGTAATTGATTTTATTTTTGATACTTGCCAAGCAAGATAAATTAAAAATAAGCCGCCAAAAACGGCAATAAAATAAAAGATTTGCGGCGGTGGGTTTATGCCAAATACCGCAGCCAATATAACAATTGCAACCGCAGTTTCAGAAATTAAGCCCCAAAATATTGTTTTGAGACTTTTTTTGAATCCCAGCCGTAATGATTCTGAACAGCAAGATATTATAAGCGGACCAGGGTTAGCTCCGCCAATTAAACCCAAAACAAATATACTAAATATTTCAACTAAAATATTCATAAGAAATATTATTTACTGAACATTAAATCAACTATTTTGAGCTGTAATTCCCTATTTCCATTCCATTCGTTGGCATCAATTTCAAAAATCATATCTATTTTATCCCCTGCTTTTATTCTAGCACACCAGTTTCCAAAGCAAAAACCGATTGTTTTTCGGATAATTTGAGTATTATGTTTAACCATTAGGCGCATATGCTTGCCCTGTGAACCGATACTTTTAGCTTCAACTACCGTAAGGTTTTTGGCTAAAAATTTTGGTTTAAAATTTCCTTCGCCATAAGGCTTAAATTTTTCAAGTTCATCAAAAAGCTCCCAATTGACATCTTCAAGATTAATATTTGCATCAATTTCAATAACAGGTTTAAGATTTTTTCCTTTAAGCAAGGCATTTGCCAATTCAGTCATTTTTTTCTCAAATTTTGAAAGATTTTCTTCGTTTTTTAAAGTAAAACCGCAGGCCTGGGCATGGCCGCCGTAGCGTCTCAAAAAATCATTGCAGTCTTCTAATGCTTCAATAATATTGAATTCCGGGATGCTTCGGCCGGATCCAATAATTTCGCCGTTATATCGGCTGATTACCAAGCTTGGCAAGTTGAACTCATCAGTAATTCTGCCTGAAACAAGACCGACTATTCCTGTCGGCCAGTCATTGCCGACTGTTATCAATAATTTTTTGTCCTTTATTTCTCCCAGCAGCTCTTTTGCTTCGGCAGTTATTTTTTCGGTAATTTGCTGGCGTTCCAAATTTGTTTTATTCAACTCCTCGGCCAGCGTTTCCGCTTTGTTTAAATTATCAGTAATTAATAATTCATAAGCGGAACTGGCGTGGTTAAATCTGCCTGCGGCGTTAAGCCTTGGTGAAATCTGCCAGCCGATAACCCTTTCATCTATTTGTGTCAAATTGCTGTTCATTTTTTCAATCAGTTTTAGCATTCCCAGCCTTCTTGTTTTTTGCAAAACCACTAATCCGTATTTAACCAAAATTCGATTTTCCCCTAATACGGGCTGCATGTCGGCAACCGTTCCTATAGCCACTAAGTCTAAAAGCCATTTTTCAAAACCTTCTTCCAGTTGTTTTACTTTGTAGTTTTTTTGTCTTGAAACTAAGCCACAAACGAGCTTAAACGCAACTCCGCAGCCGGCAAGATCTTTAAAAGGGTATTTTTCTTTTTTTAGATGAGGGTTTAAAATAGCATAAGCGTCTGGGATGGCAAGCGGCTCATGATGATGATCAGTTACTATTACATCAACTTTATTTTCTGTTAAAATTTTTATTTCCTCCTTGTTTGATATTCCGCAATCAACTGTTATTAATAGTTTTAAACCGACTCCAATTAAGCTTTTAGCGGCCTCGATATTTAGGCCATAACCTTCAGTCTCACGAAAAGGTATATAAATATCAATTTCGGCGCCGAACTCTTTTAGCGTTTCGACTAAAACGGCCGACGAAGTGACTCCGTCAGCATCATAGTCGCCATAGACAACAATTTTTTCTTTTTTTTCTATTGCCTTAAATATTCTTTTTACCGCTTTTTCCATATCATTGAATAAAAACGGATCAAAAAGATTTTCTCCGTAATCAGGCAAAAGAAATTGATCAATTTTTTCCTGAGTATCAATACCTCTATTATAAAGCAGTTGAAGTATTATATAGTTAATTTCCGGAAATTTTTGCAGTTCCTTTGCACTTAAATTCGGTTTTAGCTGCCATTTTTTTTCCAACATAGTGTATTATTTTAGCATTTTAATGATAAAACGGCAAATTTAATTATTATTTACATTTATTTTTGAAAGTGATAAAATAATAATATGTATAAGCAGCAAAAATGGCGCAAAATAGTTTGGATTATAATATCCTTAATGGTCGCTTTTTCCATGATAATTTGGACTATTGGGCCGATGTTTTGATAATTTTTTTTAATTTTAAATAAAGGTATTAACCGCGGAGCAAGTCGCCGACGCGTCAAAGCTCGATAATTACAGCTTTAGCGACGGAGCGCTTTCGGGTGTTGACCCTTTGACGGCTCCTCGGCTCGGAAACAAAAAGTTGTTTACTTTTTGTTTCTCTCGCCCTACGTCGCCAATAAATTAAGCAGATTATCTTACTGTGATTTAATTAAAGCAATTATATCTAAATTTATATAAAAAAATATCCGAGCATGGATATTTTTTTAAATTAAATTTATTTTTTTAAAACGGCTAAAAAAGCTTCTGTCGGTATGTCAACTCTGCCATGAGACATCATTTTCTTTTTGCCTTTCTTCTGCTTCTCCAAAAGTTTTCTTTTTCTGGTGTAATCTCCGCCATAAAGCTTGGCGGTGACGTCTTTTCTGTATGCCGATATTCTTTCGGCCGCAATAATTTTTCCGCTGACAGCGGCCTGTATTTTGACGACGAAATTTTGTTTTGGCAACGTATTTTTGAGCGAATTAACAACTTTTTTGCCGGCTGAAAACGCTTCGTCTTTGTAAACCAATGAAGTTAAGGCCTCAACTTTTTCTTCCGCCACTAAAATATCAAGCTTAATAATGTCTGTTTGCTGGTAATTTAAAAAATCATAACTTAGTGATGCATATCCGGAAGAAACGCTTTTAAGCTTGTCATAAAAATCAACAAGCAACATCGTCAGCGGCACATGATAATGCAAAACAGCGATATTCTCATCAAGATATTCGGTATTTAGATATATTCCCCGTTTTTGAGAAACAAGCTGCATTATCGATCCAAGGTATTGTTTGGGCGAAAAAATATCCAAAATCATAACCGGTTCATATACCTGTTCAATTAGTTCTGGTTTTGGCAGTTCTTGAGGGCTGTGGATAATAAATTCTTTTCCGTCTTTTTGTTTTACTCTGTAAGCAACACTTGGGACAGTGACTATAAGATCCAAATCATATTCTCTCTTAAGCCTTTCCTGAACGACCTCTAAATGTAGCAATCCTAAAAAACCGCAGCGGAAACCAAAACCTAAAGCTTGGGAATTCTCAGGCTCATAAATTAAGGCTGCATCGTTGAGTTTTAATTTTTCAATTGCTTCGCGAAGCCTGGAATATTGATCGCCAACCTTGCTGAAAACTCCGGCAAAAACCATCGGTTTTACCTCTTTGTAGCCGTGCAATGGCTCAACTTTTTCATGTTCTTTGGTAATGGTATCTCCAACCCGACAAAATTCAATATTTTTAAGACCGGTTACAATATAGCCTATTTCACCCTGATTAAGTTTTTCAATTTTTTTTAATTTAGGGCAAAAATAACCGACTTCCAAAACTTCTGATAATTTATCTGTTGATATAAATTTAATTTTGTCGCCGGCCTTGACCATTCCTTGTACTATTCTTACCTCAGCTATTACTCCGCGGTATTCATCAAAATTGGAATCGAATATCAGCGCTCTTAGCAATTGATTTTGATTTTGTTTTGGCGGGTTAACTCTGTCAATTACGGCCTGTAAAACTTCCTGAACTCCTTGGCCGGTTTTTGCCGAGACTTTTAGAATATCTTCTTCTTTACAGCCAACAAGCTGGCAGATTTCATGCTTGACCTTTTCAACCTCGGCATTTGGCAAATCTATTTTGTTAATCACCGGTATAATAGTTAAATCCTGTTCAAGTGCGAGGTATAAATTTGCAACCGTTTGGGCTTGTACTCCCTGGGTTGCATCAACCAAAAGAATTGCTCCTTCGACCGCAGCCAGGCTTCTGGACACTTCATAGCTGAAATCAACATGTCCGGGTGTATCAATTAAATTTAACTGAAAATCATGCCAGTTCATCCTGACGGGCTGAAGTTTGATAGTTATTCCCCTTTCGCGCTCAATATCCATTTGATCAAGAATTTGCTCTTTCATTTCTCTCTTTGAAACGGTTTCAGTAAATTCCAAAAAACGATCAGCCAACGTTGATTTTCCGTGGTCGATATGGGCGATAATACAGAAATTTCGGATTTTATCCAGCATATTTTATACAAACTAATATAGTTATAAAGCGATAAATTTTTTATAGCAAACATTATTTTGCCATATTAACCCTATCGCCTATTTAAGTCAATTTTTCCTTTTCAATAATTTCTTCGGCAATAACCGGATTTTTAAAGAATCTCTTCTTTAATGAATTAATAAATATGTTTAATTCATCGCTTTTGAGGAGCCAACAAACCAAAAAATACATGCTAATTCCCGCTAATGCAGCGCTTGCAGCCTGTGTTGTTACGCCAATAAGAGTGTCAAGGCCCATTACTCTTTCAATCGGATATTTTACCGCCTGAGCGGTAATTGACAGTAAAAAAGTGGCTACAATAATTTTTACGAATGAATATAAAATTTTTTCGCCGTCCAGTTTTCCGAGCTTATTATGCAAAAGCAGTCCCAGCAGGGTAAGATTTAAAATATTTGCCAGTGAAAAAGACAAGGCAAGTCCTAAAACTCCAAAAGGCTCGGCCAAAATAACCGCAAGTATTATATTGGCAAAAGCTGAAATTAATCCGGCATAAAACGGAGTATTGGCATCCTGCTGAGCGTAAAAAGCCCTGATTAAGACTAAAATAATGGCCTGAGCAAACAAGCTTATGGCAAAAAGAGACAATGTTTCAAGGGTTATAACTGTATCTTCCCAGCTGAATCGGCCAGAACCTAAAATAACCCTGACGAACTGAGCCCTTAGAACAATAAGCATGGCCGATGAAGGTATGATAAAAAATAATATCTGTCTGATAGTCAGTGAAAGCGTATTAATAAATTCTTTTTTCTTATCGGCGATTTCTGAAAGAGCGGGAAAAGCGGCAATGGCAAAAGACACTCCGAAAATTCCTAAAGGAAAACTTTGGATATTATTTGCCAAATTAAATATGGCAATGCTGCCGGCTGCAAGGGTTGAGCCGATTATTGTGACAATTAAAAAATTAAGCTGTGAAACTACCAGGCCTAAAGTTCTAGGAAGCATCATTTTAATTATTTTTCTAACGCCATTATTATTTAAGTCTAAAATAAATCGATAGCGATAGCCCAGGGGTATCGCAGCCAGCAGCTGTATTAGCATGTGGGCAAAAGCACCCAAAACTACTCCCCAAGCAAGCCCTGATAAGCCGATTAATGGAACAAAAAATAAAGCACCGAAAATTATTCCAATATTATATAAAATCGGCGAGATTGAATATATGAAAAATTTTTTAAAGGATTGCAAAATTCCGCCGAAAATTCCGGAAATACCCAAAAATATTGGGCTTAAAAACATAATTCTGGTAAGTTTTGTAGTAATTTCCAGTTGATCTTTATCAAAACCGGGTGTAATTATTTTTAGAATCCAGGGAGCCAAAATAATCATTAAGGCCGACAGAATAGCCAGGCATAAAATCATTACATTTAAAGTGATATTTGCCAATTCCCAGGCGCTATTTTTGTTTTTCAAATAAGTCATGAAGATCGGAATAAACCCAGCTGAAAGCGCCCCAAGCACTAAAAGATTAAAAACCATATCGGGAATTCTGAAAGCGGCATAATACATGTCCAATTCGGCTCCGGCGCCGAATTCCCCGGCCAAGACCCTGTCTCTAATTAATCCAAGAAGCCTGGAAAGTAAAGAAGCCGCTCCAAGAATTATTGCGGCTGAAGTAATCGTTTTGGATTTATTATTGAATAGCTTCGAAAGCATGGATAAATTAAAGTATATTATGGTTGATTTGCTTTGCAATCATCAGCTCTTCGTTTGCCGGTATTACCAATGATTTTAATTTTGGAAATGTTTTTCTTAAATTACTCATAATCAGCCTTCTGACATCTTGGTTTCTTTCGCCTATTCCTCCAGTGAATACTACACTATCCGCATTACTCATGATCGTGATGTAACTTCCAATATATCTGACAATATCATAAATAAAAATATTAAGTGCAAGCCTCGCCATTTCTTTTTCATTCTTATTGAATTTTTTTTGCGATCGATATCCTTTTACTTGATAACCGCAAGCAACCATGACATCTCTTAAATCATTACTATAGCCGAAAATTCCCAAGATTCCTGATTTTTTGTTCAATGTTGTCTCTATTTCATCCAAAGACATGCCTAAATGCCTGATCCAAAATAATATTATCGACGGGTCAATATCGCCGCTTCTAGTACCCATCGTCAGACCTTCAAGCGGGGTAAATCCCATTGAAGTTTCAATTGCTTTTCCGAATTTTGTTGCGGTAATTGAACAGCCCGAACCAAGGTGACAAGTAATCAATTTTAATTTTTCCAATGGCTTTTTTAATTTTTTCGCCGCTTTTTGAGCGGAATATTGATGGGAAATTCCATGAAATCCATAGCGCCTAATTTTATTTTCCAAGTAATACTTGTATGGAATTGAATACAAATAAGCGTAATTTGGCAATGTTTTGTAATAACCGGTATCAAAAACCGCTATATTTTTAATTTTAGGGAAAAAATCAATGCAAGACTTAATGCAACCTAGGTTGATCGGATTATGAAGCGGTGCAAGCTGGTCATAGTTTTTTAGCTCTAATATAACTTTTTTGCTGATTATTGTCGGTTCGGTAAATTTTTCTCCGCCATGGACAACCCTGTGGCCGATTACTTTTATTAATTTAATCCAATAATTGAGATGAGTTAAAATTACTTGCATTCCTTGCTGGTGATCAGCTAAGCCAGAAGGAAAATTTTTCATTATAATCCTTTTTGAATAACTCTCTTCAATGTTAATAAAAGATCCTGGCAACCCGATTTTTTCAACAATTCCGCTTAAAGCGACAGAATAATCATTTTGGTTGAAAATTTTAAATTTAATGGTAGCTGATCCTGAATTAATAACTAAAATATATTCTTTTAATTTTGCCATAAATTAAAAATTCTTATTTTAATATAATTTCACCAAGCTCTCCGCCTTTAAGTCCGGCAGCATTGCCTTCATCAGTGTCCAAATGAACCCTGGGCTTAAAATTTTTATTTACCCTGACTAGAACGTTGTGAAAAGTAATTCCTCTTTTTCCGTAAATTTTAAGAGATATTAATTGCTTGTCTTTAACTCCGATATTTTCTGCCGTTATAAAATCAGTATGAAAATGGCGGAAAGCAACAATAAGAGCACAGCGCTTGACTTTCCCTTTTGGGCCGATTATTTCCACTATTTGGCAGCATTTTGGATTTTTTGGACGGCTGCATTCAACGATTGGCGGATTAACTTTCAAATATCGGCTTTCCGAAATAGAAATTTCTACTTGGCTGTTTTCTCTTTCCGGGCCAAGGATTCTTAAGCCGTTAATTGATTTATCCCCCACTTTTATTGTCACGGTTTCTTTGCAGGCAAACTGACCGGTTTGAGAAAGCGGCTTAATCGGTGTTAATTTGTAATTTTTTCCGTAGATTATATCCAAGTCGCTTCTAGAAATATGGCAATGATGGGCCGAAATTTCAACTATTACTTTATTTATTTTCATAGATTTACAATTTTTTAAAAATTTCATTTTTTTTAAGCAAGCCGGTTTGGGCGCCAATTTTGCTGCAAACAGATGCGCTGTTAATTGCCGCCATTTTTAAGGATTTTTTAATGCTGTTTTTTAAAATTAGCCCGGCAACAAAGCTCGAACCGAAAGCGTCGCCAACACCGGTAGTATTTATCACTTTTGTTTTCATCGCTTTTTGACGTAATATATTTTTGCCGTCAAAAACCCATGAGCCTTTGACGCCTTCGGTAATAATCACTATTTTTGGCCCCCATTCATGCAAAATATTTAATAAATACAAGGGTTTATTAAGATAACTTGGATTTTTCCTGCCCATTTTGATTCCTGAAAGTGCAAGTTCAATTGCCTCGTCTTTGTTTAATATTAATACGTTTGTTTCCTTTAAAAAACTTCCGATCAGCCTTTTACCGCCTTGAAGCTGCAAGTTGCCTGGGTTCCAGGCAACTTTTATGTTGTTGCTTTTTGCCAAGGTATAAATGGTCTTTAAATTTTTTAGCCAATTTTTTCCAGATAAAGATGATATGTAAAAATAAAAAGTACTAATGAATCCATCATAACTTTTAGGTATTTCTAAATTATTATTCGCCCCGCGATAAAGAAATCCGACATGTTCTTTTTCTTTATTGTCAATGCCAATAATTACTGAAAAGCCGGTTTTAAGCTTGCCGTCAAGCTGAACAAGCCGAGTATCAACTTTTGATTTTTTAAAATTATTTAGCAATTCTTTTGATGCTTCGTCTCTGCCCAGTTTTACTAAAGCTGCCACTTTCAAGCCAAAATTTGAAAATGATACTGCCGAATTTGCAGCGCCGCCACCCCAGCTTAAATAAACTTCTTTGGTGTCAATTTTTGCACCATATTCGAAAGCAAGCATTTTTTGAGCAGTCAAGTCCCGCGGGGTAAAAATGATTTTACCCTGCTTTGTATAAAATGTTATGTCTTTTACCGCTCCGCCGATTGTAATTACATCGAAATTTGGCATATTTTTAAATCCAATCTTTTTTCTTTAAAAATATAAATATTATGCTTATTATTAATATCAAGGCGCCAAAAAGGAACCAGATAAAATGAGGGCTATGATCGAATGGAAGATCGATATTCATCCCATAAATTCCGGACAAAAGAGTCAGAGGCATTAATGAAACCGAGACAACGGTTAATATTTTCATAACCTGGTTGGTTTTATAAGATATCAGCGATTCATTTATTTCCTGGAGGCTTAAAATGAAATCTCGGTAGCTTTCAATGGTGAACCAATTTTTTTCAATGAAGTCGTCAATATCATCAAAATAAACAAGCATTTCTTTTTCTATAAATTCAACATTAACTTTGCTTAGGGTATTTGATATTATTTTTTGAGGATCAATAATCGCTTTAAGATCAATAATTATTCTTCTTGAAGTTGCGGCTTCAAAAACCAATTCCTTCCATCTTCTAGTGTCAATGTACTCCTGGATTTTTGATACTTCTTTATTCAAAAATCCATGAATTGACCAGCTTGACCTTAAAACCGTATCCAGTATCCGATAAAGCAGATATCCCGTTCCTTTTGAAAAGGCTTCTTCTTTGAATTTTTGGCTGTTTGCCATGCGATAAAACAAGTTGTTTAAGGACTTATTTTTTTCAGAACTTATAGTAATAAGGAATTTTTTGCCGACAAAAAAATATATTTGGCTTATGGCAACTTTTTTACTTTCCGGACTTAAGATGGGAATCTGCAATATTAAAAAAAGGTAGTTTTTATATATATCAATTTTGCTTCTCTGTATTTCACCGGCACAGTCTTTTAAATCTAGCGGATGAAATTTGAAATTAGACTTTAAAAAATTTGATTCCTCGTCTGAAAAATTAGTCAAATAATACCATGTAAAATTATCATTTTTTATAGTCCTAATTGCCATAATTATTTATTTTTTACAGGTCTTAGAAATTTTTTCACCTATTTCATCGATTGAAAAGCTTGCTTTTACCAAATAATCCTTAGCGCCAAGTTCTAAACTTTTTTTTATCTCATCTTCCTGGCCGAGATTAGAAAGAATAATTACCGGGATTTTTTCGGTTTTTTTGGTCTTTTTTAGCATTTTCAAGCATTCAAACCCGCTTTTTTCGGGAAGAATAATATCCAGCAGTATTAAGTCAGGTTTTTCTGAAAAGGCTTTGGCAAAGCCTTCTTCAACGTCTGCGGCCAAAACAACCTCGTAAAAATTTTTTTCCAGCGACTGGCTTAAAAGCTTTACCAAAGATTTGTCGTCTTCAATAATTAAGATTTTATTTTTTTTCATATGCCTAAAAATAAAATTTCAATAAATTATATTAATTTAAGCTATTGGCAGGCTGAAATAAAAAGTTGATCCTTTTTTAAAATTTGAAATAAACCAAATATCTCCCTTGTGCAAGTTTATTATCGATTTGGTAATATATAAGCCTAAACCTGTGCCTTCAGTTTTTGACTTGAGGACAGTTTTGCTTCTGAAAAATCTCGTAAACATTTTCTTTTTATCTTCTTCGGAAATACCGATTCCGTTATCTTTTACGCTAAAGACAATATATCCTTTTTTATTTTGGGTATAAATAATATCGGCCGTATCTAAGTGGTCTCCTATTTTTTTAAGCTTATCGCCAGTCATTATTTCTAAATTTATTATTATTTCTCCGTTTTCTTGCGTATATTTAATTGCGTTTGATACTAGGTTGGTTACAACCTGGGCGATTCTAACCTGATCAGCAAAAATTTTAGGCAACGCCTGTTTTGATTTTTTAAAAATTAGCTCAATTTTTTTATTTTTTGCCTCAACATCAAAACCTGAAAAAACATCATTGACAATTGATTCAAAATTTATTTGTTTTGGTTCGATTTCAAATCGGCCTTCTTGAAGCTTGGATAGATTAAGCAGATCTCTAACAAGCACCAAGAGCCTTTCGTTTCCGCGGTAAATTTGCTCAATTAAATCAAGCTGTTCAGGGCTTAATTTGCCAGTTTTTTGATTTTTCAGCATCTCTAAGCTCCATTTAGTCAAGCCAAGCGGCGCTTTTAATTCATGAACGGTTATCGAAACAAATTCCCTTTCTTTTTTCAGAATATCATCAGCTTTTTCTATTTCTTTTTTTGCACCACCTAATGATACTCGTTTGAATTGGGACTCTTTAAGTGGCAGATAAAGCCTAAAAGTAGTTCCGACGTTCTCTTTGCTAATAAAAGAAATTCTGCCGCCGGATAAATCAATTATTTTTTTTGACAAATACAAATTAAGGCCTAGACCTTCTGATTGGGATTTCATTGCGTTGCGCCCGCGAAAAAATTTTGAAAATACTTTCTCATGCTCATTGCTGGGAATGCCGATGCCTTTATCGTGAACCTTAATTAAAAGATGATCCTTTGATTTTTTTAAAGTAATCTTTATTTCTCCTTTGTTTTTTGTATACCTAATAGCGTTGTCAATAATGGCATCAATTACTGTTTTAATCTGAATGGAATCGATGTAGACATCCGGCAATTTATTTTCAATTATGAATTTTATTTCGCAATTAAATGCCTTAGCGATAATTTCATGATTTTTTACGATCTCTTTCAATATTGGTTTTAGATTGGTAAATTTTGGCTGTAAATTAAGACCCTTTTCTTCAAAACGAGCAATCCTTAAAAGATCGTTTACCACCTTAACCATGAAATTATTATTTTGGTATGCTTCCAAAACCATTTCTTTTTGTTTGGCCGAAAGTGATCCTAATTTATCGCCTAAAAGCGTATCAAGCGACCAGCGTACAGCCGATATTGGCGTCCTGAGCTGGTGGGAGGCAATCGTAATAAAATCATTTTTTATGTCTTCGATGTTATTCATGGCATTTTTATCTTTTTTTTATTATTCATGAATATAATTATAACATAAAATAAAAAGTATTACAAAAAACCTCATTACTTATTTAAGAGGTTTTTTAGCTAATAAATTAATAATTACAGTATTAGAATTTGAGGGGCAACTTGTTCAATAAAATGAAATTTAATTGAAACCATCGCTAAAACTAAAGCAATTACAGCCAGACTTTGCATAATTACCCAAGTATGCTGGACTTTTATCTTGACAAAGATATTTATCAGCAGGCAAAGGGTGAGAAATATTAAAAATGCGAAAAAGAAAATATTTGAATATTCAATTGCCAGGTCAAACGCGGATTTAAAAGAATTTTTATCAGTCGAAACGACGATTACACCATCAGCCGACGGTTGCCATTCAACCAGCTGTTTTCCGGCAACAATCGGTGAAGAAGTTGAAACGCTATTTGATTTTTCAGCTGGTTCATTAAGCGGTATTTGATTTGATTTTTCTTCGGTTTTGGCTATTTTATTAAAATCTTTTCTCTGCGTGCCGAAAAATTGGACAAGTAATATAGTTTCATGCCCATTCAACTCGCCGGTTATTGCTGCTACCCCGATTTCTTTGTATTTTTGGTTTAATATATTTTTTTTATGTGTTGGGCTTTTTAAAAAAGCATTATGTACTGCCTCGGCATTAGTAAAATCCATTGCTAAATTTTCTCCTGCATATATATAATCATATTGCTTTTTATCAATCCATTGCCAGGGTTTTTTGCCTTCCGGCGAATCGTGAGAAAAATAGCCTTTGGCTATCATGTCTTGGCCTTTGGCATATGCAAAGTTTGCTAAATTTTTATTTTCAACCAGCAAGTCAATTCCCGCTTCTTTTCTTGAATTATTTACCAAATTTATGATATTTGCCGATATTATTGCTGAAAGTTCGGCTTGAGTCGGATAATTGATAAATAAAAAACCCAAAACTAAAATTTTTACCGCAATTATTGCCAAAGCATAGCTGATTAGCGGTTTTGGCCTTAAACTTTTAGGCGCATGATTATTCCCCTCATAAGGAATAAATAGGTCTTTTAGCAGTAGCTTTGAATTTTTAAAAAACATTGGTAAATTTTGCTTTCTTTTTTTAAATTCGTTAAGTTCTTTTTTTTCCTTTTTAACAAATTTGTCCCATTTTTTTGGGTTTAAATAAATAAAAAATATAGCTATAAAATTAAAAATTGTAATAAATAAACCAAAAAATTTGAAAAAAAAGCGTTTATTATTATCTTTGTTATTTTTTTTAGAATTAAACATAAATTATTTTCAAATTTATTATGTCATAAGAAAAATTATCTGTCAAAACGCCCCGCTGGAAGCGGGGCGTGTGGTCTATCTTTAATTTTAGATTATTTTATTTTTCTTCCTTATTTAATACCTTGCCTACTAAAAATATTAAGATAATTGAAGCAATAAGTGTAATTATTAGCCAAATTCTAAGCCAACAGGCAGGATAAGCAATAATTAAAGGCAAAATTATCAATGCAAGCATCAAAATCCACATTCTTTTAGCCAATTTTTTATCGTTATCTTTATGTCTATACCAGAGCCCGCCAACTGCCAAAGCATTTAAAACAAGCAAAATCCAAATATATAATAAGCAGTTTGGCTCATTTGGCGTCTCAGTAGCCGTTTCTGCGATTGGCTCTTCATTTATCACCGGATCTTCCTCGTTGACAACTTCTGGTTCTTGCGCTTCAGCAAATTCAACGCCGGCAACAGTACCTTCGGCACTACCGCCTGTTGAGCTGCCAGTTGACTGACTGGCGGATCCGCTTGACGGCTGTTCTTCTTCGGCTTCAATTTTTACGCCGGCAACCTCTCCTTCCTGTTCCTCTTGTACTTGTTCTTGTGCTGCAGATTCAATTTTATAGCTTAATTCTTTGCCAAAAATTTCAGGAGATGCAGAAGCTATCGGCAAGAAATAGTATGTTGTATCGGGTAATAGGCCTTCAATTAATACTGAATGCGAAGTTAATCTCGGATCTATATCGGTTTTTACAGTTGACCACTGGTAGCCATAGTTTGGAGCGTCACCGAGGCTTGGATGAGAAATCGTATCATAGGCCAAGCGAGTGGTTGCAGGTAAATTTGTAAGCCATGTAACCAAAACTGATGTTCCATTTCCCTGAGCTTTGACGGCTTCATTGTGTATATACAGGTATAATGTTCCCCCACCACCACCGCCGCCGCCGCCGCCGGTTACTTCACATACTCCACAATCTTGCCGGCAGGTTGAACAGGCTTCATTTCCGTTGCAATATCCATCGCCGCAATATGGTTCTGTTTGGCAGACATTATCTTCATCAATTTGGCCGTCGCAGTCATTATCTAATTGGTCGCAGGATTCTTCAACACACCAGTAATTGCCAAAGCGTACCTCGGTCTGCTGGCCTTGCAATAATTCAATGGTTTGAGTGGCATTAGTAATGTTTTTCCAGCCATTCAAAATTTCTTCAGATATTGTCCATAGACCCGGTTCAATAGAATTAAAGCAGTAATAGCCTCCTTCACCAGTTTGAGTCGGGCTATATCTAATTTCGCCGTTCGTCGCAAAAATGTTCCAGTTTGGAATTCCGGGCTCATTTTCATCAAATATTCCATTTTGGTTATAATCATGAAATTTGTAACCGCAAATTGATTCCGGTTCAATTGGTATTTCATAAATATTGCCAAAATTAATATTGCTTGCCCCATTGCCATTTTCTAAAAGTATATCTTGAAAAAGCGGAGTTACATTAATCCAGCCTGACTGCATTACTTCTTGAACCCTATATTGGCCGTCTTCTAAATTTTCAAAGCAATAATATCCATTTGGGACTGTAGTTTGAGTGTCGATAATATTTTCACTTCCACTGCAATTTAAGGCTCTTACGGCATCAACATCAAAACCGTCAGCTTCAGGCGAAGTAAAATCATCTGGATTTGAGATATCTACCAGTTTAATATATTTTGCCCAGGCAAGATCGCCTAAATCAAAAGTTCCATCCTGGCAGGCAGTACCCAACAAAACCCAGGGACCGGTAGCTTGTTGTGCTGCATAAACTTCGGCCTGCTCGCGATAATCGCTGCATAAAGGGTTATTATAGCTTGTCTCAACTACTTCAACATCATCTCCTGAGCCATTAACTATAATATTGGCAAAGCTTAAGACTAAACTGCCGCGAAAGCCTAAGGATACAAATTCTATCGGATCTCCGGTTGGGTATTGGGCTTCACCTACTGCTTTTAATGAATAAGTTCTTTCATCTGGTAAAACTGTGCCATTTTTTGTAGTTCCTTCTGCATAAACAGCGACTCCATCGGCCCATTCATCGCCTTTTTGGCAAGAATCAAATTGTATTAAATTGATTGTCCATTCTCCTAGGCCATTTTCATCATCCATTATGCCGTTTTCATTTGAATCCTGAAATTTATAGCCGCAGATTGATCCCCGACAATCTCGTATAATTTGCCAACTCGTATAATATACATCATTTGCGATATTTACCCCAAGTGAAAAATTTGAATGAGTACCCATATTGCTTGCCCATAATTCATCGTCGTTTACAACATAGGTACCGATGCCGCTGCCGTCAGTCCAATTTCCTTCGAGTTTATTATTATTTACGATATCGCTTTGAACTTCGTTAATTGTTGCATTATAAAATTCTATAGCTCCATCAACATATTCATAATCATCTACGCCCTGGCTGCCGTGCAAAGCCAGCCTAACTCTGCCGTCGCCAAGCCTTTGAACGGCTATTCCTGGTACATCTTGATATGTAGAAATATCGGAATCGGTATAGTAAGCACCGTTTAGATACAATGGGAACCAAGTATCCTGGGGGATATAGCTGCTGTCTGTTCCCAAATAAATATGTGGCAATGTATTGCCATTATATTGATTAATAATTTCATTTAAACTGACTTTGGCCAAAACCAAATCGCTGCACTCTGTCTGCTGCATTAATTGGCACTGTTTGGTACAGCCGCCTTCTGCGGTATCGCACTGTTCCCATTCCTGATTTTTAATGCCGTCTCCACAGTATGCGGCAATACAGTCGGAATCTTCATGATCAATTAAGAAATCACAATCATTGTCTATTCGGTCATTGCATATTTCAGCAGCGCCGGGATAAACTTGATTGTCCGTATCATTACAATCCCAGAGACCGCAATTTTCATAGGAATTTGCACCGGAATAGCCATCACTATCATCATCTAAACATTGATAATTGCCAAATATCCTGGTAAAGCTAGTGTTTTGTCCTATTGGGAATCCATGTGCTGCGATTGTTGAATTAAACCAGCCAGGCCTTGTGAAATCTTCATATACAACATAATCTCCGGCACCCAATCCGGTAAAACAATAATTACCATCTTGGTCGGTTGAAGTGGTGCTTATTAGTTGAGGTTTTAAATCAACAATTTTTTGTAAATATATATTCCAGCCGGGAATTGTCGGTTCGTTTTCATCTTTTTCAGCATTTTGATTTAAGTCATTAAATTTATAACCGCAGACTTGGCCTTGTATACAAATATTGCCTTCATCAACTTCTCCGTCGCAGTCGTTATCAGACTGATCGCAAGTTTCTGCTGATGGTACGCCGGCTATGCAAGAATCAACTTGGATTCCCCCATCACAAGAATGAATTCCGGTACTTTGGCATGCGCCATCGCCGCAAGAAGTCGGCTGCAGATACCAGTTTTCATCTTCACCGTCGTCTTCAATAGTTCCATCGCAGTCATTATCTAATCCATCACAGAGTTCAGCTGATTGTTCGCCGGGTTGGGCGCTGCAGATTGACGATCCGGTCGGATATGACTAATCACAAACATAAACTCCTTGTGCAGAACATTCACCTTTTCCAACATTACATTCTTGGCCTAGTTCTGGCCAGCCTTCGTCAGTTGATCCATCACAATTATTATCTAATCCGTCGCATAGTTCAGTGACAGGCACGACTTCGCCGACACAACTGCCCCAGCTGCCAGCAGAACACGTTTGGGAGCCTCCTTGACATACTCCAACATCCAACGTACTTTCGGAGCCTGTATAACATTCTCTAATTAAATCTTCATCTATAGTACCATCGCAGTCGTTATCTTGTCCGTCACAGGCTTCAGTCCCGCGCGGATAAATTTTTGCATCATCATCATTGCAATCAACAGGACCACATTGATCACCTTCCGGACTATAACTGTCACCATCATTATCACTACAAGGATTTGGGCAAGTTGGTACAGTTACTTGATAAGTTTGATTGTCAATTACAGCCGGCGAATCACTGTCAGTGACTGTTAATGTTACATTATATGTTCCTTCTTCGGCAAAAGTATAAGACGGATTTTCCGAGCTGGAAGTACCATTTCCATCACCAAAATCCCAACTATATGAATATGGCGTATTTCCACCTGTAGTTTGATTAGTGAAATTGACTGTATTTAAATGGCAAACTGGCAATTCAAAATTAAAATCTGTAATTAACGGGGCTGAAACTATAATAGATGATCCATTATTGTCGTTACATTTATTATTGGGACTATAATCAGTACATGATTGGGTTAAATCTTGACAAGTCATATTGCTTTCATTCCAAGTAACTATAATATTCTTTAATTCCACTTGACTGCCACAGCTCCAATTAATACTCTGCCCAATTTTTACGGGAGTTTCATCATTTTTTTTAATTTGATCTAAAACACACGGATATATTTTAGCTTCTAATTCTGAATCAACATATAAATCAGCGATAAAAGTAATTGCATATCTGGTATTTTTTGGATTAAACTTAGTCCAAATGCATGTATTTACTATATCACCAATATTGCATGAATTTGGTGTTAGACGATTAGTACTGTCAGCACAATCAGCAAGCCAAATTTCAGAAACATCAAAATCATTAGAAACACAATTCCAGCCACAATAATCAGCCCAACTTTCGGTTTCCGCCGATACTTCTTGAGCCGGTATAATAAATGAATAACCGCCGACCATGTTTAAAATAAATAAAAATAAAAACGCTTTAATAAATACGTTTTTAGCAAGGTTTTTCTTTTTCATATTTTTTACATTTTTTATTAACACAATATTATAAATTATTTATTATTTTAATTATTAAAAACAGACACAATTTTTTGGTAAAAATCACCTTTGTCGCTTCCATTCTGGCTGAATTTTCCATTGTTAATTTTTATTCTGATTAATTTACTGCCAGCCATATTATAGGTATGTGATATATTAGACCATGTCGTTGTAAAATTTTTACCACTAAATTCAGTATCAAATAGCAAATTATTCCAAATAATAAATTTATCTTGCTTAAGATCTCCCCAATCAATTAAAATAAACTGGGCATCTTTTTTACCAGTATAAGAAATCACTGAGGCTTGACCTGAAACTGAAAGATTGAGCGTACCCGGCTCTACGTAAAAATTAACATTTTCTATTGTATATATTGGAGCGGCCATTACCGGACTAAAAATTATTTGGGAGATGAAAATCAAGGTTATAAACAAAAAAAACTTAACATAATAATTGCTAAAGTTTTTAGTTTCTGTACAATTTAAATTTTTCATATTTATTAATTAAAAAAATAAGTCAACCTCCAAATACAATTTTAAACCTTTTGTCTAAAATTAGCAAGATTTTTTTAGTATTTTTCTGTGTATAACTGCTAACGTTTTCTATCCAATACCTTGGCAACACTTTGTTAAGATTTGGGCGGGCGTT
>CAZHUO010000009.1:0-47115 GCA_964535715.1 uncultured Gammaproteobacteria bacterium | reverse complement strand
TAGTCATATGGTTATTATACCTTAGGTGTTGCCAAGCTATTGGCCCATTACGTTATAATTGACATCTTGTGGGCTAATTTAGTATAATTTATTAAGATTTAATAATCAAGATTATTTTTTTTAATTATGGAAAATAAAAATATTACTATTAATATTTCGACAAGAGCAATTCTAAAAATAATCGGGGTGTTATTGGTTTTGGCGTTTGCTTGGTTTATCCGCGATATTATTTTAATTGCTTTTATTTCCGTGATGATTGCAATAGTTATCGAGCCCCTGGTTAATTTTCTTGAAAATAAAAAAATACCCAGAGGAGTTGGCGTGATATTGATTTATATTATCATATTTTTTATTTTCTTTCTGTCAGTCAGAATGATAGTGCCGCCGATCATCGAGCAGGTATCAAGGCTTTCAAGTAATTTTCCATATCTTTGGGAAAAAATTGTTGAAAATTTCAATTATTTGAAAGATTTTTCTGACGAAAAAGGTTTAACCGAAAATATTCAGGGTGGACTTAAAGGTCTACAGTCTATTTTGGAGCAGGCGGCTAGCGGAGTTTATTCGTCAGTAGTGGTGATTTTTCAAAGTTTGGTTAATCTTTTGATCATATTAACAATCGTTTTCTATCTTGTTGTTCAAAAGGGAATAATGGATCGGCTTTTAAAATTAACAATGCCGGCCAAGCATTATCCCTATTTTTCCGAACTATTTCAAAAAATAAAGAAAAAAATCAGCGATTGGGCCTGGGGTCAGTTGATTTTAGCTTTGATAATCGGATTCTTTACTTTTGTCTGCTTATTATTTTTTATGCCGAAATATGCATTGGTTTTGGCATTGATTGCGGGAATTACAGAAATAGTGCCATATATCGGTCCGATTCTGGCGGCAATTCCTGCCGTATTTCTCGGCTTTACAGTTGAACCATTCTCAGTTTTGCGCGGATTTGCAGTTCTGCTGATTTATATAGTAATTCAGCAGTTAGAAGAAAAAGTGATTGTTCCAAAAGTAATGGAGAAAAAAGTCGGTTTAAATCCGGTTATTACCATTATTATTATATTAATCGGTTATAGATTGGCCGGTATAATCGGTATAATTTTGGCGGTGCCGGTTGCCACTTCAATCGGAATAATCATTAATGACTTGATCCAAAGATCAGAATCAAAAAATATAAAGACCGTACTTGATAATAATCCATAAAATTTTTATAATAAATATATTATTAATAAATTGGGACTTCCCAAAAAGTAAAGGAGAAAAAAATGGCTTATCCAATTAGCAACAAACCTGTTAAACCTTTAGATAATGAGAGATTAGATGTTTCCTCTTGTTGTCAAAAATCATCATGGCTAAAAGGTTTAATCACCTTGGTGGTTATTTTGGCAATAATCGGCTGCGGGATTTATTTTATAGCCAATTATACCGGCTTAAAAACCAGCTTTCCATTATTAGGTGATTCACTTATTTTTAAAGCCGATTGGCAGGCAGTATTTTTAACAAACGGCCAGGTCTATTTTGGTAAAATATCAAAAGTTGATGAAGGATTTTTGTATCTGAGCGACATTTATTATTTGCAGGTTATTACTTTACAAAACACCATCGGCCAGCCGCCGGATGTCCAGACTCAGCCGGAACAGCGATTAACCTTAATAAAGATGGGTAATGAACTCCACGGACCAAGCGATGAAATCATAATTAATCGAGATCACGTTATAATAATTGAAGATCTAAAAAGTGATGGACGAGTTGTTCAGGCAATTAATGATTATCTAACCGGCGGTCAGAAAGAACCAAATCAGCCAGTTCAATAGAATAATTATAAGCTCAAATACTGAAAAGTCCGTTTATTTCATTAAGAAATGGCGGGCTTTTCTTTATGATGTTTTTTTAGTATAATATAATTAAAATTAGCAGTTAATTATTATCTATATCTTAAATAAAAATGAAAAAAATATTTTTTAGCATATTTTGCATTTCTCTATTTTTATTCACCATTTCCGCAAGCAGTATTTATGCGAGAATGGAAAGCACTAATTATGTAATTTGGGCCGATGTTTTCAGTTCAGGCGGTGGTGAAGACAGTACTTCGGCCAATTATGGCCTGCAGGACACAATCGGCGAGGCGATAATCCTTTCAGCCACCTCAACTTCGGCTAATTACGGAACAAAAGTCGGATTTCGAGAAATGTATACTGATCAATATATTACTTTTTCGATAGCTGATGGAAATATTGATTTAGGGACTCTCGGTTCATCTGTCACTGGAAGCGACTCAAATCAAATGGTTGTTGCAACAAATGCCAGCGGTGGTTTTACAATAACCGTAAGCGGATCGACTCTTACAAGTGGTGTCAATACAATTAATGCTATTGGCGCATCAGCTTTGGCCTCAGCTGTCGGAACTGAACAATTTGGCATAAATTTGGTCAGCAACTCAAGTCCGAGTATCGGCGCCGATGCAGCCGGCACTTCGCCAATCGGAACGGCTGCCAACCAGTATAATACGGCAAATTTTTTTGCATTCAATAGTGGTGCTACGGTTGCGACTTCTACTTCTCAAATAAACCAAACCACTTATACCGTTTCTTATATCGCCAACATATCTTCGGCGACAGAACCCGGAACATATACCACAACTTTAACATATTCGGCTACGGCAAACTTTTAATATGGCTAAAAAATATTTTTGCAGAAAAATAAAAACAGCAATTTTTATTTTTTTGTTTTTGTTTTTTAGTCCGAGTTTTTGTTTTGCAACGACGATTATTTCTCCGTTGCTTGATTTTGTGGCTGACACCGGCCAAAGCCAAAAGGGAGTGGTAAAAATTTTTAATGAAACCAAAGAAAATCTTTTTTTAAAAGCCAGTATAGAGGTTTTTAATACAAGTGGCGAAGAAGGATCGCCCGTTTACCTTCCTGAATCGGAAAAAAATGATTATTTAAATTGGTTTAAACTCGAACAGGATTCAATCCTTCTTAAACCGAATCAGATTGCAATTGTTCCTTTTGAAATTGATATTCCGAAAGAGGCATTGCCCGGCGGCTATTATGCAGTTATATTTTGGGAGACGATGCCTGAAGATAATGAAAATCCAGCCCAATTAAACATAAAAAGCAAAGTCGGCACGCTGATTTTTTTGAAAGTTAACGGCGATATTAAGGAACAAGCCGAAATTTTGGATTTTTTAATTTATCCGCCAAAAAAATATTATTCAGATTTTCCTTTAAATTTTGCCGCTCGTATTTCAAATAGCGGAAACGTGCATCTTCGTCCGACTATTGAGCTTGAAGTTAGGAATAAATTCGGCTTTAGCAAGACTTTTAAAATGAATGATGGGGGAAAATATATATTACCCGGAAGCGTCAGGCGCTTTGAATTGGTATGGGGAGAAAAGAATAAGACAAAAGATTTTTTCAGCGGATTTTTATTTGGCTTAAAGAATGAAATAAATAATAAATCACTTGGCAAGCACACGGCTATTTTAAGCGTAAATTTCGGCGCTGAAAATAAAATTTTTACAAAGAATGTTGATTTTTGGTTTTTTCCCTGGCGCTTGGGCATTTCAACTCTTGCCGTCTTGATCATTTTTGTTATTTTTATTTTAATTAATTTAAAGGTAAATAAGTTGAAAAAAAAGGCAAGAATAAAATCATATGCCGACAAAAGCTAAAATTTTTATTTTAACAAGTTTTGTCATATCTTCAAGCATTGGCTCTTTTTTTCTTTTTTCAGCCCTGCCTGAGGTTAAAGCGGCTGATGTTAATGTTAATGCGGTTGTTCCTTCTCTAAGTCCAGTTTGCGGCAACGGCATAGTTGAGACAGGCGAAGAATGTGAAGCTTCAAGCAGCTGTACTGGCGGCGAAAATCCCAGTTGTTTATCTTGCCATTGCTGGTATGGTTGTTTTTTGGCCGGAACAGAAATTTCTTCAACAAATGATGCTAAGCTGCCGATTGAAAAAATTAAAGTTGGCGATTCGGTTATTTCTTATAATGAATCAACTAAAAAGTTGGAGGCGGCCACTGTTTTAAAAATATTCCAACATCAGGTTGATCAATATCTGTTTATTAATGATGAGTTTGGGGTCACTCCTAATCATCCTCTTTATATCAACGGCCAATGGAAAGAAGCGGGAAAAGTTAAAATCGGTGACCAGCTTTTAAGGCAGGATGGCAAAGCGGTTGTTATTTCATCGGTTGAAATTAAAACCGGTGATTTTTTAGTTTATAATTTGGAAGTGGAAAAAAATAATAACTATTTTGCCCATAGTTATTTGGCTCACAATAAGGGGCCAATTTGTATTCCTAATTGCAATGGCCGCAATTGCGGTAGCGATGGCTGTGGTGGAAGTTGCGGTACTTGCGATCCGGGTCAAAATTGTGTTAATAACCAATGCATCAGTGTGCCAGTTTGTGGGAATGGCATAGTAGAGACAGGCGAAGAATGCGAGCCACCAAACAGCTCCGGCTGCACAAATGACTGCAAGATTGTTTTTGCCATTATCAGTTATGGCGTGCCGTCGGCGACAATTACCGAAAATTCAGCGATAATAAACTGGGCGACTAATTTAGACAGCAATTCTCTTTTGGAATGGCGCATAAGCGGCGGCGTTTGGGAATATTCCCGAGAAGGCTTAAGCGGAATAAGTTATTCTGAATTAGTTGGCAACCTGCAGGCGGGTGAAGTCTATGATTACCGAATTAGTGCAACCAGGCAGGGATTTCCCAGACAGCAAGATCAAAAAATTGGCAGTTTTCAAACGCTCGGCGGACCGGTTGAAAATTGCACCAATGGCATTGATGATGATAATGACGGCTTAGTTGATTATTTGGATCCTGATTGCTATTGCGAAGCGATATATGAATGCGCCGATTGGGAGCCGGAGGAATGCCCGCCTGAAGGCATCCAGACTCGAGAATGTGAGTGGCTTAATTCCGATGTCTGCTGGAATAATCAGCCTCAGCCAGAAATAAGCCGGACTTGCCGTCCGGGTGAATGCACTTTAAGCTGCGGCATTTGCCAAACTTTAAATGACAATTTATGCATTTGTGAAGATAATATACCTTGCTGCGGCAATGAAGTTTGTGAATCTTGGGCTGAACCGCCGGAAGATTATTTAAGCTGCCCAGAAGACTGCCCGCCAGAATGCCTGCCTGACTGGCAGTGTGACGATTGGGGAGAATGCACCGATGGAATTCAAACCCGGGAATGCTTTGATTCGCATGCTTGCGGGACTAATTTAGATAGACCGGACGAAGTGCAAAGTTGCACTCCCGGCTGCGAAATTTCTTGCGGCTTGTGCCAGTCTATTGATTTAGATCAATGCATTTGCCAGGAACAAATACCTTGCTGCGGCAATTTAGTCTGCGAAATCGGCGAAGATGACCAAATTTGTCCCGAAGACTGTGTTGAGGTCTGCCTGTCTAATTGGCTGCCGGGTGATTGGAGCAGCTGCATTAACGGCGTTCAACGTAGAGATTATCAAGATTTGAATAATTGTCCTTATGCTTTACAGCCTCCTCCGGATCAGACATCTTGCGCAGAAGATTGTAATATTGCCTGTGGTATTTGCCAAGAAATTGATATTGGACAATGTTTATGCAATACAGTTTCGCCTTGTTGCGGCAATCAGATTTGCGAAATCGACCGCGGAGAAAATAATATTAATTGTCCAGTGGATTGTGGTTTTCCGCCAGACTACGAAGTTGCTTTATCGGAATGTTTGGACGGAATAGATAATGATGGCGATGGAACTATTGATTATCCGGCCGACTCGGGTTGCCTGGGACCATATGATGAAAGCGAATCAGATTTTTTGGAGTTGTCAAAAAATATATTAAAATTTTTAGATAATCCTTTATTGGAGCAAATCAATAAGGTGGCGATGCCGGCTTTGATTTTTTTGGCAGCAGCAAATACTTTTGCCACTTTTTCCTTTTTTAATTTATTTTATTATTTACAGTATTTATTCACCCAGCCTTTAGCCGCTTTGTTTAGGCGCCGTCACAAAAAATGGGGAGTTGTCTACAATTCTTTAAGTAAACAGCCGATTGATTTGGCAATTGTCAGGTTATATCAGGAAAAAAACGGGCGGCTGGTTCAATCAAAGGTGACAGATAAAGAAGGAAGATATAATTTTTTGGTTGAGTCTGGTCGTTATTATATAACTGTAACAAAATCAAAATTCGGATTTCCAACGGAATACCTTAAAGGACAAAAAAATGACGTTAAATATTTAGATTTGTATTATGGCCAGACTATTGAAATAACCGAAAAAAAATCTTCAATTGCTTATAATATTCCGATTGATCCGCAAGAAAAAACAGCTCCAACCGCAAAAATTATACTTATTAAGTATTTGCGGAAACTACAATACGTCTTCGCCTTTTTAGCAGTGCCCTTGGCAGCTGTTTGTTTGTTGATTAGTCCGGGGCTGTTAACTTTTGTACTTTTATGTGTGCACATATTGCTTTTTATATTATTTTATCGTCTTGGATTCAAAAAAGCGCCAAAGAGCTGGGGCAAGATTTTCGACAAAGCCAGCAGAAAGCCTATTTCAAATGCCATTGTCAGAATTTATGATAAAAAATATAACAAGCTTTTGGAGACAAGGATCACAGACGGTTTGGGTCGTTATTCATTTTTAGTCAATAAAAATATCTATTACTTAACCGTTGAAAAAGCAGGCTATCAGATGTATAAAAGCCAAGATATTGACTTAGTTAATAATGACGTGGAGACAATTGTAAAAATGGATATCGGATTAAGCAAGGGAGATGAAATATCAGCGCCGATGCAGATTTCAGAAAATCAAGAGAATTTACAAGTTATAACTGGGCTTAAAAATGATAATGAAGCCAAAGAAATAAAAGCCGATTATGGCATAGATAATATGAAAGTTAAACCCATTGCCGCTGAAGACGAAAGTCCAGAAGTTGCCAGGGATTCCCTTGAATATTTATTGAAAGCCAAAGACAAGAATAAAGATATAAAAAAAGTTGACGATTTTGCTTCAAGCGTAAAAGTTCAAGATGATTTGGAAAAAGAAGAAAAAAAATCAAATCTGCCGCCGCCGGAAAAAAGTATCTTCGGCTAAGTAGTAAATTTAAAAATTAATAAATTAAGAAATTAAAGTAATACCAAGGTTTTAGTTTTTTGTTTTTTAATTTATTATTTTTTTATTGGCGACGTAAGCCACGTCGATCTCGATCGACAGTGGCGTAGGGCGAGAGTCCAGCACCTATTTTACTCATCAATCATTTTCATAATAAATTTTTTCTACAGTATAAAACAGATTATTTAATCTAGGCAGTAGTCAGTAAAATAGGTGCTGGACCGAGCCGAGGAGCCATCAAAGGGTCAATACCCGAAAGCGCTCCGTCGCCAAAGCTTTAATTATTCAGCTTTGGAGCGTCGGCGACTTGCTCCGCGGTTTAATACCCTTTATTCTAAATTTTCTTAATTTTTTTTGTCCTATGTTTACCGAGGAAAAACGTCAAATTGTTCATATACTTCTTTTATTGCTAGCTTTTTTATTGAAATATTATAGCCGTTGGTATATTGCCGGTATATTATTTTTATTGCTTTTAGCCTCTGTATTTTTAGTGCCAAAGTCAAAGATTAAAGTTCATCTTTATCGCAGCTTTGAAAACAATAAGATGCACGGCGGCTTCTATTATTTTTTAGCCTTAATAATTATTGTATTGATTTTTCCCTTGCCAATAGCTGCAGCCAGCTGGGCAATTTTGGCGCTAGGGGACGGTATGGCGACTTTAGTCGGTAAAAATTTTAAAGATTATCAACTGCCATGGAATAAACATAAATCATATCCGGGGACGATTTCTTTTATAATTTTTGGAGCAATTGGGGCATTTATATTGCTAAAATGGATGATACCGGAAATAAGTATTGCTCAATCTTTTTCTTTAGGCTTAAAAGCGGCAATTGTTGCCGGAATTATTGAAAGTCTTCCGCTGCGAGTTAATGATAATATTACGGTTCTTTTTGCCAGCGCATTGTCAATTTTTTTGTTGACTTAAGAATTAAAATAAGTTAAGCTATTTTTATGACAAAACAAGAAAAAAACAATGATTTAATGAGTAAACTGGTCTCACTCTGTAAAAGGCGAGGCTTTCTTTTTCAGTCCTCGGAAATTTATGGCGGACTTAATTCTTTTTATGACTATGGCCCTTTAGGCGTTGAGCTTAAAAATAATATTAAAAGGCTTTGGTGGAAAGAAATGGTTCAAAAGCGCGATGATGTTGTTGGCTTAGACTCTTCCATATTAATGCACCCGAAAATTTGGGAAGCTTCCGGCCATTTAAAAAGTTTTACCGATCCATTGGTTGATTGCAAGAAATGTAAAAAAAGATTTCGAGCCGATCACTTATTGGCGCCAAGCTCTCTTAAGCCTGATTTAGGAAAAATGAAGGA
This sequence comes from uncultured Gammaproteobacteria bacterium, assembly GCA_964535715.1. GTDB lineage: Bacteria > Patescibacteriota > Patescibacteriia > Buchananbacterales > UBA6539 > CAZCCC01. Next base: position 38,686 of record CAZHUO010000009.1, on the reverse strand, counting down.
AAAACCGAAAGAAAAGCCGGTTTGTCCGGAATGCGGCGGCGAGCTGACTGATGAGAGGCAATTTAATCTGATGTTCAAGACTTTTATGGGACCGGTTGAGGAGGAAAGTTCCGTAGTCTATCTCAGGCCTGAAACCGCCCAGGGAATTTTTGTAAATTATAAAAATATTAAAGATTCCATGAGGCTTAAATTGCCCTTTGGAATTGCTCAAATCGGAAAATCATTTCGCAATGAAGTGACGCCGGGCAATTTTATTTTTCGAACCAGGGAATTTGAACAAATGGAGTGTGAATATTTCTGCAACCCAAACGATGCTGATAAATATTATAAATATTGGTTGGATGAAAGGTTAAAATGGTATACTGAAATTTTAAATATCAAAAAAGAGAATTTAAAGTTGAGAGAACATAAAAAAGATGAGTTGGCGCATTATGCCAAGGCTTGCTCGGATATTGAATATAATTTTCCGTTTGCCGGCTGGTCGGAGCTTGAGGGGATTGCCAACAGAAAAGACTTTGACTTAAGCCAGCATTCCAAATTTTCCGGCCAGGAGCTTGATTATACCGACGATGATGGTAAAAAATTTGTGCCCTATGTTATTGAACCGTCTGCCGGAGCCGATCGATCAACACTCGCGGTTTTAGTTGATGCCTATACGGAAATTGAAGGCGGTCGGACTGAGACTACTGAGTCGGTAAAAGACCTTGAAGTGGTAATGAAATTTGACAACAAAGTTGCGCCGGTAAAAGTTGCCATTTTGCCTTTGTCAAAAAAAGACGAGCTCGCAAAGCCGGCTTTGGAGATTTTTAATACTTTGCGACAGAATTGGTTTTGCCATTATGATCAAACCGGGTCAATCGGAAAGCGCTACCGCCGACAGGATGAGATCGGTACACCATATTGTATAACGGTTGATTTTGAAACGGCGAATGACAAAGCTGTCACTGTACGCGATCGCGATACAATGAAGCAGGAAAGAATTAAGGTAGGAGATTTGATTGATTATTTTAAAGATAAATTATAATAAAATTATGATTAAAGAAGGCCAGCCTCAGGCAGAGTTATCTCCTGAGTTAGCAGGGAAAAATAAAGAAAAATTATTTCAGATTTCCGAATTAGCTTCTAGCTATCTTCACAATTCGCTTGGCGATATTGTTTTATCTCATGGTGAAGATGGTCATGAAAATTTTTCCGGTGATGGCGCTTCATTGTATACTTTAGCGGTTGATGAATCAGGCAAAACACTATTGGCTAAAATTGGCTGGGGAGAGTTCAGTAAGACGGCATTTACAAAAGATTATCCAAAAACAGAAGACAAACATAATTTAGACTGGAATGAAAGAATTGAGCAAGAGAGAGGCCAAGTGGTAAAAAGGCTGAAAGATTTGCCAATAGAGATGTTTGTTGTCCCTCAGACAGAAAGTTATTTAGCCGATGAAAAAATAAAGTCCTTAATGGATGGAAATCCAGAGCAATATTTAAGAAATTATTCCACTTTGGTTTTGGACAACGGCAATTTAACCTATAGCAAAAGCCGCAGTATTTCTTCGCGCGGCCAGATTTTCGATGGGGAAGTCAAAGCCAAATCTTTTTCTGAATTGGCAGCTGATTTTAAAAATTGCATTATTGAGGCTGATTATAATGCAGAGGATTTTGCCAATAAACTTCAGGGCTTGCCAGATGATCCGAAAGCTGCATTTGAATATCTTACTGCTAATCCTGATTTTTTTAATATAATCGGCAGGCTTGATGTCAATCATACTGGAATTGCCATTGGGCATGAAAATTCAATGAATTCAATTATTCAGCTAAAGAATCGTTTTGATTTTAAAGCCAAAAGATTTATTTCCTAATAATTTTTATAATTTTAAATTTACAATTCCTGTCTGTCGGCAGGCAGTTTTATTCAATTTTTAATGACTTGGTAATTGAAAATTTTTTTATTATGTACACAAAAAATAAATTTAAAAATGGCTTAACATTAATCACAACCCCTCTCAAAGAAACTAAAGCGGTGACGGTTTTGATTTTGTTTCCAGTCGGTTCGCGCTATGAAGCAAAGAATATAAACGGTGTTTCGCATTTTATTGAACATTTGATGTTTAAGGGGACGAAAAAACGTCCGACTAGCCTAGATATAACCAAGGAGCTTGATTCAATCGGTGCGGAATATAATGCTTATACTTCAAAAGACCACACGGGCTATTATATTAAAACTGCTTCGGAAAATATCAAGCTTGCTTTTGATATTCTGTCCGATATGATTTTTAATTCGGTTTTTGACAGCAAGGAAATCCAAAAAGAGAGGGGAGTGATTATTGAAGAAATAAATATGTATGAAGACAATCCGATGATGTTTTTACCCGCCATGTTTGAGCAGACTCTTTTTGGCGATAATTCTTTAGGCCAGCTTATTTCCGGTCCCAAATCAGTGATTAAGAATATTTCCAGAGATGAAATTTTGAAATATAGGGATGCTTACTATCATTCCGGCAATATAGTAATTTCGATAGCGGGAAATTTTAATAAAGACCAAATAAATAAGCTTTGCCGCCAATATTTTCCAAACAATCTTAAAAAAGGCAAAAAAACGAGTTTTCCCAAAATAAAAATCAATCAGTCAAAACCAAGGGTCAAATTAAAATTCAAAGAAACCGAGCAAGTCCAGCTTGGACTCGGGCTTACCTCTTATCCCCTTGATGATCCAAGGCTTTTTGCTCTTTTTATTTTGTCCGTTATTTTAGGCGGGAATATGAGTTCAAGGCTTTTTACGGTTGTCAGAGAACAGCACGGCCTGGCTTATTATATTAGAACCAGTTTGGATAATTATAAGGATATAAGCGCTTTTTTAGTTCAAGCGGGATTAGACAAGGAAAAGACAAAAGAAGCGATAAGTCTGATATTAAGCGAGCTTAAACGGATAAAAAGTGAGGGAGTAACTGATCAAGAATTAAAATCGGCCAAGAATTTTTTAAAGGGAAAATTGGTCTTAGACCTTGAAGATTCCAGCAATGTTGCCGATTGGTTTGCCAATCAGGAATTGTTTTCAAAAAAGATCTATACCCCAAAGCAAAAAATGAAAAAATTTTTAGCAGTGACTTCCAGTCAGGTTAAAAAAGTTGCCCAAGAGCTTTTTATTCAAAAAAAATTAAATTTGGCGATAATCGGCCCATTTAAAAATGAAGGTGAATTTGAAAAGCTTTTAAAGCTTTAATGTTGTTTAATATTCAGCATAAAAATCCTGCTGTAGCTGCAGGATTTTTTGAAATTGGAAAATTTTGAATACTTATAGAATGATTATTGAAATTAAAGCAATTAAAATGATTAATTGAATAAGCATTCCAGTTTTTAAAGATACGGTTTTTTTTAGGAGAAAATGCAAATCAAAGTGAAACAATGAAGATTTTTCAAGCAATTTGCTTTTTGTCAAAAGATAAATGCCGTTTAAAAAATCCGGAATAATACTTCCGGCAATGCCCGCCAAAATCGGCCAGGAAATGTCTACATATCCCTTTAGATATAGGCAAGCTAAAATAATGCTCATTATCACACTGTCTATGGAAGCGATTTTTATTATAAATATAATGCCGTATTTGCCTATTTTTGTTTTGTCTTTGCCTCCAAGAGTCTCATCACCATGGGGTATTGCATCAAGTGCATAATGAGAAATCAATCCTAAAATAAGAGCCAGCCAAATATTCGGGCTAGTTTGGCCGATTAGGGCGCCGGCTGTTGCATGTACTGTTAAAAACATTTTGTTAATTAAATTAGCCGCTTTTTGAGCGGTTAATTTTTTACTTTTATTATACTAGCGGTCTGGCGATGATTATTAAAGTAATTATCTGAGTTGAATGTCCTAACATCCAAGAAATATTATTTTCAGGGGAGTAATGGATAAATCTGTGAAATTCATTAAATTTTTTTAAAATAGGATTTTTTTGGAAAAAATAACTGAATGCTTGAATAATATCCGGCAAAATTGATCCGATTATTCCCCAGATGATTGATTGGTTTAAAAAATGAATATTGTTGGTGAAAACAGCGGCCGCAAAAATAACAGTCAGACAGATATCAAAATAAACCAGACCGATTATTTTTCTTAAATATAATTTTTTCAGTTGTATTCTTAATTCCTTACCTTTTATTCCTCTTGGCAGATGAGTATCGTAATGAGGAAGCATGTCTAAGAAAAAATGAGAAATAAATCCGACAATAAAAGAAATAATCGGTTGATTTATATAGCTGCCGATTAAGGCGCCGGCAGCAGCATGGATTGTTAGATACATTTGTGCTGGTTAGTTTTAATAACAACATATTAATTATACCAAAAAAACATATCAACAGGCAATTAAATTGGCAAAAATAGTTTAAATTATTGACATTTGGCGTTTTTTTGGCTATACTTAGGTTTATAGTTTGCACAAAGCGGGAACTGGTAAATTTATTATGGATGGTTTATAGCCGGGTGGCGGAATTCCGCCCTGAAGTCCGCGATAAATTTTAGATAATTTTAAGGTTTAATTGGCGCAGATTTGTCTTTAGATAACTTAATTTAAATATTAAGTTTTGAAAATTGACTTAGGGCAAGACAAGTTGGCAGATTTAATTTAAAAATGGGCATGTGGCGGAACTGGTATACGCGTACGACTCAAAATCGTATGGTCTTACGACCGTGTGGGTTCGATTCCCTCCATGCCCACCAGAAAAATTTAGTAAACACGACTGTTCACTGAATCCCAATGAATTCGGTAAAAAACAAAATTTGAAATAGTGTAGACTTCTGTCCATGAGAGTTTGCCCGCCCCGCCCCAAATCGCAAGATAATGTTTGATTTTAGATAGAATAAGCCGCAGGCGTATCCGCGCCCACAAAAATTTTTTATTAAAAAATCTAAATCGCGGGTTTTGGTGCGGGGATTCACTCCTTGAAAACCATAAATTATGTTTGACAGTTAAAGAATAATAGAGTATCATTTTTAAGTTAATTATAAATATTGACGCGGGATAGAGCAGTAGCAGCTCGCCAGGCCCATAACCTGGAGGTCGGGGGTGCAAATCCCCCTCCCGCAATATAACAGTTAACATTTAACAGTTGACAGTTAACGGCTAACAATTGCCACAAAAGGTTAAATTGTTAACTGCTAACTGTTAACTGTTGTTCTGGCGAGGTAGCTCAGTTGGTTAGAGCGAAGGAATCATAACCCTTAGGTCGTGGGTTCGATCCCCACCCTCGCTACCAATATAACATTTAACAGTTAACATTTAACAGTTAACTTTTTGAATTCAGCTTTAGAGAGGCTGATTTTTTGAATAAAAAAACCTGAACTTGGATTAGCTCAGTGATGGTTTAGTCGGAAAGGCAACCGCACGGAGTTACTGCAGATGCGATTAATTCAAAGCGACGTGGTCCGATGACAAACGCCAGTAAGCCAAAGTTGTGCTCAAATTTTCTTTGTCTGTTTTTTTGTCTTTTTTTCGTTAATGCTTCTATAATCTTGCATATTGCTTCATGCAATTGTGGTCCGTAAACCAAATTTTGTCTCTGGCGCAATTCGTCATCACCGGTTAGATATTTTTTAAACATTCCAATGGCGTAATCAACAGCGTAAGAATCAGGTTTTTTCCTTAAGTTATTGACAAATTTGGCGGATTTTTTAAGTTGCAACTCAAATAAATTAATCATTTCTTCAGCTGTCATTTTGTCTTTCCTTATATTGACCTGTTTTGATTATAGAGCAATTAATGAAAGGTTATATTATTTTTAAAGTAAATGCAATATGATATGACAGTTTCAGCCAGATGTTGATCCGCTCTTGGCGGAAACATTTAACAGCTTTCCTGCCGGCAGGCAGGTTAACGATTAAATTAAGTTTTAGAAGATTTTTGATTGTCAAAAAGGCTTTTTTTTACTATAATTAAGTTATGTCAAGAACAATTGCAATTGTAAACCAAAAGGGCGGAGTCGGTAAAACCACTACAGCGATAAATTTAGGAGCTTATCTTGCCTGGATGGGCAAGTTTGTTTTATTGGTTGATATTGATCCACAGGCTAATGCCACTTCAGGCCTGGGAATTGATTTGCCAAATGTTGATTTGAGTGTTTATCATTCAATAATTAATAATATTTCAATGCGTCAGATTGTGCGTGGCACCGGCCATGTCGGTTATAAGCTGGCTCCGGCAACCCCCGACTTGGCCGGTGCTAGAGTCGAGCTGGTTAATTTGGATGGACGCGAATTTCGCTTGAAGGATCGGCTTTTTGAAGTAAAAAATGATTATGATTATATTTTAATTGATTGCCCGCCTTCGCTTGATTTATTGACAATTAACGGTTTAGTAGCCTCTGATGAAGTAATTATTCCAGTTCAGGCTGAATATTTAGCTTTGGAGGGTTTAGGCCAGCTGCTTAATACGGTTAACCTGGTAAAAGACAGCTTGCAGCCTAAGCTGCGAATTTTAGGTGCAGTGGTGACTTTGTTTGACAAGCGGAATAAAATTTCCGGACAAGTTCTTAATGAATTAAGGCAGCATTTTCCCAATCGGCTGTTTAATACGATTATTCCAAGGAATGTTAGGCTGACTGAGTCGCCAAGCTTCGGCCAGACGATTTTATCTTACGATCCTCGCTCTGCCGGTGGCAAGTCTTATGAAGATTTAGCGCGGGAAATAATTGAGCAGGAAAATTTTATTTATTAAAAAATAATTTTGAGTGAATTTATAATGTTTTAATATTTTTATATTCAAAATTAAATCTGCGCCAAAGGCGCATCTTAGCTACATCCCCGCCATAGGCGGACAAGCGCCTCTGGCGGAAAAATTCTAAATTTAAAATTTTATATTATGCCAAAAACAACCGGTTTGGGAAAAGGCTTAAGCTCGCTGATTCCCCAAAAAAATGATAAAAATAGTTTCATCAAAAATCCGGATATAATCGGAAATGAAGAAATGATCAGCCAGATTCCAATAAATAAGATAAAAGCAAATCCACATCAACCCAGAAGCAATTTTGATCATGAGGGTCTGGAAGATCTGACCAATTCAATAAAACAACACGGTATACTGCAGCCTTTGATTTTAACGGGTACTGATAATGGTTATGAGATTATTGCCGGAGAAAGAAGGTTTCGGGCAGCCCAAATTTTGGGAATGAAAACCGTTCCGTCAATTATTCGCGAAGTCAAGGAACAGCAGAAATTGGAATTAGCTTTGGTTGAAAATATTCAGCGAAAAGACTTAAATCCGATAGAAGAAGCGGTTGCCTTTCAAAGACTGATTGATGAATTTAATTTAACCCAGGAAGAAGCGGCAAAAAGGGTAGGTAAGACCCGTTCCGTTGTAGCAAACGCTTTGCGCCTATTGACGTTGCCGACTGAAATTCAAAGAGCCTTGATTACCGAAAAGATCAATTACAGTACGGCTCGCCTGATTGTCGGATTGCCGGCGGAAAAACGGCTTGAATTTTTTAACAAGATATTAAAAAATGATTTGACGGTGAGAGCGGTCGAAAATCAGGTTAAAAAAGTGGTTGTTAAAAGTCATCTTCGAAAAACCAAAGACCCCAATCTGGCGGCTTTGGAGGAAAAATTGCAGGCCGTTTTGGGAACCAAGGTTAATATAAAAAAAATCGGTGAGTCCGGACAGGTTGTGATTGAATTTTATTCCAGCGAAGAGCTGAATAACATCATTACAAAAATTTGTTGATTTAGGATTTTTTAATATATAAGAAGCCGGGGCATTGCCTCGGCTTTTTGGTTAGACGGCCGGGATAGGGATATTGGTTAATTAAATTGTTAATAGGCGGCGATTACTATTGTTGCATGTTTGTCAGCTCTTTAAAAAGCATATCATTGTTATCCTGAACTTTCCAAAGCCATATACTGGTATATGATCCGCCTCTGGCGGAGGTTCAGATTGATATGTCAAAAAAAGCCCAGGGTTAAAACCCTGGTCTAATACAACAAAGTCCCCTAAAGGGGACTGATTTTATCAACTCACTTAATTAGTTTTTTGCTAGTGAGCCCAATTTATTGGGCTTTAACTATTTAGCCTAGGGTTTCAACCCTAGGCGATTCTGTTAACGTTAGCAAGTTGAGGTTAAAACTTAATTTACTTTTCTACTTCTTTTCTTTCCCAATCGCTGCGCGGATTTTGTCTTTGGCGGCACTGGTTTTGACAAATTTTAGCCAATCGACGTTTGGTCCCTTGCGGTTTTTTTCAGTGATAATTTCAACCACATCGCCGTTTTTTAAAGTATAGTCTAAACTTACCATTTGATTGTTAATTTTGGCGCCGGAGCAATGGTCGCCAATCCAAGTGTGCACATGGTAGGCAAAATCAACCGGTGTTGCGTCTTCAGGCAAATCAATTACATCTCCCTTTGGAGTAAAAACGAAAATCCTATTATGAAAAAAATCTACAGCCAATGATTTCAGATATTGCTGATTATCGTGAGTTTCTTTCTGCCAGCTGACAAGCTCCTCAATCCATTTCAGTTTTTTGGGCAAGGTATAGCCTTTGTCTTCAATCTTAGCCGGGGTTTTTTCCGATTCTTTGTAGTGCCAATGGGCGGCAATGCCGTATTCGGCCTGTTCATGCATTTTTTGAGTTCGTATTTGGAATTCAACAATTTTTCCGTCAAGACAGAAAACGGTTGAATGAAGCGACTGATAGCCGTTTGGTTTTGGCTGGGCAATATAATCTTTAATCCGGCTGGGCAGAGGCTTCCAAAAATGATGGATTATTCCCAAAACCTGGTAGCATTCAGCTACGGTTGCAACAATAATTCTTAGTGCCACCAAATCATATATTTTGCTTACGTCGCCGTTGTATGGCGGCCTTTCAAGTTTTTGATAAAGGCTATAAAGCCTTTTGGCTCGGCCGTGGATTGAAAGTATTTTTATTTTTTGGGCGGTTAATTCTTTTTCAACCAACTTAATTACTTTCTGGGTGTAAGCCATTTCGATTTCAATTTTTGGAATTACTTCTTTCATCATCCATTCGTATTTTTCCGGGTAGACATAAGGAAAAGCCAAATCTTCCAGTTCGCCTTTAATTTGCCCCATGCCTAGCCGATTGGCAATCGGTGCATAGATTTCCAGGCTTTCCTGGGCAATGCGTTTTTGTTTTTCCGGCGGCAATGAATTCAAAGTTTTAAGATTATGTAGCCGGTCAGCCATTTTTATCAGAATAATTCTTATATCTTGAGCCATTGAAATGAACATCCGGCGTAAATTTTCCGCGTATTTTTCCATTCCGCGATATTTGATTACCCCTAATTTGGTAATACCGCCGACCAGCTGGGCGATTTCCGATCCGAAGTTTTTTTCAATATCAACTAAACTGTAGTTGGTGTCTTCCGGCACATCATGGAGAAGGGCGGCAATTATCGAAGCTTGATCAAGACCCATCTTTGCCAATGTAATTGCAGTTTCCAAAGGATGGGTAATATAAGCTTCACCCGATTTTCTGGTCTGGCCAGTATGGGCTTTTTCGGCATAATCATAAGCCAGTCTGATTAAATCCAAATCATAATCAGAATTTTTTTTATGAAAATAAGGAAAAATTGGGTTTTTCCCGTTTCCCTTATCTTTAACTTCTTGAAGAATTTTAATTAAGCTATTAATTGTAGCCACAAGATTGGAATAATTAATTAGTTATGGTATAATTATTTTAGCTGAAATATTATTAAAAATCAATCTAATTTTTTTTATTTTAATTAAAGAAATGCAACCTATTCCTTCTTTAAGTCAATCCTCTTATTATTTGCTTTTTTTTATCACTACCGCATTAGTGGTTTTATTTTTTGTAGCTAAAAAAAATGGGCTGTTACCTACCAGTCTGAATAAAAGTCGGGGATTGACGCCGACTTTAAGCCAATATTCAAGAGATTTAACATCTTTGGCTGCTGAAGGCAAGCTTGACCCGGTAATCGGCCGCGAAGAGGAAATCGATCGGGTAATTCAGGTTTTATGTAGGCGGACAAAAAATAATCCGGTTTTAGTTGGAAAATCAGGCGTCGGCAAAACGGCAATCGCCGAAGGATTGGCCCAGGCGATTATTGATAAAAAAGTGCCGAAAATTCTTCAGGAAAAAAAAGTTTTTGCTCTTGATCTAACCGGAATTGTCGCTGGCACCAAATACCGTGGTGAATTTGAAAAGCGCCTAAAGCAGATTGCCGATGAAATTACAGCAGCTAAACGAAGCATCATTTTATTTATTGATGAAATCCATAGTTTGGCCGAAGCGGGCGGAGCCGAAGGCTCAATTGATGCTGATGATATTTTAAAGCCGGCACTGGCCAGAGGAGATTTGCAGGTAATCGGGGCGACAACCGTTGAGGAATACAAAGAATTTATTAAAAAAGACGTTACGCTCGACAGAAGGTTTCATCCGATTTTAATTGACGAACCTACTAAAGAAGAAACAATTGAAATTCTTCGCGGCATCAAAAGACGCTATGAGCAATATCATAAAGTTAATATTTCCGATGAAGCGATTTTGACGGCGGTACATTTGACAGCCGAGCATATAAAAGATAAATCTTTTCCTGATAAAGCAATTGATCTTATGGATGAGGCGGCTTCAAAAGTAAGCATTGAGCAAATTGATGAAAATGCAAAAATTAATGCGGTTAATGAAAAGGAGAAAGTTGGCTGGCCGATGGTTGGGGTGGCAGAAGTTCAAGAAGTGATGCAGGAGTGGCTGGAAAACAAGGCAATATGACAGATAATACCAGACATTTCAATCAAAAGATGACTGAATGGCTTATCCATTACAACTTTGAAAGGCCACATCAAAGTCTGGAATATATGTCACCAATTAACTTCACATAAAAATACCACAAAGTGTTACTTAATAGTGTTAACTCTACAAAGGCTTGACAAATTTTATAACATGTGCTAGTATACTTTTGTTAATGCTAGGAATTGATCCTAGGAACCGGAAAACACCCCTGGAAACACGGGGTGTTTTCTTTTATTTCAAAAAATCAATAAATCAATAAATCAAGAAAGCTTAATTTATTGATTATTTATGTTAGTTTCTTTTTTTAGGAACTTGAAATATTTCATTTCCTTTGATATCATAAATTTGCGGCTTGAAAGGTGCACCCTAGCATTAACATGGTTTTGGGGTCTAACACTCTTTCAGCCGCATTTTTGTTTAATAAAGGGTATTAACCGCGGAGTCCCGCTCCATAATTAAATATGAATAAGACGGGATCCTTGATTTTTCACTCCGCCAAAGGTGAAGGATTAATCGGGACAAGTCGCCGATGCGTTAAAGCCGCTTTGGTGACGACGCGCTCCGCCCACTTCTTCCGCAGTCCCGAAGTTTCCCGATGTCAATATCGGAATGTCAATTTAACATCGGCAAAGTCTGGACGGGATATTACACCCTTTGATGGCTCCTCGTCTCGGTCCAGCACCTATTTTACTGACTACTGCTTAGATTAAATAATCTGTTTTATACTGTAGAAAAAATTTATTATGAAAATGATTGATGAGTAAAATAGGTGCTGGACTCTCGCCCTACGCCACTGTCGATCGAGATCGACGTGGCTTACGTCGCCAATAAAAAAACAACCCAAATCAATGAGTTGTTGAATCGATGAGATAAATCCTAATTTAGGATTTTTGTTTTTTTAGCATATAGTTTAATGCAATTGGCGTAAAGAGCGTAGAGAAAACAATAACGCAAACTATAATTGCATAAACATCAGGCGTAACAACACCAAGATCTTGCCCTTTTATGACAAAGATCAAGCCAACTTCTCCTCGGGCAATCATCCCAATGCCGACAATAAGTTTGTTTACACCTTTTCCGGCGGCAATCCCGGCAACTATTTTTCCGGCAAAAGCAACTACGGTTATAGCTAAAGCCGTAATGATAATTGAAGGATTAAACAATACCGATAGTTTAACTCCAACGCCAGTCATGACAAAGAACAGGGGAATTAGAAAGTATCCAAGCGGCCGCATTAATCTTTCGACGTGTTCTTCTGTGTGAGTTTTAGTCAATTGCGTAATTTTTTCTCGAAAGGCTGAATCGTTCTCTTTTTCTTCATCTTCTCCATTTATATAGTCGTCAATCCGTTGGACAATATCAGGACGGCGAAAACGTTTAAAATGAACAGGATCCAAAACTAATCCGGCGGCAAATGCGCCGACGATCGGCGCTAAGCCAATCAGTTCAGATATGAAGGCAAATCCTAGGCAGAAGCAGATTGCTACGGTAAATTTCATGCCGTGGCCATCGTGAATTTTCGAAAAGAGATAGTTTAGCTGCTTGGCCATTAATTGGCCAAGAGTAATAGCAGCAAACAAGAACAATGTTGCTTTTACTGAAATCCAGCCGATGCTTGCAAAATTAGCTGTTCCATTTCTTACAATTCCCGAAACGACAGCTAGCACAATCAGTCCAAGCACGTCATCTATTACGGCAGCACCTAGGACAATTCTTGCCTCTTGACTGTCGGTTTTTTTCAGATCTTTGAAAACCCGTGCTGTAATTCCGACAGAAGTGGCTGTCAGTGCAGCACCCAAAAACAAGTAAGTACCAAGTGGCAGTCCCGGCAAAAGCCAAGGCCCAACTACCCATGTTCCAAGAAAGAAAGGAACTGCTACGCCAATAATTGCGACCAGTGTGGCTTTTACTCCGACTTTTGCCATTTCTTTGACGTTTGATTCTAATCCGACTTGAAACAAAAGAATCACAACGCCAAGTTCTTTTAGAAAGGAAATGCTCTGATCTGTTGTTATTACGTCAAAAAAATGCAGTCCGATCAGACCAATATTCCCAAGTAGGATGCCAACTAGTAACTCTCCTAAAACCTCCGGCTGGCCGATTTTTTCGGCAATACTTGAGGCAATTCTTGCCAGAATCAACATTATTGCAATTTCCAAAAATGCCAAACTGAAAGCGCCATTTTCTCCACTTTCATTGGCCATTGCCGGTGTAATTCCGAAGATAATTAAAGCAACAATCAATAACATCCTTTTCATTTGAAACCTCCTTTGTTTTGTGTTTACTTCTGTTTTTATGCCGGTATACTTGCCAGCATCAAGTCAGAATATAAATTTGTCGTTTTATGTCAATAGTCTTATCTCTTGACACTTTGGACGGATATGCTATAATGTCGACTTTTTTAAAAATTTTTTTGCTTAAAATAAATTTTTTTAATCCTTGACTAATAAGATATAATTACTATAATGTCAGCATTCAATCTAAAATAATTCTTTTTTATTAAAAAATTGTTTAAGTTAGCTAAAAAAGATCAAAAAGGGCAAATTGACACCGGTAATTCCAACCAAAATTATTGGTGGGAAGGCGGTTTGAAGTTAACTTTTCAGTTATTTGGCTGGCTAGTAGGGTCACTGATTTTTTCTTTATTTTTGGGAAAATGGCTAGATAACCGCTATCAGACAAAACCCTGGCTTTTTCTGCTATGTGTCGGCATTGCCTTTTTAGTGACTTCTTTAGGAATTGTAAAAGAAACAATAGTTTTTATAAAAAAGATTGAAAAAGAAGCCGAAATAAAGAAAAAATTAAATAATCCTGTTAAAAAAGAAGATGACAGAAAACAGTGAAATCCAATATTTAAAAAATGAAAAACAAACTGCTGAATTAACAGCAACTCATCAAGAGATAAAGCATGAGTCAACTTTGTTTGCCGAGCCGATTTTTTACATTGGCAGTTTTACCGTCACCAACTCGTTGCTTAATTCTTGGGTTGCTGTTTTTTTGATTGTCTTGCTTTCTTTGATGGTTCGTTCGCGTTTGGCCACTATCCCGAAAGGAATTCAAAATTATGCTGAAATGATTTTAGAAGGAGTATATAATCTTGCTGATTCAGTCACTGGCTCAAGACAAAAGACAATGAAATTTTTGCCGTTAGTTTTACCGCTTTTCTTTTTTATCTTGATAAATAACTGGCTTGGTTTACTGCCCGGAGTCGGCTCAATCGGCATGATAGCTTCAGAACACGGTGAAAAAGTTTTTGTTCCTTTTTTGCGCGGGGCAACTGCTGATTTAAATACCACTTTAGCTTTGGCAATAATGGCGGTTATTTTTACCCATATTCTCGGAGTCATGGCAACAAGCGGTTGGAAGCATTTTAATCGTTTTGTCGGCCTTGAATTGTTTATTGAAATTCCCAGGAAATTTTTTAAAGAAAAAGAATATACGGTTTTACTGACAAATCCGATTAAATTTTTTGTCGGAATAATTGAAATTATCGGAGAATTAGCTAAAGTTGCATCACTATCTTTCAGGCTTTTTGGCAATATTTTTGCCGGAGAAGTCTTGCTGGCTGCAATGGCAGCAATTTTTGCCTATGTATTGCCAATTCCTTTTATGTTTTTGGAGATCATAGTTGGTATTATCCAGGCTTTGATTTTTGCCATGCTGACTTTGGTATTTTTGACGATAATGACTAGCAGCCATGATCACGAAGAAGGCCATGCCGAGGCAGGGCAATGAGTCCAATTTTGAATTTTAAATTTCTGCGCCAAAGGCGCATCCTCTCTACATCCGCCTCTGGCGGAGAATTTCAATTCAATTTTTTATATTTTAATAATTAATATGTAAGCAGTTTGTTAAATAATCAAAACTGCCGAAAGGATTAAACTTATGGATTTAACAATGTTAGCTAAAGCTTTAGCGATCGGCATTGGTTCAATCGCACCGGCTTTGGCAATCGGTAAAATTGGCGCTAAAGCGATGGAATCAATCGGCCGCAATCCGGAATCAGCCGGTAAAATTTTAGTGCCGATGCTATTGGCTTCTGCTTTTGCCGAAGCGGTTGCAATTTATGCCTTGGTAATTGCTTTTTCAATAGGGGATTAATAATTTAATTATGGATAAGATTATTTCCACCTTTCATCTTGATTGGAAGCTGATTATTGCCCAATTGGTTAATTTTACTGTTGTTGTTTTAGTATTATGGTATTTTGCTTTAAAGCCATTGGCTCAAAAAATGGCGGAAAGAACCAAAACAATTGAAAAAAGCCTTGAGACGGCAAAAAAAATTTCTGATGACTTAATGAAGGCGGAAGAAGAAAAACAGCAAAAAATTATTCAGGCAAAAAATGAGGCAAAAAAAATAATTGATGAAGGCAGGCAAATTGTCTTGGCTGATAGACAAAAAGGATTGCAAGAGGCAAAAAATGAAGTTAAAAAAATAATTGATGAAGGGAGAAGTCAAATTTCTGTTGAAAGGACAAAAATGTTCCAGGAAGTAAAAAATGATTTAGCCGTCCTGGTAATTGATGCAACGGCAAAAATTTTAGGAAATAAAATGAATGAAAAAAAAGATCAGGAATTAATTGACGATGCCCTGGCAAAGCTAGAGAGTAGTAAAACAATAAATAGTTAAAAAAAATCGATGAAGATTGATACAAAAAAATACGCCGTTGTCTTGTATGATATAGCCAAAGAATCTAAAGGATCGGAATTAAAAAAAAATGTTGCTGATTTCATAGATTTTTTAATAAAAAAAAATTTAATCGGTTATCTTGATAAGATATTAAATGATTTCAAAAAATATTATAATAACCGGCAAAAAATTGTTGAAGTTGAAATAACCAGTGCAAATGAATTGTCAATCAGCCAGCAAAGAAAAATTATTCAGACAATAGAAAAAATTACCGGAAAAAAAGTAGAAATTGTTGAAAAAGTGGATAAAAAACTAGTTGGCGGTGCTAGGATAAGCTTTAATGATCAACTGATTGATTTTAGCTTGCAGGCTAGTTTGGAAAATTTAAAAAAAAATATAATAGCCAATTATTAATTTTTTATGGAAAACAAGGATCATATTATTGAGTTAATAAAAAAACAAATCGATGGTTATCGCAGCGACTTGAAACTTGAAAAAGTAGGCCGGGTAGTTGAGGTTGGCGATGGAATTGCCAGAATTTCCGGACTGCCTGATGCAATGTCTTCCGAGATGCTTGATTTTGGGAATGATGTCTATGGCGTTGTTTTGAATTTGGATGAAGATTATATCGGGGCAATTACCCTGGGTGATTATAGTTTGATTAAAGAGGGTGATATTGTTAAAAGTACCGGCCGCATTTTGGAAGTACCGGTTGGTGAAAATATTATCGGCCGGGTGCTCAATCCTTTGGGCCAGCCCCAAGACGGCAAACCTCAGGTTTTAACCGATATTTTTTATCCGGTTGAAAAGATTGCTCCCCGAGTTATTACCCGCCACGGGGTTGATACGCCATTGCAGACCGGAATTAAATCAATTGATGCCATGTTCCCAATCGGCCGCGGCCAAAGGGAATTGATCATCGGCGACCGCCAGACCGGAAAAACCGCTTTGGCAATTGACACAATTATTAACCAGAAAGATCAGAATGTAATATGCATTTATGTCTCTATTGGCCAAAAAGAAGCCAAGGTGGCCAGAATCGTTGCTGAACTTCAAGCTCAAGGTGCAATGGCTTATACCACCGTTGTTTTGGCTGGCGCATCAGATCCGGCTTCTTTGCTTTATATTGCCCCTTTTGCCGGCTGTTCCATGGGCGAATATTTTATGGATAAGGGTAAGGATGTTTTATTGATCTATGATGATTTATCAAAGCAAGCTGTTGCTTACCGCCAGATTTCCTTACTTTTAAAGCGTCCGCCGGGCCGAGAAGCTTATCCGGGAGATGTTTTTTATCTGCACTCACGCTTATTGGAGCGGGCCGCCAGGCTTAATGATGATTATGGCGGCGGCTCATTGACCGCTTTGCCGATCATTGAAACTCAAGCTGGCGATATCTCCGCATATATCCCGACAAATGTTATTTCAATTACCGATGGCCAGATATTTTTGGAAAGCGATCTTTTTTATCAAGGCATCCGCCCGGCGATTAATACCGGACTTTCAGTTTCCCGCGTCGGTTCAGCCGCCCAGGTAAAAGCAATGAAGCAAGTTGCCGGAAAATTGAAGCTTGAAATGGCTCAGTATCGCGAGCTTGCCGCATTTGCCCAATTTGGATCAGATTTAGACGAATCAACTCGCCGGCAGATCAGCCGCGGCCGGCGGTTAACTGAAATTTTAAAGCAAGGTCAATATCAGCCGGTGCCGATCGAAAATCAGATTATAATTATTTTTGCCGTAGTAAATGGATTGGTTGATGATATTGCTGTTGATAAAATTCAACTTTTTGAATCAGGATTGATTGATTATTTTGCAAGCCATCATCAGCTGGTTTTGGCTAAAATTAAAAAAGAAAAAAAATTAGATCCTGAAACTGAAACTGACTTAAAAAAAATAATTTTTGAATATAAAGAAACAGTACCTGAGCTGAAAGAAGAGGTTAAATAGATTATGGCCGTAGTCACTAAAGTAATTAAAAACAGAATCCGCTCCATCGGCAATACAAAAAAAATTACAAAAGCAATGGAGATGGTTTCAGCGGTAAAAATGCGCAAGGCGGTTTCCGCGGTATTGCTTTCTAAAGAATATGCAAAAACAGCCTGGCAGGTAATTTTGAATTTATCAGACAGAGTTGACAGCACTTCGCATCCATTACTCGCTAAGCCGAATGATATTAAAAAAATCGGAATAGTTTTAATTTCTGCCAATAGGGGGTTGTGCGGCGGCTTCAATTCTCAGATTATCGCTAAAGCTTTGGATTACGAAAGCCGGCAAAAAAATATTAAATGCGAATGGATTGTTTTGGGGAAAAAAGGAGCTGATTTTTTAGCCAGACTGGGAAAAAAAGTTGTTGCTCAATTTGAAAAGCCGGATATTATAAGTGATTCTTCGGAAATTTCAGCCGTTGTAAAATTGATTACTACCGACTATTTGAATAAGCGGTATGATAAAATTGTAGTTGCTTATACTGATTTTTATTCTGCTTTAATTCAAAAACCGCGTATTTTTCAGCTTTTACCTTTAACTTCTCTACCGGATAAAAGCCTTGGATTTATCGGCGGCCAGACAGATGAAGCAATTAAAATTAAAGACTATTATGAATATTTATTTGAACCAAAACAAAAAGAAATTTTAGGCCAGCTGATTCCGCGGATAATTGAAATTCAAATCTACCAAGCTTTTTTGGAATCGGCTGCCTGCGAGCATTCAGCCAGAATGATGGCAATGAAGAATGCATCGGAAGCGGCTTTAGACATGATCAGCGAGCTGACTTTGATGTTTAATCAGGCAAGGCAAGCGGCAATCACCAGAGAAATCGCGGAAATTACCGGCAGCAAAGCCGCCTTGGAATAAAAAAATTAAATTCTAATAATAAATAAATATGAGTGTTGGAAAAATTAAAAAAATCATCGGGGCAGTAGTTGATGTATATTTTTCGGAAAAATTGCCGGAAATTCATAATGCTTTAGAAGTTAAAAACGGCAAGGAAAATTTAATTTTGGAAGTCCAGCAGCATGTCGGAAGCAATTTAGTTAGGACAATTTCCATGGGTTCAACCGATGGTTTAAGGCGCGGTTTGGATGCAATCGATACCAACCAACCGATTGCCGTACCGGTCGGTCCGCAGACTTTAGGCCGGATGTTTAATGTCTTAGGCGAGCCGATTGATAATAAAGAGCAAGTTAAAACCAAAGAGATCTGGCCAATTCACCGAAAAGCGCCGGAGTTTATCGATCTGTCTAATAAAGTGGAAATATTTGAAACCGGCATAAAAGTCATTGATTTAATTTGCCCGTTTGTCAAAGGCGGCAAAGTCGGCTTATTTGGCGGTGCCGGAGTCGGAAAAACGGTAGTCATCCAGGAATTGATTAGAAACATTGCAGCCGAACACGGCGGCTATTCAGTTTTTGCCGGAGTGGGCGAGCGGACGCGTGAAGGCAATGACTTATATCGGGAAATGTGCGAATCCGGCGTCATTAAAAACACGACCATGGTCTTCGGCCAAATGAATGAACCGCCCGGCTGTCGTTTACGTGTTGGTTTAACTGCCCTTACCATGGCTGAATATTTTAGGGATTCAGAAAATAAGGATGTTTTGCTTTTTATTGATAATATTTTTCGTTTTACGCAAGCCGGTTCTGAAGTATCGGCGCTTTTAGGCCGGATTCCTTCCGCAGTCGGTTACCAGCCGACTTTAGCCACTGAAATGGGCGAGATGCAGGAAAGAATTACGACAACCCAAAAAGGCTCAATTACTTCGGTCCAAGCGGTATATGTTCCGGCCGATGATTTGACTGACCCGGCGCCGGCCACAACTTTTGCCCACCTGGATTCAACCGTTGTATTGTCCCGGCCGCTTTCTGAGCTTGGCATTTATCCGGCAGTTGATCCGCTTGATTCTTCCTCAACAATTTTAGACCCGAGAATTGTCGGTAAAGAACATTATGAAGTTGCCAGAGGTGTTCAAAAAGTTTTACAGCGCTATAAAGATTTACAGGATATTATCGCAATTTTAGGAATGGAAGAACTATCTGCTCAAGATAAATCAATAGTTGCCCGGGCCAGAAAAATCCAAAGATTTTTATCGCAGCCATTTTTTGTAGCGGAAACTTTTACCGGTCAGTCCGGCAAATACGTGCCATTAAGCGAAACCATAAGGGCATTTAAAGAAATATTGGCTGGTAACTACGATGATATAGCTGAGCAGGATTTTTATATGAAAGGCGGAATTGAGGATATTAAGAAATAAAATAAAGTATATAAAAGCGAGTAAAAGTAAAATAAAAGTAAATTAAAGATAGATTTAATTTATTTAACTCGCTTTAATTTACTAATAATAGCTTTTAAAATGCCTAAAATAAAATTCAAAATAGTCACGCCTGAACGGGTTGTTTTTGAAAAAGAAGTATCTCAAGTTACTTTGCCTACTCAAACCGGCCAGATTACTGTTCTGCCTGATCATATTCCTTTGCTTTCTGTTCTCTGTCCCGGCGAAGTGATAGTAAAATGGGACAAAGAGGAAATATACTTAGCAATTTCTTCCGGTTTTTTAGAAGTTAGAAAAAACGAGGTTGTTGTATTGACAGAAACCGCTGAAAGGTCGGATGAAATTGACGAGGCAAGGGCGGAACAAGCAAGAAAGAGGGCTGAACAGATACTTCAAGATACAAAAAATAAGGAAGCGGTTGATTACACGGCGCTTGCCGCAAAAATAGAAAAAGAGCTTGTGCGCCTTAGAGTTGTTCGAAAAAGGAAATCGTCTTTTTCTGCAACTAAAAAATTAGAATAATAAAGGGTATTAAACCGCGGAGCAAGTCGCCGACGCGTCAAAGCCGTTTTGGCGACGGAGCGCTGCGGAGAGTATTTCGCCCTTTTATGGCTTCTCGACACAATACGATTAATATATTAAGACCTGTGTCGTAGCGGCTTGACTAGGTCCCGCACCTATTTTACTGATCACTGTTTAGGTTAAATAATTTATTTTATACTGTAGAAAAAATTAATCTTGAAAATGATTGATGAGTAAAATAGGTGCGGGACTCTCGCCCTACGCCACTGTCGATCGAGATCGACGTGGCTTATGTCGCCGATAAAAATATTTATAAAATTATTATGAGCCACAAATGTAAAACTTTAATTTTTCGTTGCATGGATTTTCGCCTTAGGCTAAGTGATTTTTCTAAACTTTTAGAGAGTATTGGCTGTCCTGAAGGCAGCTATGATTTGGTTTCAGTTGCCGGTTCGGGAAAAGACTTTTTATCAGAAAAAAACGAAGCTGATTTTTTATTCAAGCAAATTGAAATTTCAGTTTGTCTTCATAAAGCAGAGGAAATTATTATTTTGTATCATGATAATTGCGGCGCTTATGGAATTGATGATTTAGACGCAGAACATAATCAGCAAAATAATGATTTGTTTGAAATTAAAAAAATAATAAATGATAAATTCAGTAGATTGGATTTTAAGGCTTATATAATCAAAGGAACAGCTGAAGGCAAATTTTCCTTAGAAATAGCTGCTGCCTCGTAGATTAATTTTTTAGGAAATAAGGTGATAATTTTTGCCTTATTTTTTTTGCTTTTTTGTTTGATAAACATTATAATTAAAACACTAACTATTAAAATAAATTTTATGAAAGTTCAAGAAATAATGAAAAAACAAGTTTATTCCATTGACCCTAATTCAACATTAAAGGAAGCGGTAAGCTTGCTTATTAAATATAATGTCAGCGGACTAGTAGTTATTGATGATAAAAAAATTATTGGTATTGTTTCGGAGAAAGATATCTATCGGGCATTTTATCCTAATTATGATGAATTTTATCAATCACCTGAATATTTTACTGACTTTGAAGAGAGGGAAGAAGAAATAGTGGATAAATTTTTTTTGAAAGTTAATGAAATTATGTCAAAAAATATTATTTTTATAGGTCCTGAAGAAAAAGTAATGAAGGCTGGTGCGATAATGCTTGCTAAAAATATTCATCGCTTGCCGGTTATTGACAATTCCGGAAAACTAGTTGGAATAGTAAGCCGTCGTGATATTTATTTAAAATTATTGAAAGATAAACTAAATGTTTGCAAATAAATTTTATTATAATAAAGTAAATAATTAAGTAGCCACCCTTGACATATTCAATTTAATACTTATACTAAAATTATGGCTTTTTCAGAAAAAATTTTAGCTTAAATTGGAGAAATTTGCCTTAATTTAATACCAGAATCTTAAAATTTTTTTATTTTACCTAAATTTATGACACAAAATACAATTGAAGAAATTAAACAAACAGAAGTCAAGGGGGAAGAAATTATTAAAAAAGCTAGACAAAAAGTTGAAAATATGGTTTTGCAGATGAATCAGCAAGGCCAAAATAGCTTAAATAATGCTGAAAGCCAGGCCAGTTCTCAGATAGATGAGATTATTGAAAATGCCAAAAAGGAAATCCAAAAGATAAAGACTCAAAATGATCATGATTTAGCCAAAGAATTGGATAAGTTGAATAAAATTGATAATAAAACCGTTGAAAAAGCTTCTGATTTAATTGTAAAAAAAATTCTAAATTTTTAAATTAAAAAATTCAAAATAACATAAATATGGCGCTTGCAACGACTGCAAAAATAAATATAATCGGACACCAAAAAAATCAAGATAAAATTTTGGAGGTTTTACAGAATCTTGGCTTTAGCCAAATTGAAGACTGTCAGGAAAAAGATCTGATAAAAAATAATATAAATGAGGCATTGTCTGATTTGGAATATAAAATTGCCGGTGTCAGATTTTGCTTGGAATTTTTAGCAGGCTATGAAACTGAGAAAAAAAGCCTTAAGGAAAAAATTGATTCCAAGATAAATTTGCCTTTAGGAAAAATTGAAAAAATAGTCAATGAATTTGATTATACAGGAAAAACCAAAGAAATTCAGGAAATAGAAAGCAATATAAACGAAGCCAGAAATATAATAGATAAATCGGCTTTGGAACTTGTTCAGATTGAGCCTTGGCAAAATTTAAATTTTGTTCCAAACCGCCAAAAGCTGGAAAGTGGATTTGACTACAAATTTTTAATAATAAACAAAGAAGTCCGCGATCAATTGCTTTTTGATCTTCAAAAAAATTTGCCTTTAAGCGATATTGAAACAGTAAAAGAAAGCAATAAAGAAATATTTGCTGTTTTATTTTTTAAGAAGAGCCAGGAGGCTAATATAAACGAAATTTTAAATGAAATTAATATTAAATCCATTGAAATTCCGGATTTGGAAGTTTCGGTTTTTGAAAGAATAAAACAGATAAATAAAAAAATCAGCGAATCGGAAATTCGGATTGAAAAATTAATCAGAGAAGCTCAAAGGCTGGCAAACAGCCAATATGAATTAAAAGTTACTTTTGATTTTCTTTCTTGGCAGAAAGAAAAGCTAATTCAAAAACAAAAAACCGGCAATACCAGCAAGGCTTTTTCTTTAATCGGCTGGATCGATAAAGAATCAATAAAAATTTTGGAAAAAGAATTAAATAAGATAACTGCTGATTTTACAATTGATGAACTTTCGTCTGAGGGTGAAGAAAATATTCCGGTAATTTTTAAAAATACTTGGGCCAGTCCGTTTGAATTTGTGACCGGAGTTTACGGATCACCTCAATATCATGAGCCCGATCCAACTCCATGGCTTACCCCGTTTTTTGTTTTATTTTTTGGGCTTTGTATGACTGACGCCGGCTACGGCATAGTTTTGGCCTTATTCTCTTGGCTAGCAATGAAAATACTCAAACCAAGCAAGGAGGCGGCAAAAATGTTTAAGGTTATTATGATTGGGGGAATAGCGACTTTTTTTGCCGGAGCGCTTGTTGGCGGCTGGTTTGGAATTATTATTGATGATATTAAAATTGATTGGCTAAGAAATTTATTAGTTAATATCCGGCTTATTGATCCGGTTAAAGAGCCTATAAAGATGCTGATATTCGCTTTAATTTTGGGAATTATTCAGGTTATTGTCGGAATTCTTGTGAGTTTCTGGTGGAAAATTAAGCATAAAAATTTTATTTCAGCAATATTGGATGATTGTATGTGGCTTTATTTCATACTTGCCATATTAATTGGCGGGGCTTCTAAGCTTGGGTTGATTGACTTTTCATATAGCAAATATTTGGTTTGGGTTGGAGTAATTGGTTTGGTAGCCACTCAGGGCAGAAGTCAAAAAAATCCGATTCTAAAATTAACCAGTGGAGTTATAAGCCTTTACGGAGTTGTCGGTTATTTATCAGACGTTTTATCTTATTCCCGCCTTTTGGCATTAGGCCTTGCCACCGGCATTATTGCTATGGTGATTAATTTGATTGCCAAGCTGACTATTGACATGGTTCCTTATTTAGGATGGGTAATTGCTTTTTTTATAATAATAGGTGGCCATATATTTAATATCGGAATTAATGCGTTAGGCGCGTTTATTCATTCAAGCCGCCTGCAATTTGTTGAGTTTTTTCCAAAATTTATGGAAGGCGGAGGCATGGATTTTGTTCCATTTAAAAAAGAAAGTAAATACGTTAGAATAGTTAATAATAAATAAAAATAATAAATATAGTCATTAAGACTAGAAAGGAAAAATAAATTTATGGAAATTGGAATTGCATTAGCAATTTTTGGAGCGGCTTTAGCTGCCGGATTAGCCGGACTAGGATCATCTATTGGCGTTGGAATTGCCGGGCAGGCTGCGGCCGGAGTAATTTCCGAAGAGCCGGAAAAATTTGGTAAAGCTTTGTTGCTTGAAGCCTTGCCGGGCACTCAGGGAATTTATGGCTTTTTAGCCGCGATTATGGCTTTGCAAAAAGTCGGCCTTTTGGGCGGAGAAATTCCTGAAATTAGCATGGAAATCGGTCTGCAGATTCTTTTTGCCTGTTTGCCCATAGCTATTGCCGGCTTAAGTTCCGGTTGGTTTCAGGGAAAAGTTTCCGCCGCAGGAATGGGCGTAACTGCCAAACAGCCTAAAGCTTCCGGAAAAGCGATTATTCTTGCCGCTATGGTGGAAACTTATGCCGTTTTAGGACTTTTAACCACAATTTTGTTATTAAACGGCATAAAAGTTGGCTAATTCTAAATGTTAATCTGCCTATCTTTAGGCGGGTCGTTAAATGTTAACTGTTAAATTATGGCGCTAGAGGATATAAAAAAAACAATAATTTTCGAAGCCGAAGCTGAAGCAAAAAAGATTGAAGCCGAAGGTGAAATTAAGGCGGCTGAAATTAATAATGACTGGAAGAAAAAAATTGATGAAAAAAAACTTGAGATTATTGCTTCCGCAAAAAGAAAAGCCGGCCAGAAAATTCAGCAGACCCAATTTAAACTTCAGTCAAAAGGACAAGCCGAAATCCTTGGTCGGAAACAAGAAATTATCGAAAGGGCATACAAAAACGCTTTGAAAAAAATGGCTGATTTTAAAGACGATGAATATGTGAAATTAATGGAAAAATTAATTAATAATCTGCCGGAAATTGAAGGGGATCTGTTTTCAGTAAAGGAAAAAGAAAATTTGCTGAAAAAAGCTTTGAAAAATAGCGATAAAAAATATGGAATTGGAAAAAAATCAGTATCCGGCGTAGGTGGATTTGTATTTAATTCTAGTCAGATGGAAATAAATAATACCTTTTCGGCATTAATAAATAATTCAAAAGAGCAGACCATTTTGGAAGTGGCCGGCTTGCTTTTTATGCAAGCTTACGAAAAATAATTATGAAAGGCACTAATTACATTTATGCCAGTGCAAAAATCAGGGCTTTAGAGAGTCATATTTTGGATAAAAATGATATTGAACGCATGATTGATGCGCCAAATTTGAACAGTGCCTTTAAGGTTTTAAATGATACTGATTATGCCGATAATTTGTTGGGGGTTGAACCGACTCAATATAGAGAAGCGTTAAGCAAAGATTTTCAGCAATTTTTTAGCCTTTTACATAGAATTACTCCAAAGCAATCATTGTTTGAGATAATTTTACTTGATCGCGATTTTGTAAACGTAAAGCTTTTTTTTAAAGCAAAGATTTTTAATGTTAACGTTGATAAATTTGTTAAAGATAGTGTTGTTTACCCGCCAGAGAAAATCAAGGACTTTATTAATGAAAATCATAGTCATTCACCGAGAATCTCGAAATCTTATATTGGTAAACAAAATGGTCAAGTTCTAGATCATGAAATAAAAGATATAATATTTCGTATCTCCAAAAAAATTACTGAAAAAATACGACCCGATGAGCTTGATGCGATTTTAACTCAGGAATATTTTGATTTAAAACAGAATTTGGCAAAAAAAATTAAAAGCCGATTTATTATAAATTACGTAAAAATGGAAATTGACAGTATTAATCTGTTAATTTGGATCCGCAGCAAAAGGCTTAAATTAAGCAAAGAAAAATTGAATGAAAAATTAGTTCGTGGGGGACATGCCGATATTAAAAAAATGGTTCAGCTTTATTCGGAAGAAATTCGCATTCTAAAATCATATGTCAATGCTAATTTTGATGTAAAGTTGACTGAAGCATTTGAAATTTTTTGTGAAGACAATAATTTATTCATGCTGGAAAAAGAAGTTGAAGATTATAAAACCCGCTATATTATGCAGGCAAAAAGGTTTTCATACGGTCCGGAAGTTATTTTTGCCTATTTTTTGGCTAAGCAAAATGCCATTCAAAACATTAGGATTATTTTAACCGGAAAATTAAATAATTTACCCAAAGAAGAAATCAGAAAAACATTGAGGGAAAAATATTAATTTTGATCATGTCTTATAAAATCGCAATAATTGGAAATAATGACGCGGTCGGCGGATTCAAAGCCGTCGGTCTTGATGTTGTTGGAGTAAAGACGAAAAAAGAATGTGAACAAGAATTTTTAAAAATATATAACTCCGCTGATTACGGAATAATTTTTATAACAGAAGATTGGCTGGATCAAATAAAAGATTTTTTAAAAGAATTGCCGCCACAAGCCCTGCCTTCAGTGGTTGCCGTTCCTTCGCAAGCAGGTTCAACAGGCGCCGGCTTGGCGAATTTAAGAAAAATTGTTGAACAAGCTGTCGGATCAGATATTTTAAGTAATAATTAGAAAAATATTAAATATCAAAAAATAAATTATCAATCAATATTTAATATTTAAATGTTTTAATATTAATTATTTATATTTTTATATGACTGAGAAAATTGGAAAAATCATTAAAGTTTCGGGACCGTTGGTTGTTGCGTCAGGCATGAAAAATGCCCAGATGTATGAAGTGGTTAAAGTTTCTGAAAAAAAATTAATTGGCGAAATAATTGAGCTTAAAGGTGATACCGCCAGTATTCAAGTCTACGAAGAAACTTCAGGGCTTGGTCCGGGTGAACCGGTTTACCAGACCGGCAAGCCTTTGTCGGTAGAGCTTGGACCCGGGCTTTTAAAGTCAATTTATGACGGTATTCAGCGGCCGCTTAATTTGATCCGTGAAGTTTCAGGTGATTATATTACCAGAGGAATTGAAGTGCCGGCATTAAGCCGCGAAAAGAAATGGAAATTCATTCCCAAGGTAAAACCCGGCCAAGATGTTTCTGAAGGGGATATCTTAGGCGAAGTTTCGGAAACCGATTTGATTACTCATAAAATAATGGTTCCGTCGGGAATTTTTGGAAAAATCGAAGATATAAAAAGCGGTGAATATACAATTGAAGAACCGATTGCCAAAGTTAGCGGCAAGGATATTTCGATGAAACAAGTTTGGCCGATTCGACAGCCCAGGCCAATTAAAGAAAAGCTTTTGCCGACCGAACCGCTAGTGACTGGCCAGCGGGTAATTGATGCATTTTTTCCGGTTGTAAAAGGAGGTACTGCTTGTGTTCCGGGACCATTTGGCTCGGGAAAAACCGTTGTTCAGCATCAATTGGCTAAATGGGCTGATGCTGACATAATTTTATTTATTGGCTGCGGAGAGCGCGGCAACGAAATGACTGACGTATTGCAGGAATTCCCGGAATTAATCGATCCGAAATCGGGCAGGCCTTTAATGGAAAGAACAGTATTAATTGCTAATACTTCAAATATGCCTGTTGCCGCGCGAGAAGCTTCGGTTTATACCGGCATTACCATTGCCGAGTATTTCAGGGATATGGGATATAAAGTCGCCTTGATGGCAGATTCAACTTCACGCTGGGCTGAAGCATTGCGTGAAATGTCCGGCCGCTTGGAAGAGATGCCCGGTGAAGAAGGTTATCCGGCTTATTTGGGTTCTAGGACTGCGAGTTTTTACGAACGGGCAGGATATGTTAAATGTATCGGATCAGATGAAAGAACGGGTTCGCTGACAGTAATTGGAGCTGTTTCGCCTCCAGGTGGAGATCTTTCCGAACCGGTCACTCAAAATACTTTGCGCGTTGTTAAAGTGTTTTGGGGTTTAGACGCCCAACTTGCTTACCGCAGGCATTTCCCGGCAATTAACTGGCTTTCTAGCTATTCATTATACTCTGACGATATTAATGAATATACCAGAAATAATTTTGGCCAGGACTGGCCAGAAATGAGAAAAGAAGCAATGAATCTGCTGCAGCAGGAAGCCAAGCTTGATGAAATCGTCCGTTTGGTAGGCGTTGAATCTTTATCTCAAAAAGAACAGCTGGTTTTAGACACTGCCAAGTCTTTAAGAGAGGATTTTTTACACCAAAATGCTTTTGATGATATTGACACTTATACTTCCCCAAAAAAAATGTACTGGATTCTAAAAGCGATTTTGTCTTTTCATATTGAGGCTTTGTCCGGCTTGGAAAGCGGAAAAGCTTTGAAGAATTTGGTTAATTTAAAAGTCAAAGAAAAAATTGCTAAATCGCATATGACTAAGGAAGAAGATATTGATGAATTAAAAAAGCTGCCAGAAGAGATAAAAAAGGAAATTAACAAATAATTATATAATATTCATATGTTGAAGCAATACAAAACAATTAAAGAAATTTCCGGACCGCTTATGGTTGTTGAGGGGATTAGGGATGTAAAATATGAAGAAATGGTTGAAGTTGAATTGTCTGACGGTTCAAAAAGACGCGGCCGGGTTTTGGAAGTTTCTCAAAATAAGGCGGTTGTCCAAATGTTTGAAGAATCCCGCGGCTTGGAAATTGATGGCGCCAAGGCGACGTTTCTTGGTAAAACCATGGAAATCGGAGTTTCCAAAGATATGCTTGGCCGGATATTTGACGGCGCCGGAAAACCAAAAGACGGCTTGCCGCCGATTATCGCTGAAAAAAAACTTGATATAAACGGCGCACCTCTAAATCCGTATTCCCGCGATTATCCCAATGACTTTATCCAGACTGGCATTTCAACAATTGACGGCTTAAATACCTTAGTTAGAGGCCAAAAGCTTCCGATATTTTCCGCTTCAGGCCTGCCTCATTCTGAATTTGCCGCCCAAATTGCAAGACAAGCGAAGGTCGCCAAGCCCGACGGGACAACTGAAGGCAATTTTGCCGTTGTGTTTGCCGCCATGGGAATTACTTTTGAAGAATCAGAATTTTTTATAAATCAGTTTAAAGAAACCGGCGCGATTTCCAAAGCAGTGCTTTATATTAATTTGGCTAACGATCCGGTTGTTGAAAGAATTACCCTGCCTCGCATCGCATTGACCACTGCCGAATATCTGGCCTTTGAACTTGGCATGCATGTATTGGTGATTTTAACTGATCTAACAAACTACTGCGAAGCTTTAAGGGAAATTTCCGCCGCTCGAAAAGAAATTCCAGGCCGCCGAGGCTATCCCGGATATTTGTATACCGATCTTTCAACCATTTATGAACGAGCCGGCAGAATAAAAGGAAAATCAGGATCAATTACTCAAATTCCAGTATTAACGATGCCTGAAGACGATAAAACTCATCCGATTCCTGATTTAACCGGCTATATCACTGAAGGGCAAATTATGCTTTCGCGCGAATTGCACCGAAAAGGCATTTATCCTCCGGTTGACGTTTTGCCTTCTTTGTCCCGGCTTAAAGATAAGGGAATTGGCGCCGGGAAAACTCGTGAAGACCATTCAGGCGTTTTAAATCAGGTTTTTGCCGCTTATGCCAGAGGTAAAGAAGCCAAAGAATTGGCAGTAATTTTAGGCGAAAGCGCATTATCTGATGCTGATAAGAAATTTGCCAAATTTGCCGATGAGTTTGAAGATAAGTATGTTCGCCAAAAATTAGATGAAGACAGAACCATTAAGGAAACTTTGGATTTATCCTGGAAGCTGATGTCTATTTTGCCTAAGTCCGAATTAAAGCGCGTTAAAGAAGAATATGTTGAAAAATACCTGCCTAAAACATAAATCCTAACATCTAGATAGTAAACAAGTCATGGAATATAAGTACCAAATTACAAATTACAAATCCCAAACAAATGACAAAACACAAAACTCAAATTTCAAACACTAAGTTTAGCCGTTTGGAAATTGATATTTGATATTTGTTTGGATCTTGAGATTTTGAATTTGTAATTTGAATTCAGAGGTTAGATATTAGAATTTAGAAATTAATAAATTATCTTATTTGTCTCGCTAAAACAATGGCTAATAAACTAAATGTAAATCCAACAAGGCAAGAGTTGCTTAAGCTTAAAACCAAGCTTAAGACGGCTTTGCGCGGTCATAAATTATTGAAAGAAAAGCGCGATGGATTGATGAAAAATTTTATGGCGGTAATCCGTGAAGCAAAACAATTGCGGGAGCAAATTGAAAAAGAGCTTGGTGCCGGATTTTTTTCATATATTTTCTTTTCTTCCAAAATCAGGGAAGCGGTGATTGAGGAAAATTTGGCAGTTACTACAAAAAAAATATTTTTAGACGCCTCTACTCAGAATGTAATGGGTGTTGAGGTGCCAATATTTAAATACCGTGAAGAAGGCGATTTTTTGTGCTATGATTTAGCCACCACTTCGACCAGTCTTGACCGGGCGTTGGAAATTTTTTCAAATGCTCTAAAAACAATGGTTCGGCTTGCTGAAATTGAAAGTTCAGCAAAGCTTCTTGCGGCTGAAATTGAAAAAACCCGCCGACGGGTTAATGCTTTGGAATATGTTTTTATTCCGGATATGAAAGAAACTATAAAATATATTACCGCCAAATTAAACGAACAGGAACGAGCAACCATTATATCATTAATGAAAGTCAAAGATATAATTGCCAAACAACAAACAGCTTAATAAGTCAAATAAAAAAAGACAGGACGTTTAGATCCTGTTTTTAGTTTGGGTCATATTCAATTCTCTATCCATTGTGGTATGCAGGTGTAATTCAATATGATGGAATCTGCCGCCTTTTATCCTAATAATGGCATAAAGTGGTTGGTCATCTGTCAAGTCAGTATAAATTTAATTATTAGCGGGCTCAAATTTCATTTTTGTGCCATCTAAACAAAAAAGCTCAAACTCGTTGGTAAACATGTATTGAATAATCTTATTAAATTGAACCCGCTTTTTTGTGACTATTTTAGTCGCAATGTAGCAAACAAGCATAATTCCATACGGGATAAATAGATAATCATAAACGAGTATGCTAACGTTTGCAACACTTCCGAAGAGCAAAAAAATGCAATGCTATAAATAACACATACTAGGTATACAACCGAAATTATAAACAAAAGCTTGTTTGAAATAAAAAAAATCTTTTCAGCAATTGTTTTTTCTTTCATTTTTCTATCCTCTTTTTTGTTGAGAAATTTTTAGCAATATTTTAATCGTCAAAGAACGATAATTAAATATATTAAAAATAAATTAAAAGTCAATGGTTGAGGTAGAAAACATTTAACAATGAAATCCCGATGTTCTCCTTTTAGACGAAATCAGGATCCCGACTTGACGTCGGGACAATTTAACAATAGAAAAATTATAAATTAAGACTTGTCTTTCAAAATCAAGACATTCATAATTGATTCGAAATTCGAAAGTCAAAATTAGGATATAACAATTAAACAACAAAAAATTAAACCCTATTTGTTTTTTTGAAAAAAGATTGACAAAAAAAAATAGATGTGCTATACTGTTTATATGAGGTAGGAAATCCCTATCCTTTTTAAATAGTCCGCCTTCGCCATTTGGCTTTTGGTGGTTATGCCCCAAGAAAATAAACGGGCGAGAAAACAAAAACAAAAAACAATTCTAAGCTATTTTTTGAAAGTATATTCATAAAAAGGCTTAGTAAAGAACGAAGCTTATTTTAGACGATTAGTCTAAAGTGTTTTTGACAACTCGGTCGCATGCCGAGTTTTTTGTTCTTTAAAAATTAAAAAAAATTAAAAAACTCGATTTCAATCGAGGCTAAAACAAAAATAAAAATATGGAAATGGAAAAAGAAGTACAAGAGTGTGCTCCACAGGAATGTGCACCTACCCAAATGAAAGCTCAGTCAAGCGATATGGAATTTGACATATCGCGTACATTTTTGGTTTTAACGGCAACACTGGTAATCCCGGTTCATCTAGCACTTTCAGTGGTTTCATATTCTATGGGCGCATTAATTTGATTTTAAAATTTTTTCAAGCAAAAAATCCCGCGTAAGCGGGATTTTTGTTGACTAACCGAAGTAAAGAAATCTCAACTTATATTTTATTTTTTATATTTGCACTCTTTGTTGCTGCATTTAATTTGGTCTTCTTTGGCATACACCAGTATTGAGCCGCAGTCAGGGCATTTTTGAGATTCGGTTTCTCCTTCTTCAATAACTGGTCGACCCCATAAAGCGTGTTTGCAATCAGGATATTGGTTGCAGGCATAAAAGAATCCGCGCCGTGAACGTTTGCCCACAATTTTTCCCTTGCCGCATTTAGGACACGAGCCGAATTCTTGGCTTTTTTCTTTTTTAATATATTTGCATTCTGGGTAGCCCGAACAACCGATAAATTCTCCGAACCGACCCTTTCTTTTAACCATCGGCTTACCGCAGTCAGGACATTTATCACCGGTTTCTTCCGGTGCTTGCTGCTCTTTTCCTTCTTGATCTAGCGGCTTGGTATTTTTACATTCAGGATAGCCGGTACATGCTAAAAATTTTCCGAATCTGCCGATTTTTATTACCATGGGCTTTTTGCATTTTTCACAAACTTCATCTGTGCTTTCTTCGGTTATTTCCTTTTTGTCTAATTCTTTTTCTTTCTTTTCCAAATTCTTTTTAAATGGTCCCCAAAATTCATGAATTACCGGCTGCCATTTAATCTTGCCTTCGGCAATTTGGTCAAGATCATTTTCCAAGTTGGCAGTGAATTGGTAATCAACGATCTGCTCAAAATGCTTAACTAGCAGGTCGTTGACCAATATTCCAATTTCAGTCGGTTTAAGCCTTTTTTCTTCTTTTTCTACATAATTTCTATCCTGGATTGTTGAAATTGTCGGCGCATAAGTTGAAGGCCTGCCAATGCCGTATTCTTCCAAGGCTTTGACTAAAGTCGCTTCGGAATAGCGCGCCGGTGGCTGGGTAAAATGCTGATTTGGAGTAATTGATATTAAATCAAGTAAATCTTTTTTGCTTAAGTCGGGCAGAATATTTTCTTTAGTTGCAGTTGGATAAACTTTTAGAAAACCATCAAATTTGATTATTGATCCGTTTGCCCGAAATATGTAAGGGGTATTAATGGCTTTAATGTCAATTTTTGTGCCGTCTAATATTGCTTCGCTCATTTGGCTGGCTAAAGCTCTTTGCCAAATTAACTTATATAATTTATATTGTCGATCGTTAAGATATTCTTTGATTGATTCCGGATCATTTGTTGCTAAAGTCGGCCTAATTGCTTCATGAGCTTCTTGGGCCATCTTTGATTTAGCTTTGTATTTATGAATTCCATTCGTATATTCTTTTCCGAATTTATCCTTAATATAGGCTTGTGCCTCATTTAAGAATTTATCAGCCAAATTTAATGAGTCAGTTCTCATGTAAGTAATCAAACCAACAGAGCCAAGTTTACCAAGTTCAATTCCTTCGTAAAGTTGCTGGGCAAGCATCATAGTTTGTTTTGCCGAAAAGCCAAGCCGGTTGTTTGCCGCCTGCTGCAAAGTTGAGGTGGTAAAAGGCGGCAAGGGCGATTTCTTTGCCTGTTTTTTTTCTATATTGCTGATTTCATATTCGGCATTTTTTAGATCAGATAATATTTTATCAGCCTGTTTATCATTTTTTATTTCAAATTTATCAACGGTTTTTCCGTCAATTTCATTAAGTCTTGCTTCAAATTCAATTTTTTCATTTTTTGTTTTTTGTGGTGAAAAAATTGATTCAATGCTCCAGTATTCTTGAGGCTTAAAAGCCTCAATTTCGCGTTCCCGTTCGACAATTAGCCGAACGGCAACAGACTGGACTCGGCCGGCGGAAAGGCCCCGGGCGACTTTTTTCCAAAGTAGCGGAGAAAGCTGATAGCCGACTAAACGGTCTAAAACTCTTCTGGCCTGCTGAGCATCAACAAGATTCAAATCAAGAGTACGCGGATTCTTTAATGCTTCTTTTATTGCTTCCTCGGTGATTTCGTGAAAAACTATTCTTTTAACTTTGCTTTTTGGAGTTTTAAATATTTCAACCAGATGCCAAGAAATCGCTTCTCCTTCGCGGTCTTCGTCAGTCGCAAAGTAAATATTTTCAGCTTTATCAGCGAGTTTTTTCAGTTCGTTACATTTTTTTTTGGCTTTAATTGGAATTGTATATTGCGGTTCAAAATTATTATCAACATCGACTCCGAGCTTTGATTTAGGCAAATCGCGAATATGGCCAAAAGAAGACTCGATTTTATAGTCGCGTCCGAGAAATTTTGAAATGGTTTTCGCTTTTGTCGGTGATTCGACAATGACTAGGTTTTTCATAGATATTTTTTAGCTTTTAGTTATTTTCTAATTTTTTATAAAGTTTGGAATTTGAGATTTTTAATTTAGAATTTACCCTCGTAAGCACCAAATTACAAATTGCAAATATCAAACAAATTACAATTTATAAATTTCAATTTTTTAAACCTTCAAATTTTGCTTTTTATTTTTTTAATGATGGCAGCCAGAATTCTAAGTAATTCTGTATTTTCCTGTAAAATAGGCTTAATCTTTTCAAATAATTGCGGGTTAGCTTCAATAATTAAATTTAACCACTATACTGTTTCCTTCGCTTCTTTCCGGCTGATTCGAAGCCTGAATTGAAAATCTTTTTTTGTTTCTGTCTCATTGGCTTCACGATAATTGGCGCCAACCGATGTTGCTGATCTTAAAACTTGCCTTTCAAGTATCTGATTTATATTATTATTTGGCAAAACCTTAATTAATCCGATAATTTCTTTACTAAATTCCAATGTTCTATCTTTTAGATTATATTTTTTGGGATTTGGAATTTATTTGGAATTTGAGATTTTTATGCCAGAGACATATCCGCCTATGGCGGAGAATTTGTAATTTTCAACATAGTCCATATTATTTTTTAATAGTTAACATGGCGCTATGTTGTTATAGAAATTTAAATTTTACGTTCCA
This sequence comes from uncultured Gammaproteobacteria bacterium, assembly GCA_964535715.1. GTDB lineage: Bacteria > Patescibacteriota > Patescibacteriia > Buchananbacterales > UBA6539 > CAZCCC01. The sequence continues at coordinate 3,850 of CAZHUO010000009.1, read as the reverse complement.
TTAATATCCTGTCTTCGCTTTGCCAGTACTTTCTCAGCTCTCCGGCCAGATAAAAGGATCCGGTTATCAAAATCAAATCATTTTTATTGGCAGTTTTTAAAGCATTTTTTAAAGCCATTTGCGGATCCAAAAAAATTTTTGCCGATTTTTTAATTTTCAATCTCTTCAGTATTTCTTTTGGCGGGTAGCATTTTTTTGCCGTGTTCTGAAAGCGGGTTATATATAGATAATCTGCAAGCGGGACAATTTCTTTAAAGATTTGATTTGCATTTCGATCATTAGTCAGGGCAATAATAATATATAATTTTTTGTATGTCAAGTTTTTTATCGTTTCGGCCGTAGTTTTCATTTTTGAAATATTGTGTGCGCCATCCAAAATTACCATCGGATTTTTTTGGATAATTTCGGTTCGACACGACATTTTTGTCTTGCTAAGGCCTAAAATTATTTTTTTTTCGCTTATACCGATTTGCTTGCACACTTCTGCGGCAAGACAGGCGTTATTCTGCTGATGACTGCCCAGTAAATTAAGCCGATAATTTGTTTTTTTTGGGTTAACCAGGTTGAAATTGGCATTGTTTTTTTTGCAGTCTTTTTTGAATATTTCTTGGATTTTTTTGCTGTTTTGGCTGGTTGTAAAAAAAATGGTTTTAGGCTTTATAATTGCGGATTTTTCCCTGGCAATTTCAAGTAGACTATTTCCTAAGACATCCATATGGTCATAGCCGATTTTGTTTATTACTGTTATTTCCGACCTGGGTATTACATTTGTTGCATCGTATTTTCCTCCCAGTCCGACTTCCAAAACGACGTAGTTGCATTTATGTTTTTTAAAATAGATAAAAGCAATGGCGGTAAAAATTTCAAAATATGACGGCCGGCCATAGGGGGATTTTATGTAAGTAATGTCGATTAGCGGTTTCAGATATTCAACAATTTGAGCAAATTCATTCGGGCTGATTAACAAGTTGTCAATTTTTATTTTTTCAATTGAAGTTGTCGGATATGGCGAAGTATAAAGGCCGGTTTTAAATCCGGATTCAGTTAAAATCGATTGGATCATATTGGCAGTTGAGCCTTTCCCCGAAGTGCCGCCGATATGGATGTATTTTAAGCCCTTGTGGGGATTTTTTGCCTGATTTAAAAAATATTTTAAGCGCTTTAAAAAAATCTTCCGTCCGGATTTTTTTACAAAATAATCGTCTTGTGAGAGGTTTTTTATTGATTCTAAATATTTTACCGCCTCAAAATAATTCTGAAAGTTTTTATGCATTGTCTTTTTTTAACCATCTTACCCCTAAATAACAAAATGGTGTTTGAATTATTGAAAATAAAACTTTAAAAATCCAGTATGGAATAATTAACGAAAAAATATAAACGGCATCAAATTTAGGGCTTAATCCGTAAAAGGCGATAAACATGAATACTGTTGAGTCAATCAGTTCGGAAATTATATTTGATGCATTATTCCTCAGCCAAAGCCATTTGCCTTTTGTTGTTTTTTTCCAAAAGCTAAAAGACCAGACATCGTGTTTTTGAGCCAGGATAAAAGCGATAATCGAAGCAATGGTCATGCGGATTGAAACGCCGAATATATTTTTATAATTTTCTTGTGAAAAGTATTGTCTGGTCGGATCCGAAGGAAGCCATACTGATACGACCGTAATTATCATTACTATCAGCATAACTATTAGAGCCAGGTTTATTAATCTGTGAGCAACTGGCTTGCCGATTACTTCGGAAATAATATCATTGACTAAAAACATTATTGGTACGGTTAATATGCCGACAGAAACATGAATAATATTAAAAAAATCATAAACTAAGAACGGCTGGGTAAAGACGGCATAGCCCAAAATTATTGAAGCAATAAAATTTATTAAAAAAATCAAAGGCCAAAATAAAAAATTCAAAGGTAAAGCTAAAATTTCAGGCATGGCGAAGGCGGTGATTTTTGCGCCTAAAAAATTAGCGGAAAGTAGTGATCCGATGAATATTCCAAATAGTAGATATATTTTGTCTTGTTGTTTCATAGTAAGTGAGATAAGTAAGATAAGTATTCATTATTTAAAAAAATCTTATCTTGCTTATCTTGCTGAAAATTTATCTTGCTAAAATATATTTCTGATTTCCCAAATTTTTAATCATCCCTTTCATCTCCATAATCGATAAGGTTGAATTGACACAACTGATATCAAGTCTAGCGTATTGAGTGATTTTGTCAACATGAACAGGCTCGTTGCCAATCAGTTCAAGCAATTTTTTTTCATTTTCGTTTTCCGGGATAATTTTTTTTATTATTTTGTAGTCATTGGCCTGCTCTAAATTCAAGGCTTCTAAAATATCTGATGCGCAAGTAACGACTTTTGCCCCTCTTTTAATCAGATCGTTTGGGCCAAGGCTGTTAATGCTGAAAATATTTCCGGGAACGGCAAAAACCTCGCGGTTTTGCTCAAGCGCATATTTGGCGGTTATTAAAGCGCCTGATTTCTGGCTTGCCTCAATCACTAATGTGCCCAGGCTCAGTCCGGAAATAATCCTATTTCTCTGGGGAAAGTTTGATTTATAGGGTAATGTACCGGGCGCAAATTCGGAAATTATCGCGCCATTTTTTTCAACAATTTTTTCAGCCAGCTGGCGGTTTGAAGCCGGGTAAATTTTGTCTATTCCCGAACCTAAAACGGCAATGGTTTTTCCGCCAAAGTTAAGTGTTGTCTGCTGCGCGCAGGCGTCAACGCCTAAGGCGAGCCCTGAGACAACCGCCATTTTGGCACAGACAATTTCTTTGGTAATTTGCTCGGTTGCCTGCCGGCCGTATCCGCTAATTTTTCTGGTGCCCACAATTGCCAGCAGAAAGTCATTGTTAAAATCCAAGCTGCCTAAAAAATAAAGCAGGGGAGGGGGAGCATATATTTCTTTGAGCAGTTTTGGGTAATAGCTATCAGCTATTGTAATTGCTTTTGCATTTAATTTTTCTAGTTTTTCCAGCTCAAAATTAGGACTAATATTCCGCCTTTCATTGATAAACTGATTAGCGATTTTTTCTTCAATACCGGCTTTTAAAATTTCATTAAACGATGCAGTCCAGGCATTTTCCAAATCAGTAAAATAATCAAAAAGCCTTCTGAAGCGGATCGGCCCGATTGCTGAAATTTTGTTTATGGCAAGCCAAAATTTAAGTTCATTTTTTTTGTTATGAATTGACATATTTTTTTATTTATGGTATATAGTTGGTTAATATGATTGGATAAGCGGATCATTACAATATAAGGAGAAAGCCTTTGAGCAGACATATTGTTTGTGCCAGCACCGTAAGCGGTCGGCCGGAAGTAGAATTTTTTACCAAAAAAGTTGATCGAAAAAGAAGGAGGGTAATGCTGGAAATTCCCGAGTATAATGCCCGATTTATTTTTACCGATACTCCTTCTGGGGTAAAAATTATCAGCGAAAATGACAGACAGGCGATTGATCCTAAAAGGAAGGCAATTAGCCATGTTCATGAAGGCGTGTACCGGAGATTGGTTCAAGTTGCCGGATCGATTCTGGCTCAAAGAGAGGTCAAAAAATGAAAAGATCGAGAAAAAAAGTTTCGTGGGAAGTTTTTTGGAAAGCCGATGACGGCAATCATTCGCTGGGAATTACTTTGGCAGCCAGCTCATATGAAGCCAGGGTAAATCTAGCTCAGTCGATGATTATGTTTGAAAATTCATTTGCCGTGTTGGTATCCGACCGTGCTGATTAAAAATTTTTTTCGACCAGGGACATATTATATTGTCCCTTTTTTATTTATATTACTACGTTTTCTATCCAATACCTTGGCAACACTTTGTTAAGATTTGGGCGGGCGTTT
>CAZHUO010000008.1:23198-47988 GCA_964535715.1 uncultured Gammaproteobacteria bacterium | reverse complement strand
TGACATATGCCACTAGATTAGCAGAAAGTGCAATATGTGTGTGCACATTACCTTGCCCTATTGACAAAAAACAAATAATCTGCTACGTTAACCTATTAAATAATAACCTGACAAATATGCTGTATTCTGATCCTTCGGACATTATTGAGATAATCGGTGGACAAATATTTGGTTAATAGTGTCCGAATATAGAAAATCGCCTAAATTTAGCCTTTATTTTAAAGGCGGATTCAGGCGGTTTTTTTATTTATTAAGTAAATTTAGGATAAAAAAAAGAGGGCTGACAACTTTCTCTGCTTGTGCAGATAAGTCGTCAGCCCGATAAAGGTACATTCTTTATTTCGAAGCAGCCTCAGCTGCCGCAGTGGCTTTCGTGATAATTTCACGAAGCCGCTGCTTTTCTTGCTCTGTTGCCGCAACAGAGATCAATTGGGGAATTAACTCTTCCCGAATCGTTCTGTCTGCGGCGGCGGCTTTAACGATTTCTTCATCGGTCATAGCCGCCGGGTTTAACGCCGGTGTAGGATCTGTCAATTCTTCGACAACTTCCTCTTCTATGGGCTCCACCGGTTCTAAAGCCGGGGGTACGGGTTCAGGCAAAGGTGCCGAAGGGGAGGGTACAGGTACTGAAACGGGAGTTGAGGCAGGTTGAAAGCTTTTTATAAGATCATCAACCTTGCCTTCAATCCTGACGACTGACTCTTCAACAGTCTTAAGTCGATTTCCCTGACCTTTAATAACACTAGACAGACCACCAAATTTTGCGGTAATATCATCATTTGATGTATCCACCGGTGTGGTTCGACCGGCTCGAAGAGCAACCGCGACCTGTTTAATTCGAATGCGATGGTTTTGATCCACTGCTTTCCGTATTTCATAGGTTAGGTCAGGGTGCTCAATGAACAGATCGCGAGGCCTAATAACAGCCTCAGTAACCGGCACTGCTACAACCAAGTCACCTTCGCCTTCAACTGCTTCACCTTCTCCTTCAGTTGGCTTTGCCGCGCATCCGCTTGGCGCTGCTTCAGCTTGTGAAACAGCGGGTGCAGGCGCAGGGGTTTGGTCGGCTGTTTTACCTCCTGACAAAGACTTCAGGAGAAAAACGCTTAACACAACTGCCAACGCAACAACCACCACCAAAATAACCAATTGCTTGTAACTCATGACCAGACTCCTTCTTTTGTTTTAATTAGAGTATTACCGACGAAATGACACCGGCCAACACAGCCAGCGCCACAATGACAATCACTGCGATCCAAACCGGAACTTCCGGTTCGGCTTTTTCTTCAAAAACAGTTTCGCTGGATTTTATTTTCGTATTCTGTTGCGACTGCTGTTTTTTGGCGGCTGAAGCCTCCTTGTCTTCGACTTCCTTGGTCGGTAATACCGGAATACTTGGTAAAACATCTTTTAAAAGGTCACTCCACGGAATAAAAATTTCCTCTGTACCTTCAACCTTAGGTCCATAGTCAACATTAGACGTCACTTCAGGCGAATCAGCATCGACTTTTGCTTCAGCCACAACTTCGGCCTCAGTCTCAACAGAGGCAGGCGGCTTTTCATCGGCAGTATTTGCCGAATCATCCTCGGTTGACGCGTCAGACGGATTGACTTCGTTAGCCTCAACAACATCCACCACCGCATCTACAGTATCATTTGCGGCAGGCGCTTCTTCGACTTCCGGCTCTTTAACAGCATCAAAAGCTTCATTGACACCAGCGTCTTCTGCCGGCGGTTCTGTGGAGGGCGCTTCTTGAGGTGCGTTGATTTCCTCCAGAAACTTATCAACGACGGCCTCGACCTCCTGATCAGTCATCTTATCGTTCATAATTTTGATGACCAATTCAGAAAGTTTTGGCTTGACCTCGACAATCCTTGGGTCATGCAGAAAGTTCAGTCTCAGACTATCGAGTATAACTTTCATCTGATCTTCGTCCAAGGACTCTACGTTCAATCCCGCTGAACCCATCAAAGATTCAATTTCAGATCTCTTCATAATTACCTCCTTTTTGAACTTGAAGTTATGAGTGGCGCCAATCCTCCGAGGACTGGCGCCGTAGGAACACTAAATTCGTTCAACCTGGACGTTCAACGGCTCACCTTCTTTCAGGATGAACGACAGTTGTCCGTCACCGGGCTGAATGTTAAATCGGGCATAATATTCACCCGATTCATCATAGCGAGGATTTACCAGCTTAACCGGTCTGGCAGAACCGCGGCGAATAAACACTCTCTCAACGTCCTCCGGCTTGTCGAAGTTACCTATGCGGTAAATTTCGCCAGCTTTTGGAACAATTTGAGTGTGTGTCCAATCGCTCATCTCTTTGATATCACCGGGCTCTATAGTGATGTTTGCCGACTTTACTGAAGCCTGCTGTTCACGCTTATGACCCAAACCGGCTGCTGCCATCTGAGAACCAACTGGCTCTTCTGGTTTTTGCTCTTGCAATTCCAGCCCGTAAGCTCCGGCCTGGTCAACACCATCAACCGGCTCTTCTGACAGAAACTCCGCCAAAATCCAGCCAGTTACATAATCCTGGCCAATCGTTGCCTTAATCACTTGTCCGTCAATGCGGTTTTCAGTCATCATTGGCTGGGCAAAAAAGATTAGGACTCCAAATTCGGAAGAATAGCGGAGCTGTTCATCCAGCTTGACTTTTACTGCCCGTTTCGGATCAATGACCCAAACCGGATCAATATGCCAGCTAGTTTCAATTTCCGGCCTTGTGACTTTTTCACCGGCAATTTCCATTTCAATTGTCCGACCGGTTTCCGCTTCTTCTTTCTGATAGATCGGAAGACCCTTTCCATCTTTAGGAGAAAAGCGAAACTTCGCCCAGCGCCAGCCGCCATTGTCTTTCACAAACCAGCGATCAAGTTCATCCATATTCTGAGTACTTTGTTCCAAAGCCTGCCGGGTTTGCATCAGATCGTTGGCATCTTTCAATGCCTCTTTTGCTACCGGAGAATCAGGCACCGGTACATATCCGGTGGGATCAAACTTGAACATAGCGTCTGCAAGCGGTCCAGCCTTGAGATTTGGAAAAGGCTGACGAAATTGGGTAAACCAAATGGGCACTATTATACTGATCAGCAGGCAAACCATCAGGGTATACCTGATTTTGGTCACCTGCCAATAAATAACCAAACCGACAACAACGGCTGCACAAATTGCAACCCCGAGGTTGGTGAAATACCAACCGGCGACAAACCCAGCCAATATAGCTGCAAGCTTCAGATAAATCATGATACTTTCTCCTTATTTCTTTGGTTTGGACGGAGGTTTTTCTTTTTCTCCGCCTTCTTTTTCAGTTTTTTCTTCCTTACCACTTCCGCCTCCGGAATTGGTGATTTCGCCCAGGTTTGCGGTAAAACTTGGAAATTTAACTCCGGCTTTACCACCAACCATCAAATTACTGACTGCATCAGCCAATGGAAGCAAAATGTTCCACTGACTTTCATCTGGCATTCCGGCTCCTTTTCGAAGCTTTTCTAAAGCATTTGCTCGATCAGTTGCCGCTTCAAAACCCAATCTGGCCTCAGTTTTTTTGGCCATTGCATCCAACACACCTTGCAAAGGATAGATATTTTGGATTCTGACTTCCGTTTCGAGACCGTAGATTTTTAGATCAGGGATTTTACTTCCCGCTCTTCCCTCATTCAGTCTCTGTGTAACTTGCGCAGCCAGATCATCCAATTGAGATGGCTCCAAATCTACTAAGTCAGTATCGTTTTTGCCTGCCGTTGCATAATTGAGTACGCCAGAAATAATTTGGTCAACAATCGTTGCCAATTTTTCTTTGATATTTATGGCGTAAGGGATCGGTCTTTTCACCCTAATGGTTAATTGGGCATCGATTTTCACCGGGTTAGTTTTGGTGTTAACCTCTTTTTTGCCGATGTCTATATTAATCGGGCGAAGGTCAACCATGCGAACATTAACCCAGCGAAATTTCGGAAGCCAAATTATTTTCCACCCGTCATATAGAGCCAAGTAACCGGTAGCATTATCACTATCATTACTATTTGCCCTAAATGCGTTTCGAATTACCCAGACAAAATTTTCCGGGATGTTCCGAATTTCAACCAATCCAAGAATGACAATAACTGTCATTATAATCGGCCGTGGCGGATCACTACTTGCGTCTTCCCCTACCTTTTCCTCAGTCCAAAGAAACATGGGGATTGCCTGCTTCTTGCAGATAAAACTCCATGCTCCGCCACCGATGAAAAGCGCGACAATAAGCGCTGTCGCCGTAATCTCCGGTTGGAAATAAAACGACAACACCAATCCTTCTACAATAAGAATAGCAATTACAACACTTAAAATGACCTTGAACATAACACGTCTCCTTCTTTTTTTTGCCATCAATTGGCATTTTTTTTGAGTTTCAACATTTTCTATATTTATATGAAGGGATAAAGATCCCATTGTAAAGGGCTATAATCCGTTATTTTACAAATAAATTGCCAAATAACAGGATATATAATAATAGCATATTTTGATATTATTGTCAATAAAAAAACCCCATAAAATGGGGAAATATCAATTTTTAGCTAAATTAAAAGATTATTTAATAATATTGATAATAAATAGCTCTTAGGGCGTGGCGGGCGGAGTACCAGGAACAGTTGTATCCGGGGTACCGGGCACGCTCGTATCGCTTCCGCCGGTTACCGCATCTATAACCAAAGTCACCATGGCATAGCTCATAAAAATCACAACTAATCCTAAAGTCGCCCAAATTATCATATTTTTGCCTTTGGTAATTTTTTCCTCACTGCCTGCCGAAGTAACCCAAGTCAAACCGCCGAAAATAAAAACTCCCAAAGCCAAGGAACCGACTATGCCTAAAACCGCTTTAATTACATTACCGATGATTACCCGCGGATCTTCATTGCCGGCTCCCAAAGGATTAGGCAAAGTGACCGCTGACCCGCCGCCACCTCCACCGCCTTCATTGGCAGGGCCGCCGGTTGAACTTTCATAAGTTGCTATACAATCACCCATGCATCCAGCGTAATCATCATCACCACTACACTGTCCATCACATATGGACTCAAACTGTGGGTTTAGACTAAAAACATTATCAGTCAAAACGATAAAATAACAGACTGGAATAATTAAAATTAATAATATTTTTATTGCCTTGGACATATAGTTAATTATAGAATATTAGGTTTTTAGTGTCAAACGATTCTGCAGCCCCTCTCCCCTTGGGGAGAGGGCCTTCGAACTACTTCGTGGGTGAGGGGGCATTCGCCTTATCCTCCCTCTCCCCTTTGGGGAGAGGGTTCTCGCCTTACTTTGTGGGTGAGGGGGACTTCGCTAAGCCTCCCCGCAATTTATAGGCAAGCAACCCCCCGCAAATAATTATCGTTCCAAGGCTCACCAAAATCGGCAAGCGCATTCCTAAAATTTCAGGCGTCGGATCCACCCGTAAAAATTCCATTGCAATCCGAATTAAAGAATAATTGATTAAATAAATAAAAAAAATAAACCCTTGATTCTTGATTCTAAATTCTTGATTCTTCTTGTTTATCAAAAAAACCAACACCAACAGCATAACAAAATTAATCAAATTCAAAACCGATTCATACAAAAAAGTCGGATGGAAATACTGCTCGTTTAAATACTGAAAAGGCCGATTTTGCAAAGTAATCGGAATGCCCCAAGGCAGATTAGTCGGCAATCCGAAAAGTTCCTGATTAAAATAATTTCCGAATCGGCCGATTGCCTGGCCCAAGGCAAGCGCCGGTGCGGTAATGTCGGCCCACTGCCATAAATTTTGCTTTTTAAAATGGCAATAAATCAAAGCGGCAATTAAACCGCCGATTATTGCTCCATGAATTGCCAGCCCGCCGTGCCAAACCGCAATTATTTCAAAGGGATTTTCCAAATAATAACCTATTTCCAAAAAAACCGCATAGACTCTGGCACCGAGTAATGCAAAAATTATACCGTAAAAGCCGGCATCAAAAACTTCATCTGAACTTATTTTTTGCTTTTTACCAAGCTTTAATACAACCAAAAGACCAAATGTTATTCCCAAAACAATGAAAATTCCATACCAATGAATTTTTAAAAAACCCAATTGGAATAATATTGGCTGCGGATTAAATGTATGAAGAAAGTTAATCATATTAATGCTTCTCCCCCTCTCCCTCTCCCTCTCCCTCTCCCCTTGGGGAGAGGGCCTTCGACCTACTCAGCGGGTGAGGGGGTCTTTGCACATTTTCCCTCTCCCCTTTGGGGAGAGGGCCTTCGAACTACTCAGCGGGTGAGGGGGTCTTCGCACATTTCCCCCTCTCCCCTTGTGGGAGAGGGTGGCCGAAGGCCGGGTGAGGGGTGCTATATTAATTATTGTCGTCTATTAAATAAAAAATATCATCCAAAACACCTTCCATATTATTATCAACCTCGCTATTGCTAACTCTAAAAACTTTAAAACCTTGCTCTTTTAAATAACTACCTCTTATTTTATCTTTTTTCGCTTGATTTTTTTCCATATGACCACTGCCATCCAACTCTATAACCACTTTCTTTAATGGACAACAAAAATCAACAACATAATTACCAATCGGATATTTTCGTCGAAATTTTAATCCCTCAAAATTCTTACCTCTAAGATTATACCACAACTTTACCTCTTGAGTTGTTAAATTTTTTCTTAAAAGCCTTGCAATCTTTGTTAATCTCTTTTTCATAACTTCATTTTATCACATTTCTTCAGACATAAAAAAGAGGTCCAGCGTACTTCTTTGCTGGACCAAAAAAAATCTTACTGGTTGTGTTTTACCTGATGGCGGCGTTGTGCTTTATCGGATGAAGCGTTTTGCGCTTGCAACCATTGCGGTTGCCGTTATTCCCGTTGCCGTTGCCGTTTTTTATTCTTTTGGTCCTAAAGTGGGACCCGGCCTTTCTGGCCTCTGACTTGGCTTTTTTGAATTCGCTTTCATTACTGCAGACAATCTGGCACAACGCGCCATCAGGACTATAAAACTCCACAACCATATTCTTCATAAACATTCTCCTTCTTTTTCTTTTTTAACTTTTTTCCAAAAATTCAACAACAAAATACAATCACAACAAGCAGATTTTCAATAGGCATCCCCTCCTTTCCAATTGTAATGCGAATAAATAACACTAAAGAGCTAAAAATATATGCTACAATTTTTTTTGTATTTTGTCAACAGCAAAAACATCAACAAAAAAACAAACCCTGCCTAGGTTGGGTCTGTTTTTTCTTGTTTTATTGTTTTATTGTCCCGACGTAAAGTCGGGATCCCGATTTCGCCTGAAAGGCTACTATCGGGATTTTCTTGATTTTTTGATCCTTAACTTCTTCTCCAGCTCCAAAATATCCAAAGTCGTTTTAATTACGGTATCGGGATTTAATGAAATACTGTCAATTCCTTCTCTGACCAAAAATAAAGCGAAGTCGGGAAAATCAGACGGAGCCTGGCCGCAAATTCCGATTTTTTTACCTTTCTTTCTGGCCGTCTTAATCACCTGAGAAATCAATTTTTTTACCGCCATATTTCGCTCATCGTAAACATGAGCAACCAAGGCCGAGTCACGGTCAACGCCAAGCGTAAGCTGGGTCAAGTCATTTGATCCGATTGAAAATCCGTCAAATATTTCACAAAATTCTTCAGCTAAAATCACGTTTGAGGGAATTTCACACATTACATAAACTTCCAAGCCGTCTTCTCCCTGTTTCAGTCCGTTTTTTTTCATTATCTCAATTACCTTTTTACCTTCTTCAACGGTTCGACAAAACGGAACCATCACTTTTACATTTTTTAAGCCCATTGCGTCGCGGGCTTTTGCCAAAGCCTTGCATTCCAAAACAAAAGCTTCCTGGTATTCTTTGGCATAATAGCGTGAAGCCCCGCGCCAGCCGATCATTGGATTGCTTTCAGTGGGTTCAAAATCTTTTCCACCGATTAAATTGGCATATTCGTTTGATTTGAAATCAGACAGGCGGAAAATCACTTCCTTTGGGTAAAACGCCGCGGCAATCTGGGCTACGCCCTCGGCCAGCTTGTCGATAAAATATTGTCCCTTATTTTTATAACCAATTGTTAGTTCGGCAATTTTTTTCTTGGCTTTTTTATCCTTAAGCTTGTTAAAATACAGTAACGCCAGCGGATGAATTTGGATATGATTATTAATAATGAATTCTTCTCTGGCCAATCCAACTCCGTCGTTTGGAATAAAAGAAGAAGCAAAAGCGATATCCGGCTGCCCAACATTCATCATAATTTTGGTTTTTGGCCGCTTGATTTTTTTCAGGTTTGTTTTTTTAACTTCAAAAGGCAATATCCCTTCATAAACATAGCCGGTTTCCCCTTCAGCGCAGGAAATTGTCACTTTCTGTCCAGTTTTAATTTTTTTGGTCGCAACATTTGTTCCAACAACGCAAGGGATGCCAAGTTCGCGCGAAACAATCGCCGCATGGCAAGTCCGGCCGCCTTTATTGGTAATTATGCCTGAGGCAATTTTCATTATCGGCTCCCAATCCGGATCGGTCATGTCGGTAATTAATATCTCGCCTTGCTTAAACTTATTGATTTGGCTTGAATCTTTAATGACATCGGCAGTACCGCCGGCAACTTTTGTTCCAACCGGCGCCCCGCTGACAATAACTTTGCCGCGCTTTTGGATTTTATATTCTTCTAAAACCGAGCTGGTTTTGCCTCCATGGATTGTCTCCGGCCGCGCTTGCAATATATACAATTTTTTATTTTTGCCGTCTTTTGCCCATTCAATATCCATGGGCTTTTGATAATGATTTTCAATTATTACACCCCAGCTGGCCAACTGCATTACCTCTTTATCAGTTAAAACATATTTTTGCTGTTCAGCCTTGGCGGTTTTAACGTCCTTGGTCAATTCACCGGGCTTATTTGAATAAATCATTTTAATTTGCTTGCTTCCGAGCTTTCTGGAAATTATCGCTTTATGGCCTAAAGCCAAAGTGTCTTTAAAAATATAAAATTCATCAGGATTTACTTTTCCCTGAACGATATTTTCACCCAAGCCCCATGATCCGTTGATTAAAACTGTCTTAGCAAAACCGGTTTCGGTATCAATGGTAAACATTACTCCCGAACAAGCCAAATCGGAGCGAACCATTTTTTGCACGCCAATAGAAAGACCGACTTTGAAATGGTCAAAATTCTTGTCAGTCCGATAAGAAATCGCCCGGTTGGTAAAAAGCGAGGCCATGCATTTTCGGCAGGCATCCAAAAGCTGATCTTGGCCGCGAACATTTAAGAAAGTTTCCTGCTGCCCGGCGAATGATGCATCCGGCAAATCCTCGGCCGTAGCAGAAGAACGAACCGCCACATCAACATTTTTTCCATATTGCTCTTCCAATTTCTGATAGGCTGAAACAATTTGTTTTTTTAAATCCATTGGCAGTTCTGCTCCTAAAATCAATTGCCTGACTTTTTGGCCATGATTATTCAAATTTGCCATATCTTCTGTATTCAAATCCTTAAGTATTACCCTTATCTCTTTTTGTAACCCAGAAGCTTTCAACATATAAAAATAAGCTTGTGCAGTAACTGCAAAGCCGTTTGGGACTTCGATTCCCCGTGATGATAATTTTTGATACATCTCCCCAAGCGAGGCATTCTTGCCGCCGACTTTGGGAATATCATTTATGGTTAACTCCTTAAACCAATAGATAAATTTCTTCTTTAAAAAAAACATATCATTTTAATTATTAAATTAATTGATAAATTAATAAATTGCTTTCTAAATGAAGCTTCAAATAATTTAACAATTGAATAATTTAAATAGTTTCCACTTTTATCAAATTGGTCTCGCCGTGATATCTGAAAGGGTAGCTTGCCGAAATTAAAATTTTATCACCTGATTTGACCAGTCTTTCCGATTTTAATATTTCCCTTATTTTTTTTACAACATCATTAAAATTGCTAAAAGAGGGCAAATAATATGATTTGACTCCCCAGGTAAGGCAAAGCTGGCTTTGGGTTTTTTGGTAAAGGGTTATTGCAATTATCGGAATACTTGAACGATATTTGGCAATTGAACGGGCGGTGAATCCGGAAGTTGTCGCACAAACGATATATTTTGCTTTTATTTCTTCGGCAATGTTCTGAGAGGCATAACTGATGTTTTCGGTCACACCGCTTTTTTTTGCCTTTAGTTCGTCTTCAATTTTTTCATGTTCTCGCATTTCCGTTGACTCCATTTCGCCGGCAATTTTATTCATTACTTGTACCGCTTTTAAAGGATATTTTCCGGTTGCAGTCTCCCCGGAAAGCATTATAGCATCGGTTCCGTCCAAAATCGCATTGGCAACATCAGATACTTCAGCTCTGGTTGGCACCGGATAGCGAATCATTGAATCAAGCATTTGAGTGGCGACAATTACCGGCTTTGCTTCCTGAATGCATCGCCTGACAATCCGCTTTTGAATCAATGGCAGATCTTCAAGCGGTATTTCCAAACCCAAATCGCCTCTGGCAACCATAATGCCGTCAGAGGCTTTCAAAATTTCTTCAAAATTAAAAACGGCTTTTGGCCTTTCAATTTTGGCTATAATTTTCGTTAAAGTTTTCGGCCCGACATCATAGCTGGTTTTTTCTTTTGTGCTGTTTATTCTTCTGCCTAATTTTTTTTCAATTTGATAGATTTTTTTTCTCAGCTCAATAATGTCTCTTGCGTCTTTAACAAAAGATAAGGCAATAAAATCAACACTTTGTTTTAAGCCGAATTTTAAATCTTCTATATCTTTTTTTGTGATTGCCGGCGTATTTATTTCACTTTTGGGAAAATTCATTCCTTTGTGGGAATATACCACGTCGCCTATTACCACTTGGCATTGGATTGCCTTGCCGCTGATTTTTATAACCCTAAGCTCGATTTTTGCATCATCAATTAAAATCACATTGCCCGGCTTAACGTCTTTATACAACTCGGGATATTGCATCGGAATAAATGTTGAAATGTCTTTGAGAGAGATCTTATATTGTTCAGGCACCAAATAAATTTTTTGATTTTTTTCAATCTTAATTCCCTCTTTGGCCAAACTCCCGATTCGAATTCTCGGCCCCTGCAAATCCTGCATTATTGCCACCGGAATATTAAGCTTTTTAGAAATATTCCGAATATTATTAACCAACATCGAATGATGCTGATAAGTTCCGTGGGAAAAATTAAGCCTGGCGACATTAAGGCCGGATTTAACCATTTGTTCAATTTTGCTTTTTGTCTCCGAAGCCGGCCCGATTGTACAGACGATTTTGGTGCGTTTCATAGGATAAGCGAGATAAGTAGTAAGCAAGATAAGCGAGATAAGTATTATTAAAAAATAAATTCTTATCTTGCTGAAAACTTATCTTGCCTATCTTGCTAAATTATAATTTGAGAGTTTTAATAATCCAATCGCCAAAATTTTTGGCCATGCCTCCAATAACGGGTATTTCCCATTTTTCACCCTGTAAGGCTTTAATAATACCAACAATTGAAATAACTCCAAGCACCAGATTTATCATCCAGCCGATAACCGGAATAAAAATACAGGGAACGGAAATAGCACACATTAATGCGCCCTGGCTTGCATGGAAGCGGACATATTCATTGTCTTTTCTGGCAGCCAAGGCGACCAAGGATAAAATCCAAAGATAGCCGACTGCAGCCCAGATCTTTTTTTCCTGGGAATCTATTGGTTTTTTTGTTTCTGGCATAATTTTAGTTGTTAGATATTAGGTTTTAGGTTTTAATTATTAGGTTTATTATAACATAAAAAGTAATTTGAAACAAAATAAAAAAGCCCGAATCAGCTGATACGGGCAAAAACATAAATAAATAATCAATTCCAAAAAACTTGCAGACAATCAATTCCAGCTTCTTTGGCCTGATTACGGCCTTTGTCAGTATCTTCAATTGCCCAGCACTGTTTATTTGAAATATTAGCCAGTGAAAGAATTGTATTATACATTTCTGACTTTTTTCCACCATTGGCAACTTTTTCGCCGGTAATTCCTTTGATAATACCGTCCTTACAGGCAATGAATAAAAATATTGATGCATCAATATTGGAAGCCTTTAATTCTGATAATGTCCTTTCAAGCTCGCTTTCAGTAATTAAAACAACATTAACTCTCGGGCTCATCAAACAATAAAGAACATCAATCATTTTCGTAATCGGCCGGCAACACTCTTCAACTGTCATATTATAATAATGTACCATCCTTATGGCGCTGAAAAGTCCCTCAGTAAGTGTGGAAAACTTTCCTTCTTTAAGCTCAGCAGACGCTCCTTCTCCTTTTTCAGCTGATTTTATCCACGTCTCAATAAGAGCTTGGTTTTGATCAATTAAATTTTTAACAGCGCTAAACTCTGTAAGAATTCCAGCAACAACTTCCTGACGGCTCCTTCCGGTCAAATTTTTGTCATGCCAAGCTAAATATTTTTCTTCATTCCAGCTTTTATCCAAAATACCATGTTCAGCCAATTCCTGACATGTAAGCAAAGCCTTCCAATAAGAAATGATTTTTGCTCTTTCGGTGTCAAGTAGCACCCCATCTTTGTCAAAAATAACTAACTTTCTGTCCATTTTTAATCCTCCAAAAGTTGTAAAAGGACAAAAATAAAATAACAACACTAATCTTTATTTACTCCTTATTTAATATATTGTCAACATTAAAAAAATCTGAATCACCAGTTCAGAAGTTATGAAAAAAGGAAAAAAAGGAAAAATAAATTAAGTAAATAAAGTAAACCCGCACCTATTTTACTGAAGACTGTTATTTTTGACTAATCTAATTTATTTAAAAAAAATTAAATTTATTTATAGATTAATAAGTAAAATAGGTGCGGGGTAAATTAAGCAAGCTGGATTTATTGGCCTCACTGGATTTACTGAATATCTAAAAAGCCGAGGCACCTGCCCCGGCTTCTTTATGAGTTAACTGTTAATTGTTAAATGTTAACTGTTATTTTCTACATCATTCCCATTCCGCCCATGCCCGGCATTCCGCCATGCATGTGCTTGTCTTCTTTTTCCGGAATATCGGTAACTACCGTTTCCATGGTAATCAATGTTGATGCAATCGAAGCGGCATTTTCCAAAGCAGTCCGAGTCACTTTCATCGGATCAACAATTCCTGATTTAAGCATGTCAACTTTTTGTCCCAAATTGAAATCATATCCGGAATTGGAATCTTTGATATCTTTAATATCATTTAAAATTAAAGAGATGTCCTTAATGCCGGCATTTGCGGCAATTTGGCGCAAAGGCGCAGTCAGAGATTGCTGGACGATTTTTGCACCAATTTTTTCATCATCACTAAGTTCTATTCCCTGCTCTTTAAGTAAATCATTTAAGGCATTGGCAATTTTTACCAAAGCCGCGCCGCCTCCCGGAACAATACCTTCAGCCACGGCTGCTTTAGTGGCGTTTAAGGCGTCTTCTATTTTGAATTTTTTTTCTTTCATTTCGGTTTCGGTGGCTGCTCCGACTTTGATTACGCCGACTCCACCCGAAAGTTTTGCCAGCCTTTCCTGAAGTTTTTCTTTATCGAATTCAGAATCGGTTTTTTCCATTTCTTTTCTGATTTGAGCCACTCTGGCTTCGATATTTTTTTGTTCGCCTTTTCCGTCAATAATGGTTGTATTTTCTTTTGTTGAAATTACCCTTCTGGCCATACCCAAGCTTTCCAAATCGGCTTTATCAATCTTTAAACCCAAATCTTCGGAAATAACCTGTCCGCCGGTTAAAACTGCAATATCATTAAGCATTTCCTTTCGGCGATCGCCAAATCCAGGCGCTTTTATTCCCAAAACATTGAAAGTTCCGCGAAGCTTATTGACGACAAAAGTCGCCAGCGCTTCACCTTCGATTTCATCGGCAATAATCACCATTTCCTTTTTTCCGCTTTGGGCGACTTTTTCCAATAACGGCAATATATCCTGGATTGACGAAATTTTTTGGTCGGTAATTAAAATATAAGGTTCTTCAAATTCCGCTTCCATTCTTTCCGAATTGGTTATCATGTATGGCGAAACATAGCCTTTGTCAAAACGCATTCCTTTTACAACTTCTTTTTCCAAACCGAATTTTTGGCCTTCTTCAACAGTGACAACGCCGTCTTTGCCGACTTCTTCCATGACATCAGCAATCATTTGGCCGACCTGAGGATCAAGAGAAGAAATCGTTGCAACTTGTGCAACTTCTTTTTGGTCTTTTACCGGCTTGGTAATTTTTTTCAATCCTAAAATGGCGGCTTCAACTGTTTTTTGAATTCCGCTTTTTAAAGCAATCGGATCGGTTCCAGCGGCAACATTTTTTAAGCCTTCTTCAACCAAAGCTTGGGCTAAAACCGTTGCCGTAGTCGTACCGTCTCCGGCCACATCGTTGGTTTTTTCGGCAACTTCTTTAATTAATGAAGCGCCGACATTTTCAAACTTGTCTTCAAGTTCAATTTCTTTGGCAATGGTAACCCCGTCGTTTGTGATAACCGGAGAACCGAAGCCTTTGTCCAAAACGACATTTCTGCCTTTCGGACCGAGACTAACTTTTACCGCATCGGCAACTTGGTCAATTCCCTTTTTGACCGCCGCTCTTGCTTTTTCATTAAATAGTATTTGTTTAGACATAAGTTTATTAATTATTAATTTTGAATTTTAAATTTTGAATGAATTTAGAATTTTGAATATTGAATCATTAAAAATTGAATCAAAATTCAAAATTAGAAATTCAAAATTATTCTATTACCGCCAAGACATCTTCATCCGATAAAATCTTGTATTCCACTTTATCGACCTTGACTTCTTCGCCGGCATATTTGCCAAATAAAACTTTATCTCCGACCTTAAGTCCAAGTTTTTGGATTTTTTCACCGTCGCCGATTGCCAAAATTTTGCCTTCGGCTTTTTTTTCTTTATCAATTGTATCAGGCAATACAATGCCTGACTTTGTGGTTTCTTCCTCGGTTAGAGGTTCAACCACGACTCGATTGCCTAATGGTTTTAGTTTCATATTTTTTTCCTAAAATAATTAATAATTAGGTTTAAATTAGCACTCTAGACTAAAGAGTGCTAGTACATACTATAGGTTAAGACATTTTAAAACACCTGTCAAGAGGTGTCAAATAATTTTACAAATTATATTATTTAGCGCTAAAATTAGCCAAAAAACAAAACCCCTATTTAAAGGAGTTTTGCTTGTGATATTTTAATTAAACCACTTTTTTTCGAATACTGAAAAAATAAACTGAAATCATAACTAAATAATAAATGTACCCCACAAAACCGGCAATCCAGCCAAGAATCGGAATAATCATAACTAAACCGGAAACCAATGGAACAATAAAAAATATCATGAACCATTTCTTTTTGTCCTCGCCGGCTTTTTCAAAAACCGCCTTGTCAGTCATGCCCCAGTGGAAAATATCCAAATAAAATAGCACCGTAAATAATATGGTGACTAAAACTATAATTATTAATGCTATAGCGGCCACACCACCGAATATTTTAAAATATTCTGTCATACTAGTGTCGCCTATCCCAACTTCATCGCTATTTCCTAGCCCAGTATAAGTTCCATAATCAAGACTATCGTTTTCATTTACATAATTTTGTTCATCTAAATTGACTGAATTATCATAATCCACATTTACCTCAGCTGCCAAACCAGGTAAAGCAATCAAAGTAAAAATAACAGCTAACGCGGCGTTTGCTAAAAATTTTTTCATAATTTTCACCTCCCTTCTAAACCTTAAATACAATAAATAATCATTCTTCTTTAAAAATACCACAAATTCACTCTAAAAAATTAACCTATCAATTTAAAAGTATTTCAAATTTAGCTTTTTAGTCTCACCAAAATAATGGCATTTTTAATTATTCGATTTTAATAGTAATAATTTGCGAATTATTTGCTTCGTCTGATTCTCGATGGGCGTCAGTACTATCAATAATGATTTCTGCTTCGTAAGTACCTACTAACAGAGTATCATCCCAATCAAACCAATAAGATGATTCTGACGTGCTAAAATAATTATACGATTTTGAATTCTTTTTAACTCCATTGACATATAAATCTATATAAGCACCAACACTATCTCCTTTATCTTTAGTGACTGTTACCTTAATACCATAATCGTCAGCTGCACGCCATGCTTTATATTCCACTGATTTTATTGATAAATCAAAATCTTCTTCCGTTGTAAAGCTTATAATATCAGATTCACCCACTTGTCCTGTTGAAAGAACTTTTCTAACCTCAACATAATAAGTAGTATTACCGTCTAAACCAAGTAGAGAAACTGATTTACCGTAGCCTCCTGAAATTAAATTTGTATGAACATCATCAGACGTCCACGATGTTATCGGATTTCCGCCTGAATCAACGAATCTATACTCACCATTACCTTCTATATTACTATCCCATCTAATACTTACTTGATGATTATCAATATAAGTTACTTCAACATTTGTTACATCCGGCAAAACAACAGGCAAACAAGCACCGTCAACACAGCCATTAGGACAAATATAAGATTTATTAAGCATGGTTGTACCATCACAATAAAATTCAATTAATTCACTACTATTATAAGCTGAACCGCATTCATCTATTACCGGAACATTATTATAATCGGTTACTTGTCCTTTTTTATCATAATCTAATCCTCCATCACTATCAGTACAAAATTCTTTAACACAATTATAACCAACGCCATTCCACCGATAACCAGGGTCACATTTAGCAAGGTAACATTCCGTCCAGTGCCAACCGGCGGAGTCACTATATACCCAATCTTGTTGACCTTGTGAATTAGAGCCAAGTACGCAAGATCTAGCATTGTCTACACAAACACCATTTTCTTCATGACTATTTAAACACATAATATCACAAATGGTACCATGAGCTCCGTAACCTGCATCACATGTTACAGCATAACATTCACTCCACTTGCCTGTAGTATAAAGGTATTGAATACCTGTACCGTGAGCCATATCGCATGATCGTGTTGCAGTTGTACATTGACCATTAACTCTTTTTTCGCCAGTCTTACAAAGTAATACACATTCATTGTTAACTGATTCATAACCAGTATTACAAGAATCCACCTGACATGAACTCCAAACGCCATTAGACCACTTTCTTGACCCTAGACCATTAGTAATAGTACATTTATTATAATTTGATATACAATCTCCGTTTTCATAATGAGTAGCAGACGGGCAATTATTAGTATCCGTAAAATTATTTTGACTACCCGATGAGTCTGAACCAGTGTTTGATTCCATTTGGACCTCACCACTGGAAATTTTATTTAAATCACTATTGGTAATTCCCAGGCTTAAAAATCTCATGATTTGGTAGGCGGCATCGCCGTTTTTCATGTAGTAACGCTTGCCGTCTTTGGGATTTACATACCAGGCTTGTCCGGCTTTTTGGACCTGAAGGAGGATTTTTCCTTTTAGCCTGTTTACCAAGTTAGTATCAACTGCCATTTTACCTGTACCTAAGGGGTTGTTGCCATTTCTTACCTCTTGTCCGTCTGAAATTCCGTCACCATCAGTGTCTGCTAAATTTAGATTTGTTCCTAAACCTTCTTCAAGCCTGTCGGCTAAACCGTCTTTGTCGGTATCGGTGTCTTCAAATCTTTCTTCGATTCCAACTGGAATTTTAGCTAAATCAGAATCAGCAATACCTAATCCAAACTTTCTTAGCATTTCATAGGCGACTGCCCCGTCTTTCATGTAGTATCTTTTTGCATCGTCGGGGTTTATATACCAGGCTTCCCCGTGCTCTTCAACCTGCAAAAGGATGTAGCCTTTCAGACGGGCGGAAAGAGTTTCTGCCTTAACCGACAAAACAGGGATGCATAAAAGCAAGACAACCGTTAAAAAAAGGAGTTTTTTCATAGGACTTTTATATTAATTTAAAATTAAATCTGTTTTAATTATACCCTACCACTCATTCAAAAGTCAATTCTACTTTTTTAAATATTTCAAATTCAATCCCAAAACCAGCCAAAATATCATTATCCCAAAATATAGTGTCCAAAAATAATGGTCAAAAAGACTGATTATTAAAGTTGAAATAAACATTAAAAATAAAATGATCTGCTTAAATCTTAATTCTTTATCTTCTGCTTTTCGCCAATAAAAAAACTGGGCAAAAAGCAAAATTATTATTAAAAGAAAATTTATCAAGCCGAAAATTCCAATTTCAGACAAAACCAAAAGAAAAATATTATGAACCGGCTGATAATAAGAGCCCGGCCAAGTGGCATTTATTTTTTGATAAATCGCCAAAGTATAATTGCCTATCCCCTGCCCCAAAAACCAATCATCCCTGATTAAATTAACCGACTGGCCCTGAAACAAAATCCGCTCTTCAATTGAATGAGTTTCAAGCGGCTTATTGCTCACTATCCGCGTTAAAACCGGATCAAGCATATTCCAGCTTAAAACCGAAACTATCAAAAAAATAAGCAAAGAAACCTGAAAAAATATTTTATTCCACTCTTTATTTTTCTGCCTTAAAATCCAAAAAGCCAAAAAAATATAAGAAATAACCAAAGCCAATTCCGCAGAGCGGCAAAAGCTGAAAAATAAGGCGGGAACAATAGTCAAAATTCCAACTAAAACAAATTTGCGCTGAAAAGAAGTTTTGCCAAAAATCGCTAGATAAAATAAAAATAAAACTCCAATCGCCAAAAATCCGCCAAGCATGTTGGGATGAGGCAGGCTGCCATAAGACCTCAGCCAGCGTTCGGAATATGTCTGCAAAATTATTGATCCCTTGACTATTGGAAGATGTTCGGCCATCCCAAGCCACTTGTTGGCAAAAACAGATTGGGCGAAAAACTGCCAGACGGAAAGTACCCCCTGCACAATGCAAGATCCGACCCAGACTAAGGCGACTTTTTTAAAACTGAAATCAAAAATTAAAGCAATTGAAAAAAAGCTTATGCCTAAAAGCAAAACCACCCAATTATAATATGCCAGCTGCGCATCAAGCGACCAAATTACTGAAAGACCGGAAACTATGGCAAATAAAACTACAAGCCAATAGGTTAAAATTTCCGCCCTAAAAAGCTTTTTAAAACAATTAGAAAAATCAAACTGACGGATTTTTTTTTCCTTTATAAGCCAAATAAAATAAAAAAGCATCATGCCAAAAAATAAAATTTGGGTGCCGTAAAGGCTAAGCCGCCCATATTCCCAAACATAGCCGTTTACATACGAATCATGCCAAATCAGCCTTGTCTGCCAGGGCAAAAGAAATATTAATAGATAAAAACAATATTCAATTATCCTCTTTAAATTTTTCATTTATTTTTTTCATATAACGTGATTGCTCGCTGTAAAAATAAACCACTACCATTGCCAGTGATGCGCCGATTGTATTAAAAAATAAATCAAAAGCGTTATTATAATAATCACCAACCTGATTGCTGGCATCTAAAAATAAAACCGCTGAAAACTCAATTAATTCAACCACCGCTCCTAAACCCATTCCTATTAAAATTAAAATTGAAGAAAAAACAAAATATCTTCTTTTTATCCTTTCATCGATAAAATTGCTAAGTAAACTATAAATGGTTAAAGTACCGATAAATGTGGCATATATATGGACAAAATTATCATAGCGGAAAATCCCGGGAATAATATAAAAATCATAAAGCCGTAAATCCTGTATGTAAAAATTTCCGGCAAAAAGATGTAAAAATCCCAAAATTGAGATATTCAAAATTATAAAAAAAGCAAGATGTAAAAACTTATTAATGTGCAAAACCAAAAAAATCAAAATTACCATCATTACCGTATAATACAGAAATTCAAAATTCTGCTCAATCAAAGCATTGACCGTAAAAGCTAAAAGATATGCAACAGTAAATATCAGGATTAAATTGTTTTTCTGCTTGAATAAAAATCCAAACATATTAAATGTAAATATTCAGCTGTTTTAGCTTTTTCTCCCACTCTTGGCGGTAAAATTCCCGCCGGTCAGTTTTATGAAATTTAAACATCGAGTAAGATATTACGACATTCGAACCTAAGTCGCCCGATGCCTGGCCGAAATATTTATTAACTTTTTTTGCCTGAATAAGCCTTGCCGTTTTTTCCATAATATCACCTGCACGTTTAAAAATATTTCTATTTAATTTCTTGGATGAAAAAAATGATTTGATGTTTGCTGTTTGCCTTCTGCCGTTTAAAAGAGTCGGGTAAAAATTCGGCAAAAAATCATATACCCATTTATTTTCTTCAAAAAAATCCCTATATATTCCGTCATCATAAATCGGGGCTAAAGTGGCAAGCCAAAAAACCAAATAAATGTCATTTGGCTTTAAGGAAATATCGCTTATGTCAAGATGGTCATTGGCGATATAAAAGCTCAAGCAAATCCGGTCAATAAATTTTTGGTCATGTCTTCTTACTCCCAGCAAATTTGTAATAATGGTGACAAAAAATCTTGAAAGCCAAAGCCGGTTTTTTTCAACAATTATAAAAAAATCTATATCGCTTCTTTCCGTGCCGTTGTTGTAGCCGACATTATTACAAATTGAAACCATCTTAATCGGCGAAAGCCATTTTAATATCAAGGCGGTTTTTAAGGCAATCTTGAATTTTTTTTCAGCAAGCTGGTAGCGATAAAGGCGGGTTTTTATTATTTCCGACCTGCCGAGTAAAAAATAAAAGCCGTTTTTGCTAGAAATATTATTTTTTGAAGTAATAATTTCCAATTCGCTATATATGTCAAACAAATTGTATTTCTCACTTGAATTTGGCAGATAAAGCCATTTATACAGCTCGACTAGAGTTAAAGGATATTCAAAAATATCAAAAAATGCCAATGTTTTCAGAATGGCTTTTTCAAGTGTACTAGATTGTTCTTCTTCTCTGACCATTTTTTAGATATTTATTGATAATAAATCAATAAATTGTAAAATTAAATTTTAGTTTTACATTGATTTCTTAATTTTATAATTGTTTAATTTCTTATTCTTATCTATTCATCCTACTTCTTATCTATTCATCCTACTTAGGCTTGTCAATTTGCAATACTTGGACGCTTTCTTTCCCATCGGAAATTTTAACAACATCTTTATCTATCTTTTTTAATTCAACCTGGGAAATATTATAAGCGTTGACTACCGTCTCTAAATTTTTACCCAAACGTTTGGCATAATCATCATAGGCGACAAGATGTTTTTGCAGCAATGAAACTCGCTTGATTATTTCTTGAGTTTGTTTTTCAAGCTTTAAAGCATTTAGACCCTGTAAAACCGTCTGCAAGTATGCCGCAAAAGTGGTCGGTGAAACAATAATAACTTTTCTTTCCCGAAAAGCATACTCGATCAAATTCCTGGTATTAACTTTTACCGCCCCGACCTCGTTGACTAAAAGATCATAATAAATAGCCTCAGCCGGTATGAACATAAAAGCAAAATCCAAAGTACCCTGCTCCGGCTTGATGTATTTACTGGTTTCATCAATCCGTTTTTTTAAATCGTTTTTAAAATCATTTTCCAAAACTTTGCGCCGACTATCGTCTTTTTCGTCAATAATCCTGCTGTAGTTTTCCAAAGAAAATTTAGCATCAACCGGAATAACGCCATCTTTAGTAAAAATTGCCGCATCAACGATATCGCCGTCGCTGAATTTATATTGAATTTTGTAAGCAGTTGGCGGTAAAATATTTTCTAAAACCAGCTGCAAACCGGCCTCGCCGAGATTGCCTCGCTGTTTTTGGCTGGTCAAAACCCGCTCCAAACTTTTAATTTGATCTTGGACTCCTAAAACTTGCTTATTGGTTTCTCTCAGACTGGTCAGTTCTTGGGCAACGTTTTTTACAATATTCAAATTATCACTGAACTGTCTTTGCATTATTTCGCTTGACTGGCTGAATTGTTTTTGCATAATTTCACTTGACTGCCCCAGTTTGTTATCCAAAGTCTTGCTTATTTCACTGATTTGATTTTGGATCATCAGCATTGACTGGTCGCCTTTTTGCCTTTCCAAAAAATCCTTAGCCTTTTTATTCAATAAAAAAATTATCACTGAAAAACCGATAATAGTGATAATAAGAATAATAATTATAAGATAGTTTAGCATAGTAGAGAAGAAGGTTAGAAGGTTAGCTTCCTAACAAATTTAGCATATTTATCAATAAAATTCAATTGACATCGACACGCTAAAATGGTATTATTACAAATATTTAAAAATAAAGGGTATAAATCGCGGAGCAAGTCGCCGACGCGTCAAAGCCGCTTTGGCGACGGAGCGCTTTGGGGTATTTAACCCTTTGATGGCTTCCTCTCCACGATACGATTCATTAATTAAACCTGTGTCGTAGCGGGTCGGCTCGGAAACAAAAAGTTGCTTACTTTTTGTTTCCCTCGCCTTACGTCGCCAATAAAATTAACCATATAAAAACTAAGCTAAAAATATTTTCAATAAGACTTTTGGCCGGTCTTTTCCGGGTACTAATCCATCTAAAAGATAACGCGCCAAAAATCACTAAAATCATTTCTAAACCCCTGAAAACAACCGGGCGTTTTTTGTTAAGACTCATAATTTTGCCCAATTATAAAATATATCTTTCAATAAAAAAAACGGCAAATAAATTCTATGCCCCAAAATATATCAGAAATCACCTGGTTCACCCTTTTTCCAGACGCTATTTAACACACATAATAATAATTATAATATCAATTTTTACCGTTTCATCAAATCTTAATGCCTATGAAAACCGGCGGGACGAATATAATAATCAAAGCATAATCGGCCAGCTTGTCGCAACTGATGATTTAGGATTAATCGACGAAGAAGGTCCAATTATAGGCGGCCAAAAAATTACCCGTTATATGGGCGAAACCGGCGTTTCCATTAAGCCTCAGATGAGTGAAGGAGGAGAGGGCGAGGAAACAATTCCTTCCATTGTCTCAGGCGGAAGTGCCGTAGTCAGCCGGACTATGTCGCCGGTTGAGGAAGATCTAATGCAAAGGGATAAAATTATTTATTATACAATTCAGCAGGGCGACACTATTTCGGAAATTGCCGAAAAATTCAGCATTACCACCTATACAATTTTATGGGAAAACAATCTTACCGCATACAGCGTGATTCGGCCGGGTGATACTTTGAAAATTTTGCCGGTTTCCGGAATTCAGCATAAAGTCGCAAAAGGTGAAACGCTTGCGAATATCGCCAATAAATATAAAATAGAAGTGGAAAAAATCATTGAATATAATAAATTAGCTTCAGTTGACGATATAAAAATCAACGAATTAATAATGATTCCAGGCGGCAAAAAAATCGAGCCAATAAAAACTGCACCGACTTACAGCTTTAGAAATTTGTCTCAGCCGTCAGCTACCCCGGCTTCTGCACCTAAAATTACCGCGACCGGAGAAATGCTTTGGCCGACAAGCTGCCGGGCAATCAGCCAATATTTTGGCTGGCGCCATTCCGGCCTTGATATTGCCTGTGGCTACAACAAACCGATTTATGCCGCTGACTCCGGCATCATCAGCCGGGCGGAAACCGGCTATAACGGCGGCTACGGCAATGTTGTCATTATTGACCACGGCAATGGAAAACAAACCCTTTATGGACACTTAAATAAAATTTATGTATCTTCCGGAGAAAGTGTTGGAAAAGGGGCAGAAATTGGCATTATGGGTTCAACCGGCAGATCAACCGGCCCTCATCTTCACTTTGAAGTCAGGCTTGGAGGGTCTAGAAAAAATCCACTGAATTACGTTAAATAAAATCCATAAAAAATTAGGTACAAAGAGATACTTTGTGCCTGAAAAAAAATTTTTATGGATTTTTTATTTGCCTAAAACCTCTCTTATTTTTTTTACCACGTCGGCAATTGCAATATTTGACTTTACCAGATAACCGGCCGCCCCTAATTCATTTCCTTTTTTTATATCTTCTTCCTGACCCAGATTTGACAGAATAATAACCGGAATCGATTTTAAAGATTTGTCTTTTTTTATATCAGCCAATGCCTCAAATCCGTCTTTTTTTGGCATAACTAAATCAAGCAAAATAATATCGGGCTTTTCCGTTTTTGCTTTTTGAACTGCTTCTTCACCGTTTAAGGCTAATATTACTTCAAAACTTTCTTTCTTTAATTTAGCCGCATAGGCTTTACTTAAAAATTTATCATCTTCAGCTACTAATATTTTTGCCATATATTACTACACTAAATTATTAATTAAAATTATCTAAGGCTAAATTTAATTTTTTTATTTGATTAAACTCCCTACTTACTAATTAAAGATTTTATATTGTCTTTTTAACTTTTTTAAATATATTCATAATATATAATAATTTAGTGTGAGCATAAATTTATTACTCCAAAACTTTTTTAATTTTTTTAACCAAATCTTCCAAAGAATAATTGGTTTTTACCAAATACTCATAACTGCCAGATGCCAGTGCTTCGCTTAATTTGTCATCTCCGGAAAGGTTGGATAAAATTATTACCGGTGTTTCTTTATCGGTTTTTCTTAGTTCTTTAAGCATGGTAATTCCGTCCATTACCGGCATCATTATATCAAGCAAGACTAAATTAGGCTTTTGGAATTTTATTCTTTCCAAACCTTCTTTGCCATTATAAGCTAAAACCACATCAAAGCCCGACTTTGTAAGTTTTTTGCTTAAAGCTTCAATCAGTTTTCTGTCATCTTCAACAATTAAAATTTTCTTTTTTTCTTTAATCATATTGATATAAATTAACTTATCTACTTTTTATACACCCACCCGCCG
>CAZHUO010000008.1:0-23098 GCA_964535715.1 uncultured Gammaproteobacteria bacterium | reverse complement strand
ACCTACGTCGGCTGAAGCCGACTTCAGTCGGCATAGGCCGAAACCCGAAGTGAAACGAAGGGTGAAGGCGGGTCTTCAACGATTAAAATTTTCTTTTTTTCTTTAATAATATTAATATAAATTAACTAATCTACTTTTTATACACGCGCCCGCCGACCTACGTCGGCTGAAGCCGACTTCAGTCGGCATAGGCCGAAACCCGAAGTGAAATGAAGGGTGAAGGCGGGTCTTCAACAACTAAAATTTTCTGTTTGGCCATATTATTATTTTTTTAAGTTAACGGTATTTTCCAAAGTTTTTTCGCCTGACACTTTTTTGCTTCCAGACAGTGGTAAGGTAAACCAAAAAGTCGAGCCTTTGTTTTCCACCGAGCTGAAGCCAATCTGGCCGCCGGACACTTCAATTACTTTCTTGGCAACATAAAGCCCCAAGCCCGTTCCTTCAGTATCGGCTGTTGTGACATTATCTGCCCGGAAAAATTTTTCAAAAATTTTGTTCTGCTGATTTTTGGGGATTCCCAGACCACTGTCTTTTACTGAAACTTTTATATCTTTTGCCAATACTTCGATTAACAACTCAATATTTCCACCGCCTTTTGAATACTTTATAGCATTTGAAAGGAAATTGCCAACCACTTGGCTTATTAATTTCTGATCGAGGTTTATTTGCGGCAATTTTTGCGGTTTATTAAATTTGAACTTTAAATTATTGGCATTAATCAAAGGAGTTAATTCGCTAACCAAGGTCTGGCAAAGCTTGATTAAATCACTTGGCGTAGGATCTACAGCCAAACGCCCCATTTCCAGCCGGGAAACATTCAATAAATCATTGACTAGCTTGACCATTCTTTTATTACTGTCAAAAGCCTGTTGCAGATATTCCTTCTGTTCTTCATTGATTTTTCCGGCATCGCCATTAAGTACCATCTCCAAAAACCACTTAATTGCCGAAAGCGGCGTGCGCAACTGGTGTGAAGCCAGTGACACAAATTCCGTCTTCATTTTATCAATTTCCCGTTCTTTTGTCACATCGCGAAACACCACAACACAACCAATAACTTTGCCTGATTTGTCTTTAAGCGGTGCGGCTGAGTCAGCAACAGCCAATTGGGTTTTGTCTTTCCTTATTAGAAGCGTATGATTGCTCATTTCCTGAACCTGGCCGGTTGAAATTGCATCTTTGACAAACTTGTCGTTGATTTTTTTATCTTTCTCATAAATAAAATTTAGAACCTTATAATAGCTTTTGCCAACAGCTTCTTTAATGCTAAAACCGGAAATATCTGCGGCCACTTGATTAAACATTGTAATTTTTAAATCATTGTCTACGACAAAAACCCCGTCGCCAATGCTTTGCAAGATGGCATTGATTTTATCTTTTTCCTTGGACACATTTTCTTTTTCTTCCTCAATGTCTTCCAAAATATTTAAAACCGCTTTTTGTTGGTCTTCTAAATATTTTTGTTTTTCAAAAATATCTTTAGTCTGCTCAGCTACCTTTAAATCAATTTCCGCTCGAGATTTTTTAATTGCCGAAGTCATTTTGTCAAAAGACTGGGAAAGCTGGCCAATCTCGTTTTTAGCTTTAATTCCAACCAAATAGTCTAAATTTCCCTGCTCAACAATTTCAGTGCCATGATGCAATTCTTCCAAAGGCTTCGTAATTTTTTTGGCTATTATTGTTCCAACTAATACCAGCAATAAAATAACTAATATTACAATAAATCCCAAAAATAAGATTATTTGGCTGATTGGCTTAAATAATTCTTTTTGGTCAATTTTGGTCACTAAGCACCAATTAACTTCCGGAATATAAGCGTGAGTGCCGACTACTTTTATAAAACGATAATCAGTATAATTTATAACTGGCTGATGGCCTTGATGAAATTCATTATAACCGTTTTCCATCACTTCCCTGATCTCTTCCGGACTAAAACATTCTTTTACATTTTGAGTTTCTATTTTTTGCTTAAGGATTTTTTCTTTGCCTAAATATAATGAAGGAGTAATAAGATACTTTTCAAAATTTACCAAAAAAATCTCGCCTGTTTTGCCCAATCCGGCATGATTGGCCAAGAGAGAATTAAGATAGTCTACCTTAAATCTAGCAACAATTACTCCCAGTATCGCTCCGGTTTGGTCGCTTATAATTGGAGCACTGATTTCATAAGAATAATCTAAAATTACTTCTGAAAAATGTATATCCCGAATATAAATTTTCTTTTGGCCTTGGGTATAGCAAAGATTATCAGATTTATCCTGACCCACTTGAGTTTTGTCGGTTGAAGCCGCCACTACTCCCTTTTTATCTAATAAAGAAAATTCATAAATATCGGAATTGGCTGCCAATGTTCGAATCAACCTGCTTTCGGTTCTTGATTTCTGATTTTGATAATCATCCGAATCAATGGATAAATATAAAAAATCACGCATTACCTGGCTTGCCGCTAAATTACTGACTATTTGTTTTTGTCCGTTTAGATAAACTCTGATATTTTCAGCATGATCAATGCTTAAAATATTTAATCTATTTTTTAATTCTGCTGAAAACAAACGAATACCAAAAAAGCTAACAATAAAAACCATAATTATTGCCAAAGGAACAAAAGCCGCCAGAATGCTTAAATTGATTTGATTTCTAATTTTCATTATTTTTTTCTGCTAATTCTTTGATTTTTTTCTTAAGCTCAATCATTTTTAACTCGCGGCCAGTCATATATCTATTAATTTTTTCTAATTGGCCCGTTCGTTCTTTAACTTTTTTTTCTACATTTTTAATCGAATCTTCCAAAGTTTTAGTCATTTTATTGAAATCAACGGAAAAATCACCAATTTCATCTTTACTATTTTTTATTTGAATCCGGGTTTTAAGTTTTCCTTTGGTAATATCTTTGGCGGCCTGCTTAAAAATACTCAGCGGCTTCATAAAAGTTTTGACGATTAAAAACATCAAAAAAAACAAAATAAAAACAAACAAAACGACAAAGCCTAAAATTATTAACGTTTGAATTTTAATTAAATAATTTAAATTAAACTGAACTTCTTCCAGGGTATTGGTTGTAACCGCTTGAGCTGAATCAAAACTGGCTCCCCTCCGCGCCAGATATTTGTCAATTCCCGCTTTAAAAATTGCTTTTTGCCTGCCATACTCGTCGCTGTTTAAAACTTCCTGAGCAGAACTTAAAATGTCTGCATCAACATAAGCCATTGACTTGACTTCAAAATCAACCAAGGCCAAATTGGCATCATTAATGCTTTCAAAAATCATTTTATCCTCCTGGTCGCCGTCTTCAATTGCCTGCTTGATTCTCAGGTCAAGCTTTGGCACAAATTCATTATAACGATCAGACCACTTTTTTTCACCGGTAAATGCATAATTTCTGGCTGACTGGGTCAAAACCTCGTCATCATAACGGATAAGCTGGGCAACATTGTCAAGCTCAGAAGCTTTTTTAACTTCATTAATGGCTAATGGTAACTCGCTGTTAATGTATCTGTTTATCCTATAGCCTACCCAAATTAAATAGGCGCTGAATAAAACAACTACAAAAAATATGATAAAAAAATAAAAAATAAATTTTTTTTTGATAGTCATTTCTTTATATAAATTTAATAAAAGCCATGATCGTTAAAGCATTTGGTATATTTTTTATCTTGGCTGTCAAGATGGTCAACCAGCCAATTTTCCAAAAAATCAATCAATTCAACGGTAACGTCTTTTTTGCCGGCTAAAAAATCTTTCTGAAAGTCCAAAACTTGATTTTTAAGCTTTTTGTGCTCTTCTTTGTGTTCAGTTGAATTTTCATAATTATATAAATCAAAATATTTTTCTTCCGTATCAAAATGGTTTACGGCATAACTTATTAAATCCGCCAAAATATTTTTTAAATCTTCCTGACTGCTTTTCGAATTGATTAAATTGTAAGACCGGTTAAGCAAATCAATAAAAGTTTTATGTTGATCATCAAGTTCTTTGACATTGACACTATGCTCTTTACTCCATTGAATAGACATATTAAATATTTTTATTGGCGACGTAGGGCGGAACCTAGTTAAGACGCTATGACACGATCCAAAACATACGAATCGTATCGTGACGAGAAGCCAAAAGGGTTAATACCCTTTATTTTATTAATGATTTTTCCAATTCTTGAATTTTTTCTTTCAGCTCAATCATCTTTAATTCCCGACCAACCATTAAGCGATTAATTTTTTCCAACTCTTCAAACTTTTCTTTTATGTTATTTTCAATATTTTTTTGCTTGGTGATATCGTGGGCAATACCCTCTATTGATACTACTTTGCCTTTTTTGTCTTTCACTGGAACTTCAGTTACTTCAAGCATCTTTTTGCTTTTATCTTTATGATATATTTCCACTAAGTAAGGATCTTGCTTAATTCCTCTAATACTTTTGGCGGTAAACTCCTCAACTTTTTTATTGATTGGATTGCTGGTAAGATATCTACTGTAATGAGCAGTAAATTCTTCAATTGAATACCCCAGCATTTCAGTAACCGAAGGACTTAAATATTTGAAAACTCCTTTGGTATTATGGGAATAAATGAAAAAATTACTCCCCAAGCCCTCAATCAAACGGCGGAATTTCTGTTCACTTTCTTTAAGAGTTTCCGATGCATCAGTTAATTTCTTTTCATCATTTATCTGGCTGGTAATGTCAACTGTAAAACCAATTATGCCGATAATTTTTCCCTGCTTATTGCGGTAAGGAATTTTATCCGTTCTCACCCAAAGCGTCCCGTTTGGCGATTCCATTTTTTCAATAATATTTCTTTTGGCTTTGCCGGAATTGATTACTTTTTTGTCATCTTGCCAGTAACTTTCAGCTTGCTCTTTAGGGTAGAGATCAAACATCGATTTTCCTTCCAAGGATTTGACTGACATCTTCATAACTTCGGCAAACGACTGGTTAACCCGGACAAAGCGGTTTTCTTTGTCTTTATAAAAAATCCAGGCCGGAATTAAATCAAAAATTATTTGATTTTCTTCTTGCTGAATTTTAATTTTTTCTTCAGCTTTTTTTCTTTCTGTAATATCACGGGCAATACTTAAAATTGCCGGCGTTCCTTGATAATCTATGACTTTGCTGCTTATTTCAACGGGAATAATTTTGCCTGATTTTGCCACATGCTCGCTTTCAAAAACAACACTGCCTTTTTCTTTGAGCTCCTTGACACGAGCCGATACTAGCTTGGCAAATTTCGGCGAATCAATTTTGTGAGGGTCAAGCTTTAAAAACTCTTCTTTTTTATAGCCAAGGCGCCGACAAGATTCATCATTAATTAATAAAAAATGACCCTGCAGGTTATAAATAAAAATCGCATCATTAATATTATCTAAAATACCCTCCGAACCACTAAAGACTGATTTTGTTTTTTGTTTTTCTGGCATAATCTTTATAATTTCTCGGCTAGCTTCATAATTTCAGCCGCGTGCTTTTCAATAATACTTGGATCGCGAAAATTCTTGGCAAAATTTTTAAGCCAGCTTAAAACTTCAAGGATTGACTCTTTGGTTGGTTTTTCAAAATCACCGCCAGATTCGCCGAAAGCTTTTTTAACAATCTCACCACAGTACCCACGATTAGCTTCGCCCTCGCCTAATCCCAAGGACGAATCTGCACAGTGAAACTGGTAAAAACACTCTGAAATTGCATCACGAACCATTAATGGTGTAATTTCTTTTTCAGTGTCGATACCGTATATTATTGCCATAATAAAATTAAAAATCAACCAATCAAAAATGGCTGAAATTATTTATTCTTAAAATTTGAATTAGCCTCCTCATAAATTTTATTATAACATATTTTAACAAAAAACAAAAAATCTGCTAAAATATAATAAGCTAATATATAAGCAAAAAAATATGGAAAAAAAACTTTCAAAGCAGGCATTTGTCCTAATTTTGGTTGGCATGATTCTTTTAGCCGGAATAGTGACTGTTGCCATTATTCGCGACCGCATTGTCAACCAACCACAGTGGACTGTAACAGTAAGCGGCCAAGGAAAAATAGAATACCAACCGGATATTGCCAAAGTTAATCTCGGAGTGCAGATTGAACGCGCAGAAAACGCCCAATCGGCATTGGAGCAGCTGAATAAAAAAATGACTTTGGTAATTGATGCCGTATCAAAGCTTGGAATTGCAAAAGAAGATATCCATACTCAAAACTTCACTGTTTATTCCCAATATGACTATCTTGAAGGTAAAAGCATTTTAGCCGGATACAATGCTAACCAGCAGCTTATTGTTAAAGTAAAAAATTTAAAAGAAAATCCGGATTTAATCAGTCAAATTATCACCAAAGCAAGCGAGGCGGGAACAAACCAAGTCAACGGGGTCATTTTTGAAGTTTCTAATCTTGAAGAACTGAAAGACCAAGCCAGAATTAAAGCGATAGAAGACGCCAAAACAAAAGCCGGTAAGTTGGCAAACACTGCCGGCGTAAAACTAAAAAAAGTTGTCGGCTGGTGGGAAAACTTAGTCCAAGTCCCCGGCTCTCCTTCTCCTTACTATGACGGCAAAGGCGGAATGGGTGTAGGTGGCGGCGAAAGCGGCGGCGGATCAGTGCCGACCGGACTTCAAGAAATAATTATTGAAATCGGAGTAAACTACCAAATCAAATAATACAACAAAAAACCGAAAAATTGTCTCCCATTTAAATTGCTCTCGACCCATAACTATTATTAATATTATTAATTCAAATTTGATTGATTTAATTAGAAAAATTAATATAATATAAATATTAACCATTGATTATTAAATTTATGAAACAATCGGCAGAATATGGAGGAGTAAGAGGTTATAACGAATCATCAGAAAGAGAAAAACTACTACAGCTATTAAAAGAAAACCCCGAACTTCTCCAACAAATTAATAAGGAAGTAGAAAGTGCAAAACAAGATAAATCAAATAATGATCGACTTGCAAGAGACCAAGAAAAGGCAGAATCAAGAAATCGTATCTTACAAGATTTAGATCCTGACTTAAAAATAGATGAAGATAAAAGCTATGGTGGTCGTGATGGTGAACATGTAACCATTCTTTTGAAAGGTGGGGTTTTAGGAGAAATTGTATCTGATAACCATCTTACGGGTATGGATAATCGTGAATTTCAGGATAAAGTTTTTAATCTTTATAAAAGATTTAAAGAATTAGAAAAAGGAAAAGAAAGAACAAGTATTTTTATCGATTCCAACGCTAAAAAAGTAATGGACAAATTTAGAATTTCAGTTAGTGGCTTTGAACTTAGTTTAGCAGGAACGAATATTGATCTTTATAGTGACGGAGAAAATGAAAATATTAAGTTTGAAAAAATTAATGATGATAGTATTTTGTTAACTCTTGAAGAATATGGTGGCAGAGTAGTAAGCTATGAAATCGTAAAAGGAGAATTATTGCCGGATTCACGTAGAGTAACAATGAAAAAATAATTCATTATATATTTAATAGTATTTAAGTTTAATAGCTACTAAATGCTGAAAAAAATTGTCGGCTGGTGGAAAAATTTAGTCCATGTTCCCGGATCCCCTTCACAATATTATCATGATGGCAATGGTGAAATGGGTGTAGGCGGCGGCTAAAGCGGCGGCGGATCGGTTCCGACAGGACTTCAGGAAATAATCATTGAAATCGGAGTAAACTACCAAATCAAATAATGAAGAATATCGCAGCGAGCTGCGGAGTATTCTTCTTGCCTCACTCTCTCGAAAATGCAAAAATTTCATTTTTGCATTTTACTCACTTCGTTCGGCAATAAAACAAAAAACCGGGGCAAGATTTCTCCGGTTTTTTTGTTTAGCTTAATATTTTACAATTTTCAATAACCAATTTTCAATTTGCTAAAATACCTCTCGGCGAGACGCCTCGAGCCTGGAGTAAATTGTAAATTGAAAATTAAAAATTATACAAAAAAGCCCGCTGAATTGCGCGCTATATTGATTCATCTCTATTTATTCTATTTTTATAACAACAAAAATAATAAGTCAACAAATCAGGCAAAAGCGATAATTCCCAACCCAAAGGCAATAAAAATAATCGCCAAGCTTTTTTGCAAAAAAACTTTAAGCTTTGTTTCTTCCCGTAAAATTCGAGGAAAAAAATAAGAAATTAATAAAGTAGAAAAAAATAAAAAAACATACTGTAATCCTTGGGCAGCCAATACTATTGCCGGATTTTTCAAAGATATAACATAGTTTAAAATCAAAAAACCAAACGCCGAAGATACCTGGCCGCTAACCAATATTAACTGGTTTGATTTATGGGAAACCAACGGGCCTTTTTTTAACTCTTGTTTCACCGCAAAAAAATTCCTCGGTCTTATTAAAAAAAGCATTCCTCCGATAAAAGCAAAAATTCTAAGCCAGACAAATGCCGAAATAAATCCTTGACTGGTATAAGTATATTTGGCTGAAGTGTAGGAAATTCCATACATTAAAGAGGCCAGCAAGGCAAAAAGCAAGTAATTTTTATTAGACTTATTTTTTGCCTGAAAATTCAAACTTATAAATACTCCGCCGGCAACCAGCAATACAAAACCCAAAATTTCCCTAACATTCAAAAGTTCCTTCAAAAAAATTGCTGAAAATAAAAAAGTAAAAACCGCAGTAAGCGAGCCGATTGTAGTAAATATTCTTGAAGCCTCCCCTCTTTTTAAAGCTTTATACAAAAAAAATAAAGCAAATGTAAAAGTAAACCCGGCCACCAAGCTGAAAAAAAGCTGCTCAAATTCCGGAATAAAAAAGCCAAAAGGAATCAAAACCAAAGCGGCAAGGCCGAGCGTTGAAACCAAAAAAACATAAACTACCGGCTGGCCTAAAACATTATTCAAAAGAAACTTGTCGGCTAAGGCAGTTAAGGATACTAGAAAATAGGCAATGATTAAAAATGATATCCAGCTCATGGCTTTAAGTATATCAGAAATTTACAGAAAAGTAATCTTTTGGTCTAAATAACATGAAAAATATTTAATAATAAATAATAAATTTTTAATCAATAATTAATATTTAAATATTTTAATATTTATTATTGGTTATTAAAAACAAAAAGCACCTTCAAAAAGCGCTTTGTATTTACCAATATTTAATTTATGATTAATCTGGAAAAAAAATTGCCAAACAAAAATAGATAATGACACTTAAAATTAATCCTAAAACAAACATTTTATTATTTTTGTATTTTATGGCCATGGGCCAAAGATCATGAATTGAAACAAAAATCATCGCACCGGCGGCAAATGCCATAAAAAAAGGATTTAAAACTGGAAGAAAAGAAAGTAATAAAATACCCAGTAACGCTCCAGCCGGCTCAGACAAGCTTGAAAGCAAGCCAGTCTTAAAAACGAATTTTTTAGATTTGCCGGAAGCCAGCAAGGGAACAGCAAAAGCAAATCCTTCGGGAATATTATGAACTGCAACAGCAAACGCCAATAATATTCCCATATGAGGCGAGTGCAAATAAGAACTGGTTATTGCCAGGCCTTCGGGAAAATTATGTAAAATTAAGACAAAAGCAACACAATATGCCGCCCGCAGTAAATTTTTGTCAAAAGATCCGTTACTGTGAGTTAAACAGCTTTCAGGTATGAATAGATCTAAAATAATTACCAATAATATTCCCAAAATAACCGCAACCAAAGCCCCAGCCGCGCCGACAGAATCAACTGACTCGGGAATTAATTCAAATAAAGAAATCAACAGCATCATGCCAATGGCAAAACCGATGCCAGCGGAAATTCCCTTGCCGTTTTTTTGAAAATAAAAAGCGATCACTACCCCGAAAATAGCAGTGATCCCGGCAATAAAAGACAAAAACAAAACCATTATATAAGTTGTAGCCATAATTTACCCAAACATTATCCAGCCCGGCTTGAAAATCAAAAGAATTCCCAAAATTAAGATGATGACACCGCCGAATAAATTCGCCCAATGAGTGTATTTTTTGCTTATTCCGGTCATTTGCAAGGTAGTCATGGCAATGGCAAAAATAACCATATCATCAAGCATAAATATAAAAACATAAAACAAAAGATAAAGATAATAAACCGGTGTAGACAAATTTGATAATGATAAAATATTGGTATAAATTGCCGGCAAGCCGGCAGAGCAAACTAGTTCTACCAAGTTAACAGCAAAAGCAACGCCGATTATTCCAATCAATGCCAGCCAAAACACTCTCTGTTCTGTCACTTTGCGCAAGCTATCCATTATTTTTTTCCGCTTTTCATCGCTGGTTGCCCGGCAAGTAGCGTTTCGGTTAAACCACCACTCTTTTAAATGATATCCTCCGCTGCCAACGGCAACTAAGCCGACAATAACCCTTATTGCCGAGATAAATCCTAAAAATAAGAATAAATTAAGCCAGGCCGAAAGAAAAAGAAAATAAACTAAAGCTGAAGCAATAATAAAAGCCATTCCTAAAGTCCACATTTTCTTTTTGTCTTCCATTCCCAAAAGCAGGCTGATTAAAAATAAAAGCACCCACATGGCGCACGGATTGAAGCCGTCAATTGCCGCAATTACCAAGGTTAAAACCGGCAAAGACCAATTTTTAAAATTAACTTCACCGAATAATGGCAAATTTATAATATTTGATGAATCATTTTCCTCACATTCAATGTTGCCGTTGATATCGCCGACTACATCGGCACAGCCGGTAATCAAATGCTGCTGAATCGTCCTTCTAATTTGCTCGCCCGTTGTCTGGTCATTAAGGTAGCCGGAAATCACTTTATCGCCAATTAGAGTCAAAGGCACGCCGGTAATCTTTATATTTAATTTTTTAGCTACTTCTTGCATTATCTTTACGTTTTCCTGGCTATTCCAGACTTCCAATTTTCTAACTTTTAAACTGGAAAATTCTTTTCTTAGCTTATCCAAAAAATCAATTTCCTTGTGACAATGCGGACAGCCATCGCCGTAGAAAAGCGTCAGGTAAATCGGCGGAGATTCTTGAGCTTTGGCAAAATTTGACCACAGGGGTAAGAAAACAAGAAAACAAGAAAACAAGAAAACAAGGCAAAGTTTAACTTTGTTTTTTTGTCCGCCTCGGCGAGCCGAAGGCGAGACTGGATTTTTTGATTTCTTGATTTCTTGAAACCTAAACATATTACTTGTCTTTATTTTCCTCCAAAAACTTAATCAAATCCTTGCGGTCAATCTCCCCTTTCATCCGCTCAAATTCATTTCCGTCTTTATCCAAAAAAATAAAAACCGGAATATCGCGGCCTATTTTATATTTTTCCACCATTTCTTTATCCTGATCATAATCAAAATATTGAGTTTTTAGCCATGGTAATTCTTCTTCAATTTTTTTCCAGCGCGGCTTCATTATTATACAGCCAGGACACCAAACCGCGCCGAATTTTAAGACTTTCATAAATTTTCATTAAAATTATTAGAGAACAAAATTTATTTTACCAAAAATATCAAAAAAAATCAAAGTTATTTTTTTGACTCAAGATAACTGGCAAAAAAGGCAGTAATCGGAACGGTTAAAATTAAACCAATACTGCCGCAAACTGCCCCGATTATTTCTTCAGCAACAAAATCAAAATTAAAAAATTTAAGATAAGAATCGCCAAACTTTGTAAAAAGAAGCAAAATAAAAAGCGAGGCGCCGACATAAGCGAAAATCAAAGTATTGGACATTGTACCGATAACGTCTTTACCAATCTGCATTCCGGAAGACATCAAATTTTTTCTGGTTATTTCTAAATTGGCTTTTTTAACTTCGGCAATTCCGGAAGAAATTGAGACTGCAACATCCATCACCGCTCCTAATGCTGCAATAATAATGCCGGAAAACAGTAATCCCTTGAAATCCAAAGAAAAGCTGGCGGCCAAGATCCGCGCTTCTTCTGACGATAAGCCGGTTAATCTTGATAAATTGCCAAAAAATATCGCCAAAACCGCTGCGCTTGCAAGTCCGCCGATTGTGCCTAAAATAGCTGAAACTGTTTTTTTCTGTAATCCGGTGATAGTCACAAGACTGATTATCGAAATAATACTGGCAACTGCCAAAGAAAGCCAAACCGGACTTACGCCGTTTAAAGCTTGCGGAATAAAAACCTTAAATATCAGTAATATTGATATTGACAAGCCGATTATCGCCCTCAAGCCCCTGAATCCGCCGATAATAACCATTAAAGCCAAAAAAATAAAAATTAACAAGATTATTTGGGGCAAGCGGTAATAATCATGAATTTGAACAATCAGCTCTCCACTTTCAGGCTCTTCCAGATATACAATTATTTTGTCGCCTTTCATAATATTCAAATCGGCTGGATTGGCTGTCAAAGAATTTTCCAAAAACTTTTCTTCGCCTTTATATTTGCCGGATAAAATTTTTATTTTAATCTCTTGAACGCTTTTCATTCCTTTACCCGTCTCAGAAGTCTCGCTTATAACTTCCTTTGATTCCAAAACCAAAGCTTTTTCGTAATAAATTATTGGCTGGCTTTCTTGGGCAAAAACAAAATCAACAGAAAAAAATAATAATATAATTGATAATAAGCCAAAAAAGCTAAAAAGAAAAAATTTTATTTTCATAATTAAATTAGGTTCAATTGTGGCTGCCGATTTCCTTTTCGGTAAAAAGATAATCCTTTAATTCTTTGGCTAAAGGCTCGTCGTTGCGCCTTAACCATTCAAGCAGCATTGCCGCATGCTCTTTTTCTTCATCGCGGTTATGCTCCAAAATCTTTTTTAATTCGGCATTTTGAGTGGCATCAATTCTTTGCTGATACCATTCAATTGCTTCCAGTTCTTCGCGCAGAGATTGGCTGGCGCGCTGTTTATCCAAAGTTGCCGAAGTTAATTTTTCTAATG
The DNA here is from genome assembly GCA_964535715.1 of uncultured Gammaproteobacteria bacterium. Taxonomy (GTDB): domain Bacteria; phylum Patescibacteriota; class Patescibacteriia; order Buchananbacterales; family UBA6539; genus CAZCCC01. The sequence continues at coordinate 10,253 of CAZHUO010000008.1, read as the reverse complement.
GTTCATGGTAAGTCATAATTTTTCACTTATTAATTATCAATTATCTTCAATTTTTAATGCTTTGCCGTTTATTATTCCCGAAGCAACTTTTCGACGGGCAGAAACCAAAATGCGCTGAAAAGTGCTTTGCGAAGTCTTCATCTTTTTCGCGGCCTCAACTTGTTCTAATCCTAAAAAATCTTTAAGCCTAATTGCCTCAATTTCTTCATGAGTTAAAACCACCTCTTCTAAATTCCTCATTGGTACTCCCCGAGGCTTGAAATAAGTAGCATCAGCACGCCATCTAATTTTTCTGCATTTTCTTGGTCTTGGCATATTTAAAAATTATAACATAAAATAATAGATTATTCCCAAAAAGACTTCACCAGCCCATCCTTTTTAGGAAAGGCTGGCTTTATAAGTCTTCTTTTACCTTAGGCATTTTTGCTGTTTTGGCCTAAACGCCCTCTTAAACCTCGGCCGGCATTTCTGCGTCCTTGACCTATACCCATTCCTTTACCTCGGCCGTCGAGTGGTCGGCCTTGCGGTTTAGCATCAGCGCATTTTCCCATTTGGCCACCGGTTTTAGCACCAGCGCCGGCAGGACCTGTTTGATCAAAATTTGGCATATTTTGGTTCCTTTCCGGGTACATCCCTACCTATTTATATAGTTAATAAATAAAATAGGTATGGGAAATAAATTAGTTATGAATATATACCCATAATCATATTATCACGCTTAAAAAAACTTGTCAAGCTTATGACATTCCTTAATGCGAAATATTGGTTTTTGTCTTGAGAGTAGTCATTCTTTTTATTTTAATTTGAATTTTTTCAGTCTCAAAGAATTGCCAACCACAAAAACATCGCTGAAACCCATAGCCATAGCGGCAATCATCGGACTTAGTAGGCCGAAAGCGGCCAAAGGAATGGCCAAAACATTATAGAAAAATGCCCAAAAAAGATTTTGTTTAATGGTTTTAAACGTTTTTTTAGCCAGCATTATCGCTTCAACCGCTTTTAAAGGATTGCCTGACATTAAAACTATATTTCCCGCTTCAATTGCCACTTCTGTACCGGTGCCAACGGCAATTCCCAAGTCAGCCTGGGCTAAAGCCGGTGCATCATTGATTCCATCGCCGACAAAAGCAACCACCCGCCTTTGCTTGGAATTTCCAATTTTCAATTTCCAATTTTCAAACTTACCTTCTTGAATTTGTTTAACAATAGCAGCTTTGTCCTGCGGCAATACCTCGGCAATTACATTTTTTATCCCAATTTGCAAAGCAATATACTCAGCGGTTTTTTTGTTATCACCGGAAATCATAATTGATTCAATTCCTTGCCGGCCTAAAATTTCAACTGCCTGCTTGGCCTCCGGCCGCAAAGTATCGGCTACTGCAATTAAACCGATAAACTGGCCATCACCTGCTACAAGCATTGCTGTTTTGCCTTGTTTTTCCAACTCTGATTTCTGATTTCTGATTTCTGATTTCTGATCTATATTAACTTTATTATTTACTAACAATTTTTCACTGCCAATTATAACTTTTTTTCCGTCAACTTCCGTTTCCAAGCCCAAGCCGGAAATCGCTTTGAAGTTTATTGCCTGAGATAATTTTAAATTTTCTTCTTTGGCTTTTTTTACTATTGCCTTGGCAATCGGATGTTCGGAACTGGCCTCGGCCGATGCCGCAATCTGCAACAAATTTTGAGATTTGAGATTTAAGATTTGAGATTTAATAATGTCGGTTACGGCTGGCTCTCCCTTTGTTAGTGTCCCGGTCTTATCAAAAACCACCGTGTCAATCCGCTTGGCTTTTTCCAAAAATTCTCCCCCTTTAATTAAAATTCCTCTCTGAGCTCCCCTGCCTGTGCCAACCATTATTGCCGTTGGCGTGGCAATTCCCAAAGCACAGGGACAAGAAATAATCAAAACCGCCACCATATTAATAATCGCTTCAGCCATCGGCGCTCCCAAGACGAATTTCCAAACCAAGAAAGTCAGAAAAGCCAGCAACAAAATAATTGGCACAAAAATTTCCGAGATTTGGTCAGCCAGCTTTTGAACCGGCGCTTTGGTGTTTTGAGCGGTTTCCACCATTTTTATAATCTGGGCTAAAACCGTGTCATTGCCGGTCTTAGTCACTTTTATTTTAATGGCGCCATGCTGATTTATGGTTGCGCCATAGACCAAATCACCGGCTTTTTTATCAAGCGGTATGCTTTCACCGGTAAGCATTGATTCGTCAATAGCACTTTGGCCTTCAATAATCACCCCATCCAAAGGAATCTTTTCACCGGGCTTAACCAATAAAATATCATCCAATTTGACTTCGGCAATTTCTATTTCCTGCTCGCCTTTTTCGCTGATTACCCTGGCTTTACGTACATTCAAATGCATTAATTTTTGAATTGCCTGCGAAGCCCTTCCCGTACTTAGCGCTTCCAAATACCGGCCCAGCAAAATTATGGCAATAATCGTTGAGGCACTTTCAAAATAAGCAATTCGGCCGTTGAATATTGCCCAAAGGCTGTAAAAATAAGCAGCCAATGTTCCCAAAGAAACCAAAGAATCCATATTAGCCTTGAACTTTACGGTCTGTTTAAACATTCCAAAATGAAAAGGCAGGCCCGGGCCGAACATCACTAAAGTAGTAAGGATAATCAAAAGCCATTGCCAGCTATTTATTCCATAAAAAACGCCCGGCAATTCAAGCATGTAAAACATGGAAATAAACCCGGGAAGAGACAAAATCGCGGCAATTAAAAAACGAGAGAAACTTTGCTTAAGATGCTTTTGGTGATTGTGGGCATGGTCTTCTGTGACCACCTTGTAGCCATTATCCGCAATCGCTTTTTTCAACTGATCAAAGGTGACTTTATTTTCTTCAAGCTCAACCAAAGCCTGGGAATTGGCAAAATTAACTTGGGCGTTAACAACTCCGGGGATTTTTTTTAAAGCCTTTTCATTGCTAATCGCGCAAGAAGCACAATCCATGCCGGCAATATTTAGTTTGATTTGTTTCATATTTAGGTTTTAGCTGTTAGCTTATAGCTTCTAGTTAATTATAAAACCTATAAGCTATAAGCTAAAAGCTTCCAGCTAATCAACCACAAACTTTCCCCAAACCATCTGCATCCAGCAGGAGAATTCAATTACTCCGGCTTGCTTTGGGGTAAACTCAATTATATTTTCGCCGTATTGCAGCTTTTTTCTGATATTATAGCCGCCGTGCAAAATTATTTCATTAGTACAGCCGGACATTTGTTTGACATTGATTATCCAGCGAACCGGAATGTCTTTTTTAATATTCAAAACATTTGGATTATAACCGCTGTAATCTAAGTCCATATAAACAGTTTGGATCTGCTTAGAATTAGAATTAATATTTGTAGCGGCAATATTAATTGGTTTACCCGTGTTAGTTTTGGCAAAAGAAAAATGACAGCCGAAATTTGATAAGCCCCGGCCAATCATTACCAAAGCCAATAGCCCGACGATAACAGCTGAAATTTTCATTATTTTTTTCATATAATTTTTTGATAAATAAGAAATAAAAGTGCCAAAGCCAAACATTAAAGGAATCGTGCCCAACGCATAGACTGCCATACTCAAGGCTCCGCGGTAAAAATTCCCTGTCCCCAAAGCATAAAGCTGCATTGCTTGCAGCGGCCCGCAAGGCATTAAACCGGTAAGCAGGCCTATTACCAATGGGCTTTTGGGATTCTGGCTTTGTTTCTGCCGGTATATATATTTGGCAATAAATTGCGGGGTTTTCAGCTTGACCTTGTCTAGCCAGCGATAATTAGTATACAAAGAAACCGCCATTAAAATCATAAATATTCCGGCAACCAACATCAGTGTTCCGGAAAAATAGGGATTAATTGCAAAAAACGAACCAATTCCGCCCAAAATCCCACCAATTAAAGTATAAGAAATTAGCCGGCCAAAATTATATTGAAAATGAGGCAAAGTAATTTTTGTCTTTTTATCGTCTTTGCCAACAATGCCGGCAGAATATGTCACTACCAAGCCGCCACACATCCCAACGCAATGAAAGCTTGTCAAAATGCCGATTAAAAATATCAGGCCATAACCCAAATTCGGCTCGTTAAGTTTTGCCAAAATTCTGAACCCGCCAAACCGTTGAAATAAGTAATAACCAAAAATTAAACCGACAATAATTAGAAAAACCAATAAGCCGATAATAAAACCTTTTGACCATGGCTTCTGGCCCACTGGATTTACTGGATTCACTGGATTCACTGGATTCACTGGATTCACTGGATTTACTGAATATCCAAAACCTTCTATCTTATCCTTAATATCTTTAAACAAAACCCTACCTTCCTCAAACTCCACTTCGCAATCCCCTGTTTGGTAATCAACCTTAACTTCTTTTACCCCGGACAAAGCATCAATTTCGGTTTCCAACAAAACCTTGCAGCTTTTGCAGTGTAAGCCGTCAACTTTGAATTTTATTTTTTTTATGTTTGACATATTTTTTTCTACCCCTCTCCCCTTTGGGGAGAGGGCCTTCGCACAGCATCGTGAGTGAGGGGCCTCCGCCTTATTCTCCCTCTCCCCTTTGGGGAGAGGGCCCTCGAACTACTCCGCGGGTGAGGGGGTCTCCGCAAAGTTTCCCCCTCTCCCCTTTGGGGAGAGGGTTGGGGTGAGGGGTCTTTCGCACTACTTAGAACTCATCTTCCCAAGCCGCAAGATTTCGTCAATCATTTCTTTTTTCCGCGCTTCGTTGCCGCCTTTCATCGCATTACTGAAACAACTCTTGAGATGGCCTTCCAGCAACTGCTGATTGGCCGACTTCAAAAGACCGATTACCGCCAAATTCTGCTGCATAATATTAATGCAATATTCTTTTTTTTTAACCATTTCAATAATTTTTGCCAAATGACTTTGGGCTTTCTTGAAATTAATCAGGGTTTTTTCTTTTTCCATAAATTAAATAAATTATTATTAGCATACCTACACCATAGGTATAGGTATAGTATATGGCATAAAAAAAGGGCTGTCAACCCCCACACCTATTTTACTATAAAGGTATTATATTTAAATGAGATAAAATAGGTGTGGGGGTCAAGCCCCCCCCCTCACCTTCTCTAGCATTATATGAATTTAAATTATTTAATAATATTTCTATTTCCGCTTTATCTTTGCATTAGCAAGCGCCTTAAGCTCCTGTTCAGTTGTTTGGAGTTTTTCCCAGGTTGTTACCCCTTCCTTTACACGTTTAGCAATCTGATCGGACAAATTTCTGATACTTGCAACACCCCACGGTTCATCTCCATTTCTAATTTCAACAATTTGTTTTTTCATTCTTTCGTCAAATCTGGCTTCCTGTTCTCTTATCGCCCTTTCAAATTCAGCCATCCCATCCTCTACAAAATTATTATCACCATTTACCAGCCTATCTAATTCATCACTGCCGGTTTTTAATGACTTCCAAGTGGCAATGCCTTCTTCAACTCCCCTGCGGATTACGTCGGCTAAATGTATCCCCTCTTCTGGGTTGGAAAAATCTTTTTTCCGGAGCCTGTCTAGCGAATTTAAAAGATAGCCAAAACTAATTTCCGGGTTTGAGCCCGCTTCAAAACCTTTAATAGACATAATATAAATTATTATTTTTAATTAATTTTATAATGATTGCCCGAATACTGTGCGCTTTAGCGCACAGATGAAGGGCGGTATAAAATTAATATGTCGGCGGAGCCGACTCATTGCATTAAGAACCCGCCCAGATACCCCACTCTTTAGAGTGGGGTCGGGTTCATTATATCTCAAATGCCAGCCAAAAACAAACCTTTTAACTTACTTACACTAAACTTTGCCCGACAAGGCATAGAGGTTTTAGCTTAGATAAATTATTAATTCAAATCTTAAAATTCAAAAAAATAAAAAAAGCGGCATACCCGAAAGCTTGCCGCTAAAAATAATAACATTGGTGTAAAAATAATCAAGGAACAGGTGCTACTACAGGAGGCTTGATGAAAAATTGTTGGCCAATTTCGTCAGCTCCATTGCCTAAAAAATATGTCTTTATAAATAACAACTTTTTGGTATTATCATCGTATTGCAAAACCTCAATTCCCTGATGATCTATAGTGCCATTTCTTCCATTATAGGCACTTCGAGCATAGACTAGCCCATCATGTCCGATTTTTACGTAATAGGCGCCAAATTGGGAATATCGGCTGACAACATTATTTTCGGCAAAATTATAAACTGCAATTTCTCCTTTTCCGTAGTAAGGATTACCACCAGCGCCAATAAAGGCGACACTGCCATCAGGCAAAAATGCAACATCCCCGGTAAAATCGTCCATTGAGGCGCTAAAAATAGTTTCAAAGCTATAAAGATCTTTAACATAAAAAGAACCACTAGCATGACTGTAATAAGTTGAAATAAAGAAATTGCCCGAAGGATTAGTTAAAGCATTTTTGCCATAAAACTCCAAAGAAGTGGTTGTTAATAAATCATTGATTGGATCTGCCAAATTCCATTCCCCATAGATAATTTGTGATAATAATCCGTCGTTCAAGAGGACTGTATTATAGCCTCCATTGACATTAATAGGAAAATTATAATTAACTATGGTTCGGCTTGCCATATCATACTTGTCATTTTCAAGAAAACAAAACTGACTGTCGGCTGAAAATAACGGCAAATGATAGGATAGGGCGCTCGAATAGTACAGATCATTAGTACCAATTGTTTCTGGGAAAGGCAGAGAATCGCCGCTTAGTACATGGTCAGAAGTCTGATAAACATTGCCCATTGTATCAACTACATATTGTCCGTCAGGTGTTCCGGCTAGCATAATTATCTCGGGCAAAGCGCCCCAAATTACACCTTTGGTAAGATTAATTACCAACGTAGCTGAGAAATCATTTGTGGGCTGATAAAGCATTTCATCTTCAGCCGTAGAAATACTTTGATCGTAGGTAATTTCATAGACAAACAAAATGTCTTCAATCCCTTCACCTGAATCGTCTTGACCTTGCAAAACAAATTTGTTTAGCCCTGGTTCCAAATCCCTGATGCAGAAAAAATTTCCGTAGTCTTCGATTGGCATAACTTCATCACCAATTTTTACGGAAACAACATTGGTATTTTTGAAATTAACCGCCAAAGGATAATTGGCAAGATTTGTTGTGACAGCAGTAATTATTTCTTGCGGCTTCACAACAAGAGAGACTTCAGCAGATGCAACAGTGCCAACTGAATTTTCGGCAAAAGCCTGATATATTCCTTCATCATCTTTGGTCACGCGTTGAAGCCTCAAAATCGATCTTTCAGGGTAAGTGATAATAATAGGCTGCAACGATTTTGACAGTTCAGATTCTTGCGGTCTGATGGGTGACACAGCATTCAAAATAAACTCGCCGTTTTTTTGCCAACTGATTGAATTGGCATTTTCTACTACAACGCTGAATTCAACAGTATCTCCAAATGTTGCTGTCTGCGATACCGGATGAGTAATAATAGTTGGCGGTTGACGAACAATAAGAGAAACCATAGCAGAACTAACGCTACCAACTGAATTTTCAGCAAAAGCCTGATACATTCCGTTATCGGCTTTAGTAACATTATAAAGCGTCAAAATTTCTCTTTCAGCATTCAAAATTAACTCGCCGTTTTTTTGCCAACTGATGGAACTGGCGTTTTCTACTACAATGCTGAATTCAACAGTATCACCAAATGTTGCTATCTGCGGTACCGGATGAGTAATAATAGTTGGCGGTTGCGGCGCTGGTTGTGGCGTTGGCACACATCCAATTAACAGTATTACTACTAGCACCATTAGAATAACCAATGCATTTTTCATAACCTGTCTCCTTTTTTTGACCTACTAAAACAAAATCTGTCACCTTAAGCCCAATGCTTAAGTAATACATAACTCACTACACAGCTACTTTTCAAAGAGCTTATTTATTTTATTCTTGTCATAAAATCTTGTCAATAAGCGCATACCCCATACTAAATAGGATAAAATAGGTGCAGGGGGCTAGCCATGAATATCTAAAAAATAAAACCCTCCTTATGGGGGGGGCGCTATGTTGATTTAGATTATTTTCACTTTATATTAATATTAGATATAAATCAAAGACTATTGACAAATTTACTTCAAAAAGATAATGTTAAACCCATCACAAACCGGCCTTTGGCCAGAAAGGATCAGCATCATGAAGCATGTTCATTGCATCAGTTCGAAAGTGCCGCAAAAGGCGGAAGGAGAAGTCTTGTCAATTATTCTTACGATCATCGGCACTTTAACTTCATTTGCCGCAACCGCCGGCGCAATTTATGTCGGGATAAGCCTGGCCAACAAGGATCCGGAAGTTCTCGACGCATAACAAAAATTTATCTACTACCGCCAATATACGAAAGTTGAGGCGGTCTTTTTTTATTATAAATTTATTTGTTACTGACATAACTTTTCCCGACAAGGCATAGAGGCCTTGCCTTGAATATTTTTTTTTATAAAATTACAAATCATTTTAATAAAAATCATCCCACAAATATGGCCAATCATCGGAATTATCGGCATAATTATGTTTTACCGGATTGTAAATTATGTAATTATAATGGTTTTCAAAATCAAAATCATCATTAATGATGTGGCAATGAAAACTCCGCTGCCAAATTTCAATGAATGTCATTTGATCACTTAAAATTCTCGATAATCTCAAACCTTAGTGTGGGATAGTATCCATAACACCAGAATGTTATAGACACAATACCAACAAAGAAGTAATGATTGAGACAGAGGTAATACTATAAAATAAAAACTTCGTGTATTTCTACACGAAGCGGGTAAATGAACAATTATACAAACAATTACTTAATCATAATTGATTATTGCTTAGGGTTAAGATGTTCTGCTGGTTTTGCGTTTTGTTGGCTTCGAGTCTTTTAATGTCAGCCTGAACCGAATCGCATTTAAGATTCAAGTCGGTTAATTCTTTATCAAGCTCATCTCTTTCAGCTACCTTGGCTTCATACTCTTCCACTCTGGAATTGTGTTTATCCTGCTTGGCTTCAATTTCCTCAAACTCCCCAGTGGCTTTTTTAATCGCTTCGTTCAACGCGTTTACTCGCTGATTCCATTCTTCTGACGTGATTCCTGTATCTTGCTTGGATTTTCTTCTCTGTTCAAGTTCCTTTAAAACCTTCTGCTCTTCTTCTAAAGGCGCCGCATACTCCTTATTATATGCATTCCCTTCTTCATTTATTTCGTTTTCTTCTTGTTCCAATAGCGGACCTTCTTCTTCCAAGAAGGCAATTAATGGCTGTAATTCATCTTGAATTTTTTTGGCCGCTTCCTTAGTCTTGTCCAACTCGCCTTTTCTCTCAAGTATTGCCGCATCCAAATGCTGAGCTTCTGCAGCGAGCAGAGTATTAATGTTACCCACTAAATTAGCGAAGCCCTTGCTTCTGACATCTAATGCGCTGGCAAGCATTTTCTGTTTTTTCTTGGCGGTGCTCAAAATATTGCCGACTTTTGGACTGAAGTTGGCTTCCAGATCATACCAAGCAAAGCCAAACAGATTAATAAGCGGAGCTAATGCTGCTTTTTCAATAATTTCTTCGAATGCATTAGCCAACAACCGCACGGATTTGTCAGTAGCCTCGCTCATGGAAACCATATTGTTAATGTTTTCATTAGCTTCTTTCAGCGCTTGCAGTTGTTTGGCGCGACCGGAAACGTTTTCTACTGCTTGATTTAAGGCTGTCCTGACCGTCTCAGCGTCAGAACTAGCAATTTGTTCGACAGTAGGCAGACTAGGTGCATCCGATGATTCTTCGGCAGGAACATCAATTTCATCAAGTTGCTCTTGCAACTCATCAATTCGCTGTATCAACGTCTTGCCCCCAGAAATTTTAGGCTTCAGTGTGGGGATTGGCTTGTCGTTTTTGACCGCATCAGCAAAATCTTGGCTATAGTCAATCATTTCCTGTTGCAGCATTATATTATCGTACCCCTTCTTAATTTGAACTCCGACTTCGACCCAGTTGACTTGACTCCAAGCATGACCAGTGAAGATAACAGTGATAATCACCAATAAAATGAACCGATCAATCTTGAATTGCATGATAGTAACTCCTTGTGCCTTGTTGTGCTTTTTTGTTAATGTTCTTATTTGGCCACAATAGCCAAATAATTATTATCATTCTTTTAATATTTTGTCAATACTCCAAGGTAATGTGCACACACATATTGCACTTTCTGCTAATCTAGTGGCATATGTCA
>CAZHUO010000007.1:0-50211 GCA_964535715.1 uncultured Gammaproteobacteria bacterium | reverse complement strand
AACAAAGCAGCCACTTCAACTATTCTAAGTCTGTTAGATTCTGATTACCGAATCCCAGTATTAAACGCCTCAACTACAAATATTGGAACATTGAATGTATATGAAGCTTTAAATTTTAATGGACTTTCCAATATTTCCGATTTAAGAGTAGCAACTCTAAACGCTTCAACTACTGCTAATTTTGAAGATATCTTTGCCTATGGCAATGCCACTACAACCGGCCACCTAGCCGCTTTGGGTGGAAACTCTGATCAATGGAACACTGCTTTTGGCTGGGGCGATCATTCAATTGAAGGATATCTGACCTCAGCTTCAGCTTTGGATTACACCAACCTTAATTGGTACTGGGCAACCAGTTCAGAACAAAACTTCTGGAACACCACATCTACTTGGACTGCCTATGATACTAACTGGGCCAGAAACTACAATGCCACTACAACGCTTAATGGCTTTACTCCGGGCAACTATTTGGCTATTGCTGACTTTGGTACTCAATTTGCCAGTTCATACAATGCAACTACTACTTTAAATGGCTTTACTAATAATCAAACAAATTGGAATACCGCCTATGATTGGGGCGATCATTCAGCACAAGGCTATCACGACTGGGATCTTCTAACTAACAAAGCAGCCACCTCTACAGTTTTAAGCTTGCTTGATTCAGATCAAAGAATATCTGTTTTAAATGCCACGACAACTAACGTAGACACTCTTCAAGTCTATGGAAACGCCACTACAACCGGCCACCTAGCCGCTTTGGGCGGAAACTCTGATCAGTGGAATTCAACATATACTGAATTAAATAATTTTTTTACAAATACAAAAGAGCAGACCGGTTTTCCAAACCGAACTGATTCTTCGATTTCTTTTAATAATTCAAATCGCAATTTTACTATTTCCGGGACAAATTTCAAGGTTTATAGTAAAGGCAAAGAATATATAAAAAATACCGAATCCGTTCAAATAGCCGATACCAACGGCGTTCATTTTGTTTATTATGATAAAGATTCCTTGGCTTTAACTGAAAGCACTGCCGCCTGGAATTTAGCTGATGGTACAATCCAAATTGCGACTATTCATTGGGATGGCACTACCGGCTTGCTCGGCGAAGAACGTCATGGTTTAATAATGGACGGCCAGACTCATTCTTTTCTTCACAATACCGTCGGTTCAAGGTTTAATACCGGCTTAACTGGAACTTTTTATAGTGGTAATACTTTTTCAATTACCGCTGGCAGTTATTATGATGAGGATATTTTAAATTCAATTAGCGGTGCTACTACTTCCGCCAGAATTCTTTATTTAAGCGGTCCAGCAAGCACATATACCCAAACTGCTCCTGGGATTACTTTTTATGACAAAACCTGCGGGGCATCGCAACTTTGTTATGATAATAATGGCACAAAGACAGCCGCAACAGCCAACAATTATGTTGCATATTGGATATTTGGCACAAATGATCCAAATACTTTTATTTATTCCATTATGGGCAATAGGCAAGATACCACATTAACTAATGCTCAAAACAATGCAACTTACGATACTTTATACCTTGGCAACCTGCCTTCAAAGGAAATGAAATTGCTTTATCGAATAATTGTTAGGAATAATGCCGCTAATACTTTAAGCACAACTGATTATCGTTCGGTTTCTAATTTGCCTTCTGGAACTTATGTTGCAACAGCCCACAATGTTTTAACCGGTTTAGATTTCACCAATGCCGGTCATACCGGATTTGCCGGAACTGGCGTTGAAAATATATTTACATTAGCACAAACATTTTCCACGCTTAATGCTTCAACTACTTTGGCTGATTATTCAACTTCAACCGTTTCTTCATACTTAGGAACTACCGCCGGCTTAAACGGGGTATACATCAACAACTGGTCTGATTTAACCGGCGCGGTTAGCTGGGATAACCTATTATCCAAGCCAGCCACGTCAACCATCCTGAGCCTGTTAGACTCCGATTATCGGATAGCCACTTTAAACGCTACAACCACTAAAGTTGGCACTTTGCATATCTATACAGATTTTACTACCGATGATACCGGACTGGTGACTAACTTAAATGCCGACTTGTTAGACAGCCAGCAAGGTTCCTATTATTTAGACTGGGATAATCTGACTAACCGAGCCGCTACTTCAACCATACTTTCTCTTCTTGATTCTGATTACCGGATTAGCCATTTGAATGCCACGACAACTCTGATTGGTTCAGCCTCAACAACTGATTCATTATTTATTGGAGGTTATGCTTCTACGACTGGAGGAATTTTAACCCAGGGTAATTTACATATTGGCGGTACTTCTGTATTTGACGGCCTGGTCTCCGGAGCAGGAATAACATCTGCCCAGCAAAACTTCTGGAACACCACATCAACATGGACTGCCTATGATACAAACTGGGCCAGAAACTACAATGCAACTACAACTCTGAATGGCTTTACTCCAAGTAATTATCTTCTAACTTCAAACTTCAGTTGGGATAGCCTGTTAAGCAGACCAGCCACCTCAACCGTACTAAATCTTCTGGATACTCAAAACAGGATCTCAGTTCTAAATGCAACAACTACCAATGCTGACACATTAATCGTATATACCGGCTCCACTTTAAGTGGCCTGACTGCGGTAACTGACCTGAGGGTTACAGTGCTTAACGCTTCAACTACGGCTAACTTTAATAATTTATTCGTTTACGGCAATGCCACTACAACCAATTCTCAATATATTGGCGGGGATTTGTCAGTTTTAGGCAATGCTTCTACTAGTGGTAATTTGAATGTAACCGGTGGGTCACTTATTTTATCGAATTCTGGTTTAGATGAAGAAGATTTATTAAATCCGACAATTTTTACAATGAATAATATTGATGATGAAACCGGAAAGTACTTATTTATGCTTTACAATCCCGTAAATACAACAACGTCATTTATATCATCCGATTTAACTTTTGTTCCTCAATATGATGCAAATTTTGATTTTTATGGTGATGTGTCAGTTAAGAGAAATTTAAGTGTTGGTTATACTACAGAAAATGACGGAATAATTACAATGTATGATGGAAATCTGACAGTTGATTCAATCATAAATCAAGATTCTACATTTGGCGCAATGCATAATTCAGTCCATGTAAATACTGATTATGACGGAACTGCAAATGTTGATTTAGTGCATAAAGTTTTCGGTAATGAACTTGCAAGAGATGGAGAAATCAGCGGATATGGCCTTAATAATAATGAAACCAATTATAGCCAAAGAAACTGGACAACAAACTCATCAACTTATTCGGGTTCGCAAGATTTAATTGTTGCCAATTACACCCAATCAAGCATATTTAGGGATTATATAGAGTACAATTCTACCGGACATGTTTTAACGGCTAATGATTATAATTTTCATATAGATAGTGTTAACACAATGTCTGAAATTGCCGGAACAATCAATGCTAATAATATGGGCATATATTTAGAAACAGTATCCAGTGACGGTGCGAGCATAACAAATGGGACGCTGAATACTTATGGAATATATTTGAATAATATTGAAGGTCATGCAAGAGGAAAGACTTATGGTATATATGATACTAGCAATGAGGACTGGTATATGTCAGGTCAGCTGGGTATTTCTACGTCTACTCCTTGGGACGGTTATGAGCTGGCTGTTATGGGCGACGAAATTTTAAGTGGAAATTTATATGTTTTAGGCAATGCCACGACAACAGGCACTTTGTCTGCACCGTTTGACTCTTATGTAGGAAATTTATCAACCAGGTATTTTCAATTTCAGGATTATAATTTAGGTGTTTTAGGAACACTTCCGACAATTAATCCATATGGTTCAACTGGAGGAGCAGTAACTGATGGCGCCAGTGCTCTGGTTGGCGATTTAATTGTTATTGAAAATGACAATGCTGGCGACGATACGCCAACAATAAGATTAACGTCCTTGGATGTTGCGGATACGCTTAATGTAGCAGAAATTACTTTTGCAACTACTACTCAACAGCTTCGCTTTGAAGATTCTATTGATAATAGTGTTACTTATTATTTTGACAATAATATTTACATGAATGGATCATTGGTTGCTATTGCAGCAGACTATGCAGAATATTTTTATGCCAGCAGTAATAATTTGAAAGCTGGCGAAGTCGTTTGTGTAGATATTACGAAAGAAAATTCTGTTAAAAGATGCGACCGTGAATCTGACTCTAATGTGATGGGTATTATCTCCACTAATCCTGCGATTTTGGGGAATTCCCAAAAAGAATACAAAGAAAACCCCGATTATGCGATAGTGGCAATGCTTGGCCAAATTCCAACCAAAGCCAGTGCAGAGAATGGTGAAATCAGGCCAGGGGACAGCTTAACTTCGGCTTCAATTCCTGGCTACGCTATGAAAGCCAACCCGGGTGATTCTACCGTTGGTGTTGCCTTGGAAGACCTAAATTCAGGAACCGGGATTATTCAAGTGATGATTTCGCGCCGTAATAAGAGTATTACAGTTGAAGAAGTGGAACAGCAAATTACCGAAAGGGTGGCTGAGATGGAAATAGAAGACGAGGTAAATCTGCTGGTTTCTTCGGCAATTGATAATTTGAATTTGGATGATGAAGTCTTTGAATTGATCAGGCCGGAGACTACCTTGCTTTCGGCAAAAATTGACCTTAATGTTGAATTACTGACAAATGCCATAAAAGAAAATTCCCTTAGCATATCAGAACTTAAATCCAATTTTGAAAACATCAGACAAAGGATTTCTGCAGCGGAATCAGTAATTGCCTCATCTACTCCTCAAGCTATATTAAATATGCTTGCTCAAGGGCTTAATATTCAAGGCAAAACAACCTTGAATGAAGTTGAAGCCCTAAAAATTGTTGCCGGCGAAATTGAAGCTCCTGTCCTAGATTTATTAATAAAACAGATTTCAAATTTTGCCACAACAACCAGCCAGCTAGATTTTAGGATTGCCGCTTTGGAAAGTGAAGTATCTTTGAATTTGGACGAATTATTAAGCCAAGAAGATGGCTTAGAAGTTTCCGGCCTTACAATTTTAAGCGGCGGTCTGCAAGTAGACAGCATTAGTGGAATGAATGATTTATTGGTTCTGATGTCAGATACTGAATTTATAGGACGGCCTTATTTTAATGCTGATACCGGTGGCTTCGTGGTTATTAAACAAGGCCAAATATCAGGCGAAGTTATTTTTGAACAAGAATACTTAGAACAGCCTGTAGTTAATATCTCTTTAACTTTGGAAGAAAATACCACTACACCCGATATCAGCGAAGCGATTTTTGCAAGCAATATTCAATATTTAGTGACCAAGAAAAATGTTAAAGGTTTTACGATATTATTAAATAAGCCGGCTGAACAAGATTTGAATTTCAGCTGGGTTGCCTTGGCAATAAAAAATCCTAAAATTATAATTTCCGAAAATCAGATCATTAACAGCGAAAATGTAATTGAGCCGGAGGTGTCAGTTGAGCCAAAATTAGAATCAGAAGCGCCGTTAATTGAGACGGAAGCGCAAGCAGAGACACCGATTATTGAACCAGTGCCACAACCAGAGCCGGTGGTTGAAATTCCTGCAGAAGAGCCGGTGGTTGAAATTCCTGCAGAAGAGCCGGTGGTTGAAGATTCGACTGAATCAGAAACGCCAATATAAAAATTATATAAATAATAAAAATTTATGACTAATGAAAAAATTATTATAGGAGTTTTAATTGTCCTTTTTTTAGTAATGGGTGTAATTGCTTTTGGCTTTTATGTCCAGATGAATGAAGCAAAAAATAGCTTGAATGTGGCTAAACAAAACGATCCACAAAAAGTATCAGAAAATGAAGCTTTGGCAATAATTGACGAAGTTGGTAAGCTTATAGTTTTGCCGGAGGATGAAAAGCCGGTAATTGCCACAGTAGCCGATCCGGAAAAATTGAAAGGTCAATTATTTTTTGCCAAAGCAAAAGTCGGGGACAGGGTATTGATTTATCCGAATGCTGCTAAAGCGATTTTGTATGATCCGGTGGCAAAAAAAATTCTTGAAGTCGCACCGTTAAACATTGGAAGTCCACAAGCCCAAGGTACGGCTAATGGCCAGGCGGTTGATATTATGCAAGATCAAAATGAACCGGTTAATCCATAATAGTAGCTGAAATCTAAATTCCCAGTCTAATAGGTCAAGATCCCTATCGCTGTTGACAAGTATGTTTTTCTAGATTTGTCACTCTGAACTCATTTCAGAGTCTCATGACTTTTCTGGATCCTGAAATGAATTCAGGATGACAAGCTGTTGCGCCGCTTAGTATAAGAAAAAAACGTAATGAAAATAAAATTTATTAAAAATAAGCCTTGTTTTAAAATTAGACTGATAATTTTATTTTTTTGTATTTTTGGTTTATTTACGCCAGTTGAAGCCGAAGACTATACCAGTACCAATTTTATTTTAAGAGATCCGGTAGTCACAATTGAAGGCGGCCGTTCGGAATCTGCCAGCTTTGAGTATTATTCAAGCACCGGCCAAACAACAATTGGCGAATCAACCAGCGCCACTTATATTGAAAGAAGTGGTTTTTTATATTATCCCGAAGCTTCTTCACCGGTGATAAGTGCTACGGCCGGTAATGGCCAAGTGATTTTAAGCTGGACTGCGTCTTTGGCAACACTGGCTAATATTACAGATTATCAGTTAGGCATGTCAACAACATCTGGCGGAACTTTTACATATACTTCGGTTGGCAATATCACCAGCTACACTAAAACTGGCCTAACTAACGGCATAACTTATTATTTTAAAGTAAAAGCCTATGCCGGCAGTTTAGTTTTAGCCGCTTCGGGTGAAATTTCATCAACACCCGTTGGAACAACAGCTGCTGTTTGTGGTAATGGCACCTGTAATGGAACCGAAACTTGTGCTACATGTCCTGCTGATTGCGGGGTTTGCGGAGGAGGTGGCGGCGGAGGCGGCGGTAGCGGTCAAACCCAAACCGGCGGGGCAGTGATTTTATCCGGCAGAGCTTATCCATTAAGCAAGGTTAATGTTTTAAAAGACGGACAGCTGGTAGCTACAACTATTGCGGGATCTGATGCTAATTTTACCGTTACGGTAAGTGGTTTGAGCAGCGGAACTTATAGTTTTGCAGTTTACGGCGAGGACAGTAAGGGAGTGCGCTCTTCCATGTTTACATTTTCAACTTATGTATCTATGGGTGTGACTGTTAATATCGGCGGAATTTTTATTGCCCCGACAATTTATGTTGATAAAAGCGAGGTAAAAAAAGGGGGTAATATTGTAATTTTCGGCCAAAGTGTGCCGCAGGCAAATATTACCATTGCGGTCAATTCAGAACAGGAATTTTTTGTCAATACAGATTCGGATAATATCGGCGCCTATCTTTATAATTTTGATACTGCGCCATTAGAAATCGGCCAGCATTTGACAAAATCAAAAGCGGCTTTAAATGATCAAATCAGCTCATTTGGCACAGCCGTATCTTTCAATGTCGGAACAAAAAATATTGATGTTAAAGAGCCGCAAAAATGCCCGCTTAAAGGCGATGTTAATAGCGATTGCCGGGTTAATTTGGTTGATTTTTCAATAGCCGCTTATTGGTATAAAAGGCCAATAAGTGAAACTTTTAAAGTTATTGAAAAAGACAAACTAAGCGGTGATGGCAAAATAGATTTGGTTGATTTTAGTATTATGGCGTATTATTGGACAGGGTAGTTTAGAAGCTAGAAGCTAGAAAATAGAATCTAGAATATCTTGGTAATTTTACATTCTACTTTCTAATTTATATTTTCTATTTTTTAAATTTATAGCAATAAAATCATTTAAAGATTTAATAGTTTGGCAAAAGTCTCGCGATTTGGCTGCGGTTATTTATAAATTAACCGAAGATTTTCCAAGATCAGAATTATACGGTTTAACAAGTCAAATGAGGCGAGCAGTTATTTCTATATCTTCTAACATAGCGGAAAGTTATCATCGTTTTCATTTAAAAGAAAAAATCAATTTTTAGCGATTTCTTTTGGGTCAGGTTCTGAGTTAGACAGTCAGATAGAAATTGCGAAAATTTTATTTACCGACCTAAACTATCAAAAATCCTAAGAACTTTTATCAGAAGTAATGAAAATATTAAATAATTTTAAATAAATGAAAAACAGCAATAAAATAATATTTCTAATTCTATTTTCTATTTTCTATTTTCTATTTTCTACTCCTGTGCAAGCTGCGGAAATATTTTTCGGAACCAATAGCCGCGAAATCGGCGTAGGCAGCACTTTTGAAGTCGGTGTATTGCTTAAAACAGATAGTGAAAATATCAATGCTTTAGAAGGCGGTATTTCTTTTTCCTCAGAATTTTTAACTCTTAAGGCGATTCAAGACGGAGATTCAATTGTAAATTTATGGCTTTTAAGGCCGCAGTTAGTCAAAGACAAAGATAATACTAAAATTTCTTTTGCCGGAATAATGCCCGGGGGTTTTATCGGCCAAAAGGGCTATTTATTTTCTTTAATTTTTACCGCTAATAAATCAGGCGAGGCAGAAATAAGTGCCGTAGACGAAAAATTGCTTTTAAATGACGGGCTAGGAACGCAAGCTTTGGCAAGCCAAGCTCCGCTTATTTTAAAAATTTCAGATTCCGCCAATATACAGGATTTTATTCAAGCTAAAGACATTGAATTGCCCGAATCATTCAGCCCTTTTTTAGCAAAAGATCCCGCAATTTTTGATGGCAGATGGTTTGTTGCTTTTAATACGCAGGATAAACTTTCAGGAATTAAATATTATGAAGTAAAAGAAGAAAAAAATAGGGGATTTTTAAATTATTTTTTGCCAGAAAAAAAATGGCAGGTTGCTGAAAGCCCGTACTTGCTTGCTGACCAGAAATTGCAAAGCCAAATTTATATTAAGGCGATTGACAATGCCGGCAATCAAAGGATGGAAATCATATCGCCCGCTAGTCCGCTTTACTGGTATGAAAATTTCATAATTTGGCTTATAATATTATTGGGCGTGATGATTATTTTAGCCATTTTGGCGTTTATTAGAAAAAATAAAAAAAACAAAAATGCAGGAGGAAAAAATAAAAAAAACAAATAAATTAATTTTTAATAATTTTTCTAAAGCAGCTTGCTTTCTTATTGGATTTTTTTGCCTGTTTATTATTGCCGAATCGGCAGAAGCCGCCTCTTTTTATCTGTCACCAAAAACCGGATCATATCAAATCGGCAATAATTTTTCAGTTTCTATTTTTGTGTCAAGTGCTGATGTGGCAATGAATGCGGTTTCCGGAACACTGAAATATCCAGCAGATAAATTAAGCGTCACGTCAATAAGCAAAGGCGGAACGATAATCAGCTTATGGGTGCAGGAGCCGACATTTTCTAACGGCAGCGGTTCGGTAAGTTTTGAGGGGATTGTTTTAAATCCGGGCTATACGGGATCTTCGGGGAAAATAATTACCATAAATTTTAATGCCAAGGCAAGCGGAAATGCGGCTTTGTCTTTTTCAGGTGGCTCAATTTTGGCTAATGACGGCCAAGGCACAAATATCTTGGCGGGGCTTGGCAGCGGCCAATATCAAATAAACACTTCCGACCAAGAGCCGCAGGCGCCGATTTCAACAACTCCGAGTCCTACTGCAAGTGCCAAAACGCCAAATGCCCCTTTGATTTCTTCACCAACCCACCCAAATCCGGAAAACTGGTACAATATTTCCCAGGCTAAATTTAGCTGGGCGTTGCCGGCCGATGCAGTAGCGGTAAAAATTCTATATGATAAATATCCTTCTTCATCGCCAGTAGTATCTTATTCTCCGCCAATTAATAATAAGCAGCTGGAAGCATTAAATGATGGAATATGGTATTTTCATGCTCAGCTTAAAAATAAAACTGGTTTTGGCTCAATTTCCCATTTCCGTTTCCAAATTGATACTCAGCCTCCAAATCCTTTCAGTATAACTTTTTCTCCACAATCAGATCTTACCGATCCGCAGCCAATGGTATTTTTCAGCACCGCCGACTCTTTGTCCGGCCTTAGCTATTATGAGGTTAAAATTAATGATGATAAACCGTTGATTGTTTCCTTGGATGCGGTTAAAGACGGTTTTTATCAATTGCCTTTGCAATTGCCGGGAAACAAAACAATTTTAGTTAAAGCTTTTGATAAAGCCGGAAATTTTTCAACCGCATCTGCTGACTTTGTAATTGAGCCGATTAATCCGCCGGAAATCACTGAATATCAAAAAGAACTTTTATCCAATGAAATATTAATTGTTAAAGGAAAAACTTATCCAAAAAGCAAAGTCACTTTTTATCTCAAAGAAAAAAGCAATGAAAAAAGTCAGATTGTTGAAAGTGATGAAATAGGAAATTTCCAGGTATTTTATGAAGAAAAATTATCCGATGGTGTTTATAAGATTTCAGCCGATGTAACTGACAGCCGCGGCGCAAAAAGCAGCAAAAGCAAAGAGCTTGTAGTGCTTGTTTCTTTGCCGAAATTTATTAAAGCCGGCTCAACTGCGATTTTATATCTGTCGATAATTATTCCGCTTTTAGCCTTGATTATTTGCCTAATATTCATGTTATTATTTAGTATGTTCAAATTTAAAAAGTTAAAAAGAAAATTAAGAAAAGAAGTCAGAGAAGTCGAGCAATCCTTGCAGGAAGCATTCAGGGTCATTAAAAAAGACATTTCAATACAGATTAAAACTCTGGAGAAGGCCAGAACTCGCCGCGACTTGACAAATGAAGAAGAAAAAATTATTATTCAGCTTAAGAAAGACCTTGATTTGGAAGAGAAACTTATAAAAAAAGAAATTAAGGATGTTGAAAAAGAAATAAAATAATAAAATTATGAAAAAATTTATCACTCTTGCAGTTATAAGCCTGGCTTTGGCCGGCTGTCAGGCAAATAATGCAAATTCAAACGCTAATTTGCCGGTCAATGATTCTAATTCAAATTTAAACAATAATGAAAAACAAGTTATGCCCCAAACGGAAGAAATAAATGCGACAAAAGCGATAATTAAAACAAATGTCGGAGAAATTACCGTTAAATTTTACAACGAAGATGCCAAAAAAACCGTTGCCAATTTTATCAAGCTTTCCAGCGAGGGTTTTTATGATGACACAAAATTTCATCGGGTAATTAAGGATTTTATGATTCAGGGTGGTGATCCGCTGAGTAAAAATAATACATTGAAAAACCGCTGGGGAACAGGCGGTCCGGGCTATGATTTTGAAGATGAAATTAACAGCCATAAGCTGATTCGTGGCTCGCTGGCGATGGCAAATTCCGGTCCGAATACTAATGGCAGCCAGTTTTTTATTGTTACAGCCAAAGAAACTCCATGGCTGGACGGCAAGCACACTAATTTTGGGGAAGTTGTTTCCGGCATGGATGTAGTTGATATTATTGAAGGCTTAAAAACCGAAGGACCGGATCGGCCGGTGCAGGATGTAATTATTGAATCAATAGAATTGAAGTAAAATAATAATAATTATATATATACAAATAATCGTCTTGCGGCGATTTTTTGTATGTTGTCGATTGCTGTTGTTTTGGTGGCTAAATAATTTAGAAATAAAGCATATTTTTTTACCGTACTAAAATTATTGAATTAAAATCACAAACCTTAATTTTAAATTGAAGATTAGACGCTATTTGTTGTTTATAATTAAAAAACTTGAATAAAATAACAAAAAATGCTATGATTATCGATAGAAAATGTTAATCCGATTTATAGATTAGCATTAGTTTATAATTAATTGATACTATATGAAAAAAATCATCAAATCAAAACTATTTTGGGTCTTTGTAACAATAATTTTAATCGGCGGCGGAGTTGTTTATGTTATGTTTTTTAATAATAAATCGGGTACTGAGTATGTGACGGAAAAAGTGATTAAGGGCGACATTACTCAAAGTGTTTCAGCAACCGGAAAAGTTAAATCAGCATCGGAAATAGAGCTTAATTTTAAAAATGGGGGAAAACTGAGTGTTTTGAATGTTAAAGTCGGCGAAAAAGTAAAGGCTGATCAGATTTTAGCCCAGCTGCGCGCAAATGACTTGCTTATTAATGTAAATCGGGCAACGGCCGATCTTGATGAAGCTATTACCAATTTGAACAAATTAAAAGCCGGTTCAACCAGTCAAGATATTGCTGTTTATGAAGCGGCCGTATCTAAGGCACAAAGTGATTTAGCTAATGCTGAGATTGAACTGAAAAATACCGAAAGCACTTTTAATCAAGCCATAAAAAATGAAGTTCAAAATTCAATGAATGATATTAATACGATATTAACCAAGTTGAACATGTCAATTCAGGAAGTCTATGACACTTTCTACTACGAGGGTGATCGGGATAATTTTAAAACTTCAATGCCCGGATCCGAAACAAACATAATGAATGTCCAATACGACGATGTTGTAAATAAAATCGATGGAGCGCAGCTGGCATACGGAATTGTGACAATCGACCAAAGTGAAAGCAATATTGATAATGCTTTGGATAAAACATCTGTTGCCCTATCTGCATGTGGAAAAATATTAAATGATCTTGGTGAATTATTAAATTATGTCATTATTACCAGTACAATGACAAGAACTGATCTTGATACTTTAAAGGCTTCTATTAATGCCGAAAGAACCACAAATGATTCAAGTATTTCAACGATTCAATCAGCTAAGCATGATTTGGAAGATTCAAGGCTTTCTTATGAAACAAAAGTTGATTCAGCAAAAAATGCCGTTATAACCGCTGAAAAGAATTTAGAAAAAGCACAGGCTGATTTGAATCTTAAAAAATCGCCGGCGCGTTCAGAAGATATTGCTCTTTATGAAGCCAGAGTAAAAAAAGCCAGGGCTGATTTGGATTTAGCCAGGGAAAGATATGAGGAAACGATAATTAGATCGCCGATAGCCGGTGTTATAACCGATATTGATTCCAGAGTTGGCGAACAAACCAGCATCACAAAGCCGATAATAAAGATGCTTGCCGATGAAAATTATGAAGTTGAAGTCAATATTCCCGAATCAGACATAGTTAAGCTAAATGTAGGCGATATTGCCGATATTACTTTTGATGCGTTTAGCGAAAATGACAAATTCACAGGCGTTGTGACCACAATTAATCCGGCACAGACTGAAATCCAGGATGTAATATATTATAGAGTGACGGTTGCCCTAAGTATGCAGCAACCGACTGAATCAGCCAGTCTCAGTGAGAAAATTAAGCCCGGAATGACTGCAAATGTGACTATTAAGACCGAAGAAGCAAAAGATGTTTTAATTATTCCGCTTCGGGCAGTTAAAGACAATGATGACATAAAAACAGCTGAAATATTAGAAAACGGCCAGCCAATTATCAAACAGGTTATTTTAGGTCTTAAGGGTGATGAAGGCTTGGTCGAAATAAAATCCGGTTTAGAAGAAGGCAATGATATAATAACTTTTGTCAGGGAAAAGAAATAACCGATTATGCCTTTTAAGAAATATTTGGGCATTTTTAAAAATTTTGATTTTATTTTATTTGGGGCGATGTTTTTGCTGATGTCCTTCGGCCTTGCCGCTTTATATAGCATCGCAATAAGTTCAAGCGAGCCAGATTTTTTAAATTTTAAAAAACAAATAATTTTTGCCGTTATTGGATTTGTAAGTTTGTTTTTATTCTGCCTGATTGACAGCAGAATAATATATGATTACAGTTCTTTTATTTTTGGCTTAGCTGCTTTTCTCTTGTTGGCGGTTTTGTTTTTTGGAAAAACTATCAGCGGAACAACCGGTTGGTTTGTCTTTTTCGGATATAATTTTCAGCCGGTCGAACTTGCAAAAGCCGCACTTATAATTTTTTTGGCATGGTATTTGAGCAATCGCTTCGGCCCGCTTAATGATTTAAAAAGCTTTCTGATTAGCGGTCTGCCAAGCGGCCTTTTTTTTATTTTGGTAATTTTGCAGCCAGATTTTGGATCGGCAATGATATTATTTTTAATCTGGCTTTTGATGATAATTTTCGCAAAAGTCAATAAAAAATATCTTTTAGTTTTAGGCTTGATTTTAATAATAATTTTTAGTCTTTCATGGAGTGTTTTATTCAAAGATTATCAAAAAGACAGAATTTTGATTTTTTTAAACCCGCAAAATGACCCTTATGACAGAGGTTATAATGTCAGACAAGCAATAATAGCTATTGGCGCTGGTGAATTTTTTGGGCGAGGTCTTGGCTTTGGCTCTCAAAGCCAGTTGAAATTCATCCCAGCTAGCCAAACTGATTTTATATTTGCGGTAATTTCTGAGGAACTCGGCTTTCTAGGTGTTTTTTTGGTATTGTTTTTTTGGACAATTATTTTTTGGCGCTTAATGAAAGCTGCCAAGTCGACCAAAGACGGCTTTTCATTCTTTTTTATTATGGGTGTTTCAGCGCTTCTTTTCAGCCACTTAATGATTAATATCGGTATGAATATCGGCATTTTACCGGTTACAGGCATTTCTTTGCCTTTTTTAAGCTATGGCGGCAGTTTTTTGCTTTTATGCATGTCTCTAATTGGAATTGTTGAAGGTATAATTGTTAAAAATAAGCCATATTTATAAGAGGGTTGACTAAATAGGTTTTTTTATATATACTAGCTAAGTATTTACTATGAAGGAGAAGTTTTTTAATTTATTCAATAATGGCGAAAATCAGGTATTCAGCAACTATTGTCCTGTGTGCAATTTGCACTATAAGCCGCTTGAAGCAAAAGTCTTGGAAGAGGGAATAAATAGCCATTTATTATATATTAAGTGCCAAAATTGCCAATCAGCAGTTTTAACGCTGGTTTTAAACAGCAATCTGGGATTAACCTCAATTGGCCTGATTACCGATTTAAAAAGCGACGAAGTTTTTAAATTTAAAGATCAAAAAAACATAACCTATGACGATATTTTGGAATTTCATCAGTTGATAAAAAAAGAAAAAGCTTTAATTAATTATTTAGACAGATAATTATTAACTAATTAATAAATATTAAACTTGAAAGGAAATAAAGATGACAAACCAAATTTTTAGCTTGCCGGCAAAATCCAGAAAAGAAAAAAACAAACAGTTAAAAAAAATGAGAGAAAATCAAATGATTCCGGCGATATTATATGGGCATAATGTTAAGTCGGAAAGCATAATAGTCGGCTATTCAATATTTGAAAAAATATTTTCTAAAGCCGGCGAAAGTTCTTTAATTGATTTAAGTATTGATGAAAAGGAGCCGGTAAAAGTTTTGGTTCAAGACTATCAGCTTGATCCGAAGACAAATCAGTTCATTCATATTGATTTTCATCAAATTAAAATGGATGAAAAGCTTAAGGCGGATATTGAGCTTAAGTTTATTAATGAAGCTCCGGCGATTAAAGAGTTAAGCGGAATATTGGTCACCAATTTAGACAGAGTAGAAGTTGAATGTCTTCCGGGAGATTTGGTTCATGAAATCGAAATTGATATTTCAGGATTGAAAAATTTTGAAGATGCAATTCATATATCAGATATTAAAGTGCCTAAAGGAATCAAAATTCTAAATGATCCGAAGGAAACGGTGCTGTTGATTCAAGCGCCGCGAAGTGAAGAAGATCTTAAATCTCTAGACGAAAAGCCGCAAGAAGTGATTCCTAACCAGGAAGGTGAAGTCAAAGAAGGCGATTTAGAACAAATAGAAAATAAAAAAGAAGAAAAATAAGATATTATAAACATTGCCTCCCGTAAGCGGAGGTTTTGTTTTAGAAAAATGACATTAATAGGAATAAAAAAATTTATAATAAATAATTATTGCTGGTTTATTCTATCGGTTATTGTTTTTTTAGCCTCATTATTTATAATTTTTTATTATTTTAAAACCAATCAGGATTTTGTCTGGGAATATAAAATAAGCCATAATTATAGTGAAAAAGCTCAAAGGTTTTTAGATGGAAAATTAGTAGATAAAGATACTTCTTCCTTAAAGCCGATTGGAATAATTTTGGAAAATCATTTTGAAAGCCGTCCCGCCGCCGGCCTGGAATATGCAAGCATAATATACGAAACCGTAGTTGAAGGTGATATTACCAGATTTTTGGCGATTTTTGACTACAATTCGGATGTAAAAAAAATCGGGCCAATTAGGTCTGCCAGGCCATTTTTTGTTGATTTGGCAAAAGAATATAATTTGGTATTATTTCATGCCGGCGGCAGCGATGAAGCGCTGGCTTTATTAAAAAAAAGTGAAATTTTAAATATTAATGAAATTTCATCTGATGGAATATATTTTTGGCGCGACAAAGAAAGATTTGCCCCGCATAATCTTTTTACTTCATTTGATTTGATAAAAAGGGCGATTGAGGCAAAGAATGTTGATTTAAAAGCTGAATTTTTTCCCTGGCGTTTTAAAAACGACGAACCGGCAAAAGACATATTCAATTTAGTGGCTGAAATTGAAGTCGATTTTTCAAATAATCCATTATATGAAGTAAAATATATATATAATGAAAAAGACAATAAATATAGCCGTTATTTAAATGGCAATGTTCATAAGACGGAAAGAGGAATAATTTTGAAAGCTAAAAATATTGTTATTCAGCATGTAAATTATCAGATAATCGATGATTATGGCCGGCTTAAAATAGATCTTTTTGGCGAAGGCGAAGCGCAAATATATCAAGACGGTATAAAAATCGAGGGCTTCTGGAAAAAGGAAGGCCTTAGAACATATTTTTATGAAAATTCAGGACAAAAAGTCAAATTTAATAGGGGAACGATTTGGGTTGAATTATTGTTTGATTAAAACC
Organism: uncultured Gammaproteobacteria bacterium; assembly: GCA_964535715.1. Taxonomy (GTDB): domain Bacteria; phylum Patescibacteriota; class Patescibacteriia; order Buchananbacterales; family UBA6539; genus CAZCCC01. The sequence goes on along the minus strand of CAZHUO010000007.1, from coordinate 33,417 downwards.
TTGATTTTATTTTGATAATGGGCTAAAATTCAATTTGCAGCTCAATTATTATGGCATTGACTTTATATCGAAAATATAGGCCTCAAAGTTTTAAGGACTTAATCGGCCAAAATCATATTAAAATTACTATTCAAAATGAGCTTGAGACGGGAAAAGTGGCTCATGCTTATTTGTTTTCTGGACCAAGGGGAATTGGCAAAACTACGGTTGCAAGGCTTATTGCCAAGTCAATAAATTGCTTGAATCGGAAAGAAAACGAAAGTGAACCGTGCGACAAATGCAACTCCTGCAGAGAATTTTTGGAAGGAAAATCATTGGATATTATTGAAATAGATGCCGCGTCTCATACCGGTGTTGATAATGTCAGGGAAAATATCATCAATAGCTCCAGATTTACTCCGACTAGTAGAAAATTTAAAATTTATATTATTGATGAAGTCCACATGCTTTCGATTTCAGCTTTTAACGCCCTCTTAAAGACATTGGAAGAGCCGCCGCCGCACGCAATTTTTATTTTAGCTACAACAGAGATTTACAAAGTGCCCCAAACGATTATTTCTCGTTGCCAGCATTTTGAATTTTATAAAGTACCCCAGGTTGATATTGTCAAAAGGCTTTCTAAAATAATAGTTAAGGAAGAAAAAATAGTACCGAAAGAAATTCTGGAAAGCATTGCCTATTATTCGGAAGGTTGCATTCGTGACGCTGAAAGCCTACTTGGTCAGATTTTATCATTGGGCGACAAAGAAATAACTGCCGAACAGGCGGAACTGGTTTTACCCCGCAACCGCTTTGACCTGGTTTTGGAACTTATTGACTATTTAAATAAAAAAAATTCGGCTCAGGCAATAAGCCTGATAAACCGGCTTGTTGAAGATGGAATAAATTTGGAAAAGTTCAATTCCAATATAATTGAAGTTTTAAGGAAAATTTTATTGGTAAAAATTAACAGCCAGCTTGATGAATTTACAATAGGATTGAATGCTGATTTGCAAAAAAGAATAACCGATTTGGCCATGGGATTAAGCTTGAATTTTTTGGTAGAATCGCTGGAAGTATTCATAAAAAAAATACAGGAGCTGAAGTTTTCCGATATAATACAGTTGCCGCTGGAACTGGCAATTTTGGAAATTATTGAAAACGATGAAGACAACAATATATCTTTGGATTCACCAAAAGATAAAAGTTTTTGCACTTCAGAAAAAAAAATTAATCAGGAAAAAGTTGAGACAAAAATGGAAATTGCGCCATCTCAAAAACCGCAAATGACAATTAATAAAGTAAAACTTAATCTTAGCCAGATTAAAGACAAATGGCAGGAAGTTTTAATTTGTCTTAAAAAATATAATCATAGTTTATCTTCCACTTTGAAAATATCACAGCCTTCGAATATTAACGAAGACGGAACTTTGGAAATTTGCCTGATGCATAAATTTCACCAGCAGCGGATAAATGATTTAAAAAATCGTCAGATTTTAGAAAAAGTGTTGCAGGATATTTTTGGCATCAAGCTCATCGTAAAAACCGTTGTTGTTAAAGAATTGCCGGATAAAAGCATGGAAATCGAGGCTTTAACTGAAAAAAATGTAGAGGACAATCCATTGGAAAATATTCTTCAGACTTTTGGCGGTCAGCTTGTTGAATAGTAAAAATTACATATTATTCTGCTTTTAATCCCTAGGATCGCCCACCTTTTTTTCCCCCTAAATTGCTTTGGTTGGCAAGTCTAATGACAGATTATTTAAAATGTAATCGACATTATAATTCGGGGATCGTCTAATGTCCACTAGGTATTGTTGACAATGGCTATTAATATACAAAGAAGAATTTGAAACAATGATTAAAGCTAGGGTAAGAGAAAAACAGATTAAAAGCTGAAAAGGCGGTAATGTTTTTAAAAAATTCATCCACATAGTTGCGGGATCGTCTAATGGTAGGACGGCAGATTCTGGCTCTGCTAATCCAGGTTCGAGTCCTGGTCCCGCAGCCATGCGGATGAATAAAATAATTAAAGATAATTATAAATCCGGAAACCTTGTGCTAGGTTAGTAAACATTAAGCACTTAGTATTAGGCACAAGTCAATAGACTAAATGAATTAAAATATTAAAAAATGGCATAGCTTAGAGCCTGCCTTTTTTTAATTTATTGAATAATTTGACAAGATTTAATAAAAATGTTATTTTTTTTAAGATGTTTCATAAGGTTGTGTTTCAGTTAGATAGAAATCTAGAAAAATGAAAGGAGACTTAAAATGAAAACATTAGGCACCTTAATAAGTTTGATTGCCACTATTGGTTGCGGCGGAGTGTATATACTCAATAACGTTGGTGGTGAGGGGATAAATTTTGATTATCCCTATCTTTCCGCCCACGGAGAAGTGGCGGTGGCTGATGGCTACGCTTACGTCTTGGTAAGTTCATATTCTACCGGCAACAGCGATGATGATCCAAGTTTGCTGGTGATTTTTAACGTAAGTAATCCTGCGAACGCGCAGATGCTTTCAAAAATTGAATTGCCTCCTGATGCAAGAGGATTGGTAGTGCGAGGTAATTATTTGTTTGTCGGGTTGTATAATATGTCCGGATCGCCATATGATGCCCTGCGCATCGTTGACGTAGCGGACAAAAAAAATCCGATTATAATCGGCGGACAGAATCTCGCATTGCCCGGTCATTGTCAAGGGGTTCAGGCGTCGAAAGACGGGAATTGGGTATATATGTCGTTTTATCAAATAGATATTGATACTACGAACGGTTTTCGCGTCATTGACGCTCACGACAAATCAAATCCGATTTCGGTCGGTGGCGAGAATTTAGTATTGCCTCCATCCGGTCGGCCTGCATTTCTTGACAGGGATGATGAAAATTATGTCTTTCTGCCTTTTTATCAGGATAGTACCGGAACTAACGGAGTAAGAATTGTTTATGTTGGAGACAAAGCAAATCCGGTTTCGGTCGGTGGCGAGAATTTGGTATTGCCGGGAAATTGCAGGGCAGTCTGGTCTAGTATAAAAAGAGGCTACGCATACATTTCATCCGAGGGCACTGATTCAGAAGGAAGGCTGAGCGTAATTAAAATATCTGATTTGACTAATCTAAAGGAAGTCGGTTATACCACAGGAGGATTTACTGAGATTTGGCTTGTTGAGGAACAGAATTTAATTTATTCAACCGGCGATTTTGTCGACATTAACAATCCAAAAAAACCAAAAATTAAGTTAAATTTCCGTACTGGAAATAATCCTGAAAACGGTGAAATTTGGGGAATTTGCTATTCAGATGATCACTTTTATGTGGTTTATCAAGGCAATTCTTTAAATGTAGTACCGGATCCTTTAAGAATCTATAAAAAGCCCCAACCAATAGGTCCCGGGGCGTTCGCCAAACTAATTGGCCTTATCTAGGGATCTTATCCTTGCGCAAAAAATGCAAGGATTTTTTTATAGAGAAAATGTTTTTGATGTCGATATTCTAAATATCGCTTTTCGAGTGTTTTTTTGCTATAATAATAATATCTTAATGTAAGCTAAAAATTAATTATATGGATCGAAATTTAGCCTTGGAATTTGTCCGCGTCACTGAAGCGGCCGCCATTGCCGCTTCCGGCTGGATGGGACGGGGTGAAAGAAAAAAAGCCGATGGCGCCGCGGTTAAGGAAATGCGCTCGCGCTTTAATCAAATTGAATTTACCGGCAAAGTCGTAATCGGCGAAGGCCAAAAAGATGAAGCACCCATGCTTTATACAGATGAAATTGTCGGTAAAGGAAAAGGACCGGAAATGGATTTGGCAATTGATCCGCTGGAATGTACCGACAGCGTTGCCTGGGGCAGATATAACGCAATTGCTGTAATTGCCGCGGGTCCAAAAAACAGCCTTTTGCACGCGCCGGATACTTATATGGAAAAAATAGCAGCCGGTCCAATTGCCGCATCGGTAATTAATCTTGATTTATCTGTTAAGGCTAATTTAAAAAAAGTCGCCAAGGCTTTAGGAAAGGAGGTCGGAGAAGTCACTGTTGTTGTTTTAGACCGTCCAAGGCACGAGGGATTAATTAAAGAAATCAGACAAGCCGGTGCCAGAGTCAGGCTGATTACCGACGGTGATGTTGCCGCAGCAATAGCTACTTGCATGCCGGAGTCGGGAATTGACCTTTTAATGGGAACTGGCGGCAGCACTGAAGCGGTTTTGGCAGCTGTGCCGCTTAGAATTTACAATGGCGGAATAGTTTGCCGTTTTAAGCCGAGGAATGATAAAGACAAAGAAGAAATCAAGAAATGCCTTGCAAAAGCAAAAATAAAAGATGAAAATAAGATTTTTCATGCCAAAGATTTGGCCAAAGGAAATCAGCTGACCTTTACGGCAACCGGCGTAATTGATGGGCCGATTTTAAAAGGCGTGGTTTTTCAAAAAGATCGGATAACTACTGAATCGGTTGTTATGAGAATGAAGTCGGGAACTGTCAGGTATATTACGACACACCACAAATCTAAGAAATAAGGATTAAGAAATAAGGATTAAATTAGATTTACTTGATTCTTATTTTTTACTTCTTAATTCTGTAAAAAATATGATCGTTTCAACAAAAAAATTATTCGAACACGCATATGGCAAATATGCCATCGGCGCCTATAATATTAATAATGCCGAGCAAATAATGGGACTTTTTAAAGGTAATATTGAAAGCTCAGCTCCGTTTATCATTCAAATTTCTAAAGGCGCCAGAAAATATACCGACAAAAGACTGCTTGAAGGAATGATTAGATCAGCAGAAGAAATTTTTCCCGATGCAATCTATGCCGTCCATATTGATCATGGAGACGAAGAAACCTGTATCGACGCAATTAACAGCGGATTTTACAGTTCAGTAATGATTGACGCCTCAGATAAGCCATTTGAAAAAAATATAGAAATTACCAAAAGAATAGTAAAGCTAGCCCATGTTAAAGGAATTGCAGTTGAAGCTGAGCTTGGCCAGCTTGGCGGAGTTGAAGAAGAAATATCAGTAAGTGAAGGCAATGCCATGCTAACTAACCCAAAACAAGCCAAGGAATTCGTCCAAAAGTCCGGCTGTGACAGCTTAGCTTGTGCCATTGGAACCAGCCATGGCGCCTATAAATTCAGCGGCAACCAAGGTCTTCATTTTGAAGTAATTGAACAGATTCAAAAATTATTGCCCGGTTTTCCATTAGTTATGCATGGTTCAAGCTCAGTGCCGAAAGACGAAGTTGATCGCATTAATATGGCGGGCGGTGCGCTTAAAGGCGCAAAGGGTGTTGATGAGACGCAGTTTAAGAAAGCGGCAAAGCTTGGCGTAACTAAAGTAAATATTGATACTGATGGCAGGCTTGTTTGGTGCCGAGTTCATAGGGAAATTTTTAAAAATCAACCTGAAGTTTTTGACTTGCGCACACCCGGTAAAATCTTTATTGAAGAATACGCCCAATATATAGTCCATAAAAATGAAGTCTTGGGAAGTTCAGGCAAGCTTGAAAAAGTCAGAAAGTTTATCAATAAATAGCCAGAATTTATGAGTAATTATCGGGAAAAATATTGGGAGATGGCTGAAACGGAAATTTTCAAGCATTTTCAAAGCTCTGAAAATGGTATAAGCATAAAAGAAGCAGAAAAACGGCTAGAAAAATACGGCAAAAATAAAATTAACACCGAAAACAAAAGAACGGCTTTCGGTATTTTTATTTCCCAGTTTAAAAATCCGCTGGTTTTGATATTGTTGGCAGCAAGTTTGATTTCGGGTTTTTTGGGAGAAATTTATTCGACAATAATCATTATTTTGATTCTTTTTGTTTCAGCGATTTTAGCCTTTGTCCAGGAGTATAAGTCGGAAAATATCATTAATGAATTGAGAAAAAAAGTTGCCATAAAAACGACAGTAATTCGCGAAGGAAAAAAGCGAGAAATCAATGTTGACAAGCTCGTTATTGGCGATGTTGTATTGCTTGGCTTCGGCAAGATTGTGCCGGCTGATTTAAGGCTGATTGAAACCGATGATTTGATGATTAATGAATCAATGCTGACCGGCGAATCTTTTCCGGTTGAAAAAAAATCAGATACGCTAAAAGTTGCTGAATTTTTGCCTCAATCAATGAATAATTTGGCATTTGCCGGAACAGCTGTTGTTCAAGGTTCGGCTAAAGGACTAGTTATTGCAACAGGCCAGAATACCGAACTTGGTAATACTGCAAGTTTACTACAAACAAAGCCGCAGCAGACAGATTTTCAAAAAGGAATTGCCGATTTTGGAATATATTTATTTAAAATTATTTTAACTTTTTGCTTGTTGATTTTTTTGTTTTTAGCCTTTTTTAAGCACCAATGGATTGATTCTCTGCTTTTTTCATTGGCAATTGCCGTTGGCATATCGCCCGAACTTCTGCCAATCATTATTACAATAAATTTATCCAGCGGCGCCAGAAAAATGGCGAAGAAAAAAGTGATTGTAAAACGGCTAATGTCAATTGAAGATTTAGGCAATGCTGATATTATATGCACCGACAAAACAGGCACTTTAACCGAAGGAATTATCAATTTATCAGGTTATTTTGATTTTAAAAATCAAAAGAATATGGAAGTGCTTCACTTAGCCATGCTTTGCAATAGCGGTGTTGCCACTAAAAATGTTTCAGTAAACCCGCTGGATACGGCGATTTTTTCTTATGCTCAAAAAAACAATATCGACGGCTTTGTCAATCAATATGAAATAATCGACCATATTTCTTTTGATTTTTTGCGGCGAAAAATGAGCGTAGTTGTTGAAAAAGACAAAAAAAGGCAGTTAATTTGCAAGGGAGCGGTTGATGAAATGCTTAACACCTGCAGTTTCGTTCAAATCAACGGAAAAGTTGAACCATTTGAGCTAAAAGAGAAAGAAATAAAAGAAAAAATTAAATTCGCTGAAAATGAAGGCTTTAGATTACTGCTTGTAGCCGTTAAAGATATTGTGAAAAAAGATAAGTATAACCCAAATGATGAAAAAGATCTAACATTATGTGGTTTTTTGACATTTTCTGATCCGCCTAAGCAGACGGCAAAAAAATCACTGCCTCAGTTTGCAAATCTTGGAGTGGGCTTGAAGATATTAACCGGCGACAGCGAATTGGCTGCCAGGTATCTTGCCTCAGAAATCGGCTTTAAAATATCAGGAGTCCTTTTGGGATCAGAGATTGAGAAAATGCCTCATGAAAAATTGCAAAAAGCGGTGATGCAAAATAACATTTTTGTCAAAGTGACGCCGGAACATAAGCTAAGGATAATAAATGTGTTAAAGGATTTGGGGCACGTTGTCGGGTTTTTGGGCGACGGGGTCAATGATGCGCCGGCCTTGCGGGCGGCTGACGTTGGAATTTCCGTTGATACGGCCGTAGACGTAGCCAAGGAATCAGCCGATTTTATTTTAATGGAAAAAGATTTAAGTGTTATTTTGGATGGTATAATTGAAGGCAGAAAAACTTTTGGCAATACATTAAAATACATATTCTGTACTATAAGCTCAAATTTTGGCAATATGTTTTCAGTGGCCGGCGCGGCAATAATATTACCTTATATTCCGATGTTGCCGGTTCAGATATTGCTTTTGAATTTTTTGTCCGACTTTCCGATGCTGGCGATTTCCGGCGACGAGGTTGATCCTGAGGAATTAAAAAAACCGAAACATTGGGATATTAAAGTTATAGGCAAACATATGAAATTTTTTGGTTTAATCAGTTCGGTCTTTGATTTTATTACTTTTGGTTTTTTGCTTTTGATTTTAAACGCCTCAGCTTCTCTTTTTCAAGCCGGCTGGTTTTGGGAATCATATTTAACTGAGGTTTTATTGATATTTGTTGTCCGAACGAGAAAGTATTTTTTACAGTCAAAGCCAAGCAAAGCGTTGGTTTATACTTCAATAATTACAACAATTATAGTTTTGCTGTTTTTATATACCGGCTTGCGCTTCTATTTTAATTTTGCCTTTTTGCCGTTGCCTTATCTATTTATAATCTTTTGCATTGCTTTAACTTATTTTGTCGTTGTAGAATATGGAAAAAAATTATTTTATAAAAAATATAATTTATAGTTAATGAAATTAATAAAAAATAACGTAATATATTTAAGTTTAGCCTTTCTTATTTCCTTTGTCTGGGTATTATTTTCAAAGGATTATTATTCTTACAATCATAATTTTTGGGTAATTTGGCAAATTGATTTATTTCCGTTAATTATGTGGGGCATTGGCTTGTTCATTATATATAAAGTATATTTATTTTTGTGCGGTAAATTTAAATTAAGTTCAAAATGGGAAAAAATTATTTTTTTTCTTTTATTTTATTGGTTTGTATTGGTAATGGCCGAAACTATTGGTTATCATTTTTTTAACGTTCACAATATGCCGACTGCCAATTATTCCGGCTTGCCAATTTGCCAATGTATGCACGCCCCGGCTTGGATGAAAGTAAGTTATTTTTTACTTGGGCCGATTTACTATTTTATTTGTGAAGTTTATAAATTAAAAAATAATAAAAAAAACAATGTTAGACAAACTAAAACAGCTGGGCAAGCTTAAATCATTGCAAGATGAAATGAAAGCCCAAAAATTCGAAGTGGAAAAGCCCGGAGTAAAAGTGACTATTTCCGGCAATATGATTGTTGAGGAAATATTATTAACTGAACAGAATGTATCAGGAGAATTAATTAAAGACTGCATAAATGAAGCAATGAAAAAGGCTCAACAGTCAATTGCTCAAAAAATGATGGGAATGGGTTTTGGCGGAAGTTAATTAATAAAAGGTATGGCTAACTATTAAAATATTTAATCTATGACAAACAAAATTACATTCACATCAGATCAGGCTAAACAAATAGGGGAGCGGCTTGGAATTGATTGGTCAATGTTTGACATTGAACAATTTAGGATGGGAATGGATGTTGAACTTGAACACGGAACGCGCGATCCTAATACCAATGTCACAAATGATGATGAGTTAATGACCGGCAAAATCGCTTTGGCTCATCTTAATGAAATCCGAGACTATTATACTCGTTTGGATAAAATGGAAGAAGAAGGCGAAGCATTTTGGGAAAGCCAAAAGTAAAGTTTGCACGAAAGCACAGAAGCACGTAAGCACAAAAAAAGCGTTAAACCGATCAGGCTGCAGGTGCCTTATGTAAGCGACAAGGATATTAAGGCGGCAGTGAATTGGAAAAATAATTAATAATCCCTGGATTCCCTGCGTTTTTGCGAATGACAAAGCCAAGGTAGAATTAATTTGATTCGTCATTTAGATCTGAATTGCCATATATTTTGTTACTCTGAACTAGGTTCAGAGTCTCAAGACTTTCCTGGATCCTGAATCAAGTTCAGGATGACAAAATAAAACAATTGACTTTAGAAATTTGTTATTTCACTAGAAATTAGTAATTAGAAATTAGAAATTATTCACAATTATTTATAGCTAACCGATATGCCGACAAAAAATGCTATAAAAAAAATTAAAAGCGCTGAACATATAATGTCTTAATTATAATTTAATAATGACGCAATCATTTGGCTAAAAATAGAGATTTTTAGTTCAATTTTTTTAAAGATGACGCAATTGACTTGAATAAATGACGCAATGATGATAAAGTGTATTTATGAATAAACGACAAGAACAAATTATAGAATTTGCCAAGAAAAACCATTCTTTCAAAAATAAAGATGTCGTTGCTTTTTTTGATGACAAATATTCCAGAGAAACCATCACCAGGGATTTGTCATTTTTATTTCATCAGAATTTTTTGAAAAAAAGTGGCGCCGGAGCTTTTGTGGTTTATTCTTTAGCTGATACTTATAGTATTTTAGCGAAGATTGATATTAAAAACTATTTTGAAATCCCGTATCTGGAAAGGGAAGTAAGAGAAAGCTTCAATTTTGAAATATTTAATATTTTGAGTAATGATATTTTTACGGCAGAAGAAAAAGAGAAATTGGAAAAATTACAAAAACAATTTATTAAAAATTTTTCCAAATATGACAGTCAGACTATCATTAATAAGGAGTTTGAGAGGATAATGATTGAATTTTCTTGGAAATCATCATCCATTGAGGGAAATACTTATTCGCTTTTGGGAACTGAAGCCTTGATAAAAAATAACATCATCGGAAAAGGCAAAACCAAAGAGGAGACGCAGATGATTCTTAATCATAAAGACGCTTTTAATGAAGCGATTCAAAATAGAGAAAGATTTATTAAATTACGCATCGCTGATATTGAATACATTCATTCCGTTTTAACCAAAAAACTTGGAGTTTCTAAAAATATCAGAAAAGAAGGAGTCGGAGTTACCGGCACGAAATATAGACCATTAGATAATGAGCCGCAAATCAAAGAGGCATTGCAAAATATGGTTGATTTGATCAATACGAAGGAATCATTTTTTGAAAAGGCTTTTTTAATCTCAATTCTTATCGCCTATATTCAAGTATTTGAAGATGGCAACAAAAGGGCTTCCCGCATGATTTCCAATGCGATTTTATTGGCTTATCGTTCTATCCCGCTTTCTTATAGAATCGTGGACGTTGAAGAATATAAAAAAGCGGTAATACTATTTTATGAAATAAATAATATTTCATATTTTAAAAAAATATTTATCGATCAGTTTGAAGATGCGGTCAATAATTATTTTAAATAAGTTTTTATAAACAAGGCTGAAGCAATAGCCGATTGAAGTTATGCAAATAAGCTATTAGCACCGGATTCCCCGCATTTTTGGAAATGACAAAGCCAAGGTAGAATTAATTTGATTCGTCATTTAGATCTGAATTGCCATATATTTTGTCACTCTGAACTAGGTTCAGAGTCTCAAGACTTTTCTGGATCCTGAAATTCCGCCAGAGGCGGATTCGCGTATCAGTATATAACTAAAAAATTCAGGATGACAAAGTGGTACTTTCTATACTTTCCTTGATCCTGAAATGAATTTAGGATGACAAAAATAAAAATTAGATATTATTCATAATTATTTATCACTAACCGATATGCCCACCAAAAATGAATTAAAAAAACTAAAAAGAAAAGTAAATCCTATAGAGTTTATGGAAATTATGAAGCGTTTGGAATTAATCGATCAGGAAATCAAGCAGGAAGAAAAGCTTTTTAATATCAAGGTAAAGTCATTGGAACTCGAAAAAGAATACCTTTGGAATAAAGTCCAGCCAAAAGGCTGAATATATCCATTTATTTTCATTGTTTACAATTTAGTTGACAATTAAAATTAGTTGTCGACAATTGGTTGATTAATGCAAATAAAAAATTCTGGATTCCCGCATTCGCGGGAATGACAAGACATAATAATTGTAATTTGGAATTCTTTTCGTCATTTCGAATCCCGATTTATCGGGATGAGAAATCCCTTACCCATTGTTTTAATCGTTATCCTTGTTTAAGAGATTTCTCCCTACGGTCGAAATGACTAAATTATGAATTTTTTTAATTTGTAATTCAATTAGAAATTAGTAATTAGAAATTAATAATAAAAAATATATGGAAAAAACAAACAAAGAGCAAAACACAAAACGCCGATTTTTTAAACTATGGGATAAAAATAAAGATAAAAATATCCTTAAATGGGCAGCGCTTTCTATTTTTTTTGTTGCATCATTAATTGTAATTTATGACGAACTGAGGCTTTATACCGGATTTTATGATGATTATATTAATCAACAGCTTGGAGAAAGCGATGAAGATTTTGCAGACGAGGCCGCAGAAGATACCTGTAATGTTTCCGGTATTGAACTGCATGGCAGTTTATTAACCTATATTCCGCCAACTGACATTGACGCGGATGGCAATCTTTTACAAGACGAGGTAGCCTCGGAAAATATTATCTACCAGATTCAAGAGGAGGAAAAAGACGATACCGTCAAAGCGATAATTTTGGAAATTGATTCATATGGCGGCCTGCCGGTTGCCGCCGAAGAAATAGCTAATTTTTTAAAACAAGCCAAAAAGCCGACAGTGGCCTTGATCAGGGCCGGCGGAACTTCGGCCGCCTACTGGGCAGCAACAGGCGCTGATATTATTTTTGCCTCAAAAAATTCTGATGTCGGCAGTATTGGTATTACCATGTCATATCTTGATAATATCGGAAAAAACGAAAAAGAAGGCTTGGCCTATAACCAGTTAAGCATTGGCAAATTCAAAGATTACGGCGATCCGGACAAGCCATTAACCAATGAAGAAAAAGGATTATTAATGAGAGACGTCGAAATAATTTACCAAAATTTCATTGAAGCTGTGGCGGAAAATCGTAAGATGGAAACTGAAGAAGTAAAAAAATTAGCCGACGGCTCAAGTATGCTTGGCCAAATGGCAATGGACAACGGCTTAATTGATAAAATAGGCGGGATTGCCGAAGTCAAGGCGTATCTGAAGGAATTGATTGGCGAAGATGTTGAGCTTTGCTGGTAAAAAGAATTTATTATTGGCTGGCAGGAGAATTCCCTTTTTTGGTGAGCAAGCGTCTATGGCGAAAAACCTAATCTTTAAATTCAAATTACAAATTACAAATTTCAAATATCAATTTCCAAACGTCTAAACTTAGCGTTTGAAATTTGAGTTTTGTAATTTTATATTTGTTTGGAATTTGTAATTTGTAATTTGATATTTCATTAGAAATTATTCGCCGAAGGCGAATCCGCCTATGGCGGAGAAATTAGAAATTTATTTGAATATTTTCCGCCCATAACCCCATGTGTCTAAACAAACCCAAAAAGCCAACCGCGTCTTAAAACCGTTTAATACCTAATAGCTTACAATTTCCTAATCCCCATATGTCACCTTCCAATATTATTTCTAAACAACCCAATGCTATTTTTTCATCTTCTATTTATTTGATTATTGCAAATCTTATTCCAATAGTCGGAGTTGCTTTTTTCGGTTTGAGTCTGTATGAGATTTTAGTGGCATACTGGCTTGAAAACATTGTCATTGCTTTTTATACCGTACTAAAAATTGCCATGGCCAGCGGTAATTTTATGTTAAATTTAAGTCATGGCCTAAGTGCGATTTTATTTAAGTTATTCATCATTATATTTTTTATTTTTCATTTTGGCGGGTTTACTTTAGGTCACGGCATCTTTATTTTCGCCCTTTTTGGCCCAAGTGGCCATTTCGGCAATTTAAGTGAAAGCCAAGTTGCAATTTTACCATTAGCAATTACTTTTTGTCTTTTTATCTTCAGCCACGGCGTTTCTTTTTGGCAAAATTACATTAAAAATCAAGAATTTCGTAAAGTATCATCTGTAGTAATGATGCAAGCGCCTTACTCCCGAATTATGGTAATGCATTTAACGGTAATGGGCGGCGCTTTTGTTTTTAGCACTTTAGGGTTAAGCAGCTTGGCTCGCTTTATTATAATTTTAGTTAAGACTTATTTGGATTATAAGTTCCATCAACGCCATCATAATAAATTTAATCCTCGAATTTTGAATATTTAATTATTGTGTGCCTAAACAAACCTAAAAAGCCAACTAAGCTAAAAAAAATTGTCTACGTAATATGCTGGATATTTCTCGGCCTGATCTTAAGCTTGCTTGCGCATGCCGCAATTGAGATTTGGTATTTAAACCGGACACAAAAGCAGGGGATAGAGTTGTTTTTTACAACAGTTGCGCGCTTTTGCTGATTGGTGCCGTCGGCGGTTTTTTTTAGGCAAGTTTTTCTGGCGTAAAGTCTATCTTCAGCAATAGAGCAATTTAACAATTGTTTTTTTGTTTTAATGTTTCATTGTTCTGTCATTCTAATGTTTTTTGTGTTTAAATGTTCCCATACTCTCGTGTATTCGTGTTCTACTGCCAGCACAAACAAAGGCCGTTTTTTCGGCTTTTTTCTTTAGCTATTGACAGGTGAACGTTTGTTCACTTATAATAAATTAAGAAAGCAAAGTCGTGTTTGATGCTTGTAATTTGGAATTTATAATTTAAACAATATATGCCCGAAATAAATAAAAGCAAAATAATTAATTTTTACAAAAAGCAGAAACGAATGCCGTCTTACAGCGAGTTAATGACTTTATTTAATTATAAATCAAAAAACTCCGCTTATAAGCTGGTCAACAAGCTGATTAATCAGGGTTTTATCAACAAAGATAGCTCCGGGCGCTTGATTCCTAAAAAGCTTTTTGGCGACATTAGAATTTTAGGCACAGTTCAGGCCGGTTTTCCCAGTCCGGCCGAAGAAGAGCTGGCCGATACCATTACCTTGGATGAATATTTGATTAATAATAAAGAAGCCAGCTTTCTGCTTAAGGTCGAAGGCGATTCAATGATTGACGCCGGTATTATGCAAGGCGATATGGTTATCGTTGAACGTAATAACACACCCAGACCCGGCGATATTGTCGTCGCCGAAGTCGATAATGAATGGACTATGAAATATTACCGCAAAAAAGGCAATCAGGTTTTTTTGGAAGCTGCCAACAAAAAATACCCCCTTATTTATCCGAAAGAGGAATTAAAAATTGAAGCCGTGGTTAAGGCGGTGGTGAGGAAGTACAAATAAGCTAAGCACCAAATCTCAAATTAAAAATCAAAAACAAATCTCAAATTACAAATTTCAAATACCAAACAAATATTAAATTTCAAATGCTAAGTTTTGCCGTTTGGAACTTAAGATTTTGAATTTGGTGCTTTTAAAAATGCTGACGCTTCAACGACTATCAATTTTAAATAATTATTTATCTATGCTTTCCCTTCATTCTTTCCCTAAAGCAATCCTTCACGTCGACGGCGATTGCTTTTTTGCTTCCTGTGAAATGGCGCTTAATCCGAAGTTAAAAGGAAAACCTTTAGTCACCGGCCAGGAACGGGGTATTGCCTCTTCTTTAAGCTATGAAGCCAAAGCCTTGGGAATAAAACGCGGCATGCCGCTTTGGCAGATAAAAAAAATCTGCCCGCAAGTAATTATCCTGCCTTCAGATTACGAAACTTACAGCCTTTTTTCTCAAAGGCTTTATAATGTTGTCCGCCGCTATACTCAAGCCGTTGAAGAATACGGAATCGACGAATGTTTTGCTGACCTGACCGGCATGCGCCGGCCGCTTAGAATGTCATATCCGCAAATTGCCAAAAAAATTAAAGAAGACTTAGATGGCGAGCTGGGCATGACTTTTTCTATCGGCTTGGCGCCAACAAAAGTTTTAGCAAAAGTCGCTTCCAAATACAAAAAGCCTTCGGGCCTGACTATAATTTCCGGTCAAGATATTGAATATTATTTAAGGCAGACGCTGGTTGAAAAAGTTTGGGGGATTGGACCAAATACCAGTGCCTTGCTTAATCATCAGGGAATTAAAACTGCATATGATTTTATTATGGCTGATGAAAATTGGGTTAGAAAAAATCTGACCAAGCCGTTTTATGAAATTTGGCAGGAGCTAAGGGGGATTTCTGTTTACAATTTAAATACCGAAGAAAAGTATAATTATCAGTCAGTCAGCAAAACCAAAACTTTCAGCCCACCTTCAACTGATAAGGAATATGTTTTTGCACAGCTGTCTAAAAATACGGAGAACGCTTGCATTAAAATCAGGCGGCACGGACTGGAAGCAAAAAAAGTTTTTTTCTTTTTAAAAAATCAGCAATTTAAATTTCAAGGCACAGAAATAAAGCTGCCGAAAACCGCCATTGTACCATCGGAAATTCTAAAGGCTATTCGGCCTTATTTTGACCGGCTTTGGCAAAAAGGGGAAACTTATCGGGCCACCGGGATAATATTGCTTGATCTAACTGACAAAAAATCCGGCCAGCTTGATTTGTTCGGTCTGGCAAAAAAAGAAAAAATTATGGTTATGGTTTATAAAAATCTCGACAGCCTGTCAGCCAAATACGGCAAGCACACCGTTTTTTTAGGTTCAAGTCTTAAAGCTTTTATAAAAAAACCTGAAACCAGCCGGGAAATCAAAGCCAAAAGAACGACCAACCTTTTTAAAGGCGAAACCAAAAGAAAACGCCTGGGCATTCCCGTGCTTGGAAACGTTGTTTAATCAAAAATTTATTATCCAATATTATATTCCAAACAAGCCAATTTAAGGCTTATTTTTGTATTATTATAATATTGACAGATATTTTTTCTAAGAATAAGATTATTTATTGATTGAATATTGTATTGCACTTTGACAAAATGTGTATAGAGTTGCTAAATTTAGCAAAAAAATAAGCTTATTTCAGCTATAACGAAAGGAGGTAAGATTGTTTTTAGCTGTAATGATACCGTTGTTATATTGTTGTTCTGGTTTTTGCAATTAGGATTAATCATCTTAACAAGAGGAGATTTACTTATGGAAACGCAGAGTCGGAATGAACAGAACCCTGGCAAACTGAAGATTGCAAAATTTTTGTTTTACCTTTTTATTTTCTTGACTTTGATTTTAGGTTTTATTTGGTTGAACAATATGAAGGCTTCTATTGACTGGCATCGGTTGCCACCCGAGAAAAAGCCGGACATTGTTGTCACCGGCACAGATCAAGAGAAAAAAAATCAGGCAAGCGAAAATGAGGTTGAAGGCAAAAATGAAGGTTCAGCTTTAACCGAAATTAACGGTTTGGAAGTGAACAAGGAGCCAGTCCACGGTTTCGTTAAAAAGCTTGATTGGACTTTGGTTGACTATTCAACCGCTACCACTTTTATCCTCTTTTTCGGTTTTCTTTTGATTACCCGCGGTTTGTTAATCATTATACAGAACCGTCAAGAGCTGGTCGGCAATAATTTTCCGTTTAGCCAAAAAAGCGATATGATCATTGTCAACTTAGGCTTAATTGGCACGCTTTGGGGATTGATTATGATCGGATTCTATGATCTTGAATCAATTAAAATGCCCCAGCTTATTACTTGCCTGAAAACTGCTTTGTGGTCTACGCTTTTGGCTCTGATTTGGGCCTACATTTTGCAGCCGGCAATCATTGTTCCCTTGATGAATTATTGGAATAATAAGGTCAATAACCTTAAGCCGATAATTAGTAAGGAAGATGAAGATCTGGAAGATCTTTTGGATAGATTTAGGAAATCATTGTCAGGCTTAACTGATATCATAGTCGGCCTTAAGCCTGAAATGTCAAATTTCAAAGTCAAATTCGCCGATCTCAATATGGAACTTAAAGACGCCATAAAAAGCTTGCGCGAATATATCCAAAGTAATGTCAATCCCTTGGTTGCTGAAATAAGGACTGCATCGCAAGAAACGGCAAAGCTTTCTAAGGCTAACGCTACAACTTGCGAAAGGATAGTTGAAGCAAGCAGCAGGCATGGCAATATCGCCGAGAAGCAATTTGAAGCAATTAGCCTGCTTAGCCAGCGCTTGGCGGAAACCCATGGCAAATATGATGCTGCCGTAGCTGAAAATAAATCTATCTTGGGACAATTGAGCGAAGCAGAAAAAGAAAATGCCATGTTGCGCCAGGCACTAGAAGCCATCAGAAATCAGGCGGAAAAACCGGCAACTAAACCTCGCAAATTCGGCCGTAATTAAAGGAGGCTGAAAATGAAGCTAACATTTGATAATCTCAAAAAGCTTAAATCAGGTTCGAATAAAAATCATTCCTGGTGGACTATTGATCATATGCAAATTTTAATGAACCAAGTTACTTGGGCGCTTTTGATTATTTTTGTGATTGCGTTTGTGTTAAGCGATCAGTCGACAAAAATGCAACTAAAGGGCGCCAAAGAACAGATTGAGAAAGATCAAACTGTAATTAAAGGCTTACTGGATACTGAAAAAGGCGAGGCTTATGTAAAACTTGTTTCAACTTTGGAGGAGCTCCAGCGCCAGAAACTGATAAACGCTTTGGACGAGTTTGAAAAAAGCGAAAGAGACAAGATGTTCATCTCCAGCTATCTGACAAATGGTTTAATCAATCTTGATAATGTCTTGGACGGTGAAAAAATAAAGGACCAAAACTTTATTAACGGTTGCAATTATGCCAAAGAAAGATTTTCCGACTATAACAATCTGAAACAAGACTGGCTCGATAGCGTACTTGATAAAGCACAGATGAACATTCCATCCGAAGATCAAAAAAATACTAATATTGATCCAGATAATATCAGTTTGGTCACTAAAAATAACGTTAAGTTTCTTTTTGAGCAAATTAACATCAGGATTAAGTCCGTTAGAAGCGATGTTAAAGAATTACAAAATAAGATGCTTTCTCTAATTCAAGAGCATTTTATAGGATTAGTAGATCAAGGCAACTCAAGCTTTTTGTCAGGTACTGAAGCTGAAAAAATTCTTAAAAGGTATTCCGAGGCGACTGAAGAAGAAAAACGGCAGTTGCCGGCGATAGTTTCAGCCAGCATCCGCGAGCTTATCAGAAAAATTGTACAAGATTCAAAACTTAACTTGCTGCCAAGCAGTAATTAAAAGGAGTTGAACAATGAAAAATTTTGAGATTTTTTTGTGCTTTTTCCTTTTGGTGTTTTGCGCTTACGGACAAAACGAAGGCACAATCGCTGAAAGAGAAAGCAATGCATCCTTGACGGCAAAACTTCTGGTTAATGAAATAAAAATCAAAGTAAAAAGCCTGAAAAGTGATCCGGTAGCCATTGAAAGCGAAATTTCCAAGGATTTAAGCGTGCACCAAAATAAAGCCGCAAGCAAAGAAGCGGTAAAAAAGATGCTGGAAAAAAACTATGAAGCTTGGTATCAGGCTGAAGTAAATAAGGTGCTTGAACGGATTGATGAAGAAAAGCCAGATAGCGTTTCCACTTGGTTTAATAAGCAGACCAGGGATAAACTTCTGGCAGTGCCGAAAGCGGAAATAGAATCAAACCTTGATTCAAATCTAAATTCAGATTTTAATCAAGCTAGAAACCAGGCTGTTTCCAAACAATGGGGACGCCTGACAGTGAATATTTATCCAACCGAAGCTGAAGTTGATGCCAATACGGCTGAGTCTTTGAAGAATATTCTTGAGCTTCGGATTGTGTCTTCACAAAAAGAAACGCTATTTGAAGAAAACAAAAGCCAAATTTCCAATGATATTGTCAATCCATTCGTTGAGGATGCATATTCTCAGCGTGAAATGCAGAAGGAAATTGTGGCAAAAGCAGACGGCGGCACGGAAATTATTCCCGAATTAGTTGAAAAAGATATTGAAAGACAGCTTGCTGTCTCCAATGAATCTCTTACTAAATCGAGGCTTGCGCAAACTAGTGGCTCGACAAAAGTGTATGGTGTTTTTCCATCAATCAGAACATCAATTACGGAAACAGCCAAAAAGATCGCCTTGAATAAATTTGCCAACTATCTTAGCCAGATAACCATGAGCTTCAAGAAAGAAGACGTCAAGGACGTAATTTTGCGAGATTTGGCTAAACATATTGTGCCTGACGAGAGCCGAAAGATTTTAGAGCAAGCTAATACGGCAAATATAAGCAAGCTTGCATTGGATACTTATGTCAAAAAAGCGCCGGAAGAAAAGCAAGCCGCCCTTAATGAATTTGCCACCGAGTGCATCAACAATGACCAAACATGCAAAACAAACTTGGAGAATTTAGTTAAGCGCAGCCTGGATCTAGTTTTTAATGATGCACGAAAAGAAATTGCCACGGAGCAGCTTGCGGAATTTTTTGCGCCTTTGGCCAATGGAACTTGGGTGCCTGAATCATCGGAAATCAATCAGCGTTCTGACAGTCAGGTGATTGGCGATATCGACCTTTTGACATTAAAAGGCTTAACCAGCAAAACCGTCGATGTGTCGAAATTACTGACAGAATCAAAATTATTGGCAGAAGAAAAAGCCAAAAAGCTGCTGGAAGAAGGCTTAAATGCATTCCATCAGCAGATGGCTTCGGTCAATAATGTCGAAAACTTTTTAACCGAAGAGATAAAAAAGATTGCCGAACTGCCAAGCGATGCTGATTTTATCAAGCAATTTACTGACGCTGTCAAAGCAGATTGGCAAAAACAAACTCTTGCTTCCAAATACCCTGATTTGTTTGAAAAAGTGGTAAAAGAAGCCGAAGTTCGAGCCAAAGCCCTTTTGCCAAGAGAAGCGACAAGACGCCAAAACGAGGCTGAAGAAAAAAAGATTATCGAAGAAGCTAAGAACTATTCGGTCTCAAATGAAAAATCAGCCGATTCTGGCGGGCAAGGTGAAATGCTTGACAATGATTCAGACAAAGGTTCAGATTCATCCGGCGGCGGAGGCGGCGGCACCGGTGGAGGCACCGGTTCCGGAGGCGGAGACAAAGAAGAGCCTCCTAAAGAAACTTTTGTGCCGGATATGATTATTGATTTGGATATTACTTCGCCTGGCAATGTTTCGGCCGATATATATCTAGTAGATGGAAACTCTGGTGAAATCAGAACCGTAAAGATTCCCATTGTCGGCGATGTGACACAAGAGCAAACTAAGCAGATCAGCAGTTTGTTTAGCGAAATGTTCGTGAGAGAAATTAAGGAAAAGTACTATGTATACATGAGGGTTTTTTCGCGTCAGATATCTTACGGTGTGGTCTATGATTTTCGAGAATGCCTCGAAAAGGTGATAGATCAAATCACAATATTAGAACAAGACCGTAAATTTTCGGTTAAATGGTTTGATCAATTAATGAAACAAAAAAGCGAAAAGGGAAAAACCGAGGTGCCGAAAGACATCGAGTTTAAAGGTCAGGATTATTCCCATATTGCTTAAACAACAAGCGGGCCGCCTCTGGTAAATCTAGCGGCGGCCCATTTTTCAGAAAAGGAGACTAAATATGAAAAAGAGATTTGTTTTGTTAGTTATGTGTAGTACTTTTTGTGCTTTGGGTCAGGGTAATAGTCCGATTGTTTCAATCGCATCGCCTGAACAAGGCAAAGTGTATAACCCCGCGGATTTGATTGAATTTTCCGGTTCGGCATATGATTTGGAGGATGGAGAAATACCAGGCGGAAAGCTTGTTTGGAATTCCGATGTTGATGGCTATATCGGCAGTGGTAGCAAATTTAAAAAAAAGCTGTCACAAACCGATCACATTATTACTTTGGAAACCCGAGATTCCCAAAGTAATGAGGGAATGGATTCCAGGATGATTTCAGTCGATAATAAAGATGAAAAAAGCATAGAAAAGGATATGCCAAAAGCAATTCCAGCAAAGGAAGAAATAAGCCAATCTAAAAAAAATGAGATTAAAACCGGGCTTATCAAATCCGGTAACCTCAAATTTAAGGGAATTTGTGCTTCTTTCTTCCGAAAAAATCAAAACCCAGATTTGAATCTATTTCCCAGTGAAGAAGAAATGCTTGAAGATATAAATTTTTCTAAAAATCTCACCGGCTGCCTGCGAAATTATGGCTTGACAAAACAACTGGAAAAATTTCCTGAATTGTGCGAACGAGCCGGAGTTGATTGCCTGCCAGGCGCCTGGATTGGAAAATATCCTGAAGAAAACAGAAAAGAAACAGATGCACTGCTTAGAATTGCCGCAAAAAATTATTCACGGGTAAAAGGCTTAATTATTGGCAATGAAGTTATTTTGCGAAAAGATTTACCGATTAAGGAATTTATTGAAATCATCCGTTCGGTTAATTCACAGACGAATTTGCCGGTGACAACAGCTGATATTTGGTCTGAATGGATGAAATATCCAGAACTTGGTGCGGAAGTTGATTTTATTCTTGTTCATATCCATCCTTATTGGGACGGCATATCGATTGAAAATGCCCCCGAATATGTATTTAAAGTCTGGCAGCAAGTAGCAGCGTATTTTCCAGGTAAAAAAGTGGTAATTGGCGAAACAGGCTGGCCAAGCAAGGGTGATGTTCGCGACAATGCCGTACCGAGTCCGGTTAATCAAGCCAGCTTTATTGCCAGATTTGTTGAACTTGCTCAAAAGAATAAAATTGAATATTTTTATTTTGATCTTTTTGATGAATCATGGAAAATAGAAAAAGAAGGAGTTTGCGGCGGCGCTTGGGGGGTATTGAAGGAAGATGGTTCGCTTAAAACGGAGAATAGCTTCATTTTCAATTCCTCTGAAGTGCCGAAAATAAATCGCCTTGAACATAAAATATCAGCTAAACAAGTCAGCATTCCTTTGATCGTTTATGCTGAGGATGATGATGAAAAAAACGCTTTTACTCCGTCCGGCTGGATGGGCGATATAAACAATGTGACTTTGGATAAAGCTTGCGCAACAAGTCCCCATTCCGGAAAGACCTGTACAAAGATTACCTATCAACAGGGATCGCAAGGCTGGGCCGGTATTTATTGGCAATATCCGATAAAAAATTGGGGCATGTATCCGGGCTATTATCTAAGCGGCGCCAAATTACTTAGCTTTTGGGCAAAAGGCGAAAAAGGGGGCGAGAAATCGATTTTTAAAATCGGCGGCATTAAAGACCGAAAATTTGAATTTCATGATTCATTTGGTCCGCTGGTTAGTGAGGTAATAACCCTAACAGCCGATTGGCAGAAATTCGAAATTGATCTTTCTAGTTCTGATACTAGTAATTTGATTGGGGGTTTTTGCTGGGTAACTCTTCCATATTCTGATTCACTTGTTGTTTATTTGGATGACATTATAATCAGCTAGTTAGTTTCAATTATAATTTTTTGGGGATCTATTTTAAAGATTCCCTTTTTTTTATTATACTAATTCCATATTGAACAAGTATGCTGAAAAAAAACGAGATAGATTTCTTAAAAAAAATTATATAATTTTAGTCTTAAACTGAAAAAATTTAATTTAAAGCATTAAAGAAAAAATCTCAATTATAAATAGCCAATAAGCTGTTATTTTGCTATAATAAAATTTGTAAATATACCAGTATTAATAACAAAAAAATGCGAGCCAACAAGTGACATTAAGTCAGTAATAAATTCCTTATTATCTGATCTTGGTGGGCTTTCAAAATTTGTAAAGGCAGGTGATAAAGTCTTGCTTAAGCCTAATACAAATACCTCTGATTTATTTCTGTCTTCAAGCAACTTGGAATTTATCAAGGCAGATTGTTTAAAAAAAGTTTAAAACAGCCGATATCTTAATTCGGTTTACCTGCAAAATTATTAGATGCAATTGATAAACTGATTTTTCTGCCATACACCAAAACTCATTTATTGCCAAATTTACGGGTTCATTGAAGCTTTGTGTAGGCCTATTGAGGAATAGAAAAAATTTTAATGCATGCAACTAGCCGCCTTCTTATTAACTTGGAAGAAAAAAAATTATTTAAAGCTTCCCCGGAAACGATTTTGCCAACATTGATTCAAACGGCCTTTTAGCATTAAAGCATGTCAAGAAAATCGGGATTAAATAATTATAATAATAATTTTTAAATAACTATGAAAGAAAGACTTTATTTGATTTTAGGCTTATTAATCGCTTTCGGATTGATTTTTAATATCGTACTTTCAGTTTCCATTTTTTTTCAGCAGGATAAAATAAAAAAAGACTTAGAGGATTTAGATGACAGATTGTTTATTTTAGAAGACAATGGAGATTTAATTGATGTAGAAGAAGAATATATTATGGATAATTATCAATATATTGAAGATGATGAAGAAGATTTGGAAGAAAAAATAGAAGAAATCAATAATGGAGCGCTTGCACCTGAATACGGCAAATTGATCAAAGTCATTAAGGTAATTGACGGTGATACAATCCAGCTGGAAAATAATGAACGTTTACGCTATATTGGAATCGATACTCCAGAAAAAGTAGATCCTAGAAAGCCAATTCAGTGTTTTGCTTATGAATCAAGCCAAAAAAATAAGGAGCTAGTTGAAGGCAAAATGATAAAATTTTACAAGGACATAAGTGAAAGAGATGATTTTAATAGACTGCTTGGCTATGTTTATTTAGAGGATGGTACTTTTGTAAATATGGAATTAGTTAAGCAAGGTTATGCATTTTCTGCTGATTATCCACCGGATATATCAAAAAAAGTCGAACTAGACGAGGCGGAAAATTATGCAAGACTTAATAAATTTGGCCTTTGGAATGATTGTACTATTACAACTGCTGATTTGGGAAATCAACAGACGAATTCAATAAAATAATATTAACAAGTCTGGTCAGATGGTCGGTTGTTTTTTTGATAAAATTAATATTTTTTTTAAGCATAAAAAAACAGGCAAAATTTTGCCTGTGTGTTTTTTAATATGATTTAGTTTGGCTCTTTTGTATCGCCGATTTGCCTAAATATCATAACAAGTTGGCTTAATGTGCCAATTACTACTTCAACAATCTGTCGAATTTCCCACCAAGTGGCAGCGGGACGAGGACAGGTAAGCGATTTAATGTGCTTCATGAAAGTTTCCTTCAATATTGTTGGTCAGCTGATTTACTGATAATTCCGCCGGTGGCAGAAGTAATGGAAACAATTAATGCGCTAATGGCTTGTACAAGCCAAATTATTGCTTGACCTAATGATATCTGGTTTAACGGTATTTCTGCCAATGCCGGTTGACATGTAACAAATTTAATATGCTTCATTTGAATTCTCCTTTTCTAAATTCTGCCTTTAGCCAGGTTGCTGATGAAATTAATTACAGAAACCATTATGCTGATGACGTTTTGAATCTCCAGTAGGTTAAAGATCAGATCCGCTCTTTGCGGAATTTCTCTCTCACGGCTAATTGGTACGATATGGATATGCATGACTACATCACTCCTTTCTTCTGTTAAATTCTGATAAATCTAAATTTAATCCGTGGTTCTATATTAGAAATTATTTAAAAAAAAGTCAAGCTTTCAATTAAATTGCTTGAATAAGTATCGTTAGCAAATTTCCTAGTCGCATCATGCTCTTAATTAATGCAAAGTAAGCCGTTAAATGTTAATCTGCCTGCTGGCGGACTAACTGTCAATTATTATTAATTAGCGCTGCCCTTGTCTTTGGCCCTAATAAGCCATAGCCGGTCGTATTTTCCGTGCCACCACAGACAATTTTTTTATCGCACTGAAATCGTCGTAAAGCCGCCCTGGTCAGCGAGCCAAAATATGTCGTTTCGTTATCAGCTGACCCGACGCCTGATTTGGCAATGGTATAACCGGATTTATTTAGTAATTGCTGTAAAGTTTTTACTTGTTTATTTTCCATTCCCAATTTTAAATTTAATGTCAGTTGAACTGATTGTCTGGCGCAATTTGCCCAAGGTCTAGTCCCTGATGCGTTTTTTAAGCGCTTGGCATAAGCCAAATTACCATCAAGCGTATAAATATCCATTCCTAAACTTTTTGCAAATTCAGCATGGATATTTTGGTCAATCTGAAAAACACCTACATATAAGCCATGGCCTATAAGAGGAGCATCATTATTATTGTATTGTCTAAAGCCGGATTCGCATTTGGCAATTGTAATCATTATCGGATCATCTACGAAGTATTTACGAACTATTGCTTCAGATTCGGCTAAAGTCGGCAGTTTTGGGGTTGAAGTGGCCGTAGTTGTTGCGGTTTCAGTATTAATAATATCAATAGTTGTAGTTGCAGATTGGGCAAAAGTTATGATTGGAAAATAAAATAATATTCCAAGAGTCGCAATAATATAACTCATTTTATTATTTTTTTTCATATAATTAATTTTATCATAAAATACAATTATTCACAAAATTTTTAATTGCACTTTTGTCAATTCGTGCCGCCCTTCCAAGCCCCGCCATTAACCTGTCTAAGGCTAATAATGTTTTATCCTTCTGCCTTCGACAGGCAGGCTGTCAATTATTAATTTATTGACTTAATTCCAACCCAGGCTTAAAATAAAGATACTAAAATAACTTAAAATATAACATTACTATTTTAATCCTTGATCTAAAAACTTATGAAAAATAAACTTATTTTAATCATAATTTTACTCTTAGCCCCGGTTGTATGTTTGGCAGCTTTAAGCCCAATTAGGACAATTCAAAACTCCAATCTATCCGTAATTCAGCCGAATCTTAATATTAATGTAAACACCAATACTAATAACAATACCAATAGTAACACCAATAATGGTATTACCGCTCCAACAACCGTAGTTGCTCCACCACCGCCAACATACGACGTTGTTGCGCCGATTTTGAATGCAAATTTAAACACAAATATTAATACTAACACCAATATTAATTCCGGCATCAGGACAAATGTAAATGTAAATACCAATCAAAACGCCGGCGCAATTTTAGATGTAACCGCGCCAAGTGCAAATGTTGTGGCGCCAAATCCCTCTGTTGTAAATACCATTGTCATAATTGATCCCAAGGGCGGCGAACAATATGTAATGGACGGGAAAACCATTACTGTTTATTTTAAATATTTTGGCATAGATTCGGCTAAAACTGGAAAACTAAAATTTAAAGTCAACCTCCTACAAGACGGCAAAACACTCGGCCCGGTTTCCGGCATGTATCCTTATGATTTGGATATTACCAAAGACTATGCATCACTAGGCTATACTCCGGGACGCTATACTGACTTGATAAAAAAAGAAAGTGTGTTGGTTGAACCTAATGACAATTTCAGCTTGGAAGTTATAATTTTAGAAGGTGAAAATGTTTTTATGTCGGCAGTCTCCAATGAATTTTCTTTTGTAAATAGCGATGCTGTTTTGCCGCCTTTAAGCCTGAAAGTTATGAGCCCAAATGGCGGCGAGGAATTTATTAAAGATGCCAGCGTTATTTCCGGCTACTATACCTATGTCGGGCTTGACCCGAATACTTTGGGTGGCACATACAAAACGCGATTAGAACTTTGGCGCAATGGAACACTGATAGGCAATTTATACAATATGGATTTTACCGTAAACCCAAACCAAGATAATTCTAGCTTCGGCTTTATGTCCGGCACATACTGGGATGAAGCCGCAAAGTCCGAAAAGCTCGCAGAATCCGGGGGCGGCTATAAAATTAAAGTGACTTTTTTCAAAGACAACCAGGAAATTATATCTGACTCTAGCGACAATTCATTTTCTTTTAAAGACGGGCCATCATATACCGGCACGCCGGCGGCAAAAATTATAACTCCAAACGGCGGAGAAAAATTCATCAAAGGCAAGGATAATCGCATGGAAGTTTCCTTCACCGGCTTTGATCCCTACGACAACGGAAAACTTCATTATGAACTTTATTTATACAAAGGCGGAAACAAGCTGGGAAAAATCGGGCTTTCATGGCTTACTGATATGGTAAACTTAAAAAAAGAAAGCGAATATGATTATGATGAATTCAAGCAATATTATGACAAGGAAACTGATAAATATATTGATATTTCAGTAGGGAGCGACTATAAAATCGGAATAGAAGTCTACCGCTACCAAGATTTAATTTTGCAAAATTTAAGCGATAATAATTTTAGCATTGTCAAAGAAGGAACAGTTGCCGGAGTCATTTCCAATATCTTAGGTAAAGAAGCAAAAATAATCGCGCCGGCGGAAATCAAATCTGCACTTTATGAAATTGCCGATTCCGATTCAAACATTAAAAGTATTAAAGTGACTGATAACAAAGTCGAAATGAAATACCAGCAAAAAGCCAAGTTGTTTGGCTTTATTCCGGTTAAATACAAACTGAAAATTAATACTGATTTGGAAAAAAAGCAGGTGACATCCAAAAAACCTTGGTGGCTATTTTTGGCTTCAGATGAAGCTGACGAACTAACCAAGGCTTCGCAAGATATGATTGATAAATTTGCTGAAAATCAGCAATTCAAACCGATAGGTAAATTTAATCAAAGTGAAATATCACTTAAGCTGAGCGATAAAATGGAAGAACACCAAAAAATAATTACGACACTTAGCACTATTATAAGCAAAATTTCAACCTCTGCTGATGTTATAATTCAAAACATAAAATAAATAAACTAGCATAACTTGAATTTAAATAAGAAAAACCCCGGCCGAATCAAAAGTGCCGGGGTTTTATTACCAAAGCTGTGCTTATCCCTCTTTATAGCGCCAGAGACTTGTTTTAGAGTTGATACTCTTCATTATCAGTGCAATCTCGTCTCTTCTTGCCACTTGCAAAACCCCCGCCGTTAGATGTTGAATGTTTTTTCTTTTGCAAAAGTTTTGACAAATTAGTGAAAAAATGGGAAAATTAAAATCTAGAATAATTTAAAAAAGACTGAAAATTAATAGAATGAACCAAACTGAAGCATTTGAAATATTGAAATTAGGCGAAAATATTTTTTTGACAGGTCCTGCCGGCTGTGGCAAGACTTTTTTATTAAATAAATATATCAGCCATCTTAAGATAAATAAAATTAGAGTCGGCGTAACGGCATCAACGGGAATCGCCGCCACTCATTTAAATGGCCGGACTATTCATTCGTGGTGCCAAATGGGCATTAATGAAGAATTAAACAGCACTCAAATCAAAAATTTAATAAAAAAGGAACTATTAAAAAACCGAATACGTGGTACAAAAGTTTTAATTATCGATGAAATATCAATGCTGAATGCAAAAAGGCTGGACTTAATTGATTATATCTGCAAAGCCATCAGGCAGGATCTAAGGCCGTTTGGCGGAATGCAAATTATATTATGTGGAGATTTTTTTCAACTGCCGCCTGTATCAAAAGGCGAAGAAGACTGCCGTTTTGTGACACAGTCCAATATTTGGAAAAGCATGAATATAAAAATTTGCTATCTGGAAGATCAGCACCGGCAGGAAGACAAAAATTTATTGCAAATTTTAAATGACATCAGAAAAAATGTGATAACCGACGAAACTCATAAAATATTAAAGGCTAGGCTGAATAAGACAATTGATATGAAAATTAGGCCGACAAAGCTGCACACGCATAATTGCGATGTTGATTCTTTTAATTTATTAGAATTAAATAAGCTAAGCGAGGATTCGGTTATTTATGAAATGCAGTCAAAAGGGGACTCTCGTTTGGTTAAAAGCCTGAAAAAAAGCTATTGCTTGGCGCCTGAAAACTTAGAACTTAAAATCGGCGCACAAGTCATGTTTGTAAAAAATAATTTTAATAAAAAATACGTCAATGGCACTTTAGGCAAAGTGATAGATTTTGACGAGGAAACCAACTACCCGATTATAAAAACGCTATCCGGCGACACGATTATTGCCGAACCGGAAAAGTGGATAATAGAAGAAGGCACTAAAATTTTGGCAAGTGTCAGCCAAATTCCGCTGCGCTTAGCCTGGGCGATTACTATTCATAAAAGCCAAGGTATGAGTTTGGATTGCGCTGAAATTGACCTAAGCAAAACTTTTGAATACGGCATGGGTTATGTTGCGCTTTCTCGGGTTCGTTCCCTAAGCGGTATAAAACTGACCGGTATAAATGATTTGGCACTGCAGGTAAACAAAGAAGCGATAAAATTGGATAAGAAACTATATTTAAAATCAACAAAAGATTTAAAAAATTCTTTCAGCCTTAGTAAGAAAAGAATAAAAAAAATTCAAGAAGATTTTTTAAAAAATAACAGCAGTAACAATTTATATGATGACGTTTTTAGAATATAGGTTTTTCCTTGCCGATACAGTATTATTGCTAAGTCTGCTTCTTCTCTTTTATTTTCTTAAGCATAAATGTTATAATTAAATCATAATAAGAATCAAAATAATATGCCTTATAGCGAGAATCAAACTTTGCCTGAAAATACCGAGGTTACGGAAATTGACAAAACAATGGAAGCGCTGCCGGAAGTTTTAGCCGGTAAAAATTTATGGCAAAATAATTTTCATGAATTTGATGTTTACGGCCATACCGTAAAATTTGTTGAGCACATGAAAGAAATTTTACAAAACGAAGGCAAAGAGTTGGATTTAAATTTAATTGCCGCCGCCTGGCTTCATGATATTGGCAAGCCGGTTGTGGCGGTTTTAAAAACAAGAGACGGAGTTCAACAAGAGCGCGAAAAGGGAAAACCATATCACGAGTTTACTGATCATGAAATAGAAGGTGAAAAAATGGTTTTAGCAATGGATCCAAAAATATTTCAACAACTCGGATTAAATCAAGAAAAAATAGCCTCACTTGTTTACTGTCATTATCTGCCAATGAAAGGAATAAAAGAAACCAGGAAAACAGAAAATTGGCCAAATTTTTTAACGCGATACAATGATTTAAAAAAAGTTTTAAATGATGCGGAAAATTCGGCCGAAAGGACTCCCGTGACAAAAAGAGAGGTAATGCTGATGTTTTTAGCTGATAAGCTAAGTCAAGGTGATCCAGAAAAATTTGCAACAGACCGCGAGGAATTATTTGGAATCAGGGATGCGCTATTGGCTGAAAATTATGAAGACGAAGAAAAAATACTCAAAGATGTTTATAATTTTCAAAAAAGGCAAGCCGAAACGCTTAAGCAATATATGGTTAAAGAATAAATAATTATGAATTTAATATTTTTAGATACCGAAACAACCGGCTTAGACGAAAATTCCCGACTTATTCAGCTGGCCTACAAAAATTTATCAAACGGTGAAATCGTCAATGAATATTTCAAGCCGCCTTTACCAATCTCTTATGGTGCCATGGCTACCCACCACGTGACCAACGAAATGGTGGCAGATAAGCCGATTTTTGAAAAAAGTAAAATTAAGGAAGATTTAGAAAAAGAACTAAAAACCAGCATTTTAGTGGCGCATAACGCCTTGTTTGATATAGGGGTGCTTAAAAATGAAAATGTTAAGGTTGATAGATATATCGACACTTTGCGCGCAACCAAGCATTTGATTTTAAGCGAGCGGTATGATTTGCAATATTTAAGGTATTTTTTGAATTTGGATATCAAACAAGCAACAGCTCATGATGCTTTGGGTGATATTCTAATTTTGGAAAAATTATTTGAGCATTTAAAAAATTTAATTCAAACAAAGCTTAATTTGAAAAACGAAGATGAAATTTTTGAAAAAATGATTGAACTTACTAATACATTGGTATTGCTTAACAAAATTTCGTTCGGCAAATATAAGGGAAAAACTTTTGAAGAAATTAATCAAATTGATGTAGGCTATTTAGAATGGCTTTACAACAGCGAATCAAAAAAAGATTTGCGTGAACAAAATGAAGAACTGATTTACACTTTAAAAAAGCATTTGTACTTAGAAAAATTCTGAGTTTAAATTCCTAAGGTGGATTCGCCTCTGGCGAATAATTACTAATACTATTTACTACCTACTAATAACTATCCGCTAATTGCTAAACTATGTCGCAATACTACAACGCCAAACGAACGAAAAACATTTATAGTGCTAAAAGCAAAAATCCTTACAAGTTGAGTCGTAGTAAAATTGAAATGTTTATGAACTGTCCACGCTGTTTTTATTTAGACCGCCGGCTAGGCATCGGCCAGCCCGGCGGTTTTCCCTTTAACTTGAATACCGCAGTTGACACCTTGCTTAAAAAGGAATTTGACTTGCACCGAGCCGAAGATAAAACTCATCCGCTGATGAAACGCTACGGTTTGGACTTGGTGCCATATTCTCACGAGAAAATTAACGAGTGGCGGGAAAATTTCAAAGGAATTCAATATCATCACAAAAAAACCAATCTGATTATTACCGGCGCCGTTGACGATATCTGGACTGACAGAAAAGGGACATTATATGTTGTTGACTACAAAGCCACCAGTAAAAATGAGGAAATAACCGAACTAAACCAAGGCTGGCAAATCAGCTACAAAAGACAGATGGAAATATATCAATGGCTGTTAAGACAAAACGGCTTTAAGGTTTCAGATACCGGCTATTTTGTCTACTGCAACGGCAGAACTGATTTAGAGGCTTTTGATGCCAGGCTGGAATTTGACGTTAACTTAATTGAATACAAGGGTAATGATTCCTGGGTGGAAAAAGCCGTAATTGATGCTCACGAGTGCCTTAAAAGATCAAAAATGCCAAAATCCAGTGATAATTGTGATTTTTGCGCCTACCGAGAAGCGGTGAGAAAAAGCGAGACGAGTTTTAAACATGATAAATTATAAAATTATGATTGACCCAAACTTAAAACCAACCGGCTGCTGCATGCCATTTGATCCGGATTTGTGGCAGGAAAAAGAAATTACATGGCAGGATAAAATTTTTGTCAAAGACCACGTTACCAGTTTTTTGCACATTCCCCTTAATTTCGGAAAGAAAGTGGTAAAGAATTTAGCGTTGATTGAAAAAGCCGATGCAAATTCGCCTTATCAACTAATGCTGACTGATGAGAAATCCATTTGGGGTTCAGATTTATATATTGACGTTGCAAAAGACGTGCCGGGCGCTCAAATGGCAAAACTTTCCGGCACCTTTTTAACTAAAGTTTTTGAAGGCCCCTACCAGAACGCGGGTAAATGGGCCGTTGAAATGAAAGAATATGCCAAAAGCAAGGGCAAGGAAATTAAAAAATTATATTTTTCCTATACCACTTGCCCGAAATGCGCCAAAGCTTACGGCAAAAATTATGTCGTCCTTTTCGCCCAAATAGGCTAAATATAATTATAGAATCTGTTGTATAAAAAAATAGCAGTTTTATGAGATGCTAAGCTCGACCTCGGTATTTATTTGTGTTGATTCTCAAGTTGTCGGATTGAAAAGGCAAAACCGCCTAAAAACAAGGTGATAAACATCATTCCAACCTCCATCTTGTGGCAGACAAAAAGCTGCCACAGAAAAGCTACACAATAAAGTATGGCTAAAATCAAAATTATTGTGTACTCAATTGTGTGTTTCATGCTCATTCCTTTTTTAAAAGAATAACCAAATGATCTCATCTTGCCTATTACACAAGCAACAGCAAGCACATTAATGAGACCAGAATAAAGTATCGTACTCTTTTTATCTTAATTTGTCAATAATTATATGAAAAAAATTCTTAAATGGCTCCCAAGAATTTTATCAATATTATTTATCTGCTTTATTACCTTGTTCTCTTTGGACGTTTTTGAAGGTACTTCGCCATGGTACATGCAGCTTCTGGGTTTTTTAATTCATTCCATTCCAAGTTTAATTTTGATAGTATTCACCGTTTTTGCCTGGAAAAAACCGATAATCGGCGGCTGGCTTTTTATTTTAGCAGGCTTGGCTTCGTTGGTGCTGACTTGGTTTAATCCGTATTCAATTGCTCTAATCTGCCTTCCGACGGTAGTAGTTGGAATATTATATATTTTAAGCAGTAAAAAATAATTATTATGAAAAAGCGTTTAATTATCAGCCTTGCGGCAGTTTTAATAATAGCGGCTATTTTTCTTTTTATTGCCGTTTTGATAAATTATTATCAATTTAAAGAAGTCAATAAAAATATTTCATTTAATCAGCCAACCGATTTTATAAATTGCGTTAATAATTGCGTAGAAGACGATTATATAAAACAGAAATTTAAAGAATTTGGGCTTTTTGCAATGGGGGCAAATTCAGACGATTATACTGATGAAATAAATGTAGATTTAAATGATAATTTCAATAATGTAAAACTACTTAGTTTCTAGAATCTAGCGCAACAGTATTGTTAATTAGTTGATTAAATAATTG
>CAZHUO010000006.1:0-52721 GCA_964535715.1 uncultured Gammaproteobacteria bacterium | reverse complement strand
CGCCCGCCCAAATCTTAACAAAGTGTTGCCAAGGTATTGGATAGAAAACGGTATTTGTAATAATGTACACACACGTATTACACTTTCTACTAATCTAGTGGCACATATCGAAAACTACGCCTAAATAGCCCCAAAAG
The DNA here is from genome assembly GCA_964535715.1 of uncultured Gammaproteobacteria bacterium. Taxonomy (GTDB): domain Bacteria; phylum Patescibacteriota; class Patescibacteriia; order Buchananbacterales; family UBA6539; genus CAZCCC01. Next base: position 52,584 of record CAZHUO010000006.1, on the reverse strand, counting down.
CACTTTTTTGTTATAATAAAGACATATGAAAAAAATAAAAATCGGAATATTAATGACTGTCGGATATTTGCTGTCCCCTCTTTCATTTTGGAACGACCTATTTATAAATATTCCAATTGCCTATGCTTTTGGCTTTCTATTCGGATTATTGTCAAAAAATTTATTTTTACCTTTTATGATAATCGGCTATTGGCTGACAAATATCTTAGGTTTTACCCTGCTTCATAAGGGAGCAACTGAAATATTTGCGGAAGAAAAAAATAAATACTCCAAAAAAGATCTGGCAAAAGACCTGCTAATTTCAGTATTGTACACTTTTATTATTATCATTATTGTAAAACTGGGTTGGCTCAAATTTCCAGCTGAATATTTTAAGTAAATAAATTCTAATAGCCCCAATTTTTACTTAAGCAAAAAATCAGCGCAAGCATGCTGATTTTTTGTTAACTTATAATTGTTAATGCTATTTAATTGACATAAATTTAAAACTTCTTTATGATAACTATATCAATATAAATTGATATATGAAATACAAATGCTGTTTGGATAAAAAAAATATTAATAACCTCACTAACCTGGCGGGATTTTTAAAAATTATTGCCGAAGAAAACCGCCTTAAAATACTCTGCCTTCTTAGAACGGGTGATAGATGTGTTTGTGAAATTTGGCAGCAGCTTGATTTACCGCAAAATTTAGTTTCCAGTCATTTAAAAGTTCTAAGAGATACAAAGCTGATTGATTTTCGTAAAAAAGGCCTTAATGTTTATTACTTTATTAATAAAAAAAATATTAAAAAATATAACCTAATATTAACAAATTTACTTCAAACTTATGAAAAATAAAATCGAAAAAATCCAAGTCTTCGGCTCGGGTTGTCCATCATGCAAAAAATTATTTGAACTAACACAAAAGGCGGCCGGGGAATTAAAAATAACAATCAAACCAGAGTATGTCACTGATATTGAGGAGATTATTAAGATAGGTGTTATGTCTTCACCCGTTTTGACTATAAACGGCCAAGTTGTTTTAGCCGGCAGCGTGCCAAGTGTGGAAAAAATCAAAAAACTGATTGAGACATATTCAGTTAAAGAATCAAAAAATGATTCAGCAAGCGGCTGTTCATGCAAAGGTTGCTGCTAAAATATGGATATTTTTTACCCAATACAATTATTCGCTGACATTGCAACCTACAGATTTTTTTCTATTACGCCTCATTCCTACTGGGGAGATGCAATAAACTTTTTTATCTATGATGCGATAAAAATCGGCATTTTGCTGGTTGTCATTAACTACATAATGGCCATAATCAGATATTATTTTCCTATAGAAAAGATCCGGGATATTTTAACTAAAAGAAAATGGTATGGTTTTGATTATCTGCTAGCTGCTTTTTTAGGAGTAATAACGCCATTTTGTTCTTGCTCGTCTATTCCCCTTTTTATTGGATTTGTCAGCTCCGGTATTCCTTTAGGCGTAACTTTTGCCTTTCTGATCGCTTCGCCGTTGGTAAATGAAGCTTCTCTATTTATCTTCCCGTCTATTTTTGGAATAAAAATGACGATCATTTATAATGTCCTTGGCATAACTATTGCCGTTTTAGCGGGCATGATAATTCAAAAATTACGAATGGATAAAAATGTAAATCCGGCTTTCTTGAAATTCAAAACCAAACAAGAAGCAATTAATGATAATGGCGGCCAGGCAGTGCCGCTTAAAAAAAGAATTGTAATTTGGTGGCATGACGGCGCTTTGATCTCCAAAAACTTATTTCCTTATGTTCTTTTAGGAGTGGGTTTGGGAGCTTTAATACACGGATTTGTGCCGAAAGATTTTGTTGAAACATATCTTTCTATAGAAAGCTGGTGGTCAGTGCCGTTGGCAACTATAGTAGGCGCTCCTTTATACGCCAATTCAGTAAGTGTAATCCCGGTAGTAGAGGCGCTGACCGGCAAAGGCGTGCCGTTAGGGACTTCCCTGGCCTTTATGACCGCCACTGTCACTTTGTCCATTCCCAGTATTCTAATTCTTAAAAAAGCCATGAATTGGAAATTATTATCGGCTTTTATCGTAGTAACTTTAATTGGCATTATGATAATTGGGTATTTTTTCAATTCATTTGCATTTTAATTTTTACAGGATATGAAAAAAGAAATTTTTATTGGATTAGGAATTGGCATTGGATTAGTGCTGTTAATTTTTTTGGCTTTTACTAGTATTGATTCGCCGAAAACAAAAGCTGTTTTGGCTGATCAATCACCAGCCCAAGGAGCTGAAAAAATTCAAATCTACTTATTTCATGTCACAAAACGCTGTGCTACCTGCATTGCCATCGGCAAATTAACCGGTAAAACTGTTACTGAATACTTTCAATCTGAAATAAGTGACGGTAAAATAGAATTTAGAGAAATTAATGTTGATTTGCCGGAAAACAGGCAGTTAGCACAAAAATTTCAAGCCAGCGGCTCAGCTCTTTATATTAATGTGATTAAAGACGGAAAAGACAATATCCAAGAAGACACGACTGTTTGGCGCTTAACCTCTAACGAAACCCAATTTAAAAATTATTTAAGAGATAAAATTAATAATTTGTTAGAAAAATAAAAAAATGGATTTTATAAATTTTTTAATTGACAATTATAACATTCCCCTGCTAACCGCTTTTTTGCTTGGCATTTTGACTTCAATTAGTCCATGTCCTTTAGCCACTAATATTACCGCCATTGCTTATATTTCCAAAGAAATCAAAAACGCCAAACGTACTTTATTAAACGGCCTATTTTATACTTTGGGACGCGGGATAAGCTATACTGCTTTGGCCACTTTGATTTATTTTGGCTTGTCATCTTTTCGAATTTCAAAAATTTTTCAGGGCTGGGGCGACAAGGTTTTAGGTCCGATTTTAATCATCATCGGCCTTATAATGTTTGGCATAATTAAAATTAAAATCAGCGGTAATAATCAAAAAATTGAAAAGTTGAAAGAATGGCTGGCCAAAAAAGGCTATATCGGCTCGGTTCTTTTGGGAGTTTTGTTTGCGTTGGCCTTTTGCCCTTACAGCGGAGTGTTGTTTTTCGGTGTATTGATTCCGCTTGTTTTGCAAACAACTGAAAGTTTATTGCTTCCGCCGGTGTTTGCACTTGGAACCGGACTGCCGGTAATTATTTTTTCCTTCATTATTGCTTTTTCAATGCAGAAAGTAGGCAAAGCGTTTCAAATAGTTCAAAAAGTTGAAAAAGTGATGAGATATTGTGTTGCTTTAATATTCCTATTGGCGGGATTTTATTATTCTATTGCTTTAGCTGAGTTAATATTTGTTTATTTATAAACATATGAATTCAAAAAAAATAAAGAAGATTATAAAAGATAGCTATGGCTTAATAGCCAAGACTTCAAACATTGGCTGCGGGTGCAGTTGCGGCTGTAAAAATAATCAGGAAATTTCACAAAACATCGGCTATTCAGATGCAGAAATAAATGTTGTACCAAAAGCCAATCTTGGACTCGGTTGTGGCAACCCTACTGCTTTAGGAAAAATAAAAAAAGGCGATACTGTTTTGGATTTGGGCAGTGGCGCCGGTTTTGATGCGTTTTTGGCGGCAAAAAAAGTCGGATCAAGCGGAAAGGTCATTGGTGTCGACATGACCAGAGAGATGATTAAAAAGGCAAAAGAAAACGCCAAAAAGTATAATTATAAAAATGTTGAATTCAAGCTTGGTGATATCGAAAATTTACCGATTAATGACAGCTCAATTGATGTTATAATAAGTAATTGCGTAATAAATCTCGCACCGGACAAATTGAAAGTATTTAAAGAAGCATATCGAGTTTTAAAATCCGTTGGAAAAATGTATATTTCTGATATTGTATTGCTTGGGCAACTTTCAGAAGAAATGAAAAACAATGAAAAGCTGATAGCCGGCTGTGTTGGCGGCGCTTTGATGAAGAATGAATATATTGAAATAATTAAAAATGCCGGCTTTAAAGTAAATATTTTAGGAGAAAATAAGGATATCGGCAAGCAACAATATCAAGGCTTGCCGCTTGAAAGTTTAACAGTTGAGGCAATAAAATAAATTTTATTATTAAATAATCTTGACTTAATAAAGGGTATTAAACCGCAAAGTCCCGCACCTTAACTAAAATATACAAGACGGGATCCTCGATTTTTCACTTTGCCAAAGGCGAAGGATTAATCGAGACAAGTCGCCGACGCTCCAAAGCTGGATAAGTGCAGCTTTGACTACGGAGCGCTTTCGGGTATTTCACCATTTGATGGCTCCTCGGCTCGATCCAGCACCTATTTTACTCATCAATCATTTTCATAATCAATTTTTTCTACGGTATAAAATAGATTATTTAATCTAAACAGTAATCAGTAAAATAAGTGCTGGACACTCGCCCTACGCCACTGTCGATCGAGATCGACGTGGCTTACGTCGCAAATAAATAAACACAAGCCAAAAATTATTAAAATTAATCCAAATGATATGGTTACGCTTTATGATTCATCCGATAGTCTAGGGATAATATTCTTTAAATTAATAAATTAAACAAAAATCCCACTGGGATATTGCGTTTCATATATATGAATCATTAATCCCTAGCCAATAAACAAAATTATCTCTCCAATATATCACCAAATAAATTTTAAAAAAATTTCATAAAACACCTTAGTTAATTCAAAAAATATCCTTTGAATTTTTTTGACCAACCAATATTCTTATCCAATAATTGAGCCTTGATGTTGCCTAATTTTTTACCATAAGATCTGCAAACATCAAAATAAGTATCAATTGCCTTTTCTTCACAAATTATAAATAGCTTAAAAAAATCAAGCTGCCCTAAATCGCGACAATATTTATAATTATAATTATCAATCAGTTTCTGCTCTATTTCTTTAGTAATCTGCCTCAATAAATTTTTGTCATTATTATTTTTTAATTCCAGAAAAAGACAATAAAAATATTTTACTTCTTTTTCCGGAGCAATAAAATAGAAAGTCGGACTGATTTTATATTTATTAAATACCTGATTTAAAACTTTGAATAAATATTTTTCATTAATCTTTTCACCAAATAAATCAGAAACCATATCTTCTTTGCCAATAAATTTTATCAAAGGGCATTGTTTTTTAAAGCTTACTACCTCAACTAAATCATTGAGTTGATAGCGATAAAAACCGCCACTGGTTGTAATTACAACTGAATATCCTTGATTTTTTTCTAATTCATGAGCCAGCTTGACATTTTGATTTCGGTCAATAAATTCAAAAAAATGAGAATTAATGGATAAAATACTATTTTTTTTATTTTCCAGGGGAAAAGAAATAAAACCTTCAGTTGAAATTAAGCCTTTCTTCTGAATTTTAACATTAGAAAAATATTTATTTATTTCTGTAATATAATTTTCCGCATTAGCATCCCCCCAACAGCTAATAATTTTCAAATTCGGCCATATTCGCACAAATAAATTTTTTTTGTTATTTAAAAAAATCAAATCTAGCTCGGCTGCTCTTTTTTTGTCAGCAATAAACTTTTTTTTAATATCTTTATCAATCTGAAAATTAGAAATTGTTCCTTGCCTTATATCATCAATTAAATTTTTCCTCCACTTCAAAGCATGGTCTAATAATAGGGTTAAAAAACTTGGATGCCAGACAGAGATAAAAGAAAGATTTTTTTCTTTCAGTAAGAAAAGTATTGTTGTATAACGAAAAGCATCAATATCATGAATCCTACTTAATTCTTTTGGAACAATTAATAATTTATCGAGTAAAATTTTATTTAGTAAGCCGAAGTAACCAGTATCATCTTCAAAACCAACTAAAACTTTAGTATCTTTAATACTATATTTGCTGGCCGGACTGATTGACCAATAAGCTTTACCTAAAAGCAAGGCTGGATTTTTAAAATATAAATTAAAAAACCAAGGCAATATGCCTTTTTGAAATTCTTTCTTTAATGACTTGGTATAAGGGATTAATTTTGAGGCCGAAGTTGAACCGCTTGAAGGCTCAAGTAATATGACTTTATCTTTGGTTAATATATTTTTTTTACCTTTTATAATTAAATCAATATCATTTTTGTAGTCTTCGTAATTGGTTAAAGGAACTTTATCTTGGAACTCTTTAATTGATTTAATAGAACCAAATTTAAATTTTTGACCATACTTAGTATTGCTATTATTTTTTAATATTGTAAACAATTTTTTTTTCTGTACTTTTTTTACTTTATTTATTGACTGCGCAAATTTAAAATATTTTATTGATGATAAAAAAAGTAAAAATATATTTACAATAAAAATAAAAATTTTTTTCATACAAGACTTCTAAAATTAACCCAGCCATATATTTTAATAAAAAAAATAACTAAAATTCTGGGAATTTTATTTAGAAGTTTTATGTTATCAATATCGATTTTAGCCAAACAAGCAAGTTCATCACCTTTCATATGATTAGGATTAATTTTAGCAAAATAGGCAATGTTAGGATCTTTTATGGCTTCTTCGGTAATTTCGCCAACTCCCATTCTTAATCTTTGTTTATCGTAATTAAAATGAATGATTCCAGTTTCTTTATTATATTCACTTGGAAATTTTTTATATGCAAAGGCATCTAAAATATTTTTTTTACTGACGGATATTTTTTGATCATACCCTGGATAAAATTCATTAAAAAACCTAGGTAATAAACGATAAGTGCGATATCCTTTGCTTATCAAAAACCAATATAAATTATTCTGAAATTTTTGGGAAATATACAAAGAAAAAAACATCCATTCATTAAACATTTTATGCTTACCCCAGTATTTTTTGTCAATAATTGTATCACCGGAAAAAAAAGCTCTAACTGTGTTTCCATCAACTCTATCTTTTAGCATCATTAATGTTGAAAATCCATAAATACTTCCTGAATGCCGCTCTATTAAAATGAAAACCCAGTTTTTTTCAAGCAAATCAAGCTCAAAAATTTCTCGTGTCTGCCCTTCAAAATTTCTTATCAAAACATCATACATTTGATTTTTTTGATTAGCTGATAAATCTTTTGGCTTTACAATTTTTGTCTTCAATATTCTCATAAAATGGCTAGCTCAAAATAAGGTATACCTAAATTAAATTTTTTTAAAATTTCTGGTTCTTGCCAATAATTAAAAAATAATGTGCTCTTGTAGGTTATGCAAAAAAAATCTCTCAGCGAACTAATCAGCGGGTCTTTTTCGTGAAGTCCTAAAACTAAATATACATAGCTACTATCGATTAAATCATTATAGACCGACTTCAAGAGATCGGAAAAAATTTGATTGTCATTATTTTTAACAACAATAAAACTAAGGTATAAAAAATTCAACTTCTGACCAACAGCTGGCAATTTTGGCAAACCCAAAAACAAACCAAAAAAATTAAATAAATTATGAAATCTAAAAAATCCGCTGTATCCGGCAATTATATTTTGTTTAAAATTATTTTGATCCCATTTACCAACAACTCCGACTATTTCATTGCTATCAAAAGCGAGATAAAAATCTTCAACTTTAAAATCTTTTAAAAAATCGCTACCAAAATCAGCAAACGTATAGTGTGGAAAAAAATTTTTCTTTTTTCCCTCTATATTTAAAAAATCAACAATCTCATTTAACTTATCTTTTGATCCGCGAATTATTTTATATTTATTACTAACCTCTTTTTTTCTATTAAAAATAACTAAGGCTTTTGTTAAATAAGTTCCTTGGCCAATAAAATTTAACCCGCCTCGTCTTGGTTTTGCTAATATCCTCAAGGCTTTTTTATTGGCGGAAATAACTGTTGAATAATAGAAAGGCACTTTTGTCTGCAAATCTAATTTTTTTATAAAATCAAATCCTTCCTTTAAAATCCCCTTACCTTGAAAATTTTTATCAACTCTCAAATTAGTTAAATAACCAATTCTTCTAATTACACCCCCAAGATAAACATCGCGAATACCGGTAGTTTGAAAAGCAATGATTTCTTTCTGATCGTTTTTCATGACTATTGTCTTTAAATCTTGATTTCCAACCCACGCCGCTTTAAAAAAATTTGGCTCTTTTTGATAAAACATACTAATAGTGCCAAAAATAGGATTAGTCTTAAGCAACTTTCTAAGCCTCGGTTCATCATCTTCGATTGCTAAGGAAATACTAAAATTATTCATACTATTTTATATTTTTACCCAAAGGTAAACCTTTTCTTTTACGGGCATCAATTTTAGATAAAATATTTACCATCCAAAATATAAAGAAACGATCAAAGGATGAAAAGTTCAATTTAAAATTAAGTAATCTGGTTAACAGTGACGGCCATGAATAAAGTTTGCGGCGATAATAATGGCAAAGGTTTGACAATTCTACAGCCGTCATTTGAGCTGGTTTAAAAGCCACATCACCAAAACGAAAAGATGGTTCCAGCCACCATTTTTTATAAAGAAGGCGCCCTGCCTTCTCTAGCTTCTGATATAGGGGCGTACCCGGAAAAGGAACCAAATGGTTAAAGGCTACTATTGTGAACTTGTTCTTTTTGATAAAATTATAAGTCAAGGGGAACATATCTTTATTTTGATTGTCATAACCAAAAACAAAAGTCGCATAGATTCTTAAGCCATAAGAATATATTTTTTTAATTGATTGGTCATAATCATTAATTTGACTATTAACTGACTTATTCATTTCTTGCAATACTTTTTTGTCTAATGATTCAAAACCAATCAATACTCCTAGACAACCGCTTTCTTTAATTAGCGACAGTAATTCATCATTTTTGGAAACAGCTATACTAACTTGACTAATCCATTTTATTTTCAAAGGAATTAGAGCTTTAAATAATTTTTTAGCATGCTCAACGTCAGCACAGATGTTATCATCAACAAAAAAATAATATTTATAATTTAATTCTTTAATTTCACTAACTACATCTTCAATGGGACGATATTGATAGGTATGACCAAAAAAACTAGTAATCGAACAAAAATTACAATGGAAGTAGCAACCTCGGCCAGTTTCAACCAAACCTAATTTCATATAATCTTTGTCTTGATAAATACTACGATCCGGTTTTAAACTTGCTAAATTTGGCCGATGATCTGATTTATACACTTTTTTAAAATTACCATTCTTAAAATCTGCCAAGACATCAGGCCATAAATCCTCGGCTTCTCCAATCAAAACTGAATGTGCATGCTGTAAAATTTCATCTGGACAAAGGGTGGCATGAAAACCTCCCATTATTATCTTTTTACCTTGAAATTTAAATTTTTCTGCTATTTCATAAGCTCTCTTAGCTGTATAAGTTTCGACATTAATAGCGATTAAATCAGTCTTGGTTTGGTAATTGATTTCTTCAATCCGATCATCAAAAAACTCCACTTCAATACCTTTAGGAGTTAAGCTGGCTAATTGAGCAATCGCTAATGGCTCCATTTGCCAAGTTCTGAGATATTTTTTTTGTTTAATTTTTCTGCCAACGGAAGGCAAAATAAAAGTTATTTTCATCGATTTAGATTACACTTTTCTAGCCGGTAAGCATATTTACGCAAACCAAAATTAGCAATTAAAGTTAAAAGTTTATTCCTTTTAGCACCCATGGATTTTTTTATAATAGATGAATAATCATAACTATTTTTCCAGGCAAAATATAAACCGGCTTGGAGTTCACCAGTAGTCATATTTTTAGGCTCAAAGACAACTTCTTCTTGATTATATCTTGACCAATTTTTTGTCAAAATTCTGTTCTCTTTTTCAAATTGATTAAATATTGCCGTTCCAGGAAAGGGGGTTAATATTGAGTATCTCACCAGATCTAAATCGATCTCTTTGACAAAATCTATAGTTTTTTGAAAAATTGACTTATCCTCATTATCAAAACCAAAAACAAAACAACCCATAACTCGTATCTTGTTTTGGTGTAATTTTCCAACATATTCTTTATAATCCGAAACATTATTAAATCTTTTACCATATTGATTTAATGATAGCTGTTCGACTGACTCAAACCCAATCAGCAAACCAATGCAACCGCTATCTTTAACTTTTTTTAATAAATTATCATCTTCGGCAACATTTATAGTGGCTAAACCAGCCCATTGAATCTTTAAAGGAATTAGTAAATCAAGTAATTTTTCAAAATATAATTTGTCACCGTTTAAATTTGGATCAAGAAACAAAATTTTTTTGCTGGGCATCCTTTTTATTTCTTCAATAACATCATTTAGTGGCCGATGATAAAACCCTTTACCCCACATCTCCGGTATAGCACAAAAAGTACAGCCGCAGGGGCATCCCCGGCTGGTGATAATTGTATTTTTAATTAGATAGGCATTTCTTTTTAAGAGATCGCGTCTCGGAAAAGGTAAATTTTCTAAAATTAAATTTTTTCTCTGATGATAAATTTTTTTTAATCTGCCTTTTTGCCAATCAGCCAAAAGCTTAGGCCAGCTCTCTTCGGCAAAACCGACTACGATGGCGTCAGCATGATTTACTGCTTCCTGGGGCATTAAAGTTGGATGAGATCCACCTAAAACTGTGGTAATACCTGATTTTTTCGCTAATCCAGCTAGATAATAAGCGCGATCAGCACTAGCAGTGACAGCGCTTATTCCAACCAAGTCTGCATCAAATCTTCCATTAAAATATTCTACTCCTTCATCAATTATCTTAATTTCAGCTTTCAAGTATTCCGGCACTAAAGCCGCCAGGGTTGTCAGGGTAATTGAGGCATATCTGACCGATTTTCCAAAATTACCTTTTTTATATCTATAAGTTGAGTCAAAAGGCGAAATTAAAAGTATCTTTAAGCGTGACATTTTAGTATTTATTTTTTAAGAATATATATAATACTAAGGTAGTAATTAACAATATAAAAATGAAAGAATCTTTGCAAAAAAACCAAAAAAATCACGTGTCGTCTCTAATGGTAAAAATATTGGCAATGCCATTGCTAAATGATAAAAAAATCATAAATAACAGACAAAATCTTAAAATTACTAAGAATATTTTTATCATTATTTATCTTTGAGAAAAAAGCGGGTAATCTATGCTTTTTTTGGTTTGACCAAAAACAAAATTAAGGCAAAAAATGCTAGCAGACCAGCCTCAAACCAAATTCTAAAAGTTGAGATATTAAAAGATTCTTGGACTGCTGGCAGAAATATAATCCTTTCAAAAAATCTAGCGACATACAGAACGACAGCGATATTGATTATTACTTTATATTTTTCTGGATTGGTAGCAGCAACTATCATAATAATACCAAAAATTATAACATAGACTCCTAGCAATTTTGCAATGTAACTCATTTGGGGATTAACCTGAAGATTCATACCAAATATAAATAAAGTGATTTTTGCTGCAAGTTTAGTTGAAAGGAAACCCATGGATCCTAAACCAATATGATATATGCCAACGGCATACAAAATAAATTTTTGTAATTTTTCCATAATTTTTATAGCCTTAATAAAAAAATATATAAACTGATTATATTAGACCTCTACGTCTTTTTTCATCAACTCAAAAGTATATTTAGGCAGATTAAGTGCATAATGACGATAGCCAAAATTGGCAAAAACCCCAAAACTAGTAAATGACCGAGAAAAAAATAATCTTTTTATAACTGATCTAATTTTATAAGCCTGCTTCCATGCCCAATGGTGTCCTTTTTGTAATTCTTCTGCCGTCATGTTCTTAGGCTTAATCACTACATGCTGAGCATCGTACATTGACCAAAATTTAGTAGTAATTCTATTTTCCGATTCCATTTTTTTAAAATATGTTGTTCCGGGAAATGGTGTGGCAACGGTAAAACGTGGCAAATCAATATTTGCCTTATTAACAAAATCAACTACCCGATTAAAAACATCCTTGTCGTCTGAATCTAAGCCAAAGACAAAACAACCCATAATGGCAATTTTTTTCTGGTGAAGTTTTTTTGTCAAATTAAAATATTGATCAGAAGAATTAAAACCCTTTTTAATTTGATTGAGTGTTCCTTGAGATACAGACTCAAATCCGATTAAAAGGCCTTTACAGCCGGCTTTAGCAGCCAATTCTAATAACTCATCATCTTGTCCAATTCTTGTTGTAGCACACCCGACCCATTTCTTTTTAAGTGGGATCATTGCTCGGTATAAATCCTTCGCATAATAATCTTCAATCGGACTAGGGTCAACAAATTCAATATACTTGCTCTTAATTTTTTTTATTTCAGCAATAACGTCTGATACTGGACGATGATTATAACCCGGACAAACAAATGGCGTAACACAAAACTCACAATTATTTGTACAGCCATATGTCGCTTGAATACTATTTATTGATATGAAAGACTTGCTAATATTTATATCTCTTAGTGGCATTGGCCAATTAGAAAAATCAATTTTGTCAGGGGCTTTATATGTTTTTTTCATTTCCCCTTTTTTAAAGTCTCTAAGGAGTTGAGGCCAAGTTTCAACGGCAATACCCAAAACCAAAGCATCGGCGTGCTGGCTTGCTTCCTCGGGCATCAGTGTTGCGTGAACTCCTCCCATAACCACAGGTATTCCCTTTGACCGAAAATAATCAGCATAAGCGTAGGCTCGAGGTGAAGCGCCAGTAATTGATGTTATTCCAATTAAATCAGCTTTAATCTTTTCTTTCTCTATAATATCAACCCCTTCATCATAAGTCTCTATCTCCGCCTTTAATTCTTTGGGAATTAAAGCTGCTAAAGTCGGCAAAGTTAACGGGGAATACCTGATAAATATCGGAAAAGCACCACCTTTTCTCCTGTAAATCCCTCCCCTGGGTAATATTAGTACAATTTTCATATATTTATTATAACAAATTTTTAAGAATATGTATTTTAAACATATCAAAATTATAAAGGTTTATTAACAAGATTTCCATACGTCATCACAACAAAAAATTCCGCCCAACTTAACTGGCGTTTCGACAGTTAAACTTTGGATGGAATTTTTTGTTAACTGCTAATTATTATATTAAAAAAAATATTTCTGATCAAAAAATGAAGATACTTACACAAATATCATCCAAATCCAGCTGACACCGATGATAGATATGACACTGCCAAAAAACTTCAAGGCAAAACTTCTGTGTCCCTGAACAAAAGAGTAGATTGTTTTACTTAGCAAATTGGTTGCATTAACCAACAAGAAAGTTAATAATGCAAACTTAAATGTAATTGTCTGCCCGGCCATTTCCGCTAAATTGACCAAGATCGCATCAATCCCGACAAATGAAGCAATAATTGAGCTGACCACAAAGCCAGAATTACCAAATAATATCAGGCAGACCTTAGTAATAATTTTAATTACAATTAAAATAGCAACAAACTTTAAGGCTGGCATCAGGGAAAAAATCTTAGTAGATTTATTTGCTTGTGGATTATCCTTGATGTCCTTAGGTTCTTTTCTATTAAAAAATACTAAGGAAGCGATGCCAGCGGCAATTATCATACATAAAATACTTGGAAAAATATATATTATCCACTTGATATTCAAAGGCGCCACTAAAAGAAAGATTTGCAAAAAACTTGCCAAGTTGGCCAAAATTGCCGCGCCAACCAAATGATTTACAAAATTGGATTTTTTGCTTCGCTGAGCCAGCGACTGGGTAGCTGAAGTTGAAGAAATGAAACCGGCGACAAAACTGGTTAAGGCAAAACCTTTTTTACTACCGACCAGCCGGCTTAAAACATAGCCAAAAACATCAATACCGGTAATCAATACCACTACCAGCCAAATATTTCTAAAATTAATCAAGTCTAGGTTAGCAAACTTTCCCATATCAACGCTAAGCCCTCGCAAAATATCGGGAAGTACCGGAATATCAGCCAAACGATAATTAATGTCCGGCAAGAAAGGCAACACTACCAGCGCAATAATTGCATAACTGATAAATGACTGCGGCTCCGAACTGGAAATGCCAGACACTATTTTTTTAGTAGTGGTCTTAAGTGACAATATCAGAATAAGCAAAACAAAAGTGGCAATAATAATCTGTAATGGGACAATATCCAAAACAAACATCATTCCCAAAATAAATGTCACCACCATTGAAATCTCGCTGGTGAAACCCACATCCCGACTGATATATGACCCAACGACATAATATGAAACAAACAATACAAAAATTCCTCCAAAAATCAAATAAGCCAAAAATGGCAAATTATTAAGAATAAATATGCCGCTTAAGGCACCGACTAAGGCAACTAAAGAATATGTTCTAATACCCACGTTCGACTCGCCGTTATGGCTGCTGTTTTCACGCTCCAAGCCGATTACCGCCCCCATGATAATCGCCAGCAATATTTTTGCAAATAACCCTGTGATCATAATTTATTTTTAATATTTTGTAATAAGTATTAAGCTCTCTTTTATTATACTTTTTTTAACAAAATTTTCCAACTATTCAAATTTACTAAATAAAGGGTATTAACCGCGAAGTCTTGCGCCTTAATTAAAATATATAAGGCGGGGTTCTCGATTTTTTACTCCGCCAAAGGCGAAGAATTAATCGGAACACTCACCTTACATAAATATTTAAATCGCCCTAATGGGGTCTTTTCTGCTATAATATTTGTATTGAGCTAATCTGTATAAAAAGATGAAAAAACAAATAAAAACCGAAGTGGCAATCATCGGCGGGGGCCCAGCCGGAATGATGGCGGCAATTACCGCGGCAATTGCCGGAGCAAAAGTATTAATTTTAGAAAAAAATGAAAAGCTTGGGAAAAAGCTGCTTTTAACCGGCAAAGGACGCTGTAACATTACCAATGCTTGTGAAGAAATAAAAAATTTAGTGTCCGCATTCGGGCCAAACGGAAAATTTTTATATTCTTCCTTCAACCAGTTCAGCAATCAGGCAATAATTGATTTTTTTGACAAATCAGGCCTAAAAACCAAAGTTGAAAGAGGCAATCGAATCTTTCCGGTTTCTGACAAAGCTTCTGATGTGCTTGATGTGTTAATCAAGCAACTGAAAAAATATGGCGCAAAAATTATCACCCAAGCAGAGGTAAAAAATATTTCATACAACAACAAACTATTTCAAATCAAGCTGGATGAATTAACAATCAGCGCCAATAAACTTATTGTCTGCACCGGCGGAGTTTCGTATCCGCAAACCGGCAGTAGCGGCGACGGTTATAAGTGGGCAAAAAACTTTGGCCACAATATTGAAAAAATAAGTCCGGCTTTGGTTCCGCTGATAGTCAAAGAACATTGGATAAAAAAACTTCAGGGCTTAAGCCTAAAAAATGTAAAAATTTCAATATTCAAAAACAACAAAAAAATTGATGAAAGAACCGGCGAAGCGATATTCACCCATAACGGCATGAGCGGTCCGATTATTTTAAACATGAGTAAAAAAATCTGCCAAAATCTCGGGGAAAAGCTGGAGCTGAAAATTGATTTCAAACCGGCTTTGGACTACCAAACCTTAGACAAAAGAGTCCTTTTGGATTTCAATGAATTTAAAAACAAGGCGCTAAAAAACAGCCTTCAAAAACTTCTGCCAAAAAAGCTTATTCCGGTAATTATAGAACAAACTGAAATTAACCCGAATAAAAAATGCACCGAAATAAAAAAAGATGAGAGAAAAAAATTGCTATTTTTGTTGAAAGAATTCAGGCTGGAAATTATCAACGTTGAAGATATCAATAAATCAATTGTCACTTCCGGCGGAATAAGTTTAAGCGAAGTCAATTCAAAAACAATGGAATCAAAAAAAATACCCAATTTGTTTTTTGCGGGAGAAATTTTAGATATCGATGCAATTACCGGCGGCTTTAATCTTCAGGCCGCCTGGAGCACAGGCTATGTGGCCGGAATGAATGCCGGCACAAAAAAATAAGCCCGGCTTTTTAGCAAGGCTATTGTTTCCAAACATGAACCGGACGCTTTTTAATGTCCGGCTTTAATTTGAACAAAGGAGGATCTTCGTCAAAGCACAAACAGGCCAAAACATTGTCGCGATGCCAGCATTCAACGACGTGGCGAACAGTATTTTTGACCATTTTCTCTTTACCATATAAACTCTGGCTCTCTAGGCCGGCTACAACCATTTCAACAATCTCGTCTTTTGAAAAGGCTTCCTGAGAAAGGTAAAGAACATTAAATATCAATTCCGCCAGCTCGGCTTCCGAAAAAAAATCAGGAATTATATTAACTTTGCAGTAAATATAATTTTTCCTATTGCCGCGTCGTTGTAAGATTCCTTTCTCGGTCAAACCGGCCAAATATCCGCAGACATTTGCTGAATTAATTCCGGTAGCTTTAATAATATCACCGGCAGAAAAACAACTGCCATTAAAATCAAAAATTGCTTGACGGATTTTTCTTCTGCAGTAACTGACTTTTTTTGTGACATTATATCTGTTTTTTGGAGCAAAGTTCAAACCGGTATAAAAATAACGGTAAGCGGTGCGCTTGCCTGTTCTTAAAACATGCCCGGTTTCAGTCCAGCCTTTAAGCAAAGTTGCCGCATTTGTTTTCGAACAGCCGGTCTGCTCAACTATTTGTGGCAATGAGATGCCCAAATCGCCTGATGAAATCAAGGCTTGCTTGATTTTTTTTGACTGCTCTCCGTGTTTTCTCAAAATTATTTTCTCCTTATATTAATGTGCAAAAAAAACAAACAACTAATTTGAAAAGATAACAAAAATATCTTGTTTTGTCAACATATTGTACTTGAAGGGTACATCGGTAACACTTTGTGGTATTTGTAGTTGAAGTTCATTGGAGACATATAATCTAAAGTTTGGTGTGGCCTTTCGAAGTTGTAATGGATCAGCCATTCAGTCAGCTTTTCATTAAAGCATTTGGTATTATCAGTCATGTTGCCTAAAGCGATAAATTCTTCCTTTAAGGTTTTATTGAATCTTTCATTAACGGCATTGTCTTTAGGGGTGTGATTCCTTGAAAAATAATGGTTGATATTTAACTGATTACAGGCCTGGTCAAAATATTTATGAAATTCGCTTCCATTGTCAGTTTGGATATTTACAATCTTGCCGTCTAAAAGATAATTAAGGCGATGAAGAAAATCTCTGGAATTGTAAGAACTATGGGTTGTGTACATTCTAGCAAAAGCGACTTTGCTGTAACGGTCAATTGCAGTTAATATATAGCGCTTAGAACTTTTCCAGTATAGCACGACTGAATCAAGGCATAAAAGAAACCCATTAACCTTTTTCCTTTTAAGTTCGGTAATTCTCTTTCTTTTCTGGCTTAATTGGCGTTTTCTGTTGATTCTTTGCTGTTTTTTAGGCTGGTAGTATATTTTTGCGTCCTGAATAATACACTGGATTTTCCAGGAGGAAATTTTTTGGTCTTCAGGATAGCTTTGGAGGTATTGGGCAAGCAACTTGAATTTACTGTAGCGGATGTGAGCTTTTCTTAGTGTAACCACCCTCACATATTGTTCAGGGGTATATTCTTTCTTGCGTTTGTTTTTTGGCGCTTTGGATTGATCTTCCAAACTCCTTAGATTAGACTCGTCAAACCGGTTAAACCATTTGTAAAAGGTTTTAGGGGCGATGCTAAAATGCCTACAGGTTAAACTGGCATTGCCTTTTGCTTTGGTATGATAGAAAATAATCCATTCTAGCCTCTGGCAGGCAGCCTTGGAGAGGGCCAATACCTTGGCAACATTGCGCCAACGGTCATATCTGCTGCTGGCTTTAAATTTCTTTGCCAAACGATAATATTCATAAACCATAGAGATGAGATATTAGGTAATTTAGTTCCTAGATTTTACCATTTTAGGCATCCTGGGGGTATTACCTATGTATCTCATCATCTGCACATATTGTAATAATGACACTAAAATGATATCTTTTAAGCAGATACAAGGTTAAAATTACTCTATAATATTCATAATGTCCTTTTGACAGAGGAGAAAATAAGAAATGGAAACTGAAAAAATTTCAATAGCGGAACAAAAAGAAAATGAACCATTTGAAGCTGATTTAAGAACGGATTTTGAAGCTGAAATGAAAATAATGAAAAAAGGCGAAATTTTGGTCTCCTGGTAAACTGGCCAAGAGATGATGATGACTTGCGAAAAAGCCGGAGCAATCATTACTGAAGAAGGCGTCATTTTATCTCATGTCGTAATAGTTTCAAGAGAATTTAAAATACCATGCATTGTTGGCACAAAAATTGAGACAAAAATTTTAAAAACCGGCGATCTAGTATAATTAGACGCCAATAAAGGAATAATCAAAAAAATATGAAAAAAAACATTTTAATCATTTTACTAATAGTAGTTATCGCCGCGGTCAGTCTGTTTGTAATAAGATTTTTTTTTGGCGGCCCGGAAGATGCTTGGATTTGCGTTGAAGGCCAATGGACTAAACACGGTAATCCTTCTTCTCCTGCCCCAGAAACGGAATGCGGCGGCGCCAAAACCTTAAATTGCAAATCTTATAATGCCGATAATTGCCCGACACAATGTTCTGTCTGTCCGCCTTGCCCGGAATGCAGCTCAATCAGCTGCCAAGAAATCAGTTTTTGTGAGAGCTTGGGCTTTGATAAAGACTGGTATGAAAATATAAAAAAACAGAACGCCGCCGTGACAATTTGCCAAGAAGCCGGCGGAAAATGGCTTGGCGAATTTTCTGAATGCGAATACATCGGCGAAGAATTCTGTGACCAAATCGGCGGAACATTTTTTTCTTGCGAATCAGCCTGCCGACATGATGATGACGCCGATATTTGCACCATGCAATGTGTACCCGTCTGCAAAATTTCATCTGAAAAAAATGAAATTACCAGTTTTCAGGATTGCGTAAATGCGAGAAACCCGGTAATGGAAAGCTACCCAAGGCAATGTAATGCCGATGGAAAAAATTTTACCGAGGAAATTGGCAATGAATTGGAAAAAATGGATTTAATCCAAATTTATAATCCAAGGCCTAATCAAAAAATTACAAGCCCGCTTGAAATCGAAGGCAAGGCGCGTGGGACTTGGTTTTTTGAAGCCAGTTTTCCAATCGTTTTAACAAACTGGGATGGGCTTATTATTGGACAAGGAATTGCTTCGGCCAAAGATGATTGGATGACGGAAAATTTTGTTGAATTCAACGCCACGATAGAATTTGAAAAACCCGATACTCAAGTCAGTGATCGCGGTAACTTAATACTAAAAAAAGACAATCCTTCCGGACTGCCTGAAAACGACGACGCTTTGGAAATTCCAATATTTTTTGAATAATTATTCAAGTAAAAATGGGCAGTTGAAAATTTTTGGTGCTCATTTTTAATATAATTTTTTAAATTATTTAATTACCAATCAATAATTTTTATACTTGACTTAATATCTGATTTTAGATTAATATAATATGATCTTTATTTAGATCGAACATTGACAAAATATTGCCTAATTTTGGACGAATTACGTCCATTAATTTATACGAGGTAAAAGCTGTAAAGCACAACGCAAAAGGAGTACATCATGAAAAACAAAGGCTTATCAATCATCGTTTTACTGGCATTTTTGTTTACTTCCGGCTGCTTTTTGTTTAAGAAAGATGAGGCGAAAGGAAATAATCCCGCCGTCACGCAGGCAGAAGAAAAGGCAGGCTTAAATATTACACTGCCAAAAACTATGAATGGTATGATTAATGACAAGGGAATTTTGATTAAAATCATCCCAACCCGTCGCAATATCCGCACCAGTCTTACTCCCGGCGGAGCGCAAAACCAGACGGCTGTTAATTATTTTCAGCCATACTTTGTTTTTAACATCGCCAAAGATGGCAATAATAACTGGTACCAAATCAGCAACTACCAAACCGGCGAAAATATGCTTGGCTGGGTTTACGAATCGGACATTCAGCGCTGGGATTGGACTTTGGGTTTAAGATATGGGCAGTGGGATAATAAAGGAATGCCAATAAAAAATACCACTTTGCCGAGGCTGTATATCTATCCCACATACGAAGCTTTGTGCAAAGCTATTGAATCGGGAAAAAAC
Organism: uncultured Gammaproteobacteria bacterium; assembly: GCA_964535715.1. GTDB lineage: Bacteria > Patescibacteriota > Patescibacteriia > Buchananbacterales > UBA6539 > CAZCCC01. The sequence continues at coordinate 32,605 of CAZHUO010000006.1, read as the reverse complement.
GAAGGCTATATTGCCGAGTATTTCCACTCAAACGATGACATAACAAAAATTCCTCTAATGGCCTGGCCTTGCGTCCAATTTAAGGAATTCAAAACAACTGGCGGAAACGTTTATAACACTTACCAGATTTTTTGTCTTGGCGGCTTTGGCGAAGGTGGCAATGAAGCTGGCCTGCAGCCGATATCGGGAAGCGAAATACTGTCCGAGGAACAACGGCAGGAAGAAATCCAGACAATCAGAAGGTCAATTGAGACTTTGGAAATTGTTTTTGTTATTGACTCGACATCTTCAATGGCTCAATGGATTGAGGAGACAAAAAAATCCGTTATCAGGATTTTTGAACAAGTAAAAAAGCTGGGGATGAGGGTAAAACTCCGCTTTGGATTGGTCGAATACCATGACTATGTCAACGGACTTTATTTTGAAAACGGGAAGGTCTACAAAATTTACAGCCTGACCGAAGACCACCAGAAATTTCTGAATTCAGTCAATCCGGTTAAATCAGCCGACACAAGCAGCGAAGATTATCCGGAAGCGGTTTTTGACGGCTTGGATGCGGCAATCAACGAAATAAACTGGGAACAGACCAATTTGTCTGAAAGAATAATTATCTTGCTAGGCAACGATGGTTCTCATCCGGCCAATTCGCCAAAAAATCCGAAAAAACTGACAATGGAAGGAATTGTCGCTCAAGCAATAAAACCGGAAAAACATATTCGAATTTTTTCATTGATTGTTCCGACTAGAGCGTCGTCAGAACTGTTTGAGATTCACAAAAGACAGTTTTCTTTTCTGGCGGAAAAAACCAATGAAAAACTTGGCAAAAAACTGGATGGAAAACCAATTGATGTCTGCTTTTCCTTAGACAAGCATCTTGAGGTTGTACCGGTTATAAAATCAATCGCAGATATTGGCTATGAAAGTACCGTGATAAAAACCGGAATTGTTGATGCGGTTGTCAGAGGAGATCTAAATGCAAATGACGATGGCACTGTCACCAGAAAAAACAACGTGCTGGCAAATTTAAAAGACGAAGAAATTACCGATGTAATCAAATTCGTTAAAAATGCCAGTGGCTATGACTTGTCCAGTTTAAGGCCGGGCGAAACAATACCCTGCCTCGGCTGGATTACCGACCAGTCCCTTAACAGCAAAATATTGCTGGTGGAAAGAGAAGTTTATATTTCCCAAATAGAGGCATCTTATCTGCACTCTGAGTATTCAACCATGTTGACAATGCTTCTCAATCCAAAGTCGATGAGAAAATCTTTTGGAGAAGCCTTGGATACAAGGCTTGGAGAAGATGAGTCATTGGCCAATATAATTTCGTTTTTTAGCGAAAAGAACAATGACTTTCTTACGGCGCAGGAATTCTACAAAAGCTTGGGAATACCCTGCAAACCAAACAGTATTTTGTCGTTTACTCTCAGTGAGATTGAAAATGACACAATAAGCGAGGGAGTAAAACAAAATCTAATTAATACAGTTAGGGGAGTATGCACACCAGGCATAAACAATTCTTTAAACAATAATTTTCGCTTAATGGGAAGCGATCCGTTCCAACTCGGATGGCTTCAGGAAAAATTCCTGCTTTGATCTTTAATTTTCGACTTTCGCCGGAGAAATCTTTCTCCGGTTTTTTTATTTGACAATATAACATATTTAAGTTAATTTAATATGATTGTTATTTGACAATATAATATTGAATTTTGGCACTTTTAACCGATAAGGAGACTTGAAATGGAAGCAAATGATTTGAGACAAAATGAACAGGAAACGCCGATATTTGCTCTTACCAATGTAAACAAATTTTTCATGGTTGCAGAACAAGAAATAAAAGCGGTTAATGACTGGAGTTTATCGATTCCGCGAAATAAAATTACTGCAATTTACGGCGAAAGCGGCTCTGGTAAAACTACGCTTCTGCGCTTGCTTGGCTTAATGTATGATCCGACAAGCGGAATTATTGAGTATTTTCCCGACAATGAGTCGCAAGGCTATAACTTGGGGTGTCTGAGAAAATCTGAAAAAATAATATTCAGGCAACATCATGTTGCCTGGGTTTTTCAGCAATTAAATTTGATTTCACATCTTAACTGCTGGCAAAATGCGGCATTGCCGCTTGTAATCCGCGGAAAAACCTGGGAGGAAGCAAAAGATCAGGCGCATGAATTCCTTGAAAAGCTCGGATTAATTGATAAAGCAAACTGCAAAATGAACCGGCTTTCAGGCGGAGAACAGCAAAGGGTGGCAATTGCCCGGGCAATGGTTTCGAAGCCGCAAGTATTGCTAGCCGATGAACCAACCGGCAGCCTTGACCAAGCCAACTCTGAAAAAGCGATAAATTTGCTGTTAATGCTTAATGAAGTATATAAAATGACAATTGTTATAGTCACGCATGACAGAAACTTGGTCAATGAAACAGCCAATAAAGTTTACGTCTGCAAAAAAACTCCTGACGGAAATCAAATTCACCATTACGTTAAAAACTAGATAAAGGAGGTAATACCATGAAATCAAAAAGCCAGATGAAATTTTCTTCGCTTTTGATTTATGCGTTTTCAATGATCAAAAGCAGGCCGTTATCTTTTCTGCTTAATGTATTTATCGTCTTCATTGCGGCAACATATATGGATTCTCTGGGATATTTTGCCCACTCGGTTTACTTAGGGGTTAAGCCGACTCAGGAAAACAAAAGGATTGTTGTAAAATGCTATGAAGAAAAGTTGAGCAACCCGAACTACCTGTTTAATAAGAAAAATCTTGAAAAATTCCGCAGTCAACAGTTCGTTGACGCTATCTTTGAAATAGTTGAACGCGGCATTAACTTGAAAATTGGCGAAAATGATTCGCTTTATTGCAACGTTTCAAGTACGGATATAAAAGATCAGGATATCAATCCTGGTAATATTATATTCGGCCGCCATATCAGTGCAAACGATGCCAAAGAAATTATTCTCAGCCGGCCGCTTTATGAAGATTTGGCTAAACATTCGTTCAATCATCAATCGGTTGAAAGTTATGTCCGAATTCACATGGAAAGAAACCGTGACGGAAAACCGGAGTCATTCGATCAAGATTATGCCATAGCCGGCATAATTGAATCACTCGACCGGCAAGCCTACATCCCGATTGATACGATAAAATCTTTGGACAAGTGGGGCTTGTCAGTTATTGAGGAAAATCCGGACGAATCGGACAAAAAAAACAAAACCAAAGATGGTGCAAAAAGCCTGATCGCTTTTTTTCGCGAAAAACCGAGCCTAAAAACTTTAGAAGAATTGGAAAGCTACTACAAAATCAACGTCATGCCTTTTATTGAGCAGGAATATTTATCCTGCGAAACCAAACCGGCGATGAGGCTGTTTTATGAAGAGGGCTTTAATTCCAATAAAGTGGCTGAAACTTTTGAACTGGTAAAAGATCGGTGCGAGATTTTTTTTGTCGAAAAAAGATCAATTAATCTTTCCGGCCTTAATTTCAAGCTTATCGGAATTGACAAAAAAGATTCCCGCTTTCAAAATATCAAATGCTCAAACGGAAATCTGGTCAACTCTATCCTGAAAAAGACCGGATCAGTAATAATTGCACCGAATGTCTCGGGTCTGGCAATGAGCAATGGGAATATAATTATTAAAGAAGGTTTTATTCCTAAAACAATAAATGTTGGCGGTACTCTTAATCCGTCTGACGGGCCTATTAATTTTGACATTCTTTGCAGTCTTGAAACGATTGCTTATATTGACAAAAAATCAGTAGAACCGATACCTGTTTGCGCCGTTAAAACTAAAAGCAAAGCGCTTTCAGCCGATTTAAGAGATGGAAAACTGGGCAATGTGGTTGCTTTTGGTCCCAATTTAGCGGACAATCCGCAAAATAAATCGTTGCAGCTTTACGGCGATTTAACCAAACCGGAAGACATTTATTCAAAGCCGGACAACGATACTGACTTAGATGAAGTAAAGCCGACTTCCGGCCTTGAACCTATTAATGGCTATAATCAGTCCCGCGAAGATTCTTTTCAGGATCTGGTGATGATTGAGGGTTATCAGTCCAGCGTCTGGAGCCAGGTAAGAAAATATAAAGATGTCTTTACCGATTTGGAACAATTTTTACTGCTGCCCAACTTCACAATAACAGACTCGGATTTAAATCCGTTCAAGCTGCTATTTTTTGAAGCCGGGGCACTATCTCGTCTGTTTCCTTCTTGCTACCAAAGACTAAAATCCACTGAAGCGTTAGTCTCGGGATTATCATTTTATGCCGATCGATCAATTAAAATTGGCAGCCGGTCTTTCGGCCTAAGGTCGTGTGATTATGAATTTTTTCCCTTGAATGTATTATTCGTCAGGGAAGGGATTATCAATTCTTACGACCTTGAAGTTGAAGAGTCAAATTCCGGCGGCAGCTTAATCGGATCGGAAATCAGAGCAATCAACAGCCTTGATATATATCTCAGTAGCGTCAAAAACTACAACAAGCAAAAACAAGGATATATTAATCAGGGTTATGAAGTCGTCGATCTGTGCGAAATAAAAAGTCATTTAGCGATAGGCTATAGGCTGACACCAAAAAATGGCGAGTTTTTTTCAAATGAACTATTGATGCTTTTGAAAGATGAAGCGCAGTTTGACCTGATTTTCCCCGATTTTTCCGTCAATGGATTTGCCAATTATAATGCTCAATTCGAGGTAGAATTTGCAACCAGTAGTCCCTCTGATCCCCGAAAAAACCTGGATGACTTGATTGCCGGTGCTTGGCTTAAAGATGAAAACAGTTTTGAGGTAATTCTGCCTAAAGATTTAATTGATCGGGCTGGAATTTCTTATAACGACTTTGAGCAAGGCCTCAAACCTATCATTTTCAGGAATGCCGATTCTTCTCGGGAAATTAGCATTGATTGTATGGTCACCGGCATTGTTGATGGAAACAAAGGATTTATCAGCGCCAGTTTGGCAGAAAAAATCAATGCCTGGTCAGAAGGATTGGTCGAATACAATGATAGAATCGGATTTGCCGCTAGTTCAGAAATTTACGACAGTTCCGGCTATGCCCGCTGTAAAGTATTTATCCGTTCCGCCGATGATTTAGAAGAAGCAATAATCTACTTCCAAAATCAAGGCTATAAACCGGATGATCCGCTGGCGGAAAAAAAGCGGGCGCAATTTCTGGGAAATGTTTTGCTGTTTATGGTGATATTACTTGCTGGTGGAAGCATAATCGGCGGCATAGCCAATGTATTCATTACAACGCTGATGAATACCCAAAGCAAGCAATACGAAATCGGTCTGCTTAGAGCCGGCGGCGTAAGCAGGTTTACGATCATTAAAATCTATTTGGTCTTTGGCCTGGTAATAGGTTTGATCTCAGGCCTAGTGGCTTTGCCGGTATCTGGCATAGTGTCGGAATTTGTCACCACCTTTTGGGACAAGGCGTTTGGCCTGCCTATTAAAGAGGTGCTGACTCTGCCGATTTGGCATTTCAGTTTTTTGTGGCTGCATGGATTAACTTTGGTTATGGCGATTTTTTCTTCGATCGGCGCAGTACTCGTTGCAGCCCTGCTTGCCGTCAAAATTTCCATAGCCGATGCGTTCTTAATGAGAGAATAGGAGGTTAAAAATGAACCAGAATAGTTCTAAGTCCGCGGGTAAAAACACTGTTTTTCTCGTAGTATTTTTGGCCGGTTTTTGCGCCGGCTGTATCCTTACGATAGGAAGTTTGAAATTTTTTGATCTTTACGGACAAAACGAAATTGTGGCAGCAACACCGTCTCCTGCACCGATCGGCACGCAGGACAACATTCAAAAAAATCTGGAAGAGGTTCGGTCGGCCAAAAAAATGCTTATTCAAAAAGCTAATCAGTTGAAGAAATTGATTAAGGCAAATCAGCTAAGCATTATTGCAGTCAGCTCTCCGGATGGAAGCGCTGATCAAGACAAAATTCGCATTCTGCAGGAAGAAAAATCCTTTTTGGAAAGAATGGAAGTTGAGGTTACGGCCAAAGTCAATGACTGTAATGAAGTTGAAGAATTGCTGATTTTTGCCGTGAAAGATCTTGAATTCAACGGCTATGTTGACAAAAGCCTTAACCTGCAGGAAGTTGGCAGAAAACTTGATGAAATCAAAGCATTGATTCAAAGCCGCGAATACGTTTTTGACAATTCACCTAAACAGGAAATTGATTTAACCGATAAATAGTTCTTTTGCAAAAGTGAGCTGACATGCTTATGCCAGCTCTTTTTTTATTGGCGAATTAAGCGAATAAAATACAAAAATAAAATTTTTGTATTTTTGAGCGAGTAAGCCATCAAAGGATTAAATACCCTTTATTGACAAAAAGGAACATTTAAGGCTAAGATACTATGACGCTTTTTGACAATATAATAATAGGAAATAATCCGATTTTGCCTAAAGCAGAAAAAAGCAGACAAACACAAGGAGTATAGTTATGTACAGAAAAAAAAGAAAAAAACAGAGTTTTATTAAAAGCCCCTTGGCTTCGCAAAATAGATGGGCAATCAGAGGCCGAAACCTGGCTTATTTTCTCAGTTCTTTTCTCTATATTATTGCAACCTTTTTTTTGGAAGCGATAATTTATCTTGTCTTAAAAATATGGGCGATTATTGTTTGGCTTTGGAACTTACACAATAGAAAAATTGGCAAAAGCCAGCCAACCATAAAAGGCATAGAAGGCAAAGAAGAACCAATCCTAAGCCAAGCATTTTTGCCGGTTTCTGCAAAAAGATGCATTACCTTTCAACAAGTGGCCGGCCTTGATTTTGTAAAAGAACAAATTATTCAGCGCATGGTATTGCCTTTTTCTGAGCCAGAAAAAGCCCAGGCTTTGAGAATTCCCCAAGGCGGCGGCATTTTGCTTTTTGGTCCTCCGGGGACGGGAAAAACATTACTGGCCAAAGCAGTTGCCGGTGAAATTGGCGCAGTTTTTTTTCACGTTAAACCTGGCGATCTTGTCAGAAAGGGAATCAATGAAAGCCTTGAAAGGCTTAATGAGCTTTTTTCCGCCTTGCAAAAACAACGCTTGGCAGTATTATTTTTGGATGAAGCTGATGATTTAGTTCCCATCAACTCTGGTTCAGTAATCGTTGATCAGATAGGCAGCCAATTTCAACGTGAGCTTGATGGTTTTGAATCTGCTGAAGACGGCCATACTCTTTTATTAATTTTGGCAACAAACGAACCCTGGAATATTAGCAAGGCAATGTGCCGACCCGGCCGTTGTGATGTCAGAGTCTATGTCGGACTACCAGATTTATTGGCTCGCACCAAAATATTGGAGATGGAGCTTCAAAACAGACTGGTTTCACCCGATGTTAGTCCGTTTGACTGGGCACAAAAACTTGTTGGTTATAGCGGCGCCGACTTGGCAGGGTTTGTTAATCGTTCAGCTCAAAATGCTTTCATTAAATCATCTGACACTGAACCGATAAGCAATATTGACTTGGAATTGGCTTTTACTCAGATAAAGCCAAGTGTTGCTTCTTCCGACATTACGCGTTTTGAAAAGTACTGTCAAACATACAGAATACCAATGGAATAAGGAATAAATCCAATGCAGCCGATTCAGGAATTCGGAATTTTGCTGATTTGTTTTGCCGGAGCCTTATCTTTTCGCCACACGAAATTAGCCTATCCGCTGATGCTTTGTTTGACATTGATTCACGAATCCTGCCACGCCTTGGCTGTCTTGATAACCGGCGGAAAAGTTCATGGAATTACGGTTTATTCAAACGGCAGCGGACTTACGGTAAGCTTGGGCGGAAACAAAATAATTATTTTATGCAGCGGATATCTTGGCAGTCTGGCTTTCGGCTATGCGCTTTTATGGCTAAGCTACCAGCAACATATTGATTTAATTTTTTCCGGACTGGCCTTAATGCTTGTTGTAATTGCTCTTTTTTTGGTGGCAACTTGGTTTACCCAATTTGTGGCAATCGGCATAGGCCTGATTTTAATTCTGCTTGCCAACTTCGCCCCAATAATTATTCAGCTGATATTTTTGCGGTTTATTTCCGCCTGTTTGGTCTTTTATTCAATCTTTGATCTTCACCTTGTAATTATTGCTTCGCAAAAAGGCGAGCTTTCGGAATGCGATTTGGTAAAATTAAGCCTGATGACAAAAATGCCGATATTTGTCTGGGCTTTTATTTGGATTTTGTTTGCCTCAATCTGTCAATACGCCTTATTAAAATTTTTATTAAGCACAAATTAAACCCGATTATTCGGGTTTTTTATTTTTGACAATAATTAAAAGATGTTATATCATTCTTTGATGTTCTTTTGTGTACATTAAAATATTGCGGGAAGCAAAACATAAGGATAAAAACCATGAATAAATACGATTTGAAACGCCATGCTTTTGAATTTAAAAATCCTTTCAAAAAGGACAAGTACATCAACTTCAAATTCAAAAATCCGTTTGAGTCCGTAATTTTCAACTTCCTGATCTTGTTCATTTTAGCTTTTTTGGCCTTAATTTTTATTTCACTGAATAAAAGAAATACGATGAATGAGCTGATATGCGATGAAGAGTTTTACGTACTGGCCGATATCGGCGATGAGGTATTAATTCCAATATTTGACCCCGCTGATAAATTATATCCGGGCATAATTGAAGATTATCTTGGCATCGCTTGTGTGTTGGGAAATCCAAATTACAGCGAACATTCTTTGACCAATTTTGTAAAAGGCGAACTTTGGCTTTTGGTTGAATATTATAAAAAACCGCTGCGCCGCTTTATTCTGGTTTTAAAATGGAACCCTAATATTAAAGAAAAATGGCTGAACCAGATAAGCGAAATCAAGACAAAATTTGAAAACAGCGATTATTTGCTGGAAGGCGGATTTTTCAAAATCAGCGAACCTGATTATTATCTTTATCTGGTTAAGGATAAATCTTCAAAAAACGGCTCGGATCCAGTTTCTGAACTTAATTACGATGCAGACATGCTTTGTTTAGAAGTGAATAATAATCCAGTTGGAAGTCCGGCCAATGCGTCGTTATTTGCTTCTGCAAAAAAAGACGGAAAATTAGTAATAACAATTGACACTTCATCAAGAGTTGTCATTAAATGTGAAAAACAAGTTGAAAAAGGCTGTATAAGCGATCGAGTATATTATACTAATTATGGCTATTCAATTATGCCGGTAATATTAAATCAAAAGGAAGTTACCTGCCGGCCAGAATTATACCAAGCATTGCCAAAATTATACTAAAGGCACTGCTTTTTTTAATTTGACAGCCTTTTGTAAAGTGATAGGATGAAAGTATAAGAGTGGTTATTTGACAATTTTAGACCCAAAAAATGGCTAATTTTAGCCAGGAGGAACTCTCATGTAATGAATATCTTCAGAAAAATATCGCTTTGGCTGAATCAGCTTGACGAAATTTGCTGGCCAAAGATATTAGGGAAATGCCAACACAGCAAAGAAAGAGTCAGTACCTGGAAAACGGAATTTTGGAACGGCGGTTCACGAGGGGTAAATCTGTACAGAACCGGAAATCCGATCAAAGACTGGCTGATTTGGCTGAAATTCAAAATTTGTCGTCAACTTGATAAGGTCGACACGTGGCTTGTCTTTGACAACAAAAAATTCCAGGCAAAAAAATGTCGAGTCAGAAGCAAATCTGAAAAAAAAATCGCCAACTGGTTTACCGATAACGGAATAAATTTTAAATACGAAAAGCCGTTATTCATCGGCTTTAAATCTTTTGGCGACAAATTATGCTGTCAGCTGATACTAACTTTTTTTGGCAAAAACTTAGCCAAAAAATTTGCCAAACATCTGAGAGGACATCTTTTCTTCCCAGATTTTTACCTGACCAAATATGGTTGGTATGTTGAATACTGGGGTCTGGCCGATACTGATCCCGACTACAACGAACTAACCAAGGCAAAACTGGCCCTTTTCAGCCGGTATCAAATCAGTGTCGTCTCGCTTTATCCAAGGCACTTAAGACACAAAGACGGCATTGCAGACGAACTGGCTAAATCAATAAAAAATTTTAAGCTTAGCGCTTAAAAAAACGCAAAGAGCAGAAAGGAATTTGCTGTGACAAAAATTGGTGGCGGTGACTTTTTTGGTAATTAGTTGAATCGTGTGTATTTGTTAAAAACAAACAGGAGATCTTGCTATGAAGAGTTTGATTACTCTTACGATCGTCGCTGCAATCATAATAGGGATTGCAGCAATTGTGCTTCCTTGGTCAAAAACCTGGCTGGGACAGGCTCGCGGCGACGCCGATAATTTCTGGAGAGACAAGGTCCGGGCGGAAACGCTGATTGGAGAGGCTCGCAAAGACCTTGAAAAAAAGCGTGATGCCCTGGTTCCCGACTACATGCGCCTGCTGATGGCAAAACGCGAGCTGGAAGGTATTTCAGCTAAAAAAGCTGACATTCAAGCTTCAGTTGTTGCCAATGACGAACAAATCAGCAACGGGCTGAAAATCTTAAGCGAACAATCCGGCGATCAAGTGACGACTCCGAAAGGTGTTGTCTATCCCCGCGCCCATCTTCAGTCGTTCATTGATTCGCTGGCCGTCAGAAACGGCAAGGACCAAGTTTGGCTTGAAGCCTTAACCAGCCAAGAAACCCAGCTTCATGAGTCGATAAAATTCGCCGAAGAAAATTTCGACAATGCAAAGACGGTAATCAATGACACGGAAATCGAAATCGAACGCATGGCAGTAACGCTTGCCGCCGCTGAAAGTTTCGAAGAAATCCAAGCCCTTTGTAATGCCCTGAAAGGGACCGGATCGGGCAGTGATGAAAATCGCTATTTGGCGGAAATGCGTCGTCGGCTTGATGAGTTCGAAGCCACGCGCATGGCCAAACTTCCGGCCCAAGGCGCCGTCCTTTCGATGGATCTGTCTTCAGACAACGGCTCCAAAGCGGCTCCGGTAAGTGCAGCCCAAAAGTACGCCGACAAATATTTAGGCAAAAGCGCCCCTGCCCCTGCAGCACCTGCTGCTGATCCCGCTCCTGCTCAAATTGATTTGAGCGTCCCGGCCGTTCCTTCGGCCCAATAAGCCAGGCAAACAGCGAGTTGCCATCCAAATTAACATAAACGAGTCGGAAAAACCGCCTCAAAGTGATGCTAATTGATTGGGCAGAATTCTGCCTTGATGACACCGTTAATACCTGACTTAATTCTTCGGGCTTTGGTTGATTGCTTTTCAAAAAAGCATGACGCCAAAGCCCTTTTGATTTACATTAATAAGCCACAAAAAAATTAAACCCAACGTTGTTATTTCTCAAAATATGGTATAATATAATCATTAAATATTTAATAATAATTTATTTTTATGACTTTAGCCATTTTTCTTTTAATTTTAGGCTTGGCAATATTAATTTTAGGGGCGGAAAGCTTAGTGCGCGGCTCGGCATCTCTGGCAAAAAAAATGGGCATTTCGCCAATCGTAATCGGCTTAACGGTCGTTGCTTTCGGCACTTCGGCGCCGGAATTGATTGTAAATATTTATTCCGCTCTAAGAGGAGCATCTGATATTGCAATCGGAAATATTGTTGGCAGCAATATTTGTAATATTCTTTTAATTTTAGGAATTTGCGCTTGTATTAGGCAGCTTAAGGTAAAAAGCAATACTGTTTGGAAGGAAATTCCTTTTGCTTTATTGGCAATGGTTTTGGTTTTTACCATGGGAAATGACGTTTTTTTTGACCAAACTAATTTAAATTCCATAACCAGAACCGACGGATTTTCTTTAATCAGTATATTTGCAATTTTTTTGTTTTACACATATGCAATAAGCAAAACTTCCGGCGAGCCGGAAAAAGTTAATAGCTATTCATATCCGCTTTCAATAATTATGACTTTAAGCGGCCTGGCCTTGCTTTTTTTTGGCGGCAAACTCCTCGTAGACAATGCCGTAATATTGGCAAAATTAGCCGGGCTTTCAGAAGCCTTGATCGGATTGACAATTGTCGCTATAGGCACTTCCCTGCCGGAGCTAGCAACATCAGTCATAGCAACTATTCACCGGCATGACGACATTGCAATCGGCAATATTGTAGGCAGTAATATTTTTAATGTTTTTTGGATTCTCGGCTTAACCTCAACGATGCTGCAATTGCCGTTTAATCCAACAACAAACATTGATGTCGGCGTGGGATTGATTACAACTCTAATTTTATTTATTGCCATGTTTGTCGGCAGCAAGCATAAAATTGATCGCTGGCAGGGAGCAACTTTTCTAAGCCTATATGCCGTCTATATTATTTATTTGGTTCAGAGAGGCTAATTAAAAAAGAAGATATTCAATTATAAAGAAAAATATCTTCTTTTTTAATTAAAATTTATTTTATCAAAAAAACCTATTAATTAAAATTCCAACGTAATTTGTCACAATTATAACAACAACGGCAATAATTAAATGCTCGGCAATTACCGACTTGGGATTTTCATTTTTTGTTTTGGCGATAATATAGCTTAATATGCTTAAAGCCAAAATGCCCCAAACAATGCTTACAACTACGGCAATTGAAATTTCCAATAATAATACCGGCACAACAAAGGTTAAAGCAAAAATAAATTTGGCCAAAAAAGTAAAAATTGTCGATTGCCAAATTTCCTTTTGAGTGTGGATTTTTTCCGATTCTTCTGATATGTGGATTCCGAGCGCATCTGAAAATGCATCGGCAATAGCAATTGTTAAAATCCCTCCCAAAACAACCAGCTTGGAATTTGTTGAAGAATAAAGGCCAACCATCAAACCCAGGGTGGTAATGATTGCAGAGGTCAGGCCAAAACTTACACCGGTCCTAAAAGAATCTTTTATAAATGCCATATGGTTATTTCTTAATTACTCAATTTAGTTGTTTCAATTTTCTCTTTATCGGCTTGATTTTTAGAAACATGGTTGTCGGATAAGTTGGATTGCTGAACCATCTGGCTGCGAAAATGCTTCAGCGACCGGCGATAAAAAAACAATGCTATAGCTTGGCTGACAATAAAAACCAGCAAAACAATATACCAAGCTGATGTTTCAAACCATTCCAAAAATTTTCCCAATTTTGAATCAATGCGGATAGTTAACGCTTCGGTAAATAAGCTTTCAGCGCCATTGTCAAGTATCTGGCGGGCACGAACAGAATAAATTCCGCCTGGCAAAATTCCAGTATAAATAATCCGCCAATTCCCGTCTTGATCAGCTTGAGTTGAGATAATAATCGGCTCGTCTTTTTCTAATATTAATTCTATCTTTGCATTAGGTGCTGATTCTCCCTCGACAACCAGTGTACCAGAAGTTGAACGGACATTGCGGGGATAATATGTGATTACCGGTGAAACTACCGGTTCAATAATCAAAGTTGCCGAAGAATCAACAAAATTTCCAGCCAAATCAAATGCCCTGACGGTGAGATTATATCGGACTTTCGGCTCAAGCTTAGGCAGGACAAAAATACCTCCATTTTCAAGCTGTACTTTTTCCCAATCGCCATTATTTATCTTATATTCATAGAAATCAAGTCCGGACAATATGTCTTCGGTAAAAATTGCCAGGCGCGGTTTTGGGCTGGAAGTTGAATGAATTCCCTGACTTGTTGATTCTTCATCAACAAAATTAATTCCAAATTGTTTCGGTTCATATAAATCTATGAAAACCGGAAAATGCAGCACCGGGCCGGCAGTGTTGTCTTTGATAAACCTAATATGAAAATAATGCTTGCCCTCGGACAAAAGAGGAAGAATTTGTGAATCTGCAATAGTTTCTGATTTTGCATCCGGTTCAGTATCTGGATTATCATCAAGAATCATTGATACTTTAGTTTCATTATCCGGTAGAATCCAGGTAATTTTAGCATAAGAGCTATTGCTCCACTTTGGCGCTTCCTCGCTGTTGGCAAATAAAATATCATTTCCGGATGAATCTTGTAAAAAAAACTTAAGCTGCGGCAAAGGCAAAGGCGTTGGTGAAGATATCGAAGGCGGAGACACCGGCGGTGTCGGCAATGTTACTGACGGAGTCGTGACTGAAGGCAACGGAGTTGTAACCGGCTTGCTTTTTACCAGGCTGAATACAGCCGAACCAAAAGCGGAAAGTAAATTGCTTCCTTTTCCGTCATTAGCCAAAATCGAACCTGAAGAAAAAGTGACATCAGCTACTCCCGTATCTTTAACGCGAAAAATTACATCGAATATATTGCCCTTGGAACCAATAAAGCCGGGATTAAGCTTAACAACTGAAAATTGAATCATGCCAATCTGGCCGCTGTTGGAAAATGAAGGTTCTTGAACCCATAAAGACATAATTGAACGGCTTTTATCAAAACCAATTACCTCCAGCTTATTTGTCGGAAATGAAATCACTCCCTCGACTCCATTAATCGCCTGATTAGTATTAACTTCGACGCTAACGGTAAAATTATTCTGTGTTGTGTAACTGCCGGTAGCCGGAGATATTGAAAGCGTTGCCGCTGATACTTCTGAAGAAAAAAATAACGAACCTAATAAAATGCCAGCTACAAAAAATAATTGCATTAAAATCTTATTTAATTTTCCCGATAAATTACCTTCAAACATAGCAAAAAATTTTAAAGCCCTTCAAGCTTAATCTCTAATATCATAACATAAAAATCTATATTTTCATAGTGTCTCTTTGTGCGTAATATATGGTCATTATAATGATTTCGACAGTCTTTTTAAACAGAATTTATTATGTGTACAAAATGCCTATTAACTAATAAGGTTTGTTAAAAAATCGCCGAAAAGCCGTTTTTTTGATAAAATAGAAGAATCAAAATAATTTATTTGTTTAATGAAAGAAGACAAAGAAAAACTTTTTGCCAAAACCAGAAGACTTTCCAAAAAAGAAGGGATGGTTTCTTCGGTTATGTTTGGCATCAACGACAATAATATCACCCCGTATGCCATTGAGCTTGGTGCTTCCACTTTTGAAACCGGCCTTTTAAACAGCTTGGCTAATTTATTTGGCCCGTTAAGCCAGATTTTTGGAAGCAAGATGATGGAAAAACACCACCGGAAAAAAATAATTTTTTGGGCGGTAATTCTACAGTCCAGCGCCTGCCTAATACTGGCTGGTCTTGGGCTTTGGTTTATACAAAGCCAAAAAACTTTAACCCTCCTGCCTTTGTTGATTATTTCTTATTTGCTTTACATGCTTTTAGGCTCAATAGCCAGTCCTGCCTGGTTTTCGATGATTGGTGACGCCGTACCAGAAAACGTTCGTGGCAAATATTTCTCTTCACGAAACCGTTTGGCTATTTTATTCTGGCTAAGCGCAACAATTGTTGCCGCCGTAATACTTCAATATTTTAGAAGCAAAGAAATAATTTTGGGTTTTGTTATTATTTTTATTATTGCCGCTTTAGCCCGCTATCTTTCCGCCTTCTATCTTAAATTCCACTATGTAGAAAATTTGGAATTGGGGCCGGATTATTATTTTTCTTTTTGGAAATTTATTATCGGCATTAAAAACTACAATTTCAACAAGTTCGCCCTGTTTGTAGCCACCATAAATTTCTCAACCAATATTGCCGGACCATTTTTTGCCGTTTACTTATGGCGGGATCTGCAGTTTTCCCCTCTGAAATTCATACTGGTTATTATTTCTTGGCGGTTTTTCTCTTTTCTCTTTTATCCCCTTTGGGGCCATTTTGCCGACAAATATGGAAATCGCGAACTTTTAAGGATAGGCACATTTTTAATAATTCCCCTGCCCTTCCTTTGGCTATTTTCTACAAATCCGCTTTATTTGATATTTGTACCCCAGCTTATTTCCGGAGCAGGCTGGGCGGCTTTTGAGCTGGCGGCTTCAAATTTTATCTATGATTCGATAAATCCTAAAAGACGCGCTTTGATTGTCGCCTATTACAATCTCTTAAACGGCTTCGGCCTTTTTCTAGGAGCATTGCTTGGCGGGCTTTTAGCCCAATATATTCACTTCAGTTTCATTAACAGCATTCTTTTTATCTTTATTGTTTCCAGCGCCACTAGACTGATTATGGCTTTAATCTTTTTGCCGCCAATCAAAGAAGTGCGTTTAATCAAGCACTCGTTGGAAAAAAATCCTTTAAACTACTTAAAAGAAATTAAAAATCTGGAGGGTACATTTTTTTATGACATTATTCCGATAAAAAACAATTTTTTAGTTAAACTAAAAAAGACGATTAAAAGAATAAAAGAATAAAAGAATAATTTAATTTTAGCTTTTATATTTGCCGCCTAAATTATTTTTACTGGCTATTTGTTTATTTTTTTTCAAAATAGATTATATTGACAAAAAGTGGCCACAGAATTATACTGATAATAAATTTGCTTATTATTAATTAAAAAAATATGATCAAAAAAACAACAATTTTACTAACACTTGCCTTTGCCTTTTTGTTTTCGGCTTCTTTGACATTTGCCACAACTACCGCCACAACTACTCCGCCGGGGAAAGTAAAAGCTCAAGAAAAACTGGAAAAACGCTGCACACAAATTGAAAATAAAATTCAAGTTCAAATTGGCCGTTATGAAGACGGCAAAGCCAGGCATCTTAATTCATATAGTAATCTGGCAAATAGGCTGGAAAAATTAATTACCCGGCTCGAAGATAAAGGCTATGACACAACCCAGCTAAAAACGGATTTAGTGACCTTAAAAACCAAGATAGCAAAATTTTCAACTGATTATTTAGTTTACATCACCAGGCTTAACGGCACCAAAGCTTATGCTTGCGGCAAATCAGAAGGCGAATTTAAAAATGAGTTAAAAAGCGCCAAAGATTTATTAAAAGCCGTCCAGGATGACAGCGAAGAAATAAGGTCTTTCTACCAAGAAACAATCAAACCGGATTTAAAAGCCCTGAGAAAACAAAATGTAAACACAAATACAAATTCCAGCACCAGCACGGATTCAGAAAATGACGATTAATTAAATTTAGATTTAATACTATGAAAAAAATCAACTTAATTATTGCCGTCTTTGCAATATTGGCCGTCTCAACATTATTTTTGGCCGGCTGCCAAAACCAGCAAAAACAGGCTGAAGAGATAAATGTAAATCAGGAAGAACCATCATTAGAGAATACTAACCTAAATGATAAGGAAGCTGACATTGATATTGATTCAGAAATTAATGGCATGGATGATGAAATAAATTCAGTCAACAACGACGACCTTGACGATGACGGATTATCTGATGAAGAATTAGGATTGTAAAATAAACTTTAAAAAAATCTCCGCTTAAGAATTATTCACGGCGGGGATTTTTTTATCTCAAATCTAATTGTATTGACAAAAATCAATTACAAATATAAAATATAAAAAAGGTCGTAAAATCAATCCACCTGTACTCATCGCTTCGCTTTGAGCTTCGGCGGATGAATCAACATAGCGCGTTAATTCATAACGCGTATTTTTTATGGCAAAATTTATCTTTACAGGCTTAATCGGCCTGGCTTTAACAATTCCCAGCGGTGCATCAGCACAAGTCTTGATCAATGAAATTGCCTGGATGGGCACGACGGTTTCAGCCAATTATGAATGGCTTGAGCTTTTCAATAACTCTGACATCGCCGTTAATTTAGATGGCTGGCAACTAAATGCCACTGATGGCACACCGGTAATTAATTTAAGTGGAACAATTGAATCTAAAAGCTACTTCCTGCTTGAACGAAGCGGCGATGAAACGGTTCCCGGAATTTCAGCAGACAATATATTTTCCGGCTCGCTTGGCAATACCGGCGAAAATTTGCAGCTGTTTGAAAGTTCCGGAAATCTGATAGACGAAGCTTCATTTATTTCCGGCTGGCCCGGCGGCGACAACATAACCAAGCAAACTTTAGAAAGAGCATCGCTTACAAGTTGGCTGACAAGCCTGACAGTTGGAGGCACGCCAAAAGCTAAAAACAGTACGGCCGAAGAACCAACAACAGAAGATCCACCGGCACCGGAGTGCCCGGCAATCCCTGAATGTCCACAGGCTCCAGAATGTCCTGTAGCGCCAGAATGTCCAGAAACACCTGAATATCCCCAAGTTCCGGAGTGCCCGGTAATCCCTGAATGTCCGCAATGTCCTGCCATACCAGAATGTCCGGAAATTCTTGACCTCAATGAAGCTTTGGAAATTTCGGCTGAAGAAATACCAAATATTGCTGACGGCCAAAAAATAATAATCCAAGGCAAAGTCACCCGCCGTCCAATAGTATTTTTAGGCCACTTTTTTGCGATCGATAATCTGAAAATCCTGATTTTAGACAAACGGCCGCCGCGTCTAAGGCACAACTTGGAAATTGAAGTTTCCGGCCGGCTTCTAAAAACTCCGCTTGGATCGATTCTGATTGTCTATCAAACTGAAGATATCACCGTTAAGTAAGAATTTGGGAGGGAAAGGTTATCCACAAACGGCTAGCCTTTCCCGTCTCTTATATAAGTGCTAAAATTTAAATTACCTAAATATTATGAATATAACCGCAGAACAATTTAACCAATTAGTTACAAAAGATTACCTGGAAAATAGATTTCAATTTTTGGTAACGAAAGATTACCTGGAAGAACGGCTTCAATTCAATCAACTAATGACTAAAGATTATTTGGAATTAAGGCTGGATGTATTCAAAAAAGACTTAAAAACTGAATTAAAAGAAGAGTTAGCATCTAAAACTCAAGTAAATGAATTAATGACTGCTGTTTTGGCTATTGCCAAGCAATTCCAAGATTTTAGAGCTGAACTTTCAGCTTTTTATTCGTTATTCCAGCGCCACGACCGCCGATTTACTAAAATCGGTGGTATCTTAAAAATTGATTATAATGATGTTGATGATATGATTTAATTTTATAATATTTATTCATTAAAAAGCGCAGTTAAGTTAAGCTTGGTTGCGCCTTTTATATAAAGCATAAAACTATACTCTGTCATTTCAACCACATCTAAAAAATAAAATATATTAGATTTTAGATTTAAGATATTAGATATTTTAGCGACTCCTTACAATGACAAAGAATAAAATGCTATAATATGCTTATGCTAAACAAACTAACCCAAAAAATCTTAGACTACTTTTTCCAAATTGGTGTATTACTTAAAGGCATCAATGGCGCCTTGGAATTGCTCGGCAGTTTTATTTTTTTATTTTTCAGCACCGCAAAAATTGACCGCTTTCTTATCTGGATTTCTTCATCAGAAATCGCCGAAGACCCAAAAGACCTTATTGCCAATTGGCTGATTAATTCCGCAAATCAGCTATCGGTTAATGCAAAAGTTTTTATCGGCCTGTATCTTCTAAGCCACGGCTTGGTTAAAGTGGTTTTAGTCATTGCTTTGCTGAAAAATAAACTTTGGTCATATCCGGCTTCAATAATATTTTTGTTAATTTTTGTCGCCTACCAGATTGAAAGGCTTATTTCTCATTTTTCAATCGGCTTTTTGATCCTGACAATTTTTGATCTTTTTATAATTTTCTTAATTTGGCAGGAATATTATAAATTAAAACATAAGATTAAAAAAGCTCAATGAAAATCGCTGTAATCACTGACACCTACTACACCATCAATGGCGTTTCCCGAACCTACCAGGAAATGGCAAAATACTGCCAGGCCAAAAACATCCTGCTGGATATTTTTACTTTGGGAAAAACAAAAAAAACCGAAAAAAAAGGTTCGGTAAATATTTTTCAGTTTACCGCCGAACTGCCACTAAAATATTATTTTGACCTACCGCCTTTTGATGCATTTATTATTTCCCCGGGCTTTAAGGAAAAATTTTTAAAAACCAAATATGATATTGTCCAATTGGCAACGCCGGGATCGCTTGGAATTGCGGCACGCATTATTCTTGCAAACAAAAAAACTGTTGCCATTGGCTGTTTTCACACAATGCTTGCCGAATACGCTTTTGACTGGACCAAAAAAGGATTAGAAAAAATCCCTTTTGATTTAAAAAATCTCAACATTCCAAAACTTTCTAAAAGCCTTGCTTGGGTCATGTTAAAATGGTTTTATTCTGAAACTGATCTAATTTTTGCGCCAAGTAAAATAATTGCGGAAAAAATAAAAATTTTAAAAAAACCGACAAAAATTTTTTCGCGAGGCGTTAATATTGAAAAATTCAATCCCAAATATTGTAATAATAAATTAAAAAAAATAAAACCGATTGCTTTATATGTCGGCAGATTATCAGTTGAAAAAAATTTAGATCTTTTAATTGAAATATTTAAAAAAAGAACTGACTGCGAACTTTGGCTGGTTGGTGACGGGCCATATAAAGACAGGCTTAAATTACAACTGCCCTGGGCAAAATTTTTTAAATACTTAACCGACAAAAAATTATCAGAAGCTTATGCCAGCGCTGATTTTTTTATTTTTCCGTCAACTACCGATACTTTCGGCAATGCAGTTTTGGAAGCGCAGGCGTCTGGCTTGCCGGCAATTGTAACCAATATCGGTGGGCCGCAAGAATTAATAAAAAATAAAATAAATGGCTTTATCTGCAAGCCAAAAGCAGTGGATTTTAACAGAGCAATTGATTATTTGATAAAAAATAAAAAACAACGGGAAATGATGGGTCAAAATGCTAGACAAAATGCCACCAAAAAATCCTGGCCAAAAGTGTTTGCCGGGCTGCTTAAAATGTATAAAATTAGCCAAAATAAGAAATTAATTTCTTAATTAGCTCCAGTTGAAGCAAGATGCATATAATTTATTAATTTCTCATTCTCAGCGTAACAAAAAATCACTTGCTTCGTCTAAATATGTGCAGGGGGTTAAAGCTTAATAAGCCTAATAACAACCAATAACTGTGTTTAGAGGCTCATATTTAAGCTTTGTAAAACTCCTGAGAAATCAGAAAATAAAATTAATGTTGCCGAGGTCGAAATGGCAACCTTAAAGGCAGGCTTACCTGCTGAAGCGAAAGCAAAAGCAGGGAATCCCCCTGCCTTTTTGTTATTTAATAGTTTTAAATTTTTGATTTAATCTTTTTGACCAAATCCTCAATCGGCCAATCTGATTTAATAAAATAATCCTTGCCGCCGGCGCGTAATATTTTACTGATTGTTCCCTGATCAGCCAAATTAGTCAAAATAATTACCGGGATATCTTCCGTCTTTTTTGCGGATTTAAGTTTCTTTAAAATATCTATTCCGCTTATATCAGGAAGCATCAAATCTAAAAGAATCAAATCTGGCTCATCGGCTGCTTTATTTAGGCCTGACCTGCCTTCGGAAGCCAAGATTACTTCATAGCCCTCACTTTCCAAAGCTTTACTTAAAATTCTAGATAAAGATAAATCATCTTCAATAAGTAAAATTTTAGACATATTTTTTAGTTATTAGGCTTTAGGCTCTAGACCCTAGATATAAACAGTTAATTAACTACTACTTTTATCTTTAGCTATTCTAATTAAAACATTTAATATTTTCATTATTTCTTCCAATAATAAATCCACAATATTATAATTCAAATTTTTTATTAACGGTAATTTTTTAGCTATTTCTATTTGGGTTTCAAGCTCCGCACCAGAGCCAAAAGCAATTAATAGGAATCGACGATAATCTTTTTCTGATCCTCTCATTTTTCCTTCAGCAATATTTGAAGGAATGGATATTGCCGCTCTCCTTATTTGTGAAGTTAATCCATAAATTTCTTCTTTTGGGAAAAGAGCGGTTAGTTCATAAATTTTAATTACCAATTCAATCGATTTTTGCCAAACAATTAAATCCTTATAAGTTTTAATTTGCACCATACTTTTATAATTAATAATAAGCTGGCGCTATGTTGATTCATCCGCCGAAGCTCAAAGCGAAGCGATGAGTGCAGGTGGATTAATTTTATCTTAAAACCTAGATGCCTAGTGCCTAATAGCTAGAGCCTAATTAACTACCTTGGCAAAATACCTTTTCCCTTTCTGAATCACTATTCCGTCTTTGCCCGTTTGGCTGATTTCAAAATTTTCATCTTTTACTTCCCTACCATCAACTCTGACTCCTCCTTGCGCAAGCAAACGCCTGGCTTCTGACTTGGATGAACAAAGCTTGGTTGCCACCAACACATCAATAATATTTCTTTCTTTAATTTTAAAAATCTCGATAACGTTTGGGTTTAATTTTTCTTCAAAAATCTTTTTGAAACTATCTTCTGCTGATTTTGCATATTTTTCACCGTGATACATTTTTACAAACGAATAGGCTAAAAGCATTTTCAGCTCTTTTGGATTTTTTCCCGATTCCAAATCTTTTTTAATTTCTGAAATTTCTTCCAAAGATGCGTCTGTTGCAATTTCAAATCCAGGCAAAATCATTTCGTCTGTCCAGCTCATTACCTTGCCATACATTTGGCTTGGATCATCGCTTAAAGAAACCATATTGCCTGTGGTTTTTCCCATTTTTATTCCGGCAGTATCTTCTAAAAGTTTTGTGGTTAAGACAAATTTTTCCTTTTCTTTCATTTTTTTCATTAAAGTCCGGCCGCAAAGCATATTAAACATTTGATCAGATCCACCGGTTTCCAAATCAACATCAAGCATTACCGAGTCATAAGCCTGCATCATTGGATACAAAAATTCATGCAGATACAAATCTTTTTTAGCAGCTATTCTTTTTTTGAACATATCGCGGGCCAACATCTGCTGAGCGGTAAAATTAGCCGCTATCTCAACTATCTGCTTAAAATTCAATTTTCCCAGCCATTCGGAATTGTATCTGAATTCAATTTTTTTTATATCTAATATTCGGCCGATTTGTTTTTTATAATCTTTAAAATTATTTGCAACTTGCTCTTTGGTAAGCTGCTTGCGAACCGCCGCTTTATCGGTTGGATCGCCAATCTGGGCGGTAAAATCGCCAATTAAAATAACAACCTTGTGTCCAAGATCCTGAAATTGCTTAAGTTTAAGAAGCTGAACAACATGTCCGAGGTGCAAAGACGAGCCGGTCGGATCAATTCCGTGGTAAATTCTCAATTTTTTTTCTGACAGCAAAATCTTTTCAAAAATTTCTTTGCTTGGATAAATATTTTCCACTCCTCTTTCAATGAGTTCTTTAATTTGTTGGGCTTTATCCATAATTTTAAATTTTTCTTAATGTCTTTAACTGCTGATTAATCTTTTTAAGCTTGTCAATATATATTTTCAATTTGTCTTTTTCCGATTGAATTATTTCTTTTGGCGCCCGCTCCAAAAATCTTTCATTTTTCAACTTCTGTTCCAAATGATTAATAAAATTTTCAGATTCACTAGCTTCTTTCTCTAGACGGTTAACTTCTTTATCTATATCAATCATATCAGAAATCGGCAAATAAATCTCTACGCCGGATACAATTGCTGAAAGCGAGCCGGGTGGCTTTTTACCTTTGGCCAAAATGCTAATGCTATCAAGACGAGCTAAATTATTGATAATATCAGCTTCTGACATAATTAACTTTTGACTTTTTGAAGAAATAATTATTGCTTTCAACTTTTGCGACGGTGGAATTTTGCTTTCGGCGCGCAAGTTCCTTATTGCAATAATAATATCTTTTATTAATTTAAAATCTTTGATTGCTTTTCTGTCTTTGCTCTTTTGGACTTTCGGCCAGCCTTGAACAATCAGCAAAGAATTGGGACTAATTTTTTGCCAGATTTCTTCGGTAACAAAAGGTGTAAACGGATGCCAAAGCTTCAATAAATTCTGCATAATATATAGAAGGATGTCTTGCTTATCTTCTTCAATTTTTGAAATTTCAACATACCAGTCAGCCAGTTTTGACCAGGTAAATTCATAAATTTTTTCCCCAGCCGCTGAAAAGTTATAATTATTCAAATTTAAAGTTGTTGATTCTATCAAATTGTTAAATTCTGCCAATATCCATTTATCAGCCAGTGTTTTCGGCACGGGCGGTTTCTGCAGAATTTCAATTTTTTTGCTATTCATTAAAATATAGCGGGAAATATTCCATAGCTTATTAACAAAATTACGATAGCCTTCGATTTTGGCTTCGGAAATATTCAAATCGTTGCCCGGCGTATTGCCAATAACCAAGCTTAAGCGGGTTGCATCGGCGCCGTATTTAGAAATAATATCTAACGGATTAATAATATTATCCAAAGATTTTGACATTTTTCTCCCCTTTTCATCTCTAACCATTCCGTGCAGATATACCTGTTTAAAAGGAATTTCACCCATCAGATAAGTAGACATTATTATCATTTTTGCCACCCAAAAAAATAAAATATCATAGCCGGTTTCCATTAGGCTGGTTGGATGAAACATTTTTAAATCACCAGTTTTTTCCGGCTTGCCCGCCGAAGTCTTGACGGAGGCTGGCCAGCCCAGAGTTGAAAAAGTCCAAAGTCCGGAAGAAAACCAAGTATCCAAAGTATCATTGTCTTGAACCCAGCCATCCCCTTTTGGCGGCGTCAAGCCAACATAAATTTCTTCATTCGATTTCTTGATTTTTTGATTTCTTGATTTATTGACCTGGTACCATACCGGTATCCGATGGCCAAACCAGATTTGCCTTGAAATACACCAGTCGTGGAGATTTTCCAACCAATGATAATAAGTTTTAACAAACCGTTCCGGAATTATTTCTATTTCATTTTTTTTAACAGTTTCCAATGCCCTCTCCTTAATAGTTTTACCATCAAGTTTTTTTACAGGTTTATTGACATTGATAAACCACTGTTTGGAAATCAGCGGCTCAATGACATGTTCACAGCGGTAGCAGACCGAAAGATTATTATCCATTTCTTCAATTTTTTCTAATAATCCATCTCTAGCCAGATCATCAACAAATTGTCGCCTACAGTCTTCAACACTTAGCCCGGCATAAGGTCCGGCCCGGTCAGTCATTTTACCGTCCGGTCCGATTACCTGAATTATAGGCAGATTGTTTTTTTCCGCCATTTCAAAATCAATTAAGCTATGCGCCGGGGTAACGCCGACAGCACCGGTGCCAATCTTTGGATCAACTGATAAGTCGGCAATCACTTTAACGTGAACACTGACTTTACCCAAGCTTACATCAAACTCTTGGCCGATATATTCTTTATAGCGCTCATCAGTAGGATTTACGGCCACCGCAGTATCGCCAAGTTTTGTTTCCGGCCTGGTTGTTGCCACCGTAAACGGTCCGTATTTGATATAATAAAATTTTCCTTTTTGTTCTTTGTATTCCACTTCATCATCGGCCAAAGTCGAGCTGCAGCGCGGACACCAGCTGACAATCCGATTGCCACGGTAGATCAAGCCATCGTTATACATCTCAACAAAAGCAGTATTTACCGCTTTGGTCAAACCGTCATCCATGGTATAGCGTTCACGAGACCAATCACAGCTTGAACCCATCTTTTTCAGCTGGCCGCGGATAATATGCTGAGAATTTTTAACAAAATCTTTGGTTCGAATTAAAAATTCTTCCCGACCCAAATCATACCTGGTTTTTCCTTCTTTTTGCTTAATTATTTTTTCAACCTTAGTCTGGGTGGCAATCGCCGCATGATCAGTACCAGGCAGCCACAAAGCTTTTTTACCAAGCATTCTTTGAAAACGAATTACCAAGTCCTGTATGGTGATAAACTCGGCATGGCCAATATGCAAAACACCGGTGGCATTTGGCGGTGGCATGGAAATAGTAAAGGCTTTCGGTCTTTTGCCGGGCAATTTATCGGGGTTAAAAAAACCAGACTCTTCCCACTTTTTGTAGATAGAGTCTTCTACCAATTTTGGCTCATAAGCTTTTGGAATCTCGGGTTGTTTCATACCCTTATTCTAGCCAATTTTTGACTTTTTTGCAAGTTTTTACCCATTTTTAAAAGGTATTGACATATTTCGATTAAACCCTTAAAATGATCAATCCCCCATAAAACCCCGACTTTTATGACACTTAAACATAAGTATTGAAGGATACGTAAGAATGGGGTATAATAATAAACTTTAAGTCCTAAACACTAAATCCTAAGCTCTAAACAAATTTCAAACAACTAAATAATTGATTTGTGATTTATAATTTATTCAATTAGAATTTGTTTAGGATTTAGAATTTTGGATTTAGAATTTTAAATAATTATGGCTTTAAACGAAGTTCAACAAATTCAGGAGGTAATCAAAAAAAGTAACCACATTTTGATTACTTTTCCTAAAGACTTTTCAATAGACGCTGTTGCCTCTGCACTAGCGCTCTATTTATTTTTGAGGAAACAAAATAAGCTGGTCGATATCATAAGCAGCGATTTTAAATTGCCTAAAAATTTAGAATTTATTCCCAGTTCAGAACTAATTAAATCGAAAATTTCAAGCCTGCAAAAATTTATTATCAGCTTAAATATTGATTCGGATAAAATCGATGAGTTCAGCTATAATATTGAAGAAGATAAATTAAAAATATATGTTGTACCCAAATCCGGAACATTTGAAAAAGATGATTTATTGGCGGAAAACTCCAATTATAAATATGACCTCATCATTACAGTTGATGCTCCCGATTTTAATTCACTTGGATCAATATTCCAAAACTTTCCCGAATTCTTTTACAACACAACAATCATTAATATAGATCACAAAGCGGAAAACGAACATTTCGGCCAAATAAATCTTACCAATATGAACTCGGTAGCAACGGCCGAAATTTTATTTAGGCTAATTAATACAATTAATAAAGACTTGCTTGATAAAAATATTGCCACCTGCCTTTTAACCGGATTGATTTCAAAAACCAAAAGCTTCAAAACTACCAATGTCACTCCGGCCACTTTGGAAATCGCAAGCCAGCTAATGTCCTTGGAAGCTGACCGAGAAACAATAATAAAAAATCTATACCGCAGCCGGACATTGCCGACTTTGAATTTATGGGGTCGGGTTTTGGCTAGGCTTAAAAGCGAAAACGGCAACAAAATGGTCTGGTCGCTTTTAACTGATAATGATTTTATTGAAGCCGGCGCTGACCAAAAAGATTTAGCCGATGTCGTTGAAGAGCTTATTTCCTTTATCCCTGGAGTGGAAATAGTCGCCTTGATCTACCAGCTTAATGGCAAAATTTGTGTTTTGGTTAATACATTAAAAAACCATAATGCGATGTATTTAACTTCGACTTTTAATCCAGTCGGATCAAAAAATTTGGTTGAATTCTGCCTGGCTGAAAAAACCTTGGTGGAAGCGGAAAAAGAGGTAATTGAAAAAATAAAGGAACGATTGGTAAAGCAGGCCTAGCGGAGTTTTGGAGTATAAAACAAAACTAAGCTTCCAGTAATGTTTTTTCCTTGACTGTAAAGATGTCAGGATTTATAGTACTCTTTAATCCCCGCCCAAAACAAAATCGTTTGGGAAATTTTTATAATAAAAACATCTCTTTTTAAAGAGATGTTTTTATTATGCTTTTATATTCCTTTTCTTTCATTTAACATTTTTTGTCTATTAGAATCATACTGATCTATTTCTTTCTGAATCTGTTCCTTTGACAATCCCTTGCTTTCTAGTTTTCAACCCCAGGCTTGTTTCATTTGAGCCTGATATTCTTCATCACTTTGATCAACTTTTCGTGCAAAACTATCCATAAACATTTCTCTTTCAATATTTAGCATTTCTTCGGGTGTTAATTGCGGTTCATTTTCCATATTTATATATTTTATGAATAATATTAATTGGCAAAATGGTGGGTGTACGTGGACTCGAACCACGGACCTTTACGATGTCAACGTAACGCTCTAACCAACTGAGCTATACACCCGAAATGATATTTAACTGTCAATTGTTATAAAATAGATTATAATTTGTTAACTGTCAACTGTTAAATGTTAACTGTTAAACTGGTGCCCATGCCTGGACTTGCCCCGACGTGAAGTCGGAGTCCGCCTATGGCGGAAACCAGGAACGCCACACCAATTTCGCGAAAAAGTATTGATAATATTATTTTTGATATGGCGCGAAATCGCCTTATGACTTTGATTTTTAAGTAGTCATGTTTAAAATTAAATTGGTGTGGGGCAGGCATCCACCTTAAATCCGAATTTAGGTGCGCGTGGATGGAGTTGAACCATCGACATCCGCCTTATAAGGGCGGCGCTCTAACCACTGAGCTACACGCGCGCACCTAAGTTCGAATATTATTTATTGATTTAAAGGCGCTCCCTGCCCAGCACCAATTCTATAAATAACCTAAATTTTTAACAATGAAAGCTGTAGGCGTATCCGCGCTAAATAATCTTTATCTATAATCAAACTCAATCGCGGAATTGGTGCGGGGTACCTCCGCCAAAAGCGGATGCGCCTTTGGCACAAACTGAGCTACATAGGCAGATAATGATGTCTTTTAAACTTTCTTATTATACAACATTTCCTATTTTTTGCAAGTTTGTTATTACCCACGAAAAATATCTCTTTGCTTCGAGATGTTTTTTGATTAGTTTACTACAAATACAAATTTGTACGAATATACAAATAGCTTAAATCATACGTATATTCGTAAAATCGTATTCGTAGGAGTAAAAAAAGACCGCAGGCCTCTAATTAAAAGACTCCGCGGTAATAAATACTCTGCCGCTAGATTCGCCATCTATGCGGACAGTAACTTTGTTGCTTATACCAATTTGGAACAACGATTGAAAATTTAGATACCAGGCGAATCTGGCCGTGAACAACCAAATTGGTAATGAAAGGCTGCCAAATATGCTCCTGCTGGTTGACTCGCGCACCCAAATTATCAGGTGTGTCACGATCCTCAATTGGCACTTTAAGATCAAAAAATACTGGGCCATGGTCATAATTCTCATTCACAAAATGCATGCATACAGATGAATGCTTTCTTGCTCCAAGCGAATATGAATGCATTACTGCTTCATGGACATGATGGCCATACATTCCTTGGCCGCCGAATTTCGGCAGTGGACCCGGGTGGATATTGAAAGTTTTGGCCGGATCCAAACCGCAAATAAGCTTTAGCCATCCCGAGCAAGCCACCCAGCCGGCATGGAATTCTCCGACCAAAGCTTGATACTTTTCCCCAGTAAAAGGCGGCTTCAAAAACACAAAAGGAACATTATGATCATCGGCGATTTTTCTGACTCCGCCATTTTTGTGGTTTGAAGCAACACCGACGATTTTGGCTTGCAGGTCTCCACCGGACTTGAGAGATTCTTCAACCAGCCGGCGAAAGCCCAAGCCACCGCCGGTAGCACTGCCTGAATCCAAGACCAATATTCTAGGTTTCTCTGTCATTAGTTTCTCCTTTTTTTATAACCATTTTTATAACTCTAACCAGTTTTGACGGTTCTGTCGGTTTATATAAGACCTTTGAAATTCCAGCAGCAATTGGAGGCAATTTCAGATCTGGCTTCCTTTGTAAAATTTCTTTCAAAATTACCAAGCCGGTAAAACGGCCGTAATTTGTTTCTTCACAAATATCCCGCATGCTTTCCGGAACCGGAGCCGAAATTTCCAACAATACCAGGTCAACCTCGTCTAATCTGATTAAATCCTCAATCATGCAGTATTGACTACTGGTAATAACACGGAAACCTTTTCTTAAAAGATAAAATTCAAGTTCCTCCAGAAAAAGTTTGTCCCAGTCAATACACAAAATTGTATTCTTTTTCATGATGATTCTTGGGCCATGGATCTCTCTCCTTGGTTTTTGACCTTGCGGTCATCATTTGTTAAGTTACATGATGACAGAACCATTTTTCTGCCAGTAATTAAGAATATTAGCCGAAATTTAGCATTTTGTCAACCTGTTTAATTATCAAATAAATTCAATTCAAATCTACAAATTCATCCGAATGATATAAATCTACAAATACTTATTTGTATAAAAAAATTCGTAGATTCGTGGTATTTGTAACAAAAAAAGCGGGCTCTTTTAGAAACCCGCGGAATAAAACCAACAAAAATTAGTCCAGGTAAAGACATACTGGACCACAAGATTTACATTCATCACCACTAATAGACACGCCACAATTTGGACAATTATTAATATTCTTAATATCAACAATTGGCCCGCACGTCGGACACACACTGCTGCTTAAAATCATGCCGCATCCAGGACAATACAAATGGCCTTGACTATCAAAAGAACAATTAAGCTGACCGGAAGCTTCCAGCCAACTCTTAAAAATAACAAATAGCTGCTGGGAAGCAGGGCACAATGGTTCGCTAACCTGACTTTGAGCGGCACAATGGCAGACACCCAGCGTTTCCGCCTGAGCTTTGATGATTTCATCAACTTTTTCCCTGGCCTCTTTCCAAAGAGCATTTTTTTCCACTTTGTGCGGTTCAGGATACCATTCAAGACCGGTTAATTCAAGCCAAATAGCAAAAACGTCTTTCATCTTGGGAATTGATCCACAAGTAGCTAAAGCACACCAACGCTGACCATCTTGCATACTTTTTTCCTCCTCATTTTAATGTTCACACGGTTTCTCCAAAAAAACAGATAATGCTTCTTTATTTTTTCAAATTATCACTAATGATTTGTTTAGTCAACACTGCCATGAAACGCTATAAATAACATGAAAAACAAAACAAGTCCTAAACTATTTATGTTTAATGCTCATGTTCTATTTTCTATGCTCCATGTTCCATGCTCTATGATTTCATGCTAAAATAAAGCTATGAATAATAAGAAAAAATCACAGTCTAGCCTACCCGCCGAAGCCCAACTTATCCTCCGAAGTTCAAAGAGCGAAGGAAGATGGGCACAGGTGGGATGGCAAAAAAACCTAATAAATTGGAGCCAAAAACCCTTTATTAAGCAGCTTAATAAAAGATTCCCTAAAGCTGAGGTTTTTTTAGTTGGCGGCGCAGTCCGGGATGCAATCTTGAACCGGGAAACCAAAGATTTTGATTTTGTCATCCGCAATGTATCAAAAAAAGAGCTTGAAAAATTTTTAGCCGCCCAGGGTAAAGTAAGCCTAGTTGGCAAAAAATTCGGCGTTTTTAAATTCCGCCCCAAAGGCTGGATTGGCGAAGAAATTGACATTGCCCTGCCGCGGACTGAGCATTCTATTAATCTTTCCGGCGTTTACAAAGATTTCAAAATAAACAGCAATGCCAAGCTGAATATCGAAGACGACTTATCCCGCCGTGATTTTACCATCAATGCAATGGCCTTCAATATAACTAAAAACTATCAGCAAAAAGCTAAAAACTATCTAATAGATCCTTTTAGTGGAATGACCGATCTTAAAAAAGGAATCATTCGCGCTGTCGGTAAACCGGAAGTAAGATTTAAAGAAGACTACTCAAGAATGCTTCGAGCCATACGGTTTGCTTGCCAGCTTAATTTTACAATTGAGCCTAAAACTTGGCAGTCAATAAAAAAAGAAATTAAAAATTTAAATAAAACTATAAATAATGAACTCATAGTCCCTTACGAAGTGATTGCCAAAGAATTGGTTAAAGCTTTAAAAGAAAACCCAATCTGGGCAATCGAGCTTTTAGACCAAGCCAATGCCATTAAAATATTAATACCGGAGCTGTTGAAACTAAAAAACTGCCCCCAGCCGAAAAATTTCCATTCCGAAGGCGACTGTTGGCAACATACGATTTTAAGCATAAAAACTTTGAACTCAAAAAAATTCAAAGCTGAATTCAAAAATAAAAATATAAATTCAGAAATTATTTGGGGTTTGCTCTTTCACGACTTGGGCAAACCTTACACAATTGTGCATGCCGATCGAATCAGGTTTAATAATCACGATAATATATCCGCCAAAAAATTCCGAGAAATCGCCGAAAGGCTCAGGCTTGCATCGGCGGGAATTGATATTAATAAGGTTGAAAAAATTATAAGCAAGCATATGCTGCCGACTCACTGCAAAGCTTCAACATTGAAAGATACGACCATTGAAAAATATTTTTTCAACCAAAATTTTCCGGGGGAAGAATTAATGATGCTTATTTTTGCCGATATCTCGGCAACTGTTCCGTCAAGTGGCAAACCGGATTTTACCGAATACAATATTTTAAAAAAACAAATAAATAGGCTCGCTATAAAAAATAAAAATAAGAAAATCCTACCAAAACCTTTAGTAAACGGCAATGACCTGATCAAAGAATTTAAAGTCAAATCCAGCCCTAAAATCGGAGAAATTCTAAGCCTATTGCGTGAATTCCAGCTAAAGGGTAAAATTAAAACCAAAAAACAAGGTCTTGATTTAATTAAGAAAAAAGGGCTGTTTTAAGCAGTCCCATATTTATTATTTTTTTGCTTTACATAAAAACAAAAATCAGCAACTAAACCAGGGAAGGCTTCAATTATTTTCTCGACCTGATCAAATTCAATTTTCATAATAACCTGATCAACATTGCGACGCCGATTATTTTGCACCCTGTCTTCAGATAAAAATTTGACTTTAAAACTATTTTTCATTAAAGCCAAAAGAACACATGAAAAATTACCTTTACTGTCAACATCGCTGAAGACAAAAGACAGCTGTCTTCCGGTTTCGTCAACTAAAAGATAATAGTTACCCGCTAAAACTTCAATAGGTTTAGGATTATTTATCATCAAAATTCTCCGTCTGATTAAAAATTGACATTTTTGTTTATATTTAAGGTACGAATCAATATTTTAACATGCCAACAAAAAAATTACAATACTATGTAGAGTTAACACTATTAGGTAACACTTTGGTATTCTAAAGGTAACACGTGTTA
>CAZHUO010000005.1:0-60279 GCA_964535715.1 uncultured Gammaproteobacteria bacterium | reverse complement strand
GGGATGAAAACACCGAAGGAATTTGCTATGTCGCATTTGACATGAAAGAGAACGGATAATTGATAAATGGCGAAAAATAAGCTAAAATTATAATATGAATTCCGTTAGAGATAGCGGTTATATAGGAATTTATTATTAATAAAATACATTATGAAATACGAAATAACTATTAAATGCTTAGGAGCAGTATTAACTGCTACCTATCTCTAACGTGATGAAAATAGCAATTGTTACCCCAACTTTTCCTCCATATGCAGGTGGCATCGGCAATGTCGCCGCTTTTAATGCGAAAGAGCTCGTGAGGCTTGGCTATAATGTTACTATTTTCACCCCATTTTATAAGCAGGTAAAAGAGGAATTTTCAGAACTTAATATTAAGCGTATTCCGCCCTTAATTAAGAAGGGCAATGCCGCTTTTGTGCCGTCGCTTGGCTGGATGCTTGAAGATTTTGACATTATCCATATCCACTATCCGTTTTTTGGCGGTGCGGAAGTTGCCTGGTTTTACAGTAGGAAATTCAAAAAGCAGGGAGCAAAAATCATTTTGCATTATCATATGGACGTTTGCGGAGAAGGAGTGATGAAATTATTTTTTAAATTGCACAAATTGCTGATTCTGCCAAAAATAGTAAAAATGTGCGACAGGGTAATATTTACCTCAATGGATTACGGGGAAAATTCTTTTTTGGCGAAAATAGCGAAAAAAGACCCGAAAAAATTTGTTGAAATTCCAAACGGCGTTGACAGCAATAATTATTTGCCAAAACCGAAGGATAACGCTTTGCTTGAAAAGCATAATATTGCCTCAGATGAAAAAATTGTTTTGTTTGTCGGCGGATTGGATAAAGCCCACTATTTTAAAGGAGTTGAGTATTTAATTGAAGCAATGAGCCGTTTGAGAGATGCCCAATATCTTTGGCGACTTGTAATCGTCGGAGAAGGGGATTTAAAGCAATATTATGCTTCACTGGTAGATCAGTTCAGGCTTAATTCAAGGACTATTTTTTCCGGATATGTTTCAAACGAAGAATTGCCCAGATATTATAATTTAGCTGATGTTTTTGCCTTGCCTTCGATTGATAAATCAGAAGCTTTCGGCCTGGCTTTAGTTGAAGCAATGAGTTGCGGCAAGCCGGTAGTTGCATCAAATTTGCCCGGTGTAAGAAGTGTGATTACTGAAAAAATGAACGGACTTTTAGTCGAGCCGAAAAATTCCGATGATTTGGCGTCAAAAATAAATTATTTTTTAAGCAATCCAAGCCAGTCTTTTGAGTTTGGTAAGGCCGGTCGAAACAAGGTAAAATTAAAATATGATTGGAAAATAATCGGCCAGAAGCTTGATGAGCTTTATAAAGGATTATGAAAAATATTAAGTCGATAACTTTTTGGTGGTCAGCGGTAATTTTTTGGTTTTTAGTGATTTATTTTTTTTCCAGCCAGCCAAGCCTTAAATCCGACTTTCAGCCTTTTTGGGATTTGATTTTGCGAAAAATCGCCCATATGTCGGAATTTTTTGTTTTGGCGTATTTATTTTATAATGCTTACAGAAGCCTGGGTGTCAAAAAAGGCCGGGCAATTTTATTGGCCTTTATATTCTCTTTGATTTATGCTTTTTTTGATGAATGGCACCAAAGCCTGGTCGTCGGAAGGACTCAAAGTATTGTTGATGTTGGAATTGACGGAATAGGATCTTTGGCTTTTGCTGTCTTGCAGATGATTAAAATAAAAAAATAATCAAATAAGAACTGATTGCGAGGTTGACAAAATTAATTATAAAACTTAGTCTAATATAGTGCATTTTTTTTCCAAATAGAACTTGTTGTAAAAAGAAAAGGAGATAAATGTATATGTTTATGATCGTATCGCTTATTGATGAAGCTTCAGCTATTGTAACCGTGGTTTTGCTATTTTTTCTGGCTTTTACAAAATTTGGAGAAAAAAAATTGTTCATTCAGCTAACAATTTGGTTTGCCCTTGCGACAACATTATTTTCAGTATTTGTTATACCCCAAAATATTTTTTCTCTTTTGGGTTTTACATCATGGGCGGCAATTACAGTAATATTGTTATATACCAAAGCAAAAAAATTTGTAAAAAAATAATATATGAAGCCGTACGATTTAGCCGGCTTTTTTTATTGATTTTTTGGCTAAATTATGTTAATCTAAGGTTAAAGATATGAAAATTTGCTTAATTCACAGTCTATATCAGCCATATACGCGCGGCGGCGCCGAAGTTGTTGTTGAAAATATTATTCATGGTCTTTTGCGGCTGGGTCATGAAGTAGTATTAATCACTGTCGGCAGAAAAAACGGCATCCAGCGCGACGGTCATCTGACAATCCATCGCATTGCTCCATTCAACGTTTTTTCGTTTTTGGATATTAATAAAAGCCCTTTATGGCTGAGGTTTATCTGGCACCCGCTTGATGTTTTTAATTTTTCCAGTTATAGAAAGGTAAAAAAAATATTAGAAAGCGAAAAACCTCAAGCGGTTATGACTCATAACCTTAAAGGAATCGGTTATTTGGTGCCAATGGCAATCCGTAAGACTAAAATCAGGCATTTCCATACTGTTCATGATGTTCAGCTTTCTCGACCTTCCGGTTTGATTATATTCGGCCAGGAGAAGCCTTTTTTGATTTTAGACAAGCTTTACGAAAAAACGGTCAAAAGGCTTTTTGGCAATCCCGATGCGGTAATTTCACCATCTCGTTGGCTTCTGGGCTATTATCAGGCGCGCGGTTTTTTTTATGAGTCAAAAAAAATCGTAATGCCTAATCCGATAATTTTTAAAAAAGTTGAAAAAAAAGAGGAAAAATCAGAGACGGGAAAAATAACTCTCTTATTTGTTGGCCAGCTCGAATGGTTTAAAGGCATACTTTTTTTAATTGATGCATTAAAAAAAATTAAGCCACAAAATTGGCGCCTTCTGATTATCGGATCAGGCGGAGTTGAAGAGAGGCTAAAAGAGGCAATTTTAGAAGATGATCGGTTTGTATGGCTTGGGAAGGTTGAACATGAAAAATTATCTGAATATTATCGTCAGGCCGATTTTACGGTTGTGCCGTCCCTTTGCTATGAAAATTCGCCGAAAGTAATCGATGAAAGCCTTGTTGCTAATGTTCCGGTTATTGCCGCGGATATCGGCGGAGTTTCCGAAATCGTGAAAGACGACTTTAACGGCTTTACTTTTGCGCCGGGGAATAAAAATAATTTAGTTGAAGTTTTGGAATATTTTTTAAATAATCCGCAAAAAATAGAAGAGCTTAAAAAAAATTGTTTTGTTTCGGTTAGAAATTATTCGATCGGAAATTATATTAATCAGCTTTTAAAATTGGTTTAAAATATTAATATCTGCTAAAAATAAAGAGGCCTTGTCGGCCTTTTTATAATTTTAACGTCTTTAAAATTCTGATGAAAAATAATCTTTAATTTTGATATTTAAAAATTAAAATATTGCCATTGTCTATCGTGTATACTTTTTCCGCCGAAGCAGAGGCTTGATCTGCTATTTTTTCGAAATTGCGCCAATATTTGTTTAACACAAAATAGCTTTCATTAACACCCGCTTCCCTCATTGCTTTTTGCATGGTTTCTCTTTTGGCTCCTTGGTAAATCATTTCCAAATAGCCTTCATATAAAGTTTTTGACTGGCCCATCGGCATGGAGTAATAGAATTGGTTATTGTAATATTTTTTAAATCCGAATTCTTTTATAGCCGCTGCGCCAATCATTTGGTTGGCAAGGACGATATGATTTGGCGATGCCACCTGTTCGATCAATGTCACCGCTTTTATGTCTGATTCTGAAAGACTGAAAAATTTGGCTGGCTCATACTGGTTAAGCCTGGGATAGGAAAGATATAAAGATATAGACAAGCCGCCACTTAGAATAAATATTAAAAATATTTTTTTAAGTATTTCATCACTCTCCCATATTTTTTTGATAAAAACATATATGCCCAAAAGAAAAAAAGGTAGAAGAATATAAAAAGTTAAAACTAAAAGCCGGCTGGTAAATGAATTTTTGTCGTAATCTATCAATGCCGGAAATGTTATGAAGTATTTTACAATCAGAAAATCAATAAATATAACAAAGGCCGCCGTCAAGTATCCGGAATTATTCTTTAAAAGCTTATTTTTGGCAATGTAGTAAAATCCGAAAATTATTATCAATAAGGCCAAAATTATTTTGTTAAAGCTTATTAAATAGACTATATTTAAAGGCAGATCAAATTTGTCAACCCAGTTTAAGATATTAAGGTTTTCAAAGCTTATTTTGGGAAAATATAAATTTAATTGTGAACCATTGGCGACAAAAGACAACGGCAAAAAAATTATAAAAGAAGCACTGGCTAAAAAATAAAAGCCGATATAGCTTTTATAGCTGTCATAAAAAAGCTTAAAAATGTTCAAAAGCGCGATAGTGATTAAAAGAGGAATACCGGCCAGCGGATGAACAGCCAGGGCGGCAAAACCTAAAAGGTAAAGTGCATAAAAATTAATTTCACTTTTAAAATAAAGAAGGGAAAGAAGTATAGTCATGATAAAAATCAAATTTGCCAAGTTTTGAGGCGTAGTCATTATAAATCCGGAGTAGGGAATTATAAGTATCATCAAAGACATTATTAATGAATATTTTTTCTGCAGCCAGTTGCTGAAAACATAAAAGGTGACAAGTGGCGCATAGATTGAAAAAAGTCCGGGCACCAAGACTTTATCGATCAGCGAAATGCTAATGCCGCTGAATTTATGCAGAAATATGACAATTGAATACTGACCCAAATAATAAAGGGGTTTCGGCAATATAGTTCCGGTTGCGCCGATTATTTTTTCGGTTGCCTGATGAATAAACGGGTCAAATCCAAAGCCTATTTTGTAAACAATTAAAGCAATTCCGGTACTTAAAAAGGAGTGGATTATTACAAGTAAAAGCGGCAGCTTGGTTCTTTTTGACCTGAGCAAATATGTTATCAAAAAAATGGTAGAAACAAAGTAAATAAGGAAGAATTTTGAGCTTACGACCTGCCAAGGCTCCTGAATTGATTCAACGGTCTGACCGGCAAATAGAAAATAAAAGCCGAAAACGGCGCAAACAGCATATATAATCACTAAAACGAAATTTATCTTAAGCTCTCTTCGCTCGTCAAATTTTGCAATATAGCCTTTGATAATTTTTCTAAACGATAGCTTTTCATCTGGCTTTAGGTGAAAATAGGAAACAGCCATAAGAATCGGGATAAAGTAAAGCAAAATAAGCAAAGTATAGCCGTTAAGCTTGTAGAAATAAATTAAAATGGCGCCGATAATTGAGATAAGGCATAACAAAAAAAACGGCCCGAAAATCATTTGCCAGCCGCGTTTGTATAGAAAAACTGACCCAAAGACAAAGCCAAAAAAAAGCAAGTAAGCGAAAGTAAAGAAAATACCCAAAACAAGATTATGCCAATATAAAAAATTTAGTGTCAAAGAAAGACAAATGGTTATTGTCGCAGTAACATACTTTAATTTGCCGATTTTTTCCACCATATTTTCAATCTCTATATATTTTAGCACAAAAGTGCCATTTTTTGCTATAATGAAATTAGGAATTAACTATGTAGCCCTGAATTCATTCCTGAATATTCTAACTCTTAATTATTAATTTCCAGATCATCAGTGATGCTAAAAAAGCAAAATTTTGCCTTAGCGGCCATTGCCCTGATATTTTTAGGTGTTTATTTTTGGTTAGTTACGCCAATTAGTACTGGACAAAATATCAGCCATCGTTTTGATTGGCCGGATGAGGTTTCAAATTATTTTTGGGTTAAAAATTATGCACAAACTGATCAGCTTTATTTTTCCGAGCCATTAAACACGGTTGCTGAAAATCAAATTCATCCGAGAAGCTTTAATGTCAGAAGTGACGGGTCGGTGGTGCCGGGCAGTTTTTTCGGGTTGATTATATTTTACGGGCTGTTGGCAAAAGTAATCGGTTCGGCAATGATTATATATGTCACTCCAATATTGGCAATATTGGCATCTTTTTGTTTTTATGGAATCATCAGGCGCATTTTTGACCAAAAAATCGCTTTTCTTTCCTTGGTTTTAATGCTTTTTCATCCCGTCTGGCTTTATTATTCCGTCACTTCGATGCTTCCGAACGTCTGTTTTGTTTCATTAATTATCATAAGTGTTTGGCTTTTAATTTTTAGGAAATATCAGACTTCTTATTTTCAAATTATTTTTTCAGCTCTGGCTTTGGGTATAGCAGCATCAATTAGGCCGGTAGAGATTTTCTGGATAACTACATTGTATTTTCTTCTTTTTATTCATTTATTTCGAAGGCTAAATTGGAAAAAATCAGTTATATTTATTGGAATTTTATTTTTGGCAATATCGCCTTCTGTTTATCAGCAGAGAGCTTTATTTGGTGATATTTTAGTTTCTGGATATGACAAGCTTTATATTGAACAGTCAAATTTTGATCAGATAAGTGTTTATCTAAAGTCATTTATTGCGCCATTTGGAATTCATCCGAAGATTGCAACTGATAATTTATGGCTTTATTTTTTTAGGGAGCTTTGGTGGCTTTCAATTTTTGCGGTTTTGGGCTTATTTATTGTATTGCTTAAGTTAAGAAA
The DNA here is from genome assembly GCA_964535715.1 of uncultured Gammaproteobacteria bacterium. Taxonomy (GTDB): domain Bacteria; phylum Patescibacteriota; class Patescibacteriia; order Buchananbacterales; family UBA6539; genus CAZCCC01. The sequence continues at coordinate 53,655 of CAZHUO010000005.1, read as the reverse complement.
GAACAGTGGCTTAATCTTTGGTTATATTCTTTTTAGTTTATTTTTATTTTTTTGGCTGGGAAATTTTTATGGCAGTTGGAAATTTACAGATGAACTTACAATGAAGTTAAATGTTTTAGGACTTTCATATTTTCGCTATTGGCTTCCAATCTATATAATTTCGATTCCTTTTATTGCCGCAAGCCTTGCCTGGATTTCAAGCCTTTTTAGAACAAAAGCAGTAAGGAATTCAGCCTTAGTAATTTTTTTAACTTTCATTTTTTTCAATTCGGCAATTTTGGCATTGTATAAAAATGAAGACAGTATTATTCCCGTTCGCCAAAGAATTGCGGAATACAAAAAAATTGCAGCTGAAGTTTTCTATTTAACAGAGCCTGATTCAGTAATTATCACAGTTAGAAAAGACAAAGTTTTCTTTCCGGAGAGAAAGGTAATTCATACTTTTGAAAGGCTTGCCGAAAATAAGCAGCTCATCGGTTTTTTGCCTGAATTAAACAGCATTGTGCCGGTTTATTATTATTCTTTAGGATTTGAAAAAAATCTTTCTTTAGATAATGGAATTAATTTAGAATTAGTTAAAAATATCGGACAGGATGTTTTGTATAAAATCAAATGAAAGCTACAATATTAAAATTTTTTAAGTTGCTTTTGATAATATTTGCGATTTTTTTGCTGATTTTTTTGGCTAATAAGAATTTTCCCAAATCCGGGCAGATTAATTTTGAAATGAAACTGGGAAAAGACTTGCCCACGATTACGAAGCTTGGACCGGAGCCGAGAGCTGTTTTAAAAGACGGCTTTCAGTCAATTTTGGAAAGTCCGGTTTATTTTGACATTAGATCCATGCCCTGGTTTAAAAAAGCCACTATTACCTTGACCTTTGAAGAAAATGGATTAATTCTTGAAGGGATCGGAGGGCAGGCTGATTTGGGCTGGCAGTATGATATTAAAAAACCGATTACTGTCAATGATTTAGAAAATGGCCAAAGAATCGCAGTTTTCAGCTTTGATCTGAATAAGATCTACCAGAAAAAAAATATTAGGAGATTTTTGATTTCACTTAAACCTTCGGAAGGACAAGATGCTAAGGAATTAAAAATTTATTCACTTAAAATAGTTTTAAGCCAATGAGAATATTTTTTAAAGAAGAAAAATTTTTTTATGGAGTTGTTGAAATATTTTTTCAGGTTTCATTCATTTCTTTTTTGTTATTATTCATAGCTGACTATATTTTTCCAGGTTTTGTAACAAATTGGTTCAATCCGATATGGCTATTGATTTTCAGCATTATTTGTACTATAATATTATTTACCAAAGATTAATATGATTGACGGAGTAATTATAAATAAATTAGACAAATTTGACGATCAAAGGGGCTGGCTGGCTGAATTTTTTAGAAATGATGAAACTGAATATCAGGCAGCAATGGGTTATATTTCCATGACTTTAAATGGAGTAGTCCGCGGGCCGCATGAACACTTAAAACAGTCTGATTTTTTTGTTTTTATTTCCGGGAAATTCAAGATTTATTTTTGGGACAATAGGCAGGGAGCCAAAAATTACCGCATTCTTGAGGTTTTTGAGATTGATGGCAACAGTCCTTGTTCAGTTATTGTTCCACCGGGAGTAGTACATGGATATAAATGCATTTCCAAGGAGCCTGGCCTGATTGTTAATTTACCGGATGCTTTATATAAAGGCAAAGGGAAAAAAGATGAGGTTGATGAGGTTAGATGGGAAAATGATGAGAATTCACCTTTTAAAATCAATGATTAAAAAGAATATTTATGTCCGACTGTATATTTTGTAAAATTATTAAAGGTGAAATTTCAAGCACTAAAATTTATGAAGATGAAAAAGTTTTGGCTTTTTTGGACATTAATCCGATTAATCCCGGGCACACTTTAATAATCCCCAAGGTTCATTCGCAGGATTTATTAGAGGTAACCGAAGATGATTTAATATCAATTATTAAGGTGGTGAATAAAGTTGTGCCGGCAGTTCTTAAAGGTGTAGAAGCTAAAGGTTTTAATTTAGGTGTAAATAATGGAGCAGTTGCTGGCCAGGCAGTAAACCATTTACATTTTCATATTATGCCGCGGTTTGAAAATGATTGCCATAAACTTTGGAGTGGCAAGCCATATAAAGAAGGTGAAATAGATGAGGTGGCAGAAAAAATCAAGAATAATTTATGAAAGAACCTTGGCAAAAATTAGATTCAAAAGTCGTCTACAGTAACAAGAATTTTTGGAATATCCGTAAAGATAAGGTGATTAATCCATCTGGCCAAAAGACTGATTATCAATATATTAATCAAAAAGATTTTGTCTGCATTATTCCTCTTTTAGATAATGATTCAGCCACTTATTTAGTCAAGCAATATAGATATCCAATTAAAAATTTTTCATGGGAGTTTTCAATGGGCAATATTGAAGAAGGCGAAGATTATTTACAAGCTGCAAAACGCGAACTTGAAGAAGAGACCGGATTAATCGCTGAAAAATGGGATAAAATTGGTTATAGCTATTTAGCCAATTCTTTAACAAATCAAGGATTTTTCATATTCGTCTGTCGCCAACTTTCTGCTGGCATCAAAAAACTAGAAAATAGTGAAGCTGATATGATAGCGGAAAAAAAGTCAATTAAAGAAATTGAAGAAATGATTAAAAAAGGCGAAATTTTAGATTCGCCAACTATTGTTGCCTTTGCCTATTTAAATTATTTTTTACAAAATTTATGAAACTATTAGTCACCGGCGGTGCGGGGTTTATCGGCTCCAACTTCATCCATTATTGGCTTAAAACTCATCCAAAAGATGAGATCGTCAATTTGGATAAATTAACGTATGCCGGCAATCTGGAAAATTTAAAAGAAGTAGAAAGCAATCCTAATTATAAATTTGTATTAGGCGATGTTTGCGATCCGCAAATTGTCGATCAATTGGTCAAAGATTGCGATTTAATTGTTCATTTTGCCGCCGAAAGCCATGTTGACCGTTCAATATTGGATGCCGCAGAATTTATCAGGACAAATGTTTTAGGCACACATAATTTACTTGAAGCGGCAAAAAAATACAATAAGCGAATGCATCATGTTTCAACCGATGAAGTTTTTGGTTCATTAGAACTTGGGCCAAAGGAAAAATTCAACGAATTGACTCCTTATAATCCGCAAAATCCTTATTCAGCTTCCAAGGCGGCGGCGGACAATTTGGTTAGATCATATTTTTACACTCATAAATTGGAAATTACAATAAGCAATTGTTCAAATAACTACGGCCCATTCCACTTTCCGGAGAAATTTATTCCTTTGGCAGTCACAAATTTGCTTGAGGGAAAAAAGGTTCCTGTATACGGCGACGGCCTTTATGTCCGCGATTGGCTTCATGTCGATGATCATTGTCGGGCCATTGATTTAATTGTAGAAAAAGGAAAAATTGGACAGACTTACTGCATCGGCGGGACAACTGATGATGTTAACAATTTACAAGTAGTTAAAAAAATTCTGGAAATTTTAAATTTTGATGATTCAATGATTGAGCATATTAAAGACCGCCCGGGGCATGACCGGCGTTATTCAATTGATTGGACCAAAGCCAATAAGGAACTGGGCTTTGAACCAAAGCATGATTTTGATACTTACCTTGAAAAAACAATTGATTGGTACAAGAAAAATACCGAATGGTGGAAAAAAGTAAAATCCGGAGATTATAAGAATTATTACGAAAGGCAATACGGTAAATGAAGGAAATAGATATTTTTAAAAAAATTTATCCATCTGTCGTAACTTACGGCAGCGATTGGATGAAAATGCTTAAAGAAGTTTCTAATTTCAAGTTGACTGAAATTTCTTTATTTTTAACTTGCGTTAATTATTCTGAAAGAAAAAAAATTTATGCCGCATTGGAAAAAACTAAAATTAATAATATTCCGCATGTCCATATTCGTCACGACATGAGAGAAGAAGAATTGGATTTTTTGGTTTCTAATTATCACACTAAAGCCTTTACTACGCATTATCAGTATTTTTTGAAATCTTTCAGTAAATCAAAATATCGAAAGCAAATGTATATAGAAAATAATGGCTATACATCAACAATAAAAAATTTGAATGTTTTTAAAAAAGTCGGAGGAGTCTGCATTGATTTATCTCATTTAGTGCATCACCGCAATAAATCAATAGATAAATATAATACTGCTGTTTTGGCGGTAAAAAAATATAAAGTCGGATGCAATCATTTAAGCGCGGTTTTGTCTAATGGTAAAAGTTGGCATAAGGTATCCAAGCTTTCCGATTTGGATTATTTAAAAACAATTGCGCCAAATTATTTTTCAGATTATATTTGTCTGGAACTGGGCAATCCGATTCACCAACAGCTTAAGTTTAAAAAGTATATTGCAGAGCTTTTGGCAAAAAGTTGGAGATAAAGCATCAAGTACCAAATTTCAAATTCCAAACTATTAGGTTTAGCCGTTTGTTATTTGTAATTTGGAATTTGAGACTTATTTGTTGTTTGGTATTTATAATTTATATTTATGGATCAAAAAGTTTTAATTTTAGGCGCTAATGGAATGCTTGGCCATGAACTGGCCGAGGTTTTTTTTGAAAATAATCCGATTCTTTGGGATAAGGCTGAACTGGATATTACAAAAAAAGAAGATGTTTTTAAAAAACTGTCAGACCTTAAACCCACTTTGATTATTAATTCGGCCGCATATACCGATGTTGACGGCGCTGAAAGTAATGTTGATTTGGCAATGAAAATAAACGGTGAAGCCATTGGTTATCTGGCTGAAGCAGCAAAAGCGCTTGGCGCGATTTTCATTCATTTTAGTACTGATTATGTTTTTGATGGAGAAAAAAAACAAGGCTATATCGAATCTGATAAGCCAAATCCGATAAATGTATATGGTGAGTCAAAATTATTAGGAGAAAATTTGCTCCAAGAAAAGGGCGAGATGTATTATTTGATTAGATCCTCGTGGCTTTATGGTAAAAATGGAAAAAATTTTGTTGATACGATATTAAATAAGGCAAAAACTGAAAAATTTTTATCAGTGGTAAATGATCAGATTGGCCATCCGACTTACAGCAAAGATTTGGCTGAAGCGGTAAAAAATTTAATTGAGAAATCAATGCCCTGCGGAATTTATCATCTTTCCAATGAAACCGAAGATTTCGGCGTAAGCTGGTATGATTTTGCCAAAAGAGCCATTAGTATTAAAGCTTTAAATACGGAGATAAGGCCCTGCGCCACAAAAGATTTTCCTAGGCCGGCCAAAAGGCCGAAATTCGGAGCTTTAGTAAATACAAAATTCGTTAAACTAAGAGACTGGCAAACCGCTTTAGCCGACTATTTAAGCAGCTAAAAAAAATGGAAAAAAATATTTCAAAAAGACTATTGGTTTTGTTTTTTGTTTTAGTGGTTATAAAATTAAGTAATAAAAAATAAACATATTAATTATGAGTAAAATAGATTACAATATTACTGGGTCGGCTGGCGAATTTTTTGCTGCGGCAGAGATTGCAAAGCGAGGGGGAATAGCTACTTTAACCTTAAAGAATACACCAACCATTGATATATTGGCGACAAACCTTAAGAAAGGGACTTTTGCTAATATACAAGTTAAAACAAGGTCAAAAAATAATAAGCAAGGTTGGTTATTAAACAGCAAGGTTGAAAAGAAATCAGATATTAAAAATCATTTTTACATTTTTGTAAACCTTAGAGATGATAATGAACTAAATGACTATTATATAATACCGCATAATGAATTTGCCGAGTTTGTAAGTAGCAAGCATCAGCGATGGCTAAATTCTAAGGGTAGAGATGGCAAGTTGCATAATGATAATAGTATAAGAAATTTTAAGCCAGACAGGAGGGGTAGTGATTTTTATAAGCAAGATTGTGAATTGGGAGAAAAGTATAAAGACAAATGGGAAGTATTAGGCATTTTTTGATAATTCTAGAATATGTATGCCAAAAATTGTGAACAGCATTTCCTATTAAACTTCCCTCAAGGGTGTTAGATGTACGGAATATTTTGAGATTGTGATTGATAATTAAGATACAAAAATTCTTGGTAAAGGTTTTGACAAAAAATATTAAAAAAGGTAATTTAAAAACAGCTACTTAAGCATTAAATAAGCTTTAGCTAAAGCTTCGGATAATTTACCTATAAGCTAAAAGCTATAAGCTATCAGCTAAAATATGAAAGGAATCATACTAGCCGGCGGAACTGGTTCACGCTTGGATCCGCTGACAAAAGTCGCAAATAAGCATTTATTGCCGGTTTACAACAAGCCGATGATTTATTATCCGATAAAAACGTTAGTTTCTGCCGGAGTTAAGGATATTATGATAGTATCCGGTAAAGGCCATGCCGGCCAGTTTTTGGAGTTGCTTAAATCCGGCAAAGAGTTCGGTGCCAAATTTTCTTATGCTATTCAGGAAGAAGCCGGCGGAATCGCTCAGGCTTTGTCGCTTTGCGAGGATTTTTCCGACCATGAAAAAATTGTGGTAATGCTTGGCGATAATATTTTGGAAGATGATATAGTTTCTGCCGCTTCTGACTTTGAAAAACAGGAAAGCGGAGCAAAGATTTTTTTGAAAGAAGTAAATAATCCAAAATCTTTTGGCGTGGCGGAAGTTGACGGAAAAAGGATAAAAAGTATAGAAGAAAAGCCAAAAGAACCAAAAAGTAATTTGGCGGTTATTGGCGTTTATATGTACGACAATCAAGTCTGGGATATTATAAAGACCCTAAAACCGTCCGGCCGGGGCGAGCTGGAAATTACGGATGTGAATAATTTTTATGTTGGCAAAAATGAAATGACTTTCGAAATTCTCAAAGGCTGGTGGGGAGACGGGGGGGAGTCATTTGACAGTTTGCTTGAAGCAGCGAATTTAGTGGCCAAAAAAGTGAAATAAGGATAAAAAATAAGTATTTAAATAAAGAGTATTGACCGCGGAGTCCCGCACCTTAATTAAGATATATAAGACGGGATCCTCGTTTTTTCATTCCGCCAAAGGCGGAGGAAAAATCGAGGCAAATTCCGCCCGCTTCTTCCGCAGTCCCGACGTTTCCCGATGTAAATATCTGGATGCCGATTTAACATCAGCAAAGTAGGGACGGGGTATTTGACCATTTGATGGCTCGCCTTACGTCGCCAATAAAATCACCCCGCAAGTTTTGCAAGGTGATTTTTAATTTGGCAATTTTAATTAAAGTTACTGGATTTCCAGCTTGTATATGCCCTGCTGCGTTCCGGCTCGTCCATTAAAATAAATGTTATTTCCTTGATCGTCAAGAATTATTTGGGAAATTTTTTGCAGTTCTGCCAGCTGAATGTCGTTTTTGTATTTTTGTTCATCGGCCTCGATTACTTTTATTTTATTTTCCGCCTTATAGATAATGTATTTGTTTTCCGGATGCCAAATTGCCTGGCTTATCACTTCACTGTATCTTGTCACTAAGTCTTTTTGGCCATTTTCAAAATTGAAAGTCGAGATTTCAAAATCACTATAATATAGAATTTTTTTTGCATTATCGGACCATATAACCTCTTTTGCCTTGTCCTGTAAAATTATGCTTTTGCTTATGTCGTCTTCGTTAAAAACGTTGGAATTTAATATAAAAAAATCATTATTATTTTTGTCAATCAAAATCAAATAATCATGACTTTTAGGATAGAGACGATATTGCGTTGACGGCAGTTTTATTTTTTTAACTTTACCATCCATCAATAAACCGATTTCAATTTTGTTAATGAATGATTTGCCTTCGGTAGTGCTGAGATAAAATATTTTTCCGTCATTTATCTGAAAATCTTGAATTTTATCCGATATAATTGGTTTTACCGAATTGGTGGCTATGTCTATTTGGTATAAGACGGAATTTCTTAAGCCATATAGGTAATTTTCATTTTTGATGTCCCATTTAAGTTCGCTGAAATTAAGCCTGGTAATGTCAAATAATTCCTTTATTTTCAGAGTTTCTATATCAATAATTAGATATTTGTTAAAATCGCCGATTTGTTTTTTTATTATTGCTTTGTTTCCGTTTGGCGACCATTGAACGAAATCAATATTGCTGTATGATCCTAGATTGAATTTTTCTATTTTAAAATCTGATTCATTTCTCAAATTAAGCAATCTTAATTCTTCGCCATTTTCAAAAATCAAAGAGTAAATTATTTTTGTTTTATCCAAAGATACGTCCAAAATATTAATTTCGCCATTTATTATGTTGATTGGCAGAGATTTTTTAAATAGTATAATATTTTTACTGAAAGTTGTAAGATTGCTTTTTATTTCAATTTCTTTTTCCCATGGGTAGTAGCCTTCTTTTTCCACCTTTATTTTATAGATATCCGGCAGCATGTAGCTGAATTTAGCCGGCGTTTTATTTTCATATTTTCCATCGATATATATTAATGATTGCTTTGGGTTTGAATCAACATATAAAATTCCGGTTTTTTCAATTTTGTTCTTTTTAAAATTATAACGATAGCCGGAAGCATATGTTATAAGTATAGGCGTAATAATTAAAAAAGCGCCAATAAATATGGAATATACGAGGCGTCGCAAGTGCAGTTTCATGTCTTGTAAAAATTAATTTTAAATGGTAAAATTAGAAAGTTAAATCCAATTAAATTTTAGCAGAAATATAATTTTTTTACTAATTTATGAGTAATTATCTAATTGAAGGAAATAATAAATTAAACGGTGAAATAATCACAAATACTTCAAAAAATGCCGCTGTTGTCTTATTAAATGCGGCTCTTTTAAATAAAGGTAAAACAATTCTAAAAAATGTTCCAAAAATAGAAGAAGTAAATCGGATTATAGAAGTATTGCAAAGTATTGAGGTTGATGTCAAGTGGCTTGGTAAAAACAACGTTGCGATTGTGCCGCCAAAAAAAATCAATTTGGAAAAAATTAATTATGAATCAGCAATAAAGACAAGGAGCGTATTGTTTTTGCTTGGCATAATGATCCATCGTCAGAAATCTTTTTTGGTTCCTCAGCCGGGCGGTTGCAGGCTGGGCAAACGCACAGTGAAGCCTCATTTGTATGCTTTGGAAAGTTTTGGCATAAAGATAAAAACTTTGCGGAAATTTTATCAGGTAAGATATAGAAAGCTAAAGCCGGCAAAAAATTTAATTTTATATGAATCCGGCGATACTGTCACTGAAAATGCAATTTTGGCTGCTGCCTTGATCCCGGGAAAAACCGTAATAAAATTTGCTTCTGCCAATTATCAGGTTCAGGATCTATGCTATTTTTTACAGAAGCTTGGCGTGAAATTTAAGGGAATCGGCACGACGACGATTGAAATTGAGGGCAAAAAAAATATTAATAAAAATGTCAGCTATTATCTTACCGAAGACCCGATTGAATCGATGCTTTTTCTGTCTATTGCCGCAACCACCAATTCAAGCCTCATAATAAGACGCTGTCCGATTGATTTTTTGGAACTTGAACTTTTAAAGCTTGAGAAAATGGGATTTAAGTATAAAATACTCCGCCGCTTTAGGGCAAAAAACGGCAAAGGCAATTTAGCTGACGTTAAAACTTTTAAAAGCAAGCTTTTTGCGTTAGAGGAAAAAATTGAATCCAGGCCATATCCTGGATTAAATATTGACAATCTGCCGTTTTTTGTACCGATTGCAACTCAAGCTTTAGGAACAACTTTTATTTTTGACTGGGTTTTTGAAGAAAGAGCGATTTATTTTACCGAATTAAATAAGCTTGGAGCAAAAGTGACGCTGGCTGATCCTCATCGGGCATTTATTGCCGGGCCGACCGCTTTAAAGGGCAATGAAATTATTTGTCCGCCGGCGCTTCGGCCATCAACTATAATTTTGGTTGCCATGCTTGCCGCAAAGGGAAAATCGATGCTAAGAAACGTTTATTCAATTGAGCGCGGTTATGAAGATTTATGCGGCCGCTTAAAAAAAATCGGAGCAAAAATTGAGAAAATTGATTAAGTAAAGACATTAGCTTATAGCTTTTAGTTTTTAGAAAGTTTATTCTAACAGCTAAAAGCTAACAGCTAAAAGCTAAATAGAATGGAAATACAAAAAAATCAAAACAACCCAAAAACAAAAATCTCTTTTAAACTGATATTTGCTTTTTTGGGATTAACCATTTCGGCTTTAATTTTTATTTCCGGTTTTTTAACCGCCGAGCTGTTGCTCGTCTCAGAATTAAAAGCCGATGAATTCAAAAGCGGCGAAGTTAAGAATATCGACCAAGATAATTCGGATTTTTTAAGTGAAGATGTAGATTTTAAGCAATTTTGGGCGGTTTGGAATCATGTAAAAAATAATTATGTAAAATCAGATATTCCCGAAACCAAGCTTTTCTATGGTGCATTGGCGGGAATCGTTGCGTCATTGGGTGATCCTTATTCTGTTTATTTGGATCCGGAAATTTCTCAAAAATTTGAAGAAGAAATTTCAGGGAGTTTTGAGGGAATCGGCGCTGAAATTGGAATTAAAGACGACCGTCTGACCGTTGTGGCTCCGCTGCCGGGAACGCCTGCGGAAAAATCCGGCCTAGTGTCAGGGGATAAAATTTTGGCGATTGACGGCTATGACACAACGGGAATTGCCATTGATTTTGCCGTAAGTAAAATAAGAGGTGAAAAAGGAACCGAGGTTATATTGACTATTCTTAGTGAAGGCCAAAATGAGCCCAGAGAAGTTAAAATTAGCCGTGATAGAATTGAAATTGACAGCGTTGTTTTTTCAAAAAAAGATTCAAATGGCAAAAACGAGGGAGAGGATGGTTTTGAAATGAAAGATGGCAACATTGCTTATGTCGAGCTTCGATATTTCAACGAAAATACATTGTCTGACTGGAATGAAACTGTTCAAAAAATTCTAGAGCAAAGCCCCAAAGGCATAATTTTGGATTTAAGGAATAACCCCGGCGGATTTTTGACAACAGCCATTGAAATTGCCGGCGAATGGGTGGATAGCAAGCCGGTAGTGTCTGAAAGGCTTCGCGGCGGGAATATAATTACCCACAAAGCAGAAAGGCAGCCCAGATTTGAGGGAATTTCCACAGTCGTCTTGGTTAATGGCGGCAGTGCTTCCGGTTCGGAAATCGTAGCCGGCGCTTTGCAGGACTATAAAGTGGCAACGCTTGTCGGCGAAAAAACTTTTGGCAAGGGTTCGGTTCAGGATTTAAAGAAATTCAAAGACGGTTCATCAGTCAAGCTTACGATTGCCGAATGGCTAACTCCGCTTGGCCGAAATATCAATAAGGAAGGAATTAAGCCGGATGTTGAGATTGAGCGAACCAAGGAAGATTTTGAGAAAGATTTGGATCCGCAGCTGGATAAGGCAATTGAAATTTTAAAAGAAAAACCGTAAAAAAATTATTTTATTCAAATATCTTGCCGAATTTCGCCATATGAAAAATAAGGAATTTAAAGTAGTGGTTGAAGATTATAATGTCCCGTTATTTCCGTGGTCAATTCTGATTAATCAAACTTTTCAGAAAGATATGCTAAATCAGACAAAGGGTAGGATAAAAGTTGACAGCATTTTATTTTTTGAAAAGGATTATACTTATTGGGCGCCAAATCTTAAGCATTTTATTTCCGCTGAAAAATATTATAACGAACGGCTTTGGTCGGATCAGAATTTCAGCAGTCAGATTTGCAAAGATCATAATTTATATCTGCAAAAAATTAAGAAATTTGCCAGTTGGTTATTAAGTGAGAATTTATTCAATAAAACAAATAAGCAACTTTATGATGTTTACCTTAAAGGGGTAAAAAATTATGCCGACATTTGGCTTTCAAGCATGGCGATTCAGTATTCTGAGATGGGGGATAATATATTTTCGGAAAGAGTCAAACAATTTTTACTGCCAAAGCTTAAAAAGATAGGCAGTCCTGATGTTGTTTTCAGTAAAATAATTTCACCGCTTAGAGAAAATTTAATTGCCAAGGAAAACAAAGAAGCCCTTAACTTGCTAAAATTAATACAATCAAATAATAAATTATCAGCTGAATTCAAAAGAAGTTCAGCTTTTAATGTATTGTCTTCATTTTTGCAAAAGAAAATAAAAATTTTAGAAAAAAAATTCGGCTGGCTTCAGTTTTATTATTTTGGACCGCCTGCTTCGGCTGATTATTATTTTTATTTAATCAAAGACAAGTTAAATGTAAATGCAAAAAAACAATTGGCTAAAATTAATGCAGAGAAAAAAAAGTTGATTGACTATAAAAAGAGATGCCGTAATTATTTTACTTCAAGAGAATGGCAGCTGATGAATGTTTTGTCGGATTTTTTATACTTCAAAGAGGCGCGCAAGGAGATACAAATATATCTGTTAAGTTTCGCGATGCATAAATGGTTTTGTGAATTTGCAAAAAGATTTGGTTTTTCGCCGCTTCAAGCCAGATATATTTTGCCAAATGAATATAAAAATATTTTAGTTTTTAATAAAAAACCTCTAAGCGCCGATATGCTAAATAAAAGATATCAGAAAAGCGCTTATTTTATTATCTCTGGAGAGGAAAAGATTGTTTTAGGCAAAAATTCAGATTCATTGAAGCGCCGGCATTTAATTGAGCAAAAAATTGATAAAAATATCAAAGAAATCAAAGGAACAGTCGCTTTCTCTGGAAAAGTTTCAGGAAAAGTTAAAATTGTAAATTCCGTAGGTGATTTACATAAATTTATTAAAGGAGAGATTTTAGTAAGTATTTCTACAAATCCGTCTTTAATTGCAGCAATGAATAAAGCCGGGGCAATTGTCACTGATACTGGCGGTGTGACTTGTCATGCCGCAATCGTTTCCAGAGAATTAAGGATTCCTTGTATAATAGGAACTAAAATTGCAACTAAAGTATTAAAAGACGGCGACTTGGTGGAAGTTAATGCAACTCTTGGAACAGTTGAGAAAATTAATTAGATCTATATGGATAAAAAGCAAATCGAGTTTGAAAAAAAAATAATGATTTCTCAGATCAAAAAATATTCGCCGATTTTTAATCGTTTTTTTAATCTTGATTTGACACTAAGAGAATATTCTGACAAAATTTATCAATTTAAGAAAAATCAAGTTTATATTAAAAGGCAGGAGGTAGTAAAAAAAGAAATTATCAAAAAAGTTGAATCTCTATTTGGAAACCAAACAGCAGCTTTTAAGATCAATTTTCCTAAACAGATGACAAATAATATTGTTGATCATCATCAGTTTTTGAATCACCCATTGTTGATTTCAGATAATATTATTGCTAATGTCGCAAAATTTAATCAAAAAAAGAAACAGGACGCCATCGTGGTTATTTCAAGTGGGGATGTACCCCCTAATAATTATTTTAGCCGTTTTGGTTTTCAGCTCCATGGAAAAAAGGTTCCTATATTTAGTAATAGCGAAAGTGAATCAAGCTCTTGTCTCCTACCAACAAGAGATTTTAATTTTGTTCAAAAAATTAAAAATTCAAAGAATTGGCATATTTTTTCCGGCGAAGAACAGAAATTTTTAATTTTTCAATACGAAAAAATTTCCAGTCTTAATTTTACTAATTGTCGCAATTATAACGATCAGATTACTCTGATCGTCAATAATACTTGGCCAATGCTTTTTGAGTACAAGTTAAGAAAAAATTTGCCAGAATTAATCTATATCACCCAAGAAGAGTTGGCCACAAATTGTCTTCTTAAAATTATCGATGATAAAAATTTTATTACGGAAATATTGTTTAATAAAGAATTTTGCCAAAGAATCTTAGATGATTTTAGGGGAATCGTTGTAACCTGGAATGAAACCTCTGGTAAGGGGACACATTTTTTTTGGCGTAAACATCCTACAGAAAAGAAACTGCTGAGGCTTTACGTTAAAAATAATAAACTGGTTCCTTTCGAAGAAGGCTTTGAAGATTTGTCCATTAATTTTAACAAAGAAGAGATCAAGTCCTTATTAATTAAAAGAGAGATATTCCCCAGTCTATTTTTGATTTTTGGTGTTTTAAATTTTTATTTTGGAATTAAACCTTTGGTCGGTCAGGGATCGCTGATATATCTTAATTTAATTCGTGAACAGTGGATTAAGACCTTAAATGCTTGCGGCTATGAGGTTGAGGCAAAAAATATTGGATCATATGAAATTGACGACCTGATTGCGGGTTTGACTTTATTTTTTGAAAGATCAAATGGACTTCTTAAAAATCTTTACGCTTATGATTTAATTATGGATGGTGGGATTAAATGGGAATATTTACAAAAAATCTTTGAAAAAAAATTTAATGATCTTTTAACAATTTCTGTTCCGGGAATATACGATTATATTTCCCAAAAATACCTGCCAGAATCGGAAAAGATTAAACCGACAGTTACTTCTGATGATTTAGCTGATTCTATAATTGATTGGTTTTAAGAATATGATTAAAATAAAAAATCAAAAAATAATCTGGGATCCGATTTTTTCCCGAAGCGGTTTTTCATATTTTATTGCCGCTTTATCATTTCAGGGTTACAACCAGCAAATGAAAATGAAGCTTGGTTGGTCATATCGCGATCAACTTTTAGTGTCAAAAAAATATTTTTTGACGGTATACGGCTCAGTCCGTGATCAGAAATCGTTTAGAAAATTTACTTTGAGAAAAAAATCGGAATATTTTAAACAGGTAAATACAATTATTATTTCAGAGCTGAAGCAATCTATAAAAAATATTGTTAAAGTTAAAAAGTTGTTGACTGCTTCCCGCACAAATACCGAAAAAGCTCTAGATCTTTATTATAAAAGCTATAAAAATCTCTATGCGGTCTACCGATTTCCAACCATTTTTGACCATTTTTACGCCGGCATTTATCGCAAGCAATTTATTTCTCGGTTTGCTAATACTAAAGATCTTTGTGGTAAATTTTTTACTTTAACCGATAATACGCTCCTGCCGTTGATTTCCAGTAACCTTAGTAAAATTTTAAATATACCAAAAGATTTGACCTTATTTATGAATTATGAAGAGTTAAAGCAATCTTTTCGGGCTGGCCAGGCAATAATTAATCTTTCCGAATTAAAAAGTCGACGATATTTTTATGTCTTACTTTTAAATAATCATAAAATTAAAATTTCTACTGGCATTCAGGCAAAATTATTGTTAAAGTCTTTAAAATTTAAACATAAAAATATTAATGATATTTTAAAGGGTCAGACTGCTTATTCTGGCAAAGTTAAGGGGAATGTAAAGCTAGCTTTTTCAATCAAAGATCTAAAAAACATAAAATCCAATGCCATTTTAGTTACTCCGATGACTACGGTTGCCTATATCCCATATATAAAACAATTTTCAGCTATAATTACCGACGAAGGCGGTTTGACTTGCCATGCGGCTATTATAGCCAGAGAAATGAAAATCTCTTGTGTTATCGGTACAAAAATAGCTACCAAAGTTTTAAAAGACGGGGATAAGGTGGAAGTTGATGCCACTAAAGGAACAGTTAAAAAATTATAAATAACTTAAAATTTATGAAATTTTTTGAAAGAGGATCGGAAAGTCGAACAGAAAATAAATTTGAAGAGCATCAGTCTGAAAAGGAATCAAGATTTGTAAAGGCGGAAAAAAATCCGGAACCGAAGGCGGTGTTTTCAATTGATTTGGCAAGACATTCAATTAAAGGAAAAAAAGATGATCGCGAGCCATTATCCGAGGAGGGCATTTTAAAGGCAATTGAGGCCGGCAAATCAAGTCCGCTTCGCAAAAAAAATAAGGCTAAAGCTGTTGAAGGCCAGTCTTTGGAGATTTACGGCTCGCCAAGGGAACGCACCGGCCAAAGTGCATTAAGCCGGATGCTGGCCGATCAGCTTGCCCAGGCCGATTTTGAAAATGTTGATCCGCAAGACATGGTTAAATGGCTTGAAGGAAATGGGGTAGAAAATACTCAGTCGCCTTTGCTTGACTTTCAAGTCGGGCAAGGAGAATATAAAGATGCTTTAATGGCTGATTTTAAAAAAAATGAATTTATGAAGTTTATGGTTGAAAAAAGCGATCAATTGGCGATTGAGACAAAACAGGATCCAAATAAAGTTACGACTTTTTCACAGCAAGCCGGTAGTGTTGGAGTATTTTTGTTGGTATTGGGAAACAAGAAGACAAAAGAGATGATTTCCGCGGGGGATAGAAAAGAAGATTTTGCTTTCGGTGCATCGCATATGACTGTACTGGAAAGTTTTTTATATAAGGCGATTAAAATCAAAGACGGCGAAAAGGCGGCAAATAAATTTTTAGAAAAGGATTTACATAACAGCGGTTTTTCCGAAAATCAGGGGTTTGTTGCTGATTATGAATCATTCGGGGATGAACCGCAAGATATGCGCTTGGTAATTAGCTATCAAGATCGAAAAATTGCTCTTGATTATTCTGATTTGATTCAAATTATCCAAGAGGGAATTAATTATACTGCCAAGCTCGAGTCTGCTTCTAATTCTGAGTGAAATTAAAAAAAAGCCTCTCCAAGGCTTATTCTTACTGCTTACTTCTTAATTCTTAAAAAGGGGGTTGGTGCAGGGGAGTGATTCGGATGGCCACATACGAATCTTTTCCTCCCCTGCAACCGGTGTGTTATAGCTCGAGATATTCTTCCTCGAGCAGGTTGTTGTCTTGGTCAATGACGAGCCGGCATATTTCGCCGGGCTCAAAATTTTTTTTCGGCAGGCCAAGCTCGCTGAATTTTTCAGTCGAAGCGGATGTAAGTAGGGATTTTTTAATTCCCAGAATTGATGCTTCCATTCGAGAACCGCCGTGCGAGCAGACCAATACAGTTTGACCACCATGTTTTTTGGTGATACTCAATAGGGCAATTGTTCCCATGCGTGCCCGATTGAGCATAATATTATCAAACTCCGGGGAGACAGAAGCCGGCTGTAGACACAGCTCCTCAACTCCAATGCCCAGCTCTTTGGCCTTGGCTTTCAGTGGTTCGGGGTCTACATCTATTGATATATCCCCGAGGTTGTCATCGGTTTCTATTGGTATAAGTGTACCAAAACCAATCAGGGTCTCAATAACTGTGGCAAGACAGCGTGGCTGGGGTGAGGAGAAGACCTGATTGATCTTTGAAAAACGTTCCCGCAACTTGCGGCCACGCTCCCTGGCCCGCTGAATCGCATCTGTGGCTAACTGCTGTTTTATGCAGCCTTCGCCGCCATGCTTCTCGTGGCGCATAAACAAAATCGTTGTCGTATTCAACTTCTTTACCCTTTCTGTATGCCGTCTAATTGCGGCGTTTTTCCAATACACACAAACTGATTGACTCGTGTCAGCGACAGTTCATATTAAACAAACTGCCGCTAAATTGAGCCAACCAGTAATATACACACTATATTTTATTATAAAGATTAATTTAAAATAATAGCATATTTAAGTAATTTTGTCAATTGTAAAAAGATTTTTTTGGCTAAAATAAGAGTCAATATTGCTAAATAAGTCAATTATTGGTAGGATTATTATGTATTAATTTGCCATTCTGAACCTGTCTGCCGGCAGGCAGGCTTGTTTCAGAATCTCGTCCAATAAAACAACGAGACCCTGAAATAAATTCAGGGTGACAAAAAGAAAAAAACATATGTCAAAATTTACAAAACAATTTATTCAACTCTCTAAAAAGGACACAAATATCGCCGGCGGCAAAGGAGCGTCGCTTGGTGAAATGATCAAGGCAAAAATTCCGGTTCCGCCGGGATTTGTAATATTAGTTTCTGCCTTTGAATATTTTATTGATCAAAAAACTCGCAAGCAGACATCTGAAGTAGGGTTGGAGATCGATGCAAAATTATCAAAAGTGAATTTCAATGACACGAATTCAATTGATAAAGCCTCTAATATTATTCGCGATATAATGCAGGACACAGAAATTCCAAAAGAATTGGGTGATGAAATTAAAACCGAGTTTAAGAAATTAAAATCTAAATTTGTGGCGGTTCGCTCTTCGGCCACAGCCGAAGATTCATCGGTTGCGTCTTGGGCCGGTGAACTGGAAACTTATTTGAATACCACGGAAAAGACTTTATTGCAGAATGTTAAGTTCTGCTGGTCTTCGCTTTTCACGCCAAGAGCGATTTTTTATCGGTACGAAAAGAAGTTGATTGACCAGAAAGTTTTAGTGGCCGTTGTTGTTCAAGAGATGGTTCAATCGGAAATATCGGGTATCGCCTTTACCGTCCATCCGGTGACAAAAGATAAAAATCAAATGATTATCGAGGCGGGGTTTGGCTTGGGCGAGGCGATAGTTTCCGGACAAATTACGCCGGATAGCTACGTTATTGACAAAAGAGATTTAAGCATTTGTGATATTAACATTTCAGAACAGAAAAAAATGCTGGTCAGAAAAAGCGATGCCGGAAGCATTGTCTGGAAGCCGGTGCCGAAAGCAAAGCAGGAAAGCCAGGTTCTAAGTGGCAGGCAGATTATTGAGCTTAGTAAAATCTGCATTCAGATTGAAAAGCATTACAAATGCCCCCAGGATATTGAGTGGGCTTATGCAAAAGGCAAGTTTTATATTACGCAGAGCAGGCCGATAACTACGTTATAACAGTTAACATTTAACAGTTGACAGTTAACTTATGAAAAAAAATTGGTTTGTCGCAGAATATATTCCAAAAATTAATTATACGGCAATGTTGCCGGTATTTGCTGAATATGGCCGATTCATTCGCCGACTAGGTGGTGGTGATTATTTTAATAAGCTTATTTGGATTTTCCGTGATGGTAATGCGGACTTGTGTTATATACGCAATGATTTTGATAACGGCATATGCTTTTTGCTTAAAAAGGTTATTAAAAATCCTGCTTGGGCGGAGAAAATTAATAAGTTAATTCTAAAAACTTCAAAAGAATATATTAGTTTTGCCAGGAAGATTGAAAATAATAATTTTTCGGATCTTTCTGATCATCAGCTATTTCGATTATACTGGCAGTTGGTCATGAATTACCAGAGAAAATCCCATAATTCCGGCCAAATTACCACATGGCTGATTGATGCGGAAAAAAATCTATTTTCTAATTATTTGCTTGATTCTTTAAAGCAAAGAATAACCAAGAATAAATTAAAGTTCCATATTTCTGAAGTTTTTGCAATCTTAACAACTCCTGATCGGCCCGGCTATTTAGAAATGGAATCAAGGGATGCATTAAAGATTGTAATAACTTTGAATAAAGATATAGTGGCCAAAAAAATTTTTTTAGAAAATGAAACTAAAAATATTTCTAAAAAACTTAAATTAAAAAAGCCAAAACTTGAGAGATTAACATATTTGCATTATAAAAAATATAAATGGCTGCACTATACATACCAGGGGCCAATTTTGGGTTATGAATATTTTTTGGAAATTTGGAAAGGGATTCTCAAACAACATGATTTAGGCAATTTACAAAATATAAGTAAAAACTATTTTCCGAAGATAAAAAGTCAGAGAGCGGAGCTGTTTCGGAAATTAAAATTTAGTCCAAAAGACAGAAGGCTGTTTGATATAGCCCAAGAAATTGTTTATCTTAAGGCGTTTCGGAAAGACTGTATGTATTTTGGTTCTTATGTTGCCGATAAAATATCAAATGAAATCGCCAAGAGAGTTGGTCTTAGTTTAAAGCAGGTTCGTTATTTGGCTTATTGGGAAGTAGTTGAAGTTTTGAAAAATAAAAAATTTGATGCCAATATTTTAAATAAACGGCATAATTTTAGCATAATTTATACTGACAGCGTCAAGCCGAAAATATATATTGGCAAAAAAGCCGAAAAGTTTTTTAAAAGTTTGAAATTTGAAAAGCATATTTTGGAAGAAATAAATGATCTTAAAGGAATGACAGTTTATCATGGTAAAATTAGCGGTATTGTAAAAATTGTTGAAACTACGGATGATTTAAAAAAGATGAATCAGGGAGATATATTGCTTTCAGAAACCACTTATCCTGCCTTGGTTCCGGCAATGAAAAAAGCTGGTGCAATAGTCACTAATGTCGGAGGCTTGACCTGCCATGCCGCGATTGTCGCCCGCGAACTGAAGATTCCATGTATAGTCGGCACAAAAATTGCTACAAAGATATTCAAAGACGGCGATAGGGTAGTGGTTGACACCAGTAGGGGAATAATAAAAAAAATTTTATGAAAAAAAAATTAACATTGGCAATATATGGAATGGTTCAGGGTATTGGTTATCGCTATCATAGCCAAAATGAGGCGAAAAAACGTGGATTTACCGGCTATGTCAGCAATCTTGATAATGGCAGCGTTGAGCTTGTAGTTGAAGGAGAAGAAGAGGACTTGAAAAATTTTATTCAATGGTGCTATAATGGAGTTGGACTAGCAATGGTTTATCGAATAGAAGAAAACTGGTCGGAGGCGACTGGCGCTTTTTCTGATTTTGTTATAAAATAAATAACCAAATTCATGAAAGTTATATTATTAAAAGAAATTTCGGGACTTGGCCGCCAAGGCGACGTCAAAGAAGTGGCATCGGGATATGCCAGGAATTTTTTATTCCCAAAAGGCTTAGCTGAAACCGCAACAGATGAAAAGATAAAAGAAGCTGAAGAAAAGAGGGCAAAAAATGCCAAAGATGCCGAACTTGATTTAATTGATACGCAAAAGCTTGTTAAAAAATTGGAAGGCCAAACCGTTGAAATCAGCGCCAAGGCAAGTGATGAGGGAACTCTTTATGCGGCAGTTTCACCGGTTAAAATCGCCAAAGCCCTTCAGCAAAAAGGTTTGGAAGTAAAAAAACAGCAGATTAAGGCAGAGCATATTAAAGAACTTGGAGAGCATGAAATTACAGTGGAGTTAAATCACGGCCTTGAAGCAAGAATTACTTTAATTATTAATTCAGAATAGAAAGTGACCTTTTTTTTATTAAGTAAAATTCAATTTTACAAATAAGGAAGCCCGCCAGCCGGTGGGCTTTTTACCTTTTTATTTAAAACATTTATGCAGCCGATTTATAAGAAAAAAGGCTTTAATACCGGCAGGTATTTATCAGCCCAAACCGATGCAATCAAGAAAAGAGTGAAAAAATTTGATGGCAAGCTTTATTTGGAATTTGGCGGAAAACTTTGTTATGACATGCATGCCGCCAGGGTTTTGCCGGGCTATGAGCCAACCGCGAAAGTCCAGCTTTTAAAAAAACTTAAAGATATTGAAATTATTTATTGTGTGGGAGCCAAGGATATCCAGAAAGGGCGAGTGAGAAGAGATTTCGGGCTGACTTATGACAATCAGACTTTTAAGGATATTGCTGATCTTAAAATTTATGGTTTAAGTGTCAGCTCGGTTGTCATAACTAGATTTGAGGGTGAAAGCCTAGCTAAAAGGCTTGAGCATAAGCTTAAAGCAAGGGGCATAAAAACTTATATTCATACTGAGATTAAAGGTTACCCAAATGATATTGAAAGAGTCATCGGAAAAGAAGGCTATGGTAAACAGCCGTATATTAGGACTAGCAAGCCGATTATTATTGTAACTGGCGCCGGCGGCGGATCTGGAAAGATGTCTTTTTGCCTTTCACAAATGTGCCATGATAAAAAAATTGGAATCAAATCGGGATTTGCCAAATTCGAAACTTTTCCCATTTGGAATCTGTCTTTAAATCATCCGGTGAACACCGCCTATGAAGCCGCTACTGCAGACTTAAGGGATGTAAATATGGTTGATCCTTTTCATCTCAAAGCGTATAAAATTAATGCAGTCAATTATAATCGTGATATTGAAAATTTTCGGATTATGAAAGAATTGATTTCACGGATTGTGGATAAAAAGAATTATGCCGCCAAATATCAGTCGCCAACCGATATGGGCGTTAATATGGTTAAGGCTGGAATTGTTGATGATAAAATAATTAAAGCGGCCGCCGGCCAGGAAATAATAAGGCGCTATCTCCGCTATTGTCAGGAAAGAACAGAAGGCATTGAAACGCAGGCAACGGTTGACTGGATGGAAAAAATAATGAATAAAGCCAAAGTTAAGGTAACTGATCGAATAGTGGTAGAGAAAGCCAGGGCGGCAAAAGTTGACGCAAAAAAGAAAGGCAAGAGTTTCTTGGGAATATATTGCGGGGCGGCAATTGAACTTAATGACGGTAAAATTATTACCGGCAAAAATTCTTTTTTACTTCATTCAGAATCGGCCGTAGTTTTAAATTCAATCAAATTTTTAGCAGGCATTCCGGATGAAATAGATCTTTTAAGTGAACAGGTTCTGCAAAAAATAATTTCATTTAAAAAAGATTATTTAAACAGCCAAAGCGGATCGTTGAATTTGGAGGAAACTTTAATTGCTTTGTCTATTTCTGCCACGACCAATCCAATGGCGGAAAAAGCTTTAAGAAATTTGAATAATCTAAAAAATTGCGAAATGCATCTGACTTATTTGCCGAGTTTTGCCAATGAAAGCGCCCTAATAAGGCTTGGATTGAATTTTACAACTGATGCTGAATTGGTTTTATAATAGCTTTTAGCTTGTAATTTTTAGAAGATCCTAAAGGTTAAAAGTTAATAGTTAATATTATGTCTAAATTTATCTTTGTAATTGGCGGAGTAATGTCCGGAGTCGGTAAAGGCATAACTTCCGCTTCAATTGGAAAAATTTTACAAGCCAGGGGCTATAAAGTCACGGCAATGAAAATTGATCCATATATCAATGTTGATGCCGGAACCATGAATCCGACTGAGCATGGAGAAGTTTTTGTCACCGAAGACGGCGATGAAACCGATCAAGATGTGGGTAATTATGAAAGATTTTTAAATATTGATATTTTCAGGGCAAACTATATGACAACCGGCCGGGTTTATCAGTCGGTAATTCAAAAGGAAAGGAATTTAAATTACGGTGGAAAATGTGTTGAAGCCGTGCCTCATATACCGGAGGAAGTGATTTCAAGAATAAAAAAAGCCACAAATAAAGCCAGAGCGGATATTACTATAATAGAAATCGGCGGAACAGTTGGGGAATATCAAAACATCATGTATCTTGAAGCGGCAAGAATGATGCATCATCAGAATCCAAAAGATGTTTTGTTTGTTTTTGTAAGCTATTTGCCGATTCCGGGGACTTTGGGCGAAATGAAAACCAAGCCGACCCAGCATGCCGTTCAGCAATTAAATTCTTTCGGGATTCAGCCGGACTTCATTGTTTGCCGGTCAACCGATGCAATCGACGAGCCCAGGAAACAGAAAATTTCGACTTTTTGCAATGTATCCAAAAATGATGTTATTTCCAATCCTGACATAGATTCGATCTATGAAGTGCCTTTGGTTTTAGAAAAAGAAAAATTGAGCGAAAAAATAATCAAAAGGCTTGAACTCCGGCCAAGGAGCAAAAAAGATCTTAAAGAATGGATAAAAATGGTAAATCAGATAAAGAAAACAAAAAACGAAGTCAAAATCGGAATTATCGGAAAATATTTTGCCACCGGCGCCTATATTCTTCCCGATGCGTATATTTCAGTAATTGAAGCATTGAAACATGCCGCAGCGGCCAATAAAGTCAAAGTAAAAATCAACTGGATCAATTCTGATATTTATGAGGATAAGCCAAGCCTGGTTAAGGAACTTAAAGATTACGGTGGAATTGTCGTGCCGGGCGGGTTTGGTAGCCGGGGAGTGGAAGGAAAAATTTTAGCGATTAAATATGCCAGGGAAAACAATATTCCTTTCTTGGGGCTTTGTTACGGCATGCAGCTGGCGACAATTGAATTTGCCAGAAACATCTGTAAGCTGAAGGGCGCAAATACTACGGAGATTAATCCCAAGACCAAATATCCGGTAATACATATTATGCCTGATCAAGCCGAAAAGCTGGCAAAAAAACAATACGGCAACACCATGAGGCTTGGCGCTTATCCTGCAGTTTTGGATAAGGATTCAAAAAGTTATGTATTGTATGGTACAAAAAAAATAAGCGAAAGACATCGCCATCGCTACGAATTTAATAATGATTACAGAACAAGGTTGGTTAAAAAAGGATTGATTTTAGCCGGCCTTTCGCCCGATAAAAAATTGGTTGAAATTATTGAAGCAGCCAAACATCCGTTTTTTGTTGCCAGTCAGTTTCATCCGGAGCTTAAATCGCGTCCGCTAAATCCTCATCCGCTTTTTTTGGGTTTAATTTCTGCGGCCATAAAGAGAAATAAATAGCAAATAATTTATGAAATCAAAAAATATACGTCTGAAAGTCCGTATATTTTTTTAAGCAAACAGTTTCTATTTTTTTGGGATTACATTTACAAATTTTGCCCATTTTAAAGCGCCATCGTATTTCTTCATTTTTTTTCTGCTGAATTTAATAAATCCGGAAGTCATCGCAAACAAAGTGTCATCTTCGCCCCTTTTTACATTTTTTCCAGGGCGGATTTTTGTGCCTCTTTGTCTGACTAAAATATTTCCGGCAGATGCAAATTCACCATCATAGAGCTTTGTTCCCAAGCGTTTCGATTGCGAGTCCCGTCCCAGCGATGTGGAGCCGCCGGCTTTCTTATGTGCCATATTTTTAGTATTAGGAAGTTAGGAATTAAGAATTTAAGTATAAAAACAGTTTAAACAATTATTAACAAATTGTCAAGATTATATTATTGAGATATACTGCTTAGGTATGAAATTAAGAAATTTTTTGCTAATTATCTCGATTATTATCCTTTCCGGATGTTGGAATGGAAATTTTGATGAAAATATAACTAATGATCAGCCAATGACTGATCAGTTTTCAGATAAGCCAGAAAACAATGAACCAACATCAAGTCCGGAAATTATTCCTGAAAAAATTGAAATAATCCCGAACGATTTGTCGGAAATTGAAAATGAACCAAAAGTTGAGCCAAAAGAAGAGGTAAAGATAGAGCCAAGAGAAAATGAAGTTCCCGATTTTTTGAATTCCCCGGTGCTTTTTGTCAGTCAGGCGCCATATTCTAATTGGGATGAGCTTCATGAAGAAGCTTGTGAGGAAGCGGCGATGATCATGGCAGTAAAATATTTTAAAAAAGAGAATTTAAGTGCTCATATTATGGAGCAGGGAATTTTAAATTTGATTAAATGGGAAGAGGCAAATGGCTACAAAGTTGATTTGAATGCCAATGAAGCAGTTGAGATTTTAAAAAGTTATTTTACCGTATCGGCTGAAGCAACAGATGAAGTGACGGTAGAAGAAATTAAAAAGAAACTTTTAGCAAGCAATTTAATTGTTGTTCCATCTGCGGGTCGGCAACTGGGCAATCCAAATTTTACCGGAGACGGTCCGATTTATCATATGCTGGTAATCCGCGGCTATGATGATAAAACAGGGGAATTTATTACTAATGATCCGGGAACTAGAAAAGGGGAAGGCTACCGTTATAAATACCAAAAATTAATTGATGCTGTTCATGACTGGAATCATGCCTTGGCTGAAGGCGGAATGACTGATGAGGAAATGGAACAGGGTAGGAAAGTAGTGATTGTGGTTAGCAAATAATATTATTAAATTATAAATATCAAATAAACTTCAAATACTAATTTTAAAATTCCAAGCGGCTAAACTTAGGTAGTTTGTAATTTGTACCGACTATGGTCGGGATTTGGAATTTAAGATTTTGAATTTGGTGCTTGATAACTGGGCTTGACAAGCTTTTTTTTAATTGTTAAATTGTAAATACCGACTAAAATGGTTGGTATTAACACCACAACTATTTTACTGACTTATGAAATTTTCAACCAGATCATCTTATGGTTTGCGGGCAATTATTCATCTAGCCAAAAATTATAAAAAAGGGCCATATTCTTTGGCTAAAATTGCCCAAGAGGAAAAGATCTCTCAGGCTTATTTGGAAAGGCTGTTTTCTCGTTTAAAAAAGGCCGATTTAATAATAAGTTTAAAGGGAACGTCCGGTGGCTATAGCTTGGCTTCTAACCCCTCTAAAATCTCAATTTTAAGCGTTATAGAAGCTCTTGAGGGTTCGGTCTCGGTCTTTAAGTGTCTTGGCGGCAAAGGAAACCTAGTTTGCTCAAAAAAAGATTGTCCTTCAGGACAAGTTTATCAAAAAGTCCAGAAGGCTATTATTGATAGCTTAAATTCAATGACATTAAAAGATTTAATTTAATTTTGACTATATGATAGAAATATGTAGTAATTTATTAAAAACTACAAGCTATCAGCTAAAAGCTACAAGCTAATATGACTTACTCTAAATTAGTAATGGATCACTTCCAAAATCCCCATAATCAGGGTCAAATTACTGACGCTGATGCAATTGGTGAAGTCGGCAATCCCTTGTGCGGGGATATAATGAAATTATATCTTAAGATTAAGCCGGCAAGCCAGCCAGCCGGCAAGCCAGCAGATCATTTAGAAGATGTTATAGAAGAAATTAAGTTTGAAACCTTGGGTTGTGCCGCGGCAATTGCTTGTTCTTCGGTTTCAACCGATATGGTTTTGGGTAAAACCTTAAAAGAAGCCTGGAATTTGGAAAAGAAAAATATTGTCGAGGGACTTGGCGAATTGCCGCCGGTAAAGCTTCATTGTTCGGTTTTGGCTTCCGACGCTTTAAAAGTGGCAATAAAGAATTATTTAGAAGATCTTGGCGTACTGGATAATTACAAGGAAATAAAGTCATTTAAAATTAAAGAACATATGCATTAATGAATTATATTATATATGGCAAAAAATAGTGAAAATATAAAAAAATTAATATCTTACAAAAAGAAAGCGATATTAAGCAAAGAAATATATGCGTCTGATGGGTTTAATGTTACATTATTCTGCCTGGCCAATGGCTCTAATATTTCCAAACACTCTTCGTCAAAGGAAGGTTTGGTGAGTGTTGTTGAAGGTTTTGGAATTTTTGTTCTAGAAGGAAAAAGAATTTTAATGAAGCCGGGAGTAATTATTTCTATGAAAAAGGGAGCGATTCATTCTTTGGCGGCCAAAACTAATTTAAGCTTCGTTTTAATTCTAATCAATAAATAATTATTTAATTAGTATGAATAAAAAAATATTTTTTTTTAATAATGGTTATGTTTTTTTCAGTAGCAATTTCAGGCTGCAGTAGTTTATACAAAGACGTATATTTAGAGAGATCAAATCAGGCTTTAAAAAATGAAAATTTAGTTGAAGATACCAAAACAAGTGAAATTATAAAAATTAAAGTTATAGCTAAAAATTTTTCTTTTGAACCGAAAGAAATAAAAGCAAAAATCGGCCAAAAAATTAAAATTGAGTTTGTAAATCAGCAGGGTTTTCATGACTTTGTAGTAGACGAATTCAACATAGCGACAAAAAAAATTAATGAAGGTCAGACTGATATTATTGAATTCGTTCCGAATAAAAAAGGACAATTTGAGTATTATTGCAGTATTGGCAACCATCGACAAATGGGAATGGTTGGGAAATTTATTATTGAATAATCGAAAAATATGAAAGAAGATATAATAAAAATTTTAGATGAACTTAGGCCGAATCTTCAGGCTGACGGCGGCGATGTCGAGTTGGTTGGTATTGATGAAAAAAAAGGCATCGTCAGGCTTAAATTAAAGGGAGCTTGCCAAGGCTGTCCGATGTCGCAGATGACTTTGCAGGATGGTATTGGCAGGGTTTTAAAAGCCAAGGTTAAGGGTGTAAAAGAGATTGAGGCGGTTTAAGATGTTAAAGCACCAAATGCCGAATTACAAATAATAAAAGAAATCTCAAATATCAATTCTAAAATTCCAAACAGCTAAGCTTAGATAGTTTGTAATTTATAATTTAAATATTGAAATTTGTTTGGAATTTGAGATTTATAATTTTAATTTTATGTTAAGTTCACGTTACTACTTCGACCACTCTGCCACCACTCCGGTTGATCCGGAAGTTTTAAAGGCGATGATGCCTTATTTTTCGGATATTTTTGGCAATGCATCTTCAATCCACAGCTTTGGCCAGAAAGCGATGGCAGCAGTTGACAATGCCAGAGAAATTGTTGCTGATTTTTTAGGATGCAAAACCAATGAGGTTTATTTTACTTCAGGTGCTACTGAAAGCGATAATTTAGTCATTCTTGGCACTGCCAAGCCCGGTGATCATATAATTACATCCAAAATTGAGCATCCGGCAATACTGGAGTCTTGTAAGGAAATGGAAAAACGAGGAATTGCTGTAACTTATGTCGGTTGTGACAGTAATGGTTTGGTTTCTGCTGAAGAAGTGAAAAAATCAATTAGAGATAATACGGTTTTAGTTTCAATAATGTATGTTAATAATGAAATCGGTACGATTCAGCCGATTACTGAAATTGGGGATATGATAAAAATAGAAAATAGAAAAAAGAAAATAGAAAACAGAATTTATTTTCATACTGATGCGGTGCAAGCGGCAAATTACTGCGATATGGATGTTAAAAAAATAGGAGTTAATTTGCTTTCAATGTCAGGCCATAAAATTTATGGACCAAAAGGCATCGGAGTTTTATATCGCGGAGCCGGAGTGCCTGTTTTTCCTATTCAATTTGGCGGACATCAGGAAGGCGGCGTCAGACCGGGAACTTTGAATGTTTCGGCTATTGTCGGACTGGGCAAGGCAGTCGAATTGATTATTAACGACAGAAAGAGCGTTATTAATGTTAAAAAATTAAGGGATAGGTTGATTGCCGGAGTTTTAAATAATATTCCCAATTCAAAAATAAACGGCGATTTAAATAAAAGAGTCTTTAATAATGCTCATTTCAGCTTTAGAGGAGTTGAAGGTGAAAGTATGCTTTTGCTTTTAGATCAGGAAGGAATTAATGTTTCAACCGGATCTGCCTGTTCATCTGGTTCGCTTGAACCTTCTCATGTTTTGATGGCTTTGGGAATGGATCCGCTTTTGGCCCATGGCAGCCTTCGTGTAACCTTGGGCCGCCAAAATACGGAAAAGGATATTGATTTTTTAATTGCTAAATTGCCAAAAATAGTCGAGAAGTTAAGGAAGATGTCGCCGATTAAATAAATTTAATTTTATAAAAAAAATTGACCAATTAAAAAAGCCAATTTTTTTATATCCCTATTCTGTCGGATTATTTTGGTTTTCTAACGTTTCCTGATTAGGTATAATTTCTTCAGGAACTGCAATTTCGACTTCAGCTGCAGGAACTAAAAATGGATTATTTATTTTTTTCCAGTCAATTTCTTTTAATGACGTTTTTTTAGTAATTTTTTGTAATACATCATTGAATTTTTTCATATTTACAATATCCGGTGCTACCTCTTGCTTGAGAATAATTATTTGTTCGGATTGAGTTATTGTTTGGTAAATATTTCCGTATAAGAAAAAACCAAGTACTAGTAAGACGGTGATTATCATTAATGAGGATAAAATATAAAGATTTTTTGACGAAAATATTGATTTTGGCATATTTATTTTCAATTTCATGTTGATTTTTCCTCCATGGTTTGTTTTTTGATAAAAACTTCGCCAATAAGATTTACTGTTGTTTGGCCGTCTTTAGCCGTTATATTGACAGTTGGTATATTGAAATAGTAGCTGATCGTTTCAAGTTCGCTTAAATATTTTAATATACTTATAAAATCTCCACTTAAAGTCATTTGCAGAGGTAATTGGTAGTAGAAATTTTTTTCACTGGTTTTTTCTTGATTTTTTTGCAAGGAAATATTTTGGGAAACTCCGTAATTTTCTGAAATTTTTTCCAAAGCATTGATAAATTCCAGTTCTTTGCCTTCGGTAATGAAAGATTTCTCAAATTTTTCTTTTTCTGATTTTATTTTTGAAAAATTTTCTATTGTTTCCTTAAGAAGCTGGCCTTTTTGATATTTTTTTTCCAAATCAACTCTTTCAGCATAAATTGACTGGCTTATTTTTTTTATATCAATAATCGTCGGAATCATTATAAAATATACAATAAAAAAATTTGATATTGCTACTATTGCAAAAAATAATATAATTC
The DNA here is from genome assembly GCA_964535715.1 of uncultured Gammaproteobacteria bacterium. Lineage (GTDB taxonomy): Bacteria > Patescibacteriota > Patescibacteriia > Buchananbacterales > UBA6539 > CAZCCC01. The sequence continues at coordinate 23,762 of CAZHUO010000005.1, read as the reverse complement.
TTTTTTTTAAGCTCATATTTTTTTCAATTGGTTGGTATTTATTTCTGCCTTGATGCTGAAATTAATGTTTTCTTTTTTTATCAAATCATTAAGCGGTATTTCAACATTGGAAAATAAGCCGCTATTATTTAAATTATCCTGAAATTTTTTAAGGCTTTCTCTGTTTTCAGCAAATCCGGTCATTAGGATTTTTTCGGTTTGTATATCAAGGCTGTATAAATTTATTTCTTTTGGTATCAATCCTAATAATTTAATGATAAATTGCGTCCAATTAATATTTTTTTCTTGAATTTTTTCCAAATTATTAATATATAAATTAAACTCTTTAACGTCCTTATTGAAGATGTTTGCGTATTTTGTCGTCATTGTTGAATATTCGACGACTTTGTTGAAGTTTTCCTGTATGATCATTTTTGCAAAAAGCAAAATTATTGATGAAATAATCACAATCAATAATAAAAGAATAATCAGATTTTTTATCATTATATAAACCTGCCTTAGCCTGAATTCTTGTTTTTTCTCCGGCGCGATTAAATTTAGGGTGATCATAATTGGTTTTTCTCTAAAGCTCTTAAAGCCAGTCCGATGGCGCTTGTATATGAAAGAATTTCGTTTTCCGGGATATTAATTTTATTGTTTTTCGCAATTTGCAGCAAAGGGTTGCCAATTTTTGTTTTTATGCCTGTTTTTTGAGAAATTACTTTTTCAATGTTTAGTAAGTTCGCTCCGCCGCCACAAAGGATTATTTCGGAAATTTGTTCTTTGTCCTGAAAGTTCAGCTGGTAAAAATCAATGGCTTTTTTTATTTCCCTTGTCAGATTGTCTATTGGCAAAATTAAAACTTTTATCAGAGCTCCTTCGCATTTATTTTGATCCAGCCCGCAAACTATCTTTGCCTCTTCGGCTTTTTCTAAATCAATATTCAAAGCCTTAGATATTGTTTCTGTAATATCATTTCCTGATATTGGGAGGCTGACAGTAAACTGTATGGTTTTTTTTGCGTATAAAATCAAACCAGTTCTGACAGCGCCAAAATCAATTATTATTTTGCCGCCCGGTTCTTTTGGATTAATAATGCTTCTTGCAATTGCAGCCGCCTCAATTTCAAAAATATAAGGACTAAGCTCGCTTCTTTCTAGAATATTTAAATAAGCATCGGATATTATTTTGGGTACGGCGCCGACTAAAACTTTTAAATCGTTTGATTTTTTTTCAATTATTTGCCAGTCAATATAGATGTCGTCTGTACTGAAAGGAATATGATTTTTTATTTCTTCATTTATTAATTTTGATAAATCATTTTTATCATCGGAAGAACCGTTTATATCAATGACTTTAATGAAAGTTTTTGATTCTGGCAAAACAGCAATAATATCTTTTGTCGTTATTTTTGATCCTTTCGAAGATTTAATCAATTTTTTTAATAAATCTATCAGATCCTTTTCTTTTTCATTATTTATTTGGCCATTAAAAATTATTCCTGCAGGAATTTTTATTTCGCCGTAAGAATCAATGTATATTTTTTTTCCTTTCTTCTTTAGTTTTACGAGTCTGAGTGATTGGTCGCTTAAATCAAGTCCAAATGGCATATGAAAATTTATATTCTTTTCCTTATTATAACAAATTTGTTATGAATTAAACAATTATTTAATATTTTTCTTCCCAGTGATCAATTTTAATAAGAGGTGATGATGGATTATATATTGGATTTATAACCGACTGAAATTTTTCAGGGGCATAATTTAAAATAATCGACTTGCCGCTGGCGGTAATTTCCGCATCAAAGCCGGTAATGCTTCCGTTAATTACAAAGTTTGTGCCCAGGCTTGTGATGTCGAGATTATCCGATGCATAAATCAAGCCGTCAATTAAAGCGCTTCCTTGTGATGTAGTTATGTAGACGTTTCCTTTTGACAATAAGCCGCCACCGTATATTAGATCGCTGTTTATCGTCAATGTTTTTTCGGAAAAAGAAATATTAATGTCGCCATTTGCCACCAAAACACCGTTGATTGTAAAGTTTTTTTCTGTTATCTCGGCATCGTCAGAGACATATATTATTCCGTTCAGTGTTGTGTTGTCGGGCAAGTTTTTAAATTCATCTTTTGTGTAGGTTTGGGTGGCGCGATTTTTCCAGGAATTAACGTCGTCAGAATCAAAGTCGATCTGAAGCATATCGACGGTAGAAGTCGGAACTTCCTGATAGCTGTTACTTAATGTAATTCTGCCGCCGGCAACTTCATTTATCACGTTTGCCGATGTAATAGCTCCGTCATTTACAATTATCTCCGCCTTCTGGACTTTTAATTCCTGGTTGGCGTGTATTCTTCCGCCATTCGCGGTTAAAACCACACCGGTTCCATTAAATAGGAAATTTCCATTTTGCTGTGATCCTCTCCCGCCGGCAAACGAGGCAAATCCCCATTCATTTGTGCTGCCGGTAGCTTTAGTTATGTATGATTTTATCACCCGCTGTGAGTAGCTATTTCCGATTTTATATGTTGAAGTGGCAATTATCCAAGCCTCGGCCGGTGTAGTATTTACAGCACAAGCCTGGTAGCCTGCATTTGAATCATCAAAAACATTACTTCTGGATATACTGTGAGAAGAATCAAGCTGGCCTAAAAGGAATGCTTGTCTTGTTGCTGAATCATTTTTTATTTTCCATGCCATATCATTAATTCCCGCTTCCGCCAAGTAATAGTTTTTGGTTGCAATTGATTGGGCGTTGGAAATTTTATTTTCAGAATTAGCTGACGACAACAAATAAGAGCCAACCATCATTAAAGTGGTTAAAATCAAAACTGATATTACCAATACGATTCCTTTTTCTTTTTCTATTTGATCAATCATTCTTAAATGTTTCGGGGGTTAATTATTGATTTTATTTGAATTATTTCATTGCTTTTTTCCAGAATTAATTCAATATTAATGCGGTCTTCTCCGTAAAAGAAAATATCGGAAAAATTTTCGCCAATAAGCTTGTCTTCCAATATTGTAATTTCCGGATTGCCAAAAGCGTCGAAATCGTTCCAGTGGACATAAACTTCCGGTTCGGTTTCAAAATAATAGGCGATTGTCTGTCTTTTTAAGTCAGTGTTGTTCAGATAGTACTTTATGTATTGAATATAAGAAGAATTGTGGCCGTCCTCAAATAAAATCTCTTCACTTAATAGATTTGGGTCTGAGTTGTTTACCGGAAGTATGGTTACAATTTTATTGGCTTGCCTGATTTCTCTAGCCATTAAGTCAAGGGCGATCCTTGCATTTTGTATCAGCTCCGCCTTAGTGTTGCTTTTTCGAAAGACTTTTTGATTAAGCATAAAAATGCTTGATATTATCAACAAGACCAAAAGGCCAATCATTACCGCTATCATCAGCTCGGAAAGCGTTAATCCCTTTTGGGTTTTTAGTGACTTCATTAAATGCATATTTTAGTAGTTGGCAATGATTGTGCTTATTTGTGTTGATTTTTCGCCTGAGATAACCGGAGATTTCCAATACGTTGTAACTGTTATTTTTTTAAGGCCGCTGTCTATGATGCTTGGGCTGAGATTTGAGTCTAGGTATGAAACATCTGTTTGGCGGCTGAAATCATAAAGATAGCTTTCCAAGTCGCCGGAAATCCTTTGTTTTTGTTCAATTGTTCCAATTCCAATTTCACTGTAGGGAAGAGAATTTATTTCTTCAATTTTTGATAAAGTTAAGTTGGATGCAATTGCCAGGTTTTGTGAGTCGCCGATAATTTTTAAGGCAAAAGGAAAAAATTCAATCACCGACATGAAACCGACCATTAAAATAACGACGGCTAAAGTAGCCTCGATGATTGTAAAACCTTTAACGGAAAATTTATCTTGGTTTTTATTATTCAATAATTTTAACATACCCAGACGGCCTGATTTCAAGAGTTGATATTTTATTTTTTGAATTAGCAAGCGATACAGAGCCGGTTTCAAGCACTCCGCCGGTTGAATTGAATTGGACTTTGTTTTCTGTAAATCCGTTTATTTCATATATCACGACTTCGGAATTAAGCTGCACTTCCTTGATTACGCTATTATTTTTTGAATTGATTATTTGGTAAATTGATACTGTTGGGTCAAGGCTTAAAAAATATATATTCTGTTCGGTAATTGCAAGCTGCTGAGCCAGTCTTAAATTTGTGGCAAGCAATCTTGTCTCGTTCTGCAACTTGCTTGATTTTTGATAATTTGTTAATAGCGGTGCGCTGATTAGAGAAAGCAATGACACGATTGCCAAAACAACCATTATTTCAATAAGTGAAAAGCCATATATTTTTTTCATACTTTAAATTTGCTGGCTTAAGGAATACATAGGCATAATTACGGCAACCGCCATGCCGGCGACTCCCACACCTAAAATTACCATTAAAACTGGTTCTAAAATTGACGGAAGATTGCTCATTGTTTGACTGACATCTTCTTCGTAAAATATTGCTGATTCTTCCAAAATATTATCCAATGTCCCGGTTTCTTCACCGACAGAAATCATCTGTAAAATAACGGGCGGAAATAAATCAGGATAGCTGTTTATTGAGTCTTTTATAGCCACTCCTTTTTTTATTTTTTCCCTGGCTTCAAATAAAGCGTCTTTATACCGCATATTGCCCAAAACTTTGCCTGTTATTTCAAATGACTGGACTATTGGAATGTCGGTTTTTAAAAGGGAGCTTAAAGTTCTGCAAAATCGGGCGATATTAATTTTTTTTATAATTCCCCCGACTATAGGCATTTTTAAAAGCATTTTATGAAATATTCTTTTTCCTTTTGGCACCGAAATCAAGCGGCTGAATATAGTAATAATGATTGCAGCTGCAACTAAAATATATATTCCATAATTTAATGCAACTTCGCTTGTTCCTATTAAAATTCTGGTTGCAAGGGGTAGTTTGACGTCCATCTCGGAAAAAATCCCTGACATTGTCGGTATAACGTAAACTAAGACTAAAGCCCCGATTATAATCATCATGGCAATAACGATTGCCGGATATATCATTGCTCCTTTTACTTTTGCAATTATTTCGTGATCTTTTTTCATTTGTACAAACAGCTGCTTTAAGACCTCCTCAAGTTTTCCCGCAGTTTCACCTGCTTTGATCATATTGATGAAAAGTTCGCTGAATACCTTTTGGTGTTTTTCCAGCCCCTTTGAAAGTAAATTTCCTTTTTCCACGGATTGCTCAAGATCAAGAAGGATGATTTTAAATGATTTTGAAGTTGTCTGTTTTGAAAGCGTTTTTAGACCGGCTGATAAGGATATTCCGGCTTTTAACATTACTTCAAGCTGTTGGACAAAAAAAATTTTTTGGGGCAGGGAAATTTTTTTTTGGAAGCCGATTATATTTTTAAGTTTAGATATAAATCCGTTAATCATTAATTTATTTTTAATCTTTAGTTACCCTTAATATCTCTTCAATGGTCGTGATGCCGGTTTTAGCTTTAACAAATCCGTCTTCCAAAATGTTAAGCATTCCCTGTAATTTTGCCGCTTTATAGATATCATTTGAGTTTGACCCTTTCATGATCAATTCGGAAATTTCCGGGGTTACTTCTAAAACTTCATAAAGGCCAACTCTGCCTTTGTAGCCGGATTTTGAGCATTTTTTGCAGCCCTTACCTCGGTAAAACAAAAGCGATTCTCGACTTTGTTTTTTTGTAACCAATTCTTCTTTTTCTAATGTTTCCAAAATTGAATTGAGATTGATTTGCTTCTCCAGCTTTTCTATTTCTTTCTTATCGAGAGTATAGCTTTCAATGCAGTCTTGGCAGATTTTTCTGGCAAGCCTTTGGGCGATTATTATATTTGTGGTTGAAGCGACTAAAAAAGAAGGAACTCCCATTTCAGTTAAGCGAGGCAGGGTAGTTGGGGCGTCATTAGTGTGTAATGTTGATAAAACTAAGTGACCCGTTAAAGCCGCATGAATGGCGATTTCAGCAGTTTCTTTATCGCGGATTTCTCCAACCATAATGATATCCGGGTCCTGTCTTAAAAACGACCTTAGGCCTGAGGCAAAAGTGTAGCCGATTTTCGGATTGACTTGGCTTTGATTAAGGCCGGCCATCCGGTATTCGATTGGGTCTTCGATTGTCGTTATGTTTATTTCCGGCTTGTTTAGGACGTTTAAAATGGAATATAAAGTCGTTGTTTTGCCCGAACCGGTTGGTCCGGTTACCAAAACCATTCCATGAGGTTTGCTGATATTTCTTTTTATTCCTTCCAAAGCTTTTTTTCCAAATCCTAGCCGGTCCAAGTCAATTATTCCGGTCTGTTCATTTAAAACCCTTAAAACAACTTTTTCACCGTCATAAGTTGGAACGGAAGAAACCCTAAATGAAACTTTGTATTCGTTTGTTACAATTTTAAACCTGCTGTCTTGAGGCAGCCGGTGTTCATCTATTTTTAAATTGGCAAGAATTTTAATTCTCGCAATAATGCCGGCATGGGCTGATTTTGGCAATGTCATTACGTTGCGCAGTACGCCGTCAATCCGATAACGTACTAAGACTTCTTTTTCGGTCGGCTCGATATGAATATCAGAGGCGTTTTCAAAGATAGCATATTCAAGCAGCGTATCAACAATTCTTATTACCGGCAGGTCATGAGCCAGTTCTTTGAGCTTGACTCCCGTGCTTTCATCCGCATTGTTATTTTCTTTTTCCTTAGTTATTTCGCTGAATTCGGCTTTTAAGCCTTTGTGGTAGTTTTTTAAACCTTCAGATATTCCTTCGGGAGTAGTAATATAAATTTTTGTCTCCAAGCCGGTTTTTTTAGCTAAAAATTCTAAAATTTGGAGATTTTCCGAATTTGTAGACGCAATTTTCAGTTCATGTTCATTTTTGTCAAAAGCGATAATTTTATGGGTTGTGGCAATCGGCTCGGGTATTAAAAAAAGAATGTCTTTTCTGATCGTTTCATTCTTTAAGTTAACAAATGGCAGGCCAAAATATGTAGCTATAATTTGGTAAAGCTGGTCTTCATTTATTATTTTTTGGTTGTATAAATATTCTTCTAAGTTTTGGTTTCTTTTATTAGCCTCTTCAACATAAAGAGTCAACTCTTTTTCGCCGATTGTTTTTGTTTCAATGAGTATCTTTTTTAGACGTCCTTCATTAAACATAAATGTGTTTATTTTAGTTTTTATCTATGTTAACTATAACATAAAATTAATTTTTTTGTAAGATCATAAAAAGTGGACAAAATTGCAAATAATCATTAATATTAAGTTAGACTTATTAATATCCAATCGGTATGTTTAAGAGACATTTTAATCCGAGCTTAGCTGATTCTTATCGGCAAGATAATTTTATCAGATTCAATCTTTTTTTCAGCATAATCGCCAATATATTGATTTGGCTTTTTATTTTTTCGCAAGTTAAGAATTTTTCCGAGATGATTCCTCTGCATTACAATATTTATTTTGGTATAAATTTGCTGGGGTATTGGCATAAGATATTTTATTTGCCCGGCTTAGGCTTGGGATTTTTAATTTTGAATTTTTCTTTGGGTTCGCTTGCTTATCAGCAGGAAAAAATTCTCAGTTATTTCTTGGCGGGTTTCAGCACTTTTTTCCAGTTTATATTGATTTTATCGACAATATTGATTATTTGGATTAATTTATAATTTATGTCTAATTTTTTTATAACCAGAATTTTTCTTTTGACGGCAGTATCTTTTATTTTAACCTTGATTTGGACTCCTTTTTTAACACACTTTCTTTATAAATATAGATTAGGGAAGGGAATAAGGGATGCGAAAGATGCCCCGGTTTTTGCCGCAATGCATCAAAAAAAAGCCGGCACTCCGACAATGGGAGGAATTTTAGTCTGGGGAACTACCTTGTTTTTGATAGTTTTATTTTTTTATTTGGGAAAATTTTTTGACGGTTGGTTTTTAAAGATGGATTTTTTATCACGCAAAGAAACCCTTTTGCCTTTAGGAGCCTTAATTGCTTCAGCCTTTGTCGGCTTAATTGATGACTTATTCGATATTTGGCGGATTGGAAAGGGCGGCGGCGGTCTCAGGATGCGCCATCGCTTTATAATTTACGGAATGATCGCCGCTGTCGGTGCCTGGTGGTTTTATTCCAAGCTTGGCTGGACCACACTTTATATTCCGTTTTTTGGCTTTTGGGATATTGGTTTACTGTATATTCCTTTTTTTATCATTGTTATTATTGCCACCGCTCATTCGGTTAACCTGACTGATGGACTTGACGGCTTGGCGGGCGGTACTTTGATAGCGGCTTTCGGAAGCTATGGCGCCATCGCCTTTGCTCAGGGACGTTATGACCTGGCAACTTTTTGTGCGGTCATCACCGGGGCGCTTTTGGCATTTTTATGGTTTAACATTAATCCGGCGAGATTTTTTATGGGCGATACCGGCTCAATGTCTTTGGGTGTTACACTGGGAATCATTGCTATGCTAACAAATGCCGCTTTGCTTTTGCCGATTATTGGATTCATTTTTGTTTTGGAAACTTTTTCAGTAATAATTCAGACTTTTTGGAAAAAAATATTAAAAAGAAAATTCTTTATTTCTTCGCCGTTGCATCATCATTTGGAAGCAATCGGCTGGCCGGAGCCGAAAATCGTCATGCGGTTTTGGGTTATTGCGTCTGTAACTTCAATTTTGGGCTTAATTTTATTTTTAACTGATAGGGGATTAATGTAAAAAATAGTTAAGAAATAAAGTATTTTCTTTCGTCATTTCGAACGAACCCAGCCGTTCGCGAACGGCTGGGGTAGAGAGAAATCCCTTAAACAATGTTAACGATTAAAACAATGTATAAGGGATTTCTCACCCCGCTCGCGGGGTTCGAAATGACAAAGAAAGAAAGGCGGGGGTTTGAAACAAGGAAAGAAAAGACGGAATTCTAAATGACAAGGGAAGAAAGAGTGAGATTCAAATTGAGGAAGAAAAATCAAATAGCGCATATTTATTAATAATTTTTTATGCGCTATGTCAAAAAGAGAATATAATTTTTACATTTACATAATGGCCAGTCCAAGCGGCACATTGTATACTGGTATGACAAATGATTTGTTTCGTCGGGTGAGCGAGCATAAACAGGGAAAAATCGATGGTTTTACAAAAAAATATTCATGCAACAAGTTAGTCTATTATGAACATTATGAATACGTATATGATGCAATAGACAGGGAAAAGGAAATTAAAAAATGGCGCCGGGAGAAAAAACAAAATTTGATAAAAACGCTTAATCCTCATTGGAGCGATTTATTCAAGGAATTTAAATATTAATTTATGTCAAATATATTTAATAATAAAAAAGTAACAGTAATGGGCTTGGGACTTCACGGCGGTGGAGTCGCTTGTGTTAATTGGCTGATTAAGCACGGGGCGAAAGTGACGGTGACGGATTTGAAGAGCAATAAAGAGCTCAGGTCGTCAGTTGATAAGTTAGTAAGTTTGAAAGCTGTTAATTTTATTTTAGGCAGGCATCGGGAAATTGATTTTAAGAATGCTGATTTTATTATTCAAAATCCAGGAGTGCCAAAGGAATCAAAGTATTTAAAAATTGCCAGAAATTGCGGCATTCCAATTGAAAATGACGCCAGTTTGTTTTTTAAATATTGCCCGGCTAAAATTATCGGCGTAACGGGAACGCGGGGCAAATCAACTACAGCAACCTTGATTTTTGAAATTTTGAAAGCCAGCAAGCCAGCAAGCCAGCAAGCCAGCAAAATTTGGCTTGCGGGGTTGCCCCAAAAGCCGATGCTTGAAATTTTGGATAAAGTAAAACCTAATGACGCAGTTATTTTGGAGCTTTCTTCTTGGCAGCTGGAAATTTTGGGCGAGCAAAAGTTAAGTCCGCATATTGCAGTTATTACGAATATCTATCCTGATCATCTTAATCGTTATTCTGGGATGGGGGAATACATTAAGGCTAAGAAAAATATTATTGCCTGGCAGAAAAATAATTATTTTTCTGTTTTGAATTGTGATAATTTAGAAACTAAAAAAATCGGCCAAGAAGTTAAGGGCAAAAGGTTTTGGTTTTCCAAAAAATATTTTTCTGAGCAAAATGGCAGCTTTTTAAAGGGAGGCAGCATTTATTTTCGGCATGATGGCAAAGTAAGCAAGCTGGCAAGCAGGCAAGTAAGCAAGCTGAAAGGGGATCATAATTTGGAAAATATTTTAGCGGCTTCAACAGTCGTCGGAATTCTAAGAGTAAAGCCAATTTCGATAAAAAAAACTTTGACTAATTTTTCAGGCTTGCCCGGCAGGATCGAATTAATCGGAGAAATCAGGGGAGTTAAATACATTAATGATACAACTGCCACTACGCCGGACGGAACAATTGCCGCTCTCCGCACCCTACAAGCCAATATTATCTTAATTGCCGGCGGGGATACAAAAAATATTCCCGATGAAAAATTTGAAGAATTGTCAAGAATAATAAAGCAAAAATGCAAAGCAGTAATTTTGTTTTCCGGCAAGGGAAGCGGCCAGCTTTTTAATAAACTTAAAAAATATAATTTTAAGCCGCTTGCTTCGGAAGTTGCTGATATGTCTCAGGCAGTCGGTTTAGCAAGAAGTTTTGCAAAGCCGGCGGATATTATATTGCTTTCTCCGGCTTGTTCAAGCTTTAATATGTTTAGTAATGAATATGATCGCGGAAATCAGTTTAATAAAATTATTAGAAATCAAAAAGATCAATGAGAAGAAATTTTTTTATCAATAAAAGAAGAAGCCGTTTTGACAGAATAAAAAATGTTTTTAAAAACGGCAAATTAAAGAGGCCGGATTATTATTTGGTAGCAGCGGTTTTTACAATTACAATTTTCGGTTTAATAATGCTTGCTTCGGCAAGCAGTATACAATCTTATCAGCAGTTTGGAAAAACATACTATTTATTTTGGCACCAATTTATCAGAGGCTTTCTGCCGGGCTTGGCTTTATTCATATTTTTTTCAAAATATGACTACAGAAAGCTTGAAAGATTTTCAGTTTCATTCTTTATCGCTTCAATTATAATTTTAATATTGGTATTTATTCCCGGAATTGGTGACAGCCATGACAAGGCTAGAAGCTGGATAAACATATTCGGCCTTACTTTTCAGCCTTCGGAAATAGTAAAATTATTATTAATACTATCTTTGGCTGGTTGGTTTTCTTATCGCGGCAAAGAAGCAACAAAAGATTTTTGGAATGGCCTAGTGCCCTTTATAGCGATTTTGGGGGTAATATCGGGATTGATAATTTTGCAGCCCGATATCGGAACGCTGGCGGCAATTATTGCAATCGCTTTAAGTATTTTTTTTGTTGCCCAGGCGAAAATAATTCATATTTTCGGCATATTCATTTTAGGCCTTGGAAGCCTGGGTATTTTAATATTGCAAGCGCCTTATCGGGCGGCCAGGCTTACAACTTTTTTACAGCCGGAGTTTGATCCTCAGGGTATCGGCTATCATATCAATAACGCTTTTTTGGCTATAGGATCGGGAGGCTGGTTCGGCCTGGGTTTTGGCCAGTCTCGCCAGAAATTCGCCTATTTGCCCGAAGTCATCGGTGATTCAATTTTCGCTGTAATCGCCGAGGAGCTCGGCTTTATAGTATCAGCATCTTTGGTAATTCTGTTTTTATTTTTGGCTTGGCGAGGGTTGAAGCTCACAAATAATGCAGACAATGATTATGCAAAATTTATTACCGTTGGAATCACTTGCTGGATTATTTTTCAGGCATTTTTTAATATTGCCGCAATGGTCGGCTTAATGCCTTTAACAGGAATTCCTTTGCCTTTTGTAAGCTACGGCGGAACGGCTTTGGCAACATTGCTTGCCTCAGCCGGAATTTTAACAAATATTTCTCGGCAGACTTAGTTGATTTTTAAAGCAAAATTTGCTATTTTGTTATAGTAAATATAAATATTTGCATATCTGGATAAATCATAATTTTTAGGTCAATGAAGATAATAATGTCAGGCGGTGGAACAGGAGGTTCTATCACCCCGCTAGTAGCCATTTTTGAAGAGATTAAGCTTCAGAAGCCTGAAGCTGAATTTTTATGGCTTCTGCCAAAAAATGATCCGTTGCAAAAATTAGTCAAAGACTATAGTATTCCAATTAAAGAAATTTATGCCGGAAAACTCCGGCGTTATTTCAGCTTGAGAAATTTTTTAGATCCAATTCTTATTGTTTTTGGCTTTTTTCAATCGATTTTTTTGATTATTAAGTTTAAGCCTCAGTTGATTGTTTCTGCGGGAGGATTTGTTTCAGTTCCTTTGGTTTGGGCCGGCTGGATTTTGAGAGTGCCAAGCTTAATTCACCAGCAGGATGTAATTCCCGGATTAGCCAATAAATTAATGGCGCCTTTTGCCAAGATTATTACGGTTACTTTTGAGAAATCTCTTAAAAGTTTTCCAAAAAATAAAACTATTTTAACCGGAAATCCTTTTCGACCCGAAATTTTGCAAGGAAGCAAAGACGAAGCCTATAAATTTTTTAAGCTGGAAAAAAATTTACCAACCGTTCTTATTTTAGGCGGCGGCACCGGATCTTTGAATATTAATAATTTGGTTTTTAAAAGCCTGAGAAATTTGGTTGAATTCTGCCAAATTATACACGTAACCGGCGGAAAAACCGATCAGGTGGCGGATCATTTGCGCTATCATGGCTTTAATTTTCTGACCGACCAGCTGAAAAACGCTTTTGCTGCTGCCGACTTAGTCATAAGCCGAGCCGGAATGGCAACTTTAACGGAAATTGCTGCATTAAGAAAGCCATCAATAATTATTCCAATGTTTAAAAGCCACCAAGAAGCAAATGCAATAGAATTCGGCAGAAATAATGCGGCAGTAATACTACCAGAAAAAAATCTTAGTCCGGATGAATTTTGCCAGGCAATTAAGGAGCTAGTTTTTGATAAGCCAGCTCTGGATAATTTAAGCCGTAATTTAAGCAAAATAATGGCGCAGAATGCTGGAAAAAAAATTGCGGAAATAATAATTTAATATGCCTGATGGCGCAAATATTGAAAGAAAAAAAGTCGGTGTGGCCATTTCCGGAGGCTGGATTCGAGCGATTTCGGCAATTGGAGTAATTCAGGTTCTTGAAGAAAATAATGTTCAAATTGATCTTGTTTCCGGCTGCAGCGCCGGCGGCGGGGTAGCGGCCGCATACGCTTCAGGTAATTTGGAAAAATTCAGAAGCCGCTTTCATAAGGGAAGCCGGAGGGATTATTGGAAGATTATTTTTGAATTGACATTGCCAAAAGAAGGCTTGTTTAAAGGAAAGAAAACCAGGGAATTTTTCAAAGAATTTTTTGGTGAAAAGACTTTTTTTGATCTTGATAAAAAGTTGTTTATTGCGGTAACTGATTTAAACAGCCTTTCACCTTTTATTATCAAAGAAGGCAGCCTGGTTGAGGCCGTACAGGCCGGTGTTAGTGTTCCGGGAATGTTTGTACCGATAAAGGATAAAGATATGATCTTTGCGGATGGCGCTCATTTTAATTTGATTCCAACTGAAGTCCTTTATGAAAATGGTGCCGATTATGTCATAGCAACAGATTTAAGCAAATCACCGAATATTATTGATAAAATTTTAGGAAAAGTAAAAAATAAATTAGGCCAAAAAGACAAAACATTTAAAACCATCAAAAAAAATCCTAATATATTCAGATTAATTTCGCGGGCAGTGAATTTATCAAGTGTAAAAGTAGATAATTTTTATTCACATAATTACCGATATGATATCCTGATAAAGCCGGATATTCAAAGCGTTAGAAGATGGCATGTAAGCAAAGTTGATTATTTAATCCAGCAAGGCCGCCAAGCCGGCTTAAAAGCGCTTAATAAAATTAAAAACGATTTGGGGATATGAGCATAAATTTAAATAAAGTTAAAAAAATATATTTTTTGGGTATTAAAGGCGTTGCAATGTCCGGCTTGGCCGTTATTTGCAAAGAAAAAGGAATTGAAGTTTGTGGGTCTGATGTCTCAGAAAAATTTATTACCGATAAAATTTTGGAAAAAAATAAAATAAAAATTTTTGAAAATTTTTCTTCAGAAAATTTGAATTTTAATCCAGATTTGGCGGTAATTGGTGCTTCCTGGGGAAAAGATAACGTTGAATTCAAAGAAATAGAAAAAAGAAAAATTCCTGTTTTGACCGATTCAGAATTAAGAGGATTGCTCAGCCGAGAAAAAGAAACAATTGTAATTACTGGGGTTCACGGTAAAACCACAACTACCGGATTAATGGCTTATGTGTTCAATAAAGCCAATCTAAAGCCGAGTTTTTTAATTGGCACAGGAAATGTTTTTGACCTTAATTCCAATGCATCATGGAATAATATCGGAAAACATTTCATAGTTGAAGGCGATGAATATGCAAAAAGCAAAACTGATAAAAATCCTAAATTTTTAGATTTAGAAGCGGCAACTTCAGTTATTACAAGCCTTGAATGGGAACATGTTGATATTTACAAAAATATTGATGAAATGAAAAAGCCTTTTAGAAAACTTATTGAAAAAACCAAGGATATGTCGGTTACTTGCGGCGATTGGGAAAGCATAAGAGAAATAATCGCCGGTTTTGAAAAGAAAGTGATTACTTACGGTTTTGGCAAAAATAATTTTTGGCAGGCTTATGATGTCAGCCAACAACTGAAAAAGACATTATTTAAAGTAAAGAAAGGCGAGGTGGAACTTGGTGAATTTGAACTAAGGCTTCGGGGAGAACATAATGTCTTAAATGCTTTGGCGGTTATTATTGTCGGTTTAAGCGAGGGTATAAGGCTGCAAAAGATAAAAGATTCCTTAAAAAGTTTTAGAGGGTCTGAAAGGAGATTTGATGTTTCTTCAAAAGGTGGAATAATTTTTATCGATGATTACGCTCATCATCCGACAGAAATAAAAGCGACATTGAAATCTATCCGGCAGTGCTATCCGAAAAGTAAAGTTTGGTGTATATTTCAGCCGCACATGGCCTCTCGGACAAAAGCGCTTTTTGAAGATTTTTCAAATAGTTTTGGGAGCGCAGATAAGGTTATTTTTGCCGATATTTTTGCTTCAGCCCGCGAAGGTATTTGTGATGTTACCTCAAAAGATTTGGCTGAAAAAACAAAATCATATCACAATGACGTGGTATATGTCGGCGATTTGAATGAAACTCTAAATTATGTTAAAGATAAAATTAAGCCCGGAATTATTTTAGTGACAATGGGAGCAGGCGATGTATATAGAGTAAGAGATAAGCTGGTTTTTTGAGTCAGGAATTGTGAATTATGGATTAGGGAAGTAAAAAATTCCTAATTCCTAATTCCTAATTCCTAATTCTTTTTCATGTTGGATATACTTAAGCAAAAACTAGGCGAAGTTTATGAAAACGAACCGTTAGCTAATTATACGACTTTTAAAATCGGTGGACCGGCGAAATATTTTTATTTGGCAAATTGCAGCAGTGATCTCTTAAAAGCGATATACATGGCTGAAAAATTAGATTTGTTATTTTTTATTTTGGGTTGGGGAAGTAATTTACTTGTCTCTGACGACGGTTTCAACGGATTGGTTATCAAGTCAGCAAGCAATAATTTTTCCGTAAAAGGTGAAGAAATTTTTGCCGAAGCCGGAGTTAATTTGAGCCGTTTAGTTGGCGAAGCGTCAAATGCCGGTTTATGCGGCTTGGAATTTGCCTCGGGAATTCCCGGAACTGTTGGCGGAGCGGCGAGAAATAATGCCGGTGCCTATGGTTCAAGCTTTGGCGACTTAGTAACCGGATTGGAAGTTTATCAGGATGGAAAAATAAGGAATTTAAGGCATGAAGATATGCAGTATCACTACCGCGACAGCATTTTAAAGCGCGGAAACGGAGTTATAATTTCTGTGAAAATTAAATTAAAAAAAGAAGATCCGAAAAAAGTCCATGACGAAATGATTAAAATAATTAAACAAAGGACATTAAGGCTTCCAACGGAGCCAAGTGCCGGCTGTTTTTTTAAAAATATTGAAATTGATGATCCAAGTCTTGATAAGAGAAAAATAATGAAAGGGCTTGATATTTCTGAAAATGAATGGAATGAAATAACAAAACACGGAAAGTTGCCGGTTGCTTTTATTTTCGATAAGCTCGGTTTAAAGGGCAAAGAAATCGGCGGCTGTAAAATTTCAGAGAAACACTCGGCTTTTTTTATTAATAAGGGAGGCGCCAAAGCTGAACATGTGGTAATGATGGTTTCTGATCTAAAAATGAGAGTGAGAGACCAACTGGGCATCCAGCT
This sequence comes from uncultured Gammaproteobacteria bacterium, assembly GCA_964535715.1. Classification (GTDB taxonomy): domain Bacteria; phylum Patescibacteriota; class Patescibacteriia; order Buchananbacterales; family UBA6539; genus CAZCCC01. The sequence continues at coordinate 7,502 of CAZHUO010000005.1, read as the reverse complement.
TGAGGAAGAAGTCCAATATATCGGCTTTTAAAAAATAAAAAAAGGGCGGGATTTTTCCGTCCTATTTTATTAAAGCATTAACTAAATTTGTCAATTTTAGCGTTAATAAATTTTTTGGGATAACCGCAAATGCACCCTCAAATACATTCATATTTCCGGTATAAATTATTACCGGAGTCATTTTCTTTCGTTCAATTTTAGAATTGATTTCGAAGGTACTTATTAATTGAGCTAATTGAGCTCCGTTAATGTCTGGCATCTCCATGTCAGTTAAAACAACATCGAATTTATCGTTTTGAAAAGCTTTTCTAAATAGATTAAACGCTTCAGCTCCGTTTTCCGCAGTTTCCACCTGAAAGCCTGCATTTTTAAACAAATCTCTGTTAAGTTCCCTGATTCCTTCATAGTCGTCTGCAATCAGTATTTTCATTTTAATCTCCTTATTTTTTTACTTTTCCTAAATTTAGGTTAGTCCGTAGTCAAGCTATTGTCAAGTGCTTATTAATTTAGTATAATTGCAAAGCATAATTATGTCTTTATTAAGTAAAATTTTCGGCGACGCAAATGAAAAGTATTTGCAGAGATTTTCGCCTGTTGTTGAAAAAATCAGCAGCCTCGAAAAAGAATTCGAGGGCTTTTCTGATAATGATTTAAAAAATAAAACCCAGGAATTCAAAAAGGTAGTTTTAAAAGAAGCGGTTATTTGGCGGGAAAGAGAGCGGGATTTATTGAATCAAATCAGGCGTATCGGAACCGATCAAGATAAATTAAGGCAGAGTTTGGTTAAGGAATACCTCGAAGTTGCCAATAAAAAATTTGAAAAAATTATACCCGATGCTTTCGCCTGCGTGAGAGAAGCGTCTAAAAGGGTTTTGAGCCAAAGGCATTATGACGTTCAGCTTTTAGCCGGAATAATTTTACATAAAGGACAGATTGCCGAACAAAAAACCGGAGAAGGAAAAACATTGTCGGCAACAACGAGTTTGTATTTGAACGCTTTACTTGGCGAAGGGGCGCATTTGGTCACAGTTAATGATTATCTTTCCCGAAGGGATTGCGGGTGGATGGCGCCGGTTTATAATTTGCTTGGTCTTTCTTGCGGCGTGATTATTCATGACGCCGCTTTTGTTTATGATCCAAATTATGTTGACGAAAAATCTGCCGATGAAAGGCTTGCTCACTTAAAGCCCGTTTCAAGAAAAGAGGCTTATTTGGCCGATATTACTTACGGTACTAATAATGAATTTGGCTTTGATTATTTGCGGGACAATATGGTGTCGGATTTAAGCGAAATGGTTCAGCGTGATTTAAATTATGCGATTGTTGATGAAGTTGATAGTATTTTAATAGATGAAGCCAGAACGCCTTTGATAATCTCCGCACCAGATATGGACTCAACGGATAAATACTATAAATTTGCCAAGCTTGTCACTCAGCTTAAAGAAAACGAAGATTACAATGTTGATGAAAAAATGAGAGCGGCAACCTTAACGGAAGAAGGCATAGCAAAGATGGAAAAATGGCTGGGAGTTGAAAATATTTATATTGAAGGCGGAATTTCCGATGTTCATCACATTGAGCAGGCATTAAAAGCCCATGCTTTGTTTCGGCGAGACCGAGACTATGTTGTAAAAGACGGAGAAGTGATTATAGTTGATGAATTTACCGGCCGCATGATGTACGGCCGGCGTTATAGCGAAGGATTGCATCAGGCAATTGAAGCCAAAGAAGGCGTAAATGTTCAGCGTGAAAGCCGGACTTTGGCAACTATTACTTTTCAAAATTATTTTCGACTATATAAAAAACTTGCCGGAATGACCGGAACGGCGGCGACTGAAGCTGAAGAATTTTCAAAAATATATAATTTAGATGTGGCGATAATTCCGACCAATAGGGAATTGGCAAGAAAAGATTTGTCAGACAGAATTTACAAAAATGAAGAAGGAAAATTTAAAGCAGTTGTTCAAGAAGTCAAAGAAAAAAGCCAAAACGGCCAGCCGGTGCTGATTGGCACGATTTCAATTGAAAAAAATGAATTGCTTGGAGAGCTTTTAACCAGGGAGGGAGTCCAATTTCAAATTTTAAACGCCAAGCATCATGAAAAAGAAGCCCAAATAATTTCACAGGCCGGAAGGCTTGGTGCAGTGACTTTGGCGACAAATATGGCCGGCAGGGGAGTTGACATTAAGCTTGGCGGCGATCCGGTTGATTTAGATGAAGAAAAAAAAGTAAAAGAGCTTGGCGGTCTTTTAATAATCGGTACTGAAAGGCATGAATCAAGGCGGATTGACAATCAGCTTCGCGGAAGAGGCGGACGGCAAGGCGATCCCGGCACATCACAATTCTATGTCTGCATGGATGATGATTTAATGAGGATATTTGGAGCCGATAGGGTTAAACGTTTGATGGAGACACTAAAAGTTCCTGAAGACATGCCAATTGAAAATAAAATGATTTCCCGTTCATTGGAAACGGCGCAAAAAAAAGTTGAAGGCTTTCATTTTGATACCAGAAAACATCTGGTTGAATATGATGATGTTTTAAACAAGCACCGGGAAACTATTTATAAAAAGCGGCTTGATATTATGGATAATAAAGATCTGAAAAATCAAGTTTTAGAATTGGTTAAGGAAGAGATTAATGAAATTATAAATTTTCATACCGCTTCAGACGATGAAAAAACTTGGGATATCGAAGAAATTTATGAAGTCCTTAATACAATTTTTACTGTATCTTCTGCAATGAGGATAAAGCTTGAGGAAATAAAAGACGAAGCGGGCAGCGGTATTCAAGATAAGTCGTCAAGGACAAAACTTTTTGGTTATGCTTATAATTTGGCAGTTCAGTCATATAATGACATTGAAGAAAAAATTAATAAAGCGATAGGCAGTGAAACCGCAATGAGGCGGATTGAAAAGGGTTTAATGATAAGAAGCATTGATACATTATGGATAGATCATTTGGAAGCACTTGACCATTTGCGAACCGGAATCGGGCTTAGAGGCTATGGCCAGCGCGACCCTCTAATTGAATATAAAAAAGAATCTTTCAAGATGTTTAAAGAGCTTTTGGGAATGATCAGAAAGCAAATTGTCTATAGCATCTATAAAATGGGCATTGCTTCTGAAGTTGCGCCGTCAATGATGGAGAGGACAACGAACTTGACTTTTACTGCGCCTTTAAAGACAAGCAGTTCAACCGGCAGTACAATATTTCAGGCTGCGGCTGGCCAAGGTGGGGAAAAAACTGCCCAGCAAAAAGAAATTCAAAGCCGAAAAACGCAAGCGCCGGCAAGCAATAATGCCACTCATTACAGCGGTCAGAAAGTCGGCCGCAATGATTTATGCCCGTGTGGGAGCGGAAAGAAATTTAAGAAGTGCCACGGAATGCAGGATTAAATGAAATAATAAGCTAAATTTACATAAAAATCAGCAATTAATAGCTGATTTTTTTGATAAGAAGACCTGGTAAAAAAAAGACCTTGACAAAATTTTTATTTTGTGATAAGTTTCAATACTTCAGAGTATGGTTGTATGTACTTTGAAAATCTAATACCCTGTTACAGGTTTTTCTGTTTTTTACAGAGATGCCTTTAAATATAGAAGTTAAGGTTGTGTTGTTGAGGTAAGCACTTGTGGTGCCGCCTCTGTTTTTAGTTAAAAAAACATAGGAGATTGAACAATGAAAAAGGTTGGTCTGGTAGTAGTGTTGTTGGCAGTTTTGGCCGGATGTTCTGGGTCATTTACCGTACCGCGCTATGACAGCGCCGGGCAGAAAATGGCGGAGAATTATGTCCTCCAAAATGAAGAAACCGTAAACGATACCGAAGTAGTGGTAAATTCGCCACTCAATTACATCCCGATCAAGGCGAGCAATTGTCGCCTTCAGACAGGAAGCGGTATCAAGCTGGTGGTGTATAAGTCGCCACAAGAGCCCAATGTAGAGCTTCGAATCGATTGGCTTGAAGACAAAAAAGTGCCAGATGACGAAACCACCTATCAGATTGTTGGGCTTCTGGTGGGATTAGGGATTCATATTGGCGGTTGGATAATCTCGGAAAACGAAGGTTTCCAGGTGAACATTCCGTGGCGGTATGATGTTGTTCGTCAGGCCGAAGTCACCCTGAATACAAACAAGGGTGACTTCAAGTTTACTTTTGTGTCGCCGTATGATTTTCCTGAGCCTGAAGGAGAAGGCGAAGTACCGGCTGAAGGCGAAGGAGAACCAACGTGCGAAGGCGAAATCCCCGTTGAAGGCGAAGGCGAAATCCCCGTTGAAGGCGAAGGTGAACCAGTTGCGTGCGGTGAAGGTCCTGTGACCATAACGCATGAGGTTGTTCCGGATGTCAGGAATTTTAATCCTGATAGGCCGGTCGTTGCAACCTATCGCTTATATGGCAAGGTTGGTGGTATAAATACCGCCAACTATGTTGTCATGAATTATGTCCAAGGCGAAGATTCGCTTTGGTATAGTAAAAGCAACGCAACTGATTTGCGCGGCATTGATGGGAACTGTCAATGGTTTGTCGATGTTGCGACAAACCAGTACGACACCGCACTTCTTCAGGTTGTCTCGTACTTAATTACGGTTGGAACGCAAGTTCCTGCTTGTTCTGCCGGGTGCGTTGGGATGCCTAACATCCCCAGCGCTGTTGCCTACGTTATTTCTGATTTTGGTATACCCTCGGAAGGTGAACCTCCTGTCGAAGGCGAAGGCGAAGTCCCTGCTGAAGGTGAAGGCGAAGTCCCTGCTGAAGGCGAAGGCGAACCACCGGTCGAAGGCGAAGGTGAAATCCCCGTTGAAGGCGAAGGTGAACCAGTTGCGTGCGGTGAAGGTCCTGTGACCATAACGCATGAGGTTGTTCCGGATGTCAGGAATTTTAATCCTGATAGGCCGGTCGTTGCAACCTATCGCTTATATGGCAAGGTTGGTGGTATAAATACCGCCAACTATGTTGTCATGAATTATGTCCAAGGCGAAGATTCGCTTTGGTATAGTAAAAGCAACGCAACTGATTTGCGCGGCATTGATGGGAACTGTCAATGGTTTGTCGATGTTGCGACAAACCAGTACGACACCGCACTTCTTCAGGTTGTCTCGTACTTAATTACGGTTGGAACGCAAGTTCCTGCTTGTTCTGCCGGGTGCGTTGGGATGCCTAACATCCCCAGCGCTGTTGCCTACGTTATTTCTGATTTTGGTATACCCTCGGAAGGTGAACCTCCTGTCGAAGGCGAAGGCGAAGTCCCTGCTGAAGGTGAAGGCGAAGTCCCTGCTGAAGGCGAAGGCGAACCACCGGTCGAAGGCGAAGGTGAAGTAGATTGTGTACCAAGCCCTGGGAACCCCGGGATTGAGATTACGGATATTCCCGATATTCGCGAATTCAATCATCTCCAACCAATCGAGTCTACCTACATGGTTGGCGGCCCAGTCACTGGCGTGGACGCCAATGATGTATGGGTGTTGGTGTTTCTGCGGGGCGGTGACACTCTCTACTACCCCAAGGTCGAGTCATCGACCAAAATAGCTGTCGGTTGCGATTACTTATTTTATGGCGCTTGTGCCAATGACCGCAATGACAGCTCTGCGAAGGGTGTTTTAGTGGTATTGGTTGCCAGAAATGGCGGTCCAATACCGGACTTTACCCTTGGAACTCCCGAAGTTCCCACGCTTCCCGGCGAAATTGATCGTGATGAAGTAGCGTTTGCGCCGGCGAAGAATGTGGAACTTGTAGATGTTCCGCTGTTCGGCAAGGGTACCCAGGTTACTGGTTACGTCGAAGGCATAAATGCCAATGAACACGAGGAGTATGCTATTCTCGTAAGAGAAAAGCATGGAACGGAGTGGCAGACAATGCCCTCGTGTGAACAGCCGTTGACGCCGATTGAACAGAATCTTAGCTGGTCATGTCAAATAAGCCCTGACGCCGAGGAAGTTGCCGCTTACCTGGTCTATTCTGATTTTCAGGTAGACCAATGTGTCTCCTATGAGAATGAGAAGGCGCTGATTGCCAAAGATGCGCCAATTATTCCGGATACGCTAGACGTGGCATGGCGGCAAAGAATTCCGCATATCTCGTTTCAGTCATTTCCCGCTTGGGAATTGACTGGAAACGTGGTAATCAAAGTGACGGATTACGATCCGACACTTTGGCGGGTCAATGTGTATTTTAAGGTGTTGCAGGAAGGAAAGCCTGCAGCATGGTTTTCCAAGCCTCAATACGAGGCACCGCTAATTCAGCCTGACGCCTCTGGGCTATGCTCGGTTTGGCTGGCCGAGGAGGATATCAAAACGACTGAGATAGTTGCATTCCTCGTTTATGAGGGTACAACTGTAGTAGTTTGTGGCGATGTCCCCGAATTGACTCAGGTATGTCTGGAAAGACCGATTATTCCGGATTCACCGGCCAATGCCTGGGTTAACCGAGGCATTGGTATTGATACTTCTGCGCCTGTCATTACCCTGCTGGGAGACAATCCGCTTACTTGGATCCTCGGTACTCCGTACACCGACCCCGGTGCAACCGCACTGGATGACGTTGACGGAGCAGTCGCAGTTTTAATTGACACAAGCGGAGTCAATGTCGGCGTTGTTGGAACGTATTCGGTCGGCTTTACCGCCACTGACAGTTCTGGCAATACTGGCACCGCAACGCGTACCGTTAATGTGGTACAAGGCTGTGAAGCGCCAATTATTCGCTTTAGCGATATTCCGTTGCTTGACGACGGAGAATTTGGCACGCTTACCGGCCAGGCATGTCTTGGCGATTCAGTCGCGATCTATATAAAGATGCCAGATGGGTACTGGTGGCTCGTGACTGACCTGACGGTTTCGGTCGATCCTGATGGCAGCTGGAGTTTTGAATTGCTCGATTCGCGGGCAACAGAAATTCTGGCATTTCTAATGCCAGAAGGTGTTAACCCAGATTTGTGCGAACCGTGCGATCAGATTCCGGATTTAGAGCAGGCCCTTGCATCTGTTTGGGTAAGTCGCTTACCGGCATTTGAGATCACATATGTTGCCCCGTATGGATCACTTGATCCGGGGAACATCGACGGCACATTGTCAAATGCCGTTCCTGGAAATTACGCAGTTGTTGTCTACGTATACGTGGAGGGCAACTGGTGGCCGAAGCCACTGTTTGGTGTTCCAGGGAGCCTAACTCCCATTAATGAAGACGGAACATGGACTTGCTGGTTTGTGACCGGCGGCCTAGACCACAATGCCACTAAGATTGCGGTATTTTTGGTCCCGTCAGACATAACTGAGGAAGAACTTCCGTGTAGTACCGGAAGTTGCCCTGGTCCCGCCCTGCCACCTGTTGAAAGGGCAATAGACACGATCATAATTGATCGTTAAGGCTCCATTATAAGGAGCCACTTGAGGTAATAAGCCTGCAGAAGATTTTAAAAAATAAGAGCTTCTGCAGGCTCTTTTTTTATTAAAGACGTTATATTCTAAATAGAAATGCGACATAGAATGATATAATTACAAGGTATCAA
>CAZHUO010000004.1:0-60986 GCA_964535715.1 uncultured Gammaproteobacteria bacterium | reverse complement strand
TGATACCTTGTAATTATATCATTCTATGTCGAATTTCTATTTAGAATATAACGGATAAGTACTAAAAATATAATTTCGCTACTTATCTCTCTTGTCTTACTTAAAACTTATCTTGCTTAAATTATTGACTTGCTTTATTTATTTTGTTAAGCTGATTCCAGACTGGAGGGTCTGTTCCTTCCAATTTTTTTGTCTGAAAAACAGTTTAAGGAGACACGACGATGGGTACTGAAGATTTATTGTTGCTTGAAAATCGAATGGTGCAGGGTCGGCTTTCTGCCGGTGATGTCACGGCAATAATAAAAGCCGCAGATTCGCTTTGGCTTTATGAAGAAGACGGCCCGCATGCCAAACTAACATCCGGCGCTTGTAGTAATGGTTTTGTCAATTTGCGCAATGTAATTTGTCGTACAAACTTATGCAAAGTTTTTGCCCATGCTTTGGCGAGAAAATTGCGGGAATACTATGATGGCAAGGTGGAATTTGTGGTCGGTTCCGACACTGCATCTTTAAATCTGGCTTATGCTTTAGGCAGTCTTTTTAATGCCCAAGTCTACCCGATGCACAAAGTCACTATCGAGAAAGATGGTGCAAAGATTGAAAGGCAGACTTATACCGGCCCGAAGATGCCGCCGGGAACAAAAGTCCTGCAAGTAGAAGAGCTGATGACGACTGCCAAAACGTTTCGGCTGGTTCGCGACGGCTTTAATGAGGCCTGTCCAGGTGTTGATTTTATTCCGTTTTTGCCTTTGATTGTTGATCGCCGTACCGAAGAACAGCTGACAGATTTTAAAGTTGACGATGTTATAATTCTTCCGTTGGTTCAGTATAAGATAAAATCGTGGACAAAAGATTGTCCACTTTGTGCAATTGGGTCAAGAGCAGTCCGGCCGAATACGCCTGAAGGCTGGGCAAAACTGACCGAAAAAGCAAATAAATAAACCGAACAGAAAGGAATTGAAGGATGGAAACATTTATCGATCGGCTTTTGGAAGCGCAACGAGAAAAGTGCAGTCACTTATGTATTGGCTTTGATCCTGATTTGGAGAAGATGCCCAAGCGTCTAAGAGGTACGCCACGCGGTCATTTGGAATTCTCCAAACGGGTTTTGGATGCCGTTGCTCAATATGCTTGCATTATCAAGCCAAACCATGCTTTTTGGGCATGTATTGGCGCGGAAGATTATCTTAGAGAATTGATCCGTTATGCGCACGACAGGCACGGTTTATTGGTTATTCTGGATGGCAAGCGCGGTGATATTGGGAATACCGCAAAGTTTTATGCGATGGAATGCTTTGACCGTTATCATGCTGATGCTGCAACGGTGAACGCCTACCTTGGATGTGATACTTTGGAGCCATGGCTTGCTTGGGGTCCATCAAAAGCGATATTCGCGCTTTGTCATACTTCCAATAAGGGTGCCGGAGATTTTCAGGATCTTGAAGTGTCTCCCGGACTGTCATCGGCTGTAAATACAAAACTTTACTTGCATCTGGCAAGAAAAGTGACTTCAATGGCAAAACCGGATACAGCAACGGTCGGGCTGGTTGCCGGTGCAACATTTCCTCGCCAAATTAGCAGCCTTGATGGAAATTTTTCCCATGAAGTTCCTTATTTGATCCCCGGCATTGGCAAACAAGGAGGTGATCTTGCCGAAACGATAAAAAATATCGGCAATCATCCGTTTGTAGTTAATTCTTCAAGCGGAATTATTCATGCTTCGCAAGAAGATGATTTTGCCCAAGCTGCTGCCCGGGAAGCTGAGATATTACGCAATCAGATTGAGGCCGAACTTGCGGCACAATGATTTGAGTTAAAATAAACAACCACCGTTTAGCAAGTGCTGGGCGGTTCTTTTTTATTCCTACGAATACGAATAAATACTAATATACGAATATACAAATAACTTAGCATTCAAATTCGTATATTCATAAGATTTGTATTCGTAGGAGAGTATCTATTTACTATTTAAAAAAACTATGGTATAAATGCCTGATAAGTTTAGGTATATATTAATTATGAGTATATGGCAAATGAAGTAATTTTGCGCTTTAATGAAGTGACATTTGAATATGTTGAGAAAAAACCCCTGCTTGAAGAGGCTAGTTTTAGCGTTCGCCAAGGCTCTAAAATAACGTTAATGGGTCAAAACGGCGCCGGTAAAAGTACGATGTTTGCCTTGATAACGAAAAAGTTAAAACCCAAAAGCGGCAATATCTCCATTACTGATAATGCATCCGTGGGCATTGCCAAACAAGTGATTGACCAAAAAGATTTTGATTTGACAATTGAACAATATTTCTCCAAAGCGTTTGAAATGCAGCCAGTTGGCATAAAAAGCAAAATCAGCAAGGTGATGGATGCAGTCAATTTAACTGTTCCAACCGAAAGAAAAGTCGGCGTTTTATCTGGTGGCCAAAAAGCCAGGCTTTTGCTGGCACAGGCCTTAATTTTGGATCCTGACATTTTATTGCTTGACGAGCCAACGAATAATTTAGATCAAACAGGAATTGATCATTTGATTCAGTTTTTAGTGATGTATGATAAAACGGTAATTGTTATTTCTCATGATGCCGATTTTTTAAACTGTTTTACCGATGGCGTTATTTACCTTGATATTTTTACAAAAAAATTGGAGACTTATGTTGGCGACTATTATTCGGTTGTTGAAGAAATTGAAAAAAGGATAGAAAGGGAAATTAAAAAAAATGCCCAGCTGGAAAAAAAGATAATTGACAGAAAAGAAAAAGTAAATTTCTTTGCCAACAAGGGCGGAAAAATGCGCCGGTTGGCGGCAAAATTAAAAGAGGAAACCAAGGAAATGGAGGACAACATTGTTGATGTCAGAAAGGAAGACAAAACAATCCGCAATTTTACCATTTCTGCCCAGGATATTGGCGGCGAAATTGTCAAAATTTCCTCGGTCAAAATCATTAAAGACCATGAGCCGATTATAAAAAAAGTTGAAAAAGTTTTGCATAAAAAAAGCCGGCTGCTTGTCTTGGGTCCGAACGGAATAGGCAAAACTACTTTTTTTAGGGAATTAGTCGGCGGCAAAAGCGACGGTGTCAAAATTAAAGAAGGCGTCAGAGTGGGTTATTATAGTCAGGATTTTACCAATTTGAATTTTAATGATACGGTTTTTGATTTTTTAAAAAATGTCATAATTGAGGGTTTTGACGTCCAAGATATGAGATCAATTGCTGCCGGATTTTTAATTACCGGAGAAGTAATGGGAAGCAAGATTTCTCATTTATCTGAGGGTCAAAAAGGCCTTTTATCTTTTGCTAAATTGGTTTTAATGAAGCCGGGATTGCTGGTATTGGACGAGCCGACTAATCATATAAACTTCCGCCATATTCCGATTATTGCCAAAGCGATTAATGATTATGAGGGGGCGATTATATTAATCAGCCACATGCCTGATTTTGTAAAAGAAATAAGAATTGATGATTATCTAGATCTTGGCAATCTAGAATAAAACTATAAAAAATAAGAATAAGCCAAAGGCGCAATTTATTTTGCTTGCCGTATTGACTTTTCGCGCAATATTAACTAATCTTTAATAACCAATAAAGGCTCTTTGAAACGAATATCTGTGTAAATAAGGTTGCTTTTTAGCGACCGGATTAAATACAATCTGCAACTAGTATTAAATTGTTGCAAAAACCAAAGGAATGACAAATAATGGACAATGAAAGTGAAAGATTTGTTTTGACACCCCGCCTGACGGTAAAGCTTGAAGATGCTTTAATTAGGCATGGCTGGACTTTTGAAGATATAAATATCATTTCAGAAAATGGAATGCTTGGAAAATTTCTCGATTATGTTCAAGGGTCAGCTGAAATCATTACCGTTAGGGACTTAAGAGATTTGAACAAAGGAATTATCCGAGTAAACTTGGACACGCCTCCAATTTTGCCTTTTGATTCCGCAGTTGTTTTTGCTAACCAGGGCGGTGGCTGGGTGGAGCTTGAAAAACGTCCAGATGGATTATATATTAACGGCAAAATGGTTTCTTTGCATCTTGCAAATTGCCAAAATAACGGTAATCAAGCTACTGGCTATGAAGTTTATAGCCAAATTAAAGATATGCCGGTTTTGCACCCGAATATTTCAGACACCCTTTTGAGATTCCTGGAGTTTGTCCCGGCCGATTGGAAATACCACGAAAAAGGTTTCAGTCATGGAACGTATTTTTGGAGTGCCATTTTTGCCGATCAAGCCGGTGAATCCTATATTCGCGGGATGTATCTATACTATGGATTTTGGAAGCCGATTTTTCGGCCGTTGAAAAAAGAATTTAGCATTAATGATTTAGCAGCAGTGGTTGAAATATAAAATGAAGGAAGATAACAAAAAATAAAACGTCCTAAAAATAGAAGAAGCCATAAAGCCATATCATTAACCGTAGAAGGAGAAAAAGATGGGTGATAATTCGCCGAAAAATAAAATTAAGCTAAAGCAACACAATGGCAATGGCGGAGGAAGCAGCCTTCAAAAGCTATTGGCTAGTCAGGGATCGTCTGAAAAAAAGTGCCCACATGGGTATAAACAAAACTCTCATGACTGCCATGCGGCAATGCGTCGTTTTGGTGGACGGCAATGCAGAGGTTGTCCTTTTTAATTTTTTTAAGCGATAGTAAAAAGAAAGGCAGGTGATATGAAATGAGAGGAAGTACTCGGGAAGGTAAAGGTTATGAAAAAGATAAGTCTAGGAAGGAAAAGAGTCAAGGTCGTACCAACAAATCGGTTGCCAGCCAGTCTGTTTCTGAGGCATTGCATAAGCCGGCAGTGCCAGCAGGCAGTTTTGGATCCAGTGGTCAGGATAAAGCCAAAGCTGTTAAAACGGTATCAGCCAGCCAGTCTTATAAAAGGCCTTGGCATGACTTGATGAAGTTCAGAAAGGGCAAGACCACCTGGAACTCAGCCAATGCCAAAGCCCGCAAAAAATATAAAGCCCAAGAGCGCTTAGTTGAACTTACCCGGCGCACCAAAATTTTAGGATTGACTACTGACCAGCTCAAATTTAAACTGGCTGAAGAAGCATCCCATATAATTGCTGAAGCCAAGCGTCGAGAGCAGCAAGCAGTCAGGCAGACAAGAGAGACATTAAGTAGCCGCAGATCGCCTGGCTTATCTCAAGCGAGGTGGCAGTGGTAAATAAAAATTAATTCAGCCCGTCTTTAGGAAAAAGATGGGTTTTTTCTTACCTAAATTTATGTTAAAATTAAGTTGATCAAGTAATCTAGTTAATCAAGAGATCTCTTGATTTCTTAATCTCTTGATTAACTTAACTTTATGGAAATTAACCTGAAAACCTTGAATCCTGAACAAAAAAAGGCAGTTATTTTTAACAAGGGGCCTCTTTTAATCGTGGCCGGAGCCGGCACCGGCAAGACTACGGTAATTGCCCAGCGTATTGCCTGGCTGATTACCGAAGGCAAAGCCAAAAGCGATGAAATATTGGCTTTGACATTTACCGACAAAGCCGCCGGTGAAATGGAAGAGCGAGTTGATAAGCTTTTGCCGCTTGGCTATGTGGATTTGTGGATTTCGACTTTTCATTCCTTTGCCGAAAAAATTTTAAAAAATCATGCCCTGGAAATCGGAATTCCCAATGATTTTAAATTATTGAACCAAACCCAGCAGTGGCTGTTAATTAGGCAGAATTTGAATAAATTCAACTTAGAATACTATCGACCGCTGGGTAATCCGACAAAATTTATTCATGCCTTGATTAAATTGTTTTCTCGCGCCAAAGATGAAGTTGTAAGTTCCTCGGATTATTTGAAATACGCCAAGGACTTGAAATTAAATTCCGATTCAAATGATTTTATTAAAGACTTGTTGGAGCCGGAAATATTAAAATCACTAAGCAAGAAGGAAAAAAAGGAATTAGTTGCCCAGGAAATTAAAAAAACTCAGGAAGTTGCCGATGCTTATCATATTTATCAGCAGTTGCTTGTTGATAATAGCGCAATGGACTTTGGCGATTTGATAAATTATTGCCTTAAGCTTTTTAAGGATCGGCCGGCGATTTTGGCAAAATACCGCCAGCAGTTTAAGTATATTTTAGTTGATGAATTTCAGGACACGAATTACGCCCAATATGAGCTGGTTAAGCTTTTGGCAAAGCCGCAGAATAATATTACGGTTGTCGGGGATGATGATCAATGTCTACCCCCTGACTCTTTAGTTGAAACTGATAAAGGCAGAAAGAAAATTAAGGATATAAAAGTTGGACAGAAAGTGTCAACGGCAGTTGGTCGAGGTTATTTAAGCTATGCGCCAGTTACTAAAGTTTTTAAGAATAAAAAGGATGTAAAGTTTATAACATTTAAAACAGCTAATGGCCATCAAATTAAAGTTACTGATAATCATAAAATGTTTTGTTTTGTTCCGGCGATTGATGATAAAAAATATTATTATGTTTACTTAATGCACCGCAAAAATTTAGGCTGGCGAATAGGTGTGACTAATGATTTGTCAATGCGGCTTCGACTGGAAAGATCGGCTGATCGGATTTTAGGGATCAAAACTTGTCTTGGTGAAACAGAGGCTAGATTTTATGAAACTTTATATTCACTAAAATATAATATTCCAACCGTTTGCTTTAAGGCACGAAACAAAGTAGTAGTAAAAGATAAATGGTTGTCTAAGCTTTATCAGGAAATTGATAGTGAAAGTAATGCTAGAAAACTGGCTAATGATTTAAATTTTGATTTAAGTACCCATCATTACTCTTTAGCCGCGGTTAACAGAGGAGAGAAATTAAGGGTAAAAGTAAATTTAGAAATGTGTTATCGCCGTTATCGGAGTAAGTATGCCAAAGACAATAAGTTAGTAAGTCCTAAAGTCACTCATTATTTAGGTTTGGAGAGTTCAGATTTAAACATCATCAAAAAATTAAAGAAAGCCGGATTTATATTACGAAAGGCCAAAAAGGGCTATCGTTTGCGTCTCGAAAGCATTGATTTAAAAAAATTAGGTCGGATTGCACTTAGGATCGAAAAAATTACCGGCGGAATTTTGGAAGTTAGTGCGAAATTAGGACAGGAAAATATTCAAACCAGAAAAGCTTTGGTAATTCCGGCAAAAAATGTATTGGTTGGTCAGTATTTGCCTGTGATGAATAAGAATGGCGTGGTCTATGACAGAGTAATTAATAAAGCCGAAAATATAGAAAAAAATGTTATAGTTTATGATTTAGAGGTTAAGACCACTCATAATTTTATCGCTGATGAAATTGTTGTTCATAATTCAATTTATAAATTCAGGGGAGCCTCAGTCTCTAATATTTTGGAATTTAAAAAAGACTATCCCAAAGCCGAAGAAATTTTTTTGAATAAAAATTACCGTTCGATTCAAGAAATCCTTGATTTGTCATATAAATTTATTCAGCAGAATAATCCAGACAGGCTGGAATGTAAGTTAGAATCAGAAAACAGAAATCAGAAAACAGAAAAACGAAAATTTACAAAGAAATTGGCTGCTCAAAATAAAGAAAAAGGCATAATTACCCATTTGGCTTTTGATACGGCTGATGATGAAGTTAGGGGCACGCTTAAGCAAATTGCGGAACTGAAAGAAAAAAACAAAGAAATCGCTTGGTCGGATTTTGCGATATTGGCTCGGACTAACGAAGTGGCGAATTATTTTGTCAATGCGATTTCTCAAACCCAAATTCCATATCAGTTTTTAGCTTCGCGCGGGCTTTATGGCAAGCCCGTGATTTTAGATGTTTTGGCCTACTTGAAGCTTTTGGATAACTACCGGGAAAGTTCGGCAATGTACCGAGTACTTGGTTTTGAAGTTTTTGAGCTTGATTTTTCAGTAATCAATACTTTGAATTATTGGGCGAGCCGCAAAGGAATTTCAATTTATCAGGCTTTAAAAGATGCGATAATTTCTCAAAATACTGAGTCAGAAGTCCGTGAAAAGTTAAAAAATATTATTAAGCTGATTGAAAGCCATAGCGTTTTAATTAAGGAAAAAACAGTCGGTCAAATTGTTGTTGCTTTTTTAGAAGACTCCGGCTATTTGCAAAAATTAACCAAGAACGATTCAATAGAATCTCAGCAAGCGGTAAACTATTTAAATCAGTTTTATAAAAAAATCACTGACTTTGAAAATTCCAGTGAGGACAAATCCGTTAAAAGTTTTTTGAGATTAATAGAGCTTGAGCTGGAAGCCGGTGAAGCCGGTTCTTTGCAGAATAATATGGATGAAGGCCCTGACAGCGTAAAAATTATGACTGTCCATGGAGCCAAGGGCTTGGAATTCAAATATGTTTTTATCGTCAGCTTGGTTGACCGCCGTTTTCCAATTAGTGACCGATCAGATCAAATTGCCTTGCCCGAAGCCTTGATAAAAGAAATTTTGCCTTCTGGCGATGCTCACCTGCAGGAAGAACGCCGTCTTTTTTATGTTGCCATGACGCGCGCCAAAACTGGCTTATTTTTTACAACTGCATCTGACTACGGCGGCGCGCGTAAGAAAAAAATATCCCGTTTTCTATGCGAACTTAAAGATATCGGCTTTGCTGTTAAAGAAGACAAAAAACCTGATAAAGGCGAGGGCTTGCTTGCTGAAGGGACAAAAAAATTTAATACTGAGATTACACAACAAGAGTTTTTGCCGATTGTGCCGACCCGCTTTTCTTTTACCCAGCTTCGGGCTTTTGAAAGCTGTCCTTATCAGTACCGGTTTGCCCATATTTTGAAAGTGCCGGTTCGGGGAAAATCGGTTTTTTCATTTGGTAAAACGATTCATGCGACTTTACAGCAATTTTTTGAGTTAGTTTTGGAAAGAGAAAATGTTAAGCAGGTTGATTTGTTTGGCAATAAGATTAGAGATCAGAAAACAGAAAACAGAAAACAGAAGACCAAAGTAAAACTAGAGGAGCTTTTGGGGATCTATGAAAAAAATTGGATTGATGATTGGTACCAAAGCCGCGAAGAACACGATGAATATAAACAGAAAGGCAAAAAGGCTTTAACTGAGTATTATAAAAAAATTGAAAAAAATATTCCAATACCAAAATATTTGGAGCGTCCGTTTAATTTAAAAATTGAAGCGGACGGAGAGGAGTATACAATCAAGGGTGTAATTGACCGAATAGATATTTTAGATGGCGGGATAGAAATTATTGACTATAAAACAGGCTTTGGCCGGACTGAAAAGAATTTTACCGCCGAAGACAAAGAACAGCTTTTAATTTACCAGCTGGCCGCCCAGCAGGTTTTGGGCGAAAAAGTTAAAAATCTTTCTTTTTATTATATTGAAGCCGGAAATAAAGTATCATTTTTAGGTACGGAAAAAGAGCTTAAAGCGATTGAAAAAAAGATTATCAATACAATTTTGGAAATCAAAAAAGGAGAATTTTTGCCCAAGCCCAGTATGCTCTGTCAGTGGTGCGATTTTAAGAATATTTGCGAATTCAGATCACTATAACGTTTTGTCATTGCGAGGAGGAGCGAAGCGACGACGAAGCAATCTAGATTGCTTCGGTCTTAGCCTTTTGCGAAAGTCTGGGATTTCACAATTACAGAAAAGAGAAACGCTTATGCCAAAAAAGTATATCAGCCTATTTCTATTACTTATTTTTTTGGTTATTATTCTCGCATTAATATTGAAATACAATTTAAATACTTCAAAAATAAGTCAGAAGGAAAATATAAATATGACCAAAAAAGAAATAATCCGCAAGCCCGCGGTGGCCGGCTCTTTTTATCCGGCTGATAAAACGGAATTAAGCAAGATGATTAATGATTTTTTAGCCGAAGCTTCAAGCCAGGCGGCAACCGGTAGTCCAAAAATTATAATTGTGCCTCACGCAGGCTACGCTTACTCCGGCGGGGTGGCAGCCCATGGTTTCAAACCGCTTTTAGGAAAAGATATTAAACAGGCAATAATAATCGGTCCGTCCCATCACTTTCCGCTTTCCGGCTTATTTTTATCAGGCGCTGGTATTTGGCAGACGCCTTTGGGCTCAGTTGATATTGCGGCAATGAATTCGGAATTAGCCAAAGAAAATAATTTTGAAATTAATGATAAAATTCATCAGCCCGAGCATTCCTTGGAGCTTGAAATTCCATTTTTACAAACAGTTCTGCCCAGTATAAAAATCATTCCAATAATTGTCGGTCAATTGGATTCTAAACAGAGATCTGATTTTGCCTCAGTTTTAAACCTCTATTTGGATTCTCAGACCGTTTTGATTGTCAGTCTTGATCTTTCCCATTATCATCCTTATGATGAAGCGGTTAAATTGGACAAGAAATCAATACAGAATATTTTGGATTTAAATAGCGAAGATGTATTAGACGACGAAATAGATGCGCCCTGGGCGGTGTCTTCAATTTTGGAACTTGCCCGGCAGAATGGCTTGGTGCCAAAACTTTTGGAGTATATGAATTCCGGCGACGTAACAGGTGATAAAAAGGCCGTGGTTGGCTATTCGGCGATAGGGTTTTTTCAAGAAATCAAGAAATCCCACCTACGCCCAGTGGGCTTCGGCGGGCAGGCAATAAATCAAGAAAACAATAAAGATGAATACAGTGAGGCGGAAAAAAGCGAATTGCTGAAAGTTGCCAGAACTGCCTTGGAACAATATGTTAAAACTGGCAAAACTTATGAGCCAAAGACTGATTATCAAAAGTTATTGGAAAAGCGGGGAGTGTTTGTCACTTTGACTAAAGACGGCCAGCTTAGGGGGTGTATCGGTTATATAGAGCCAATTGAAGCTTTGATTGAGGCGGTCAGGGACAATGCCATTTCAGCGGCAGCGCATGATAATCGTTTTATGCCGGTTGAATCTTCAGAACTTAAAGATATTAAAATTGAAATTTCCGTTTTGACCCCGCCAAAAACCGATACAATTGATGAAATTATTAAATTCAAAAAAGGCGTTGTTTTGCGCCAAGGAAACAGGGGAGCGACTTATCTGCCACAGGTTTGGGAAGATTTATCCGATCCGACCCAATTTTTTCAAAGCCTTTGCTTAAAAGGAGGTTTAGACAAAAATTGCTACAAGAACGAAGATATTCAGACAATGTCTTATGAAGCGATAGTTTTCAGCGAATAATGTAATAAATTTACCTAATTTTTTATATTGCTTTATTGAATTTATTTTGTTATAATAAAACCATCATGAGCGCAAGAATATTTTCATTTTTAATAATGCTTAGTACGGCCATTTCCTTTATTTCCTGGCTGATGATAATATTTTATTTTGATCCGGAAAAAATAGGATTTTTCGGATTTATTCTTTTTTATTTATGTTTGTTTTTATGGCTCTGCGGATTTATTTTTTTGTCATCCAATTTTTTAAAAAGAAAGTTTTTCAGAAAGCAGCTTATGTACTACCGGGTTAGAAATTCAGCCCGCCATGCCATATTTTTTTCAATTTTAATACTTACCTGGGCGCTTTTGAAAAGCCAGGGCCTGTTTAGATGGTGGAATATTTTGATATTAATAATGATTTTAACTGTTTTGGAATTCTTTTTTATATCTTACCAAAAACAACAACGACCATCTTATGACACAACAGATTAAACAACTTAATGATAAATTTGTGCAGGAAATTGCAGTTGTTTTTGACTTGCCGTCTTTGGAACAGCTGGAAATCAACTATTTGGGACGCAAGGCGGGGATATTGAATAATGTCTTGCGCAGTTTAAAAGATATGCCGGAAAGCCAAAAAAAGGATGTTGGAAAACAGGCGAATGAATTAAGAAAATTCATTGAGCAAGAAATTAATCAAAAACGCCTGGATTTAAAAGGCTTATCGGTTGGCAATAAATTTTTAGATGTTACTTTGCCCGGTACAAAAATGCCGCAAGGTCATCTTCATTTAGTAACTCAGGCAATAAAAGAAATTTCAGAAATTTTTGAAAAGATCGGCTTTATTCGCCGGCGTTATCCCGAAGTTGAATGGGACTATTATGCCTTTGAATCTTTGAACATGCCGTCTGATCATCCTGCCCGCGACGAATGGGAGACTTTTTTTATTGATTCTAAACCGGTTGGATTAAAAGGGCAGCGAGTTTTAACCCCGCACACTTCTTCTGGCCAGGTCAGAGAAATGGAAAAAAAACATTTGCCGATAAGAATGACAAATATTTCAAAGTGCTATCGGCGTCAGATTGATGTTTCGCACGTGCCGATGTTTCATCAGTTTGAAGGCTTATTGATTGATAAGAATGTCACCATTGCCGATTTAAAAGGAACACTGGACTATTTTGCTAAGCAGTTTTTTGGACCAAGCCGTCAAGCGAGAATTAGGCCGTTTCATTTTCAGTTTACCGAGCCAAGTTTTGAAGTTGATATTTCCTGCGGCTTATGTAATGGCGTAGGTCGCCTACACCAAGGTTCCGGCGACCAAGGTTGTAAAATGTGCAAAGCCGGCTGGCTGGAGCTGGGCGGCGCCGGCATGGTTCATCCAAACGTTTTGAAAGCCGGCGGGATTGATCCAGAAAAGTATTCCGGTTTTGCTTTTGGCTGGGGAGTTGAGCGGACCTATATGATGAAAGCCGGCTTAAGTATTCCGGATATCAGAATGCTTTACCAGAACGATTTACGTTTTCTTAACCAATTCTAATAATTTTGAATTTTGAATTTTTTCCGTCAGAGGCGGATGTAGCCAAGGATGCGCCTTTGGCGCAGATTTAATTTTATAATTTAGAATTTTTAAAAATTAAGTCATTCAAAATTGAATCGAAATTAGAATTTGGAAATTCAAAATTGATATTATGAATCTCAAACTATCCTACAACTGGCTCAAAGAATACCTAAAGACTGAAAAGTCGGTTTTTGAGGTTGCCAAGGAATTGTCGCTTAAAGGGCAAAGTGTTGACCGGGTTAATGAAGTCAAGCCGGCTTTTAAGGGCGTAATTACTGCCAAAATTTTAGATATTCAAAAGCATCCCAATGCCGACAAACTAAGATTGGCAACAGTTAATGCGGGAAAATTTAAGTCAACGGTTGTTTGTGGGGCGCCTAATATCAATGTCGGGCAAGTTGTGCCATTGGCAGTTGAAGGTGCGGAAGTTTCCGACCCGCAAGGCAATCCTTTTGTGATCAAAAAGGCAAAAATCAGGGATGTTGAAAGTAACGGTATGCTTTGCTCGCAAAAAGAGCTTGGAATCGGTCAAGACCACACCGGAATAATGATACTGCCATCCGATACTCCGCTTGGCAAGCCACTTGAAAAAGTTTTGGATTTGAATGACTATATTTTGGAAGTCGAAGTCACTTCCAACCGCCCGGATGCAATGTCAGTGGTCGGCTTGGCACGCGAAGCTTCTGCGTGTTTGGGTGTGAAATTGAATTGGAAAATGCCAAAGCCTGATTTAAAAGTGGTAAAAAAATTGCCTTTAAGTGTTGAAGTTAAGGAACCAAAGCTTTGTCCAAAATATCTGGGAATAGTTATAACTGATGTCAAAGTAAGTCCATCTCCGCTTTGGCTTCAGACCAGGTTGCTTGCGTCCGGCTTGCGGCCGATAAATAATTTAGCCGATATCACCAATTACATTCTTTTGGAATACGGCCGGCCGATGCATGTTTTTGATTATGATAAGCTTAATGGTCAAAAAATTATTGTCCGAAAAGCAAAAGCCGGTGAAAGTATTTTGGCTTTGGACGGCAAAATTTACCAGTTAAAGCCACAACACTTGGTGATTGCTGACGAAAAAGCGCCGGTTGCTATAGCCGGTGTGATGGGCGGGGAGCTTTCCGGAGCAACTGAAATGACAAAGACGATTGTTTTTGAATCAGCCACCTTTGATCCTGTCTTAATCAGAAAAACCGCCCGCGAGCTGAACTTACATTCTGAATCTTCCGATTTATTTGAAAAAAATCTGCATCCGGA
Source organism: uncultured Gammaproteobacteria bacterium (assembly GCA_964535715.1). Taxonomy (GTDB): domain Bacteria; phylum Patescibacteriota; class Patescibacteriia; order Buchananbacterales; family UBA6539; genus CAZCCC01. The sequence goes on along the minus strand of CAZHUO010000004.1, from coordinate 47,113 downwards.
AACTACAATAGCCGGTATGCTCAAAGCGATTGAGCTTGTACAGAAACTTGCCGGCGGTAAAGTGGCAAGCGTCGTTTTTGACAGTAATAAGAATAAATTCCAGCCGAATAAGATAAAATTTGATACTAATGGTGTCAAGCGTCATTTGGGAATTGAAATACCAATAAGTATGATAAAAAATATTTTGGATTCCCTTGGCTTTACGGTTTCTGGCTCAAAAACTTTAAGTGTGACGGTTCCTTGGTGGCGGCAAAACGACGTAGTTTATGACTATGATTTGATTGAAGAAATAGCCAGAATTTATGGCTACCATAATCTGCCAGTCAATTTGCCACAGGGAGAAATTCCGCAAGAAAAAAAAGATCTGACATTTTTTTGGGAAAATCTGATTAAAAATTCGCTTGCCGGTCTGGGCTTTACCGAAGTTTTGAATTATTCAATGATTTCTGCTAATTTGCTAGAAAAAACAAAATTTAAGCCTAGCGAAGCGCTTAAAATTCACAATCCTTTAAATGAAGAACTGGAATACCTACGTCCGACATTATTAAGCGGAATTCTGCAGAATGTTTCGGAAAACCTGAATAACTTTTCCGAAATAAAGATTTTTGAGCTAAGCAATGTATATTTAAAAAATAAAGAGACTGAATTGCCTGCCGAGGTTTCAAAAGTGACTGGTGCTGTTGTTTGGGAAAATGAAATTTATTTAGAGGCAAAGGGGATAGTTGAATTTTTGCTGAAGAAACTTGGCATTTCTGGGTATAATTTGAAAGCAACCGATTCCGCCTGTCCGCTATGGGAAGCCGGGCAGTGTTTGGACATATTAAAGGAAGGAAAATTTTTAGGTCAGTTTGGAATTATTAAAAATGATATTTTGGAAAAATTCGGCATCAAAAAGCCAGTCGGCATTTTTGATTTTGAAATTTCATCGCTTATGAATTTTGCCACTACGGTAAAGTCTTTTTTGCCGATTCCGGAATTTCCGTCAATTGTCCGAGACCTGGCTATAGTTGTTGATGATAAAATCAGCTGGGGTCAAGTCAGTGATTCAGTTAATCAAGCTGATCAGTTAATTGCCGGCATTGAATATTTAAGCACCTTTACCGATTCTTCGCTTGGCGGCAATAAAAAGAGCTTGGCTTTCAGAATAGTTTTCCGCGCTAAAGACCGGACATTAAAATCCGAAGAGGTTGACGAGGTGATCAAAAAAGTTGTTCAGAAGCTTCAAAGCAGTTTTGGGGCGAAGTTGAGATAGCTTGTAGCTTGTAGCTTGTAGCTTGTAGGTTTCTAAAAGCTCGTAGCTAACAGCTAAAAGCTAAATTTATGTTTGAAACATCAAAAGACGTGCTCTTGCTGACTATTGCCGGTTCGGTCGCACTATTTACCATCTTTGCCTGCTGGGGAATTTATTACGTGATTGTGATGCTGAAAAATGTCAGCAAAATGACTGTAAGCGTCAGAGAAAAGTTGGAAACTTTTGACAAGATTTTGAAGTTAATCAAGGAAAAATTGGAAAAAGGCAGTAGCCATATGGCAATGGTTACTGATTCGCTGATTAAGCTGGTTGGGTTTGTTATGGAAAAGCAAGGTAGAAACGCAGCAAGCAAAAAGAGGAAGAAATAAAAATAGAATTAAGAATTAAGTAAATTAAGAATTAAGCAGCAAGAGCTGGGTGACTTAATTCTTATCTCGCTTAATTCTTACTTTACTTAATTTACAGGGGAGCCTGCTTCCCTTGAAAGTCCATTGTTAATCAAGACTTTCAAAACCATTAAACAATTTATGTCATTTGTCCACCTTCATACTCACTCGCATTATTCTCTTTTAGACGGATTAGCAAAAATTGACGGCCTGGTTAAAAAGGCCAAAGACTCCGGCATGCCGGCCTTAGCTTTGACTGACCATGGCGTAATGTATGGCCTAATTGAGTTTTATCAGAAAGCAAAAAAAGCCGGGATTAAGCCGATATTGGGGGTTGAAGCCTATGTTGCTAGAAATGGCCACACCAACAAAAGACCGCGGATTGATGATGCGCCTTATCATTTAGTGCTTTTGGCAAAAAATATTGAGGGCTATAAAAATTTGATTAAACTGACAACCATCGCGCATTTGGATGGTTTTTATTATAAGCCGAGAGTCGATCATGAACTTTTGGAAAAATACCATGATGGAATTATCGCTTTAAGTGCCTGCTTAGTTGGAGAAGTTCCAAGAAATTACATTAATAACGACGACAATAAAGCAAAAGAAGCGGCATTAAGGTACCAGCAAATTTTTGGCAAAGGAAATTTTTATTTGGAAGTTCAGCATCATCCAACAATTAGCCGTCAGGATGTTGTAAATAAAAAAATTTTTCAGCTTGGCAAAGAGCTTGAAATTCCAATTGTTGCCACTTGTGATATCCATTATTTAGACAAGGAGGATGACTATGCCCAGGACGTTTTAATTTGTATCCAAACTAAAAAAACGCTTGCCGATACTGACCGGATGTCTTATATGGGTGAGGATTTTTCAATGCCAACACCAGAACAGATGGCGCAAAGATGGGCAAATCATCCTGAGGTTCTAAAAAATACATTGGAAGTTGCCGATAAATGCAATGTCGAGCTTGAATTAGGCAAAACCCAGCTGCCTTATTTTGAAGTGCCAAAAGGCCAAACCGATATCGGTTATCTGTCTGACATTTGCCAAAAAAATCTTAATGAACGCTTCGGTCAAAATATCAGCAAGGAAATAAACGACAGATTGGCTTATGAACTTGGAATAATTGAAAAGACCGGCTTTGCCTCATATTTTTTAATAGTTGCGGACTTTATCAATTGGGCTAAAAATAATGAAATAGTTGTCGGTCCCGGCCGGGGATCGGCCGCCGGCAGTTTGGTCGCTTATCTTGCTAATATTACCAATATCGATCCTTTAAAATATAATCTTATATTTGAACGTTTTTTAAATCCTGAAAGAATATCAATGCCTGATATTGATTCCGATTTTGCCGATACCAGACGCGATGAAGTCATTGATTATATTTCAAAAAAATACGGTCAAGATCATGTCGCTCAAATCATTACTTTTGGAACAATGGCTGCCAGAGCCGCTATTAGAGATGTCGGCAGGGTAATGGGTCTGCCTTATGCTTATTGCGATAAGGCTTCAAAATTAATCCCGATGTTCATGTCGCTGAATAAAGCAGCCGAAACGATTCCCGAGCTGCAGGATATGATGCAAGAACCTGATGGTCGAAGGCTTATAGAAATTGCCAAAAAACTTGAAGGCTGCGCCCGCCACGCCTCCACTCATGCTTGCGGAATAGTGGTTACCCCCGATTCAATGAACAGCTATATACCGCGCCAGCGTTCAAGTCAAAATGAAAATGAAATTACAACCCAATATGAAATGCATGCGGTTGAAGATTTGGGGCTTTTGAAAATCGATTTACTTGGCTTGAAAAATTTGACAATCATCGAAAATACTTTGGAAATTTTGAAAAAGGCCAGAGGGCTTGAGATTAAAATAGACAATATTCCGCTTGATGATAAAAAAACATTCAATTTATTGCAAAAGGCCGAGACTACCGGCGTTTTTCAGCTTGAAAGTTCGGGTATGAAGCGCTATTTAAAACAGCTTATGCCGACAGAGCTAGAAGATATAATTGTAATGGTTTCACTTTACCGTCCCGGTCCGATGGAGCTGATTCCGGATTACATCAATTCTAAGCACGGTCGTCAGAAAGTATATTATTTGGATGAAAGAATGAAGCCGATTTTGGAAAAAACATACGGCATTATCGTCTATCAGGAACAGCTAATGGAAATTGCAAGAGTACTGGCCGGCTTTTCTTACAGCCAAGCCGATGTTTTAAGAAAAGCGGTTGGCAAAAAAATTGCTTCATTGCTTAATGAACAAGAAGAGAAAATGATTTCCGGAATGATCAATAATAAAATCGAGCCGAAAGTGGCAAAACAGATCTGGGATTATATTCTGCCTTTCGCCCGCTACGGCTTCAACCGCTCTCATGCTGCCTGCTACGCAATGATTGCCTATCAAACGGCATACTTGAAAGCCAATTATCCTTCTGAGTTTATTGCTTCGCTTTTGACCGCTGACCATGGAAATACCGACAGAATTGCCATTGAAGTCGAGGAATGCCGTCAAATGGGCATAGAGGTCTTGCCACCGGATATTAATGAAAGCTTTTCCACTTTCACGGTAGTTTATGATTCTTTGGAAGTAAAACAGGACAAAGAAAGCCGAAAAATTCGCTTCGGTCTAAGCGCTGTTAAAAATCTGGGAGAAAATATTATTAAAGAAGTAATAAAAGAGCGCAAAGAAAACGGTAGTTATAAAAGTCTGGAAGATTTTTTAAGCCGAGTAAAAACTAAGGACTTGAATAAAAAATCCCTCGAAGCCTTAATTAAATCAGGTGCTTTGGATAATCTGGGAGAAAGAAGCCGGCTGCTTTATAATATTGACAAACTTTTGGTCTTTATAAAAAATATAAATCAGGAAGCCGACAGCCAGCAAAAAAGCCTTTTTGGCATGATGGCAACAGAGGCGGTCTTGCCCAAGCTGACTCTTGACTACATTAATCCGGCCGACGACAAGCAGAAACTGAATTGGGAAAAAGAATTTTTGGGTCTTTATGTTTCCGCCCACCCTCTTTCCGAATTCAACTTTCATCTTAATAATGGGATTGTGCCGATTGATCGGGTGGTTAACGGCCATATGACATCAGACAGAGTTTTAAAAGTTGCCGGCGTGATAAGTAAAGTAAAAAAAATTATAACAAAAAAAGGCGAGCCCATGCTTTTTGTCAGGATTGAAGACAGCACTTCCGGAATAGAGGTTTTAGTTTTCCCAAGCTTGCTTAAAAAAGATTCAGAAATTTGGCAGGAAGACAAAATAATCATGATGAACTGCAGGCTCTCGGACAAAGACGGCGAAAATAAGCTTATTTGCAATCAGGCTAAAGAACTTGATATAAAAAATGTTTCATCGATTTTAAAAGAGCTGGATGAATTGTCTAGAGAAAACGGCAAAGGCTATTTGGCGAGAAGTTTTTTTAAAAAGCAGCCTGATGTTCAAGAGATTTTAATTAATGGAACAGCTTATGTTTTATTGCCGACTGCAACTGATAAAGATATCAATCAAAAGCTGAAAGCTATTTTTGAAATGTATCCGGGGAAAAACAAAGTATTTTTGGTAATTAAAGGTGAGAACGGCTTTAAAAAAATAATGACTAATTTTTTGATAAGCGATTCTTCCGAGTTGAAAGAGGAAATTAAAAATCTTTTAGGACCCGGTTGCTTCAAAATAGAGGAATATCAATAAGTACTGTTGCCAGATTTTTATTTTTTTTATATTATTAAAGTATGAACGAACAATCTTACATTTTACCCAAGTTTTACAGGAATTTGGCAATATTATTCTTTTTGATTTCAATTGGCGCTCTTTTCTTGATATTTTATTTAAGCTGGACCAAGCTGACAATAGTATTAACGCTAAAAACAGAAAAAGTTGGTCAGGAAATGATTTTTAATATCTCGGAAAATTCTGATTCAGCCCCGGGCAGCGTACCCGGGCGAATTTTGGAAATTGACATGCAAGAGAGTGCAAATTTTCCGGCTACCGGTAAAAAACAGGCTTCCACTGATATTGTCGGCGAAGTGACAATAGTAAACAACTACAGTAAAGAACAAAAAATGATTGCAACAACCAGGCTTGCTTCTTTTGATAAGCCTGATTTGGTTTTAGTCAGGCTCAAAAACGACGTTACGGTACTGCCGGGAAAATCGGTGAAAGTCCAAGTTTATGCGGAAAATCCCGACACTTTTGTTGAAATTAAGCCGATGAAATTCATTATTCCCGGACTTTGGGAGCCGCTTCGCGAGAAAATTTATGCGGAAAACCAGGAAATTTTAACAAAAGGAAGCTTTGGAATTTCGATTTTGGCGGAAAATGACATAAAAGATGCAGAAAATAAGTTAAAAGAAAAACTTCAAAAGCAGGCACTGGATGAGACAAGCGAAAAGCTTGATTCAAGCCAGTTATTATGGCCTAAGTTATTCACCTTTAAAACTGAAAATTCAACCAGTAGTGCGCAAATTGGACAGGAAGCTTCCGAATTTACTTTAGACATCAAGCTTAAGGCGGTAGTTATCGCTTTTGCTGAAGATAAACTGGCGGATTTGGCTGAAAGCCGGATCAGGGAAAAAATGGTTTCAGGACAAAAAACGGTCAGTCTTGATAAAAAGAGCTTTTCATATGAAGTTCAAAGCTATGATTTGGAAAATAAAACCGCTTCGGTAAAAGTGAAATTTGAAAGTGAAGTCTCAACAGGCGATATTGATTCAATTGATAAATCAAAAATTACTGGCCTATCTGAAAATGAAATCAGATCATATTTTGCCCAATTCTCAAAAATTAAGGAAATAGAAATTATTTTTCAGCCGTCATTGATCAGCAAAGCCCCAAAAAACAAGGATAAAATTAATATAGAAATTAGCAAATAATATAAGTAATAAAAAAATCCCTGAAACTTTTAGGGATTTTTTTAATTTGTAATTTGAGATTGATTATTTATAGCATTGCCAATCGTTTTTTTACCCCAGCTAAGCTAAAAGCAAATAATATTAACCTAATTTTTTACTTCTTTTTTCTTATTCGGGGAGTTGATTTTATTGTTTCTATTATAAACTGTAAGGTGGGACTCACTTTTTCTTCTGTCATATTTTTTATTATTAACCGTAATTGCCAGACGCTTCCATAGTCATGAAGATAATGAGTAAAATCTACTGTTAATTCTTTGTCTGATTTTAATTTATCGGTTGTGTTTTTTGATAAGTAAATTTGCGGTTCATGTTCAGCATAATTCCAAAATTCTTCAACAACAAGGATGTAAGTATTGTTGACATCTTTGTTCAAATCTATCTTTACACTATCTCCTCCCCAAGAATTTACATAGCTGGCCGTTTCCTTTAAAGTGGATCTGCCGTATTCTGCGACTCTTAAAAGCATACCATCAATAATTTCTTCCGTCTTTTCTTCGGCAAATTTAATTTGAAAAATTTTATTTTTTTCTCTTTCTAATTTTCTTTCCTCAAAATTTTTTTTGATTTCTTCATATTTGATTTTGATGTCGGAAGTATCCGTGCTTTTGTTGGAATTTCTTTGTCTAATAAGCTCATAAAATTGCCTTACCTGATTTTTTAATTTTACTCTTTTATCCTCTTCAGTGGCGTAAATTGCTTCGTCTTGATGTGCAGATGAAACGTTTGAAAGCCAAATGCATATTTCCCGGCAAAGGTCGGACATTTCTTGTTCTTTTTCATTTGGTTTTTTCAAGGGATTGCTCAGAAATTCAAGCTCGTCACTTAGATTTTCATATGTATTGGAAACTGCTTTTAGTCTTTCATAATCTTTTTTTAGTTCGCTAAACTCTTCATAGACCCGATAATAAGAATCGTTATTATGAAAATCAATATTGCCCAAAGTTTCATAAAGCTTTGTTGCTTTAATTCGAAGATCAAATTTTTCCGAAGATAAAGTTTTATCTTGGGTCTGGCCGGTCCACCTGATAATTTCTGAACAAAGCTCGATAACTTCCTTTTCTTTTGGGCTTAAATATTCCACTGGTTTTTCAAATGTTTTCATATTATAAATTATTTTATCAAAACTTTTACAAATACTTTATAAATTTATTTTTTTTATCAACCAGGATATTTTTGGCTTCAATCGGCTTTTCAGACAATTCAAATCCCATAATAATGATTTCTTCTCCGGCTTTAATTATATGGGCGGCGGCGCCATTCATGCAGATTATGCCTGAATTTTTTTTGGCGGCGATAATATAAGTTTCGAGCCTCGCGCCGGAAGTGTTGCTTGCCACCAAGACTTTTTCGCCAACTAAAAAGCCGGCTTTTTCAATTAAGACTTGGTCAATCGCAATACTGCCTATATATTCCAAGTCAGCCTTAGTGACAGTTGCTTTGTGGATTTTGGCATGTAAAAACCATCTCATATGTTTTTTGGTGTAAGACTAAATTATTTATGACAACTAGTCCGATAAATCGCCGAGTATCTCCAATAAATCTAAAAATAAATTAATAATGTCAAGATATATATTAACAGCAATATCAATTGCGGTTCCCCAAGTTTTGTCATCGGCCATTTTTTCAAGTCGGTTGAAATCAAAAATGAGATATAAAGTAAAAATTATAACCCCAATATAAGCCCTTATCAACGAAAATATTCTTGAACGGAAAACAAAAATATTTAATAAAGCCATGACAACAAGCATTAAAAGGGCGATAAACAGAAATCCGCCCAAAAAGCTGAAATCAATGCTGGTTAAAAATACTATCCCTGCAGTGGCAAAAACGGCAAAAGCAGTGGCAAACAATGCCTGAAATACGACATTGCGCCATTCATTGTAGTATTCATCTGCGTTGAAAGACTTTCCAAATTCTTTTTTTAAATCAGCTGTTATTGTATGGCCTTTTTTTAGGTTGATTCCGCGGCTTTTTAAAAATTTTTTCATTTTGTATGTTTTTCCTATGGACTCAATAGTTGGGCCGATTTCCCAGCCCATTAGAGCGGAAAAAGCGGCAACCAAAAAAAGATTAAGCGGATAAAAATTGGCAAGGAAAACTATGGCAAATAAAAAGACAAAAGTGGCAATAATTGTAATCCACATTTCTTTTTTTGTCTCAAAAGATTTGTTTATTCTGGCCGTAAATGAAGTAATAACCAGCATTCCTCCGACTATAAGGAATGTGCGGGCAAAAAGAATGTCAAACATAGTTATAAAATTTATGCTTAATATTCATCATTCGTATATTATACCATTTTTATTGGTAATAAAAAAAGGGATTTGCTAATCCCTTTGGCATTCAGCCATTTGAAAAAATTCAGATAATTTTATGCCGAAATTAATGGCAATTTTGATCCAGGTTGCTAAAGTCCCTGTTTCGTCATTGTTCTCCAGCCGAGAGATAAATGCTTGGCTAAAATTTAGTTTTAGGCCAGTTCATCTTGGCTTAAATTATTTTCAAGCCGGAGCTTTTTTAGAACATTGCCGAGGTTGTCAATTACCCTTATTTCCATTTGACGCCTTTCTGGGTTAGTTGAAGGCACGATTATACCAGGCGTCCAGGTCAGATTCGGCTATTTGCCGTTTACCACAATTTTCCTCAACTGTGACATCCTGCGGTTTTGCAGTAATGATTTGCTTAATTCTTAAGCCGGTGAGCCTGGCCTTACCGCCATTGCCGAGCCTGTTTCGGAAATAATGGTCAATTTGAATCGAGAAATCCTCGCCGTTGGCAGATAAATGCGCATAAAGCTGCCCGGCCCGCAGGTGCTGGCCCCGGCCAAAACCGACTGCTTCAAACTTAAGTCCGCCTCTGGTTTTTGTTTTTTCGCCGGCTTTAAAGCCCTGCATCGTCAATCTGTCAGAAGAAAAATACAATACATCATTAACTTGTGCAATCATTGCTTTACTCCTTGGACAAAGTCCATTTTTAAAAAGGCCAATAAAAAAACATTAATAAAAAAAGGTTAACACAAAAAATATTTAAAGTCAACTGTGTTATTCTTTCGCTTTTTTTATGTCTTCCAAATAATCTTTTGCAATTTCCATCGGTTTTTTAAATCCAGATGATTGCTTTATGGTTCTTATAAACTGAATAAAGAGCGCCAAACGACTTTCAATCAAATCTTTTTGTAGTCCAATTTCTTCCATTCCCGATTTAAGCCAATCTCTAGCCTCCCTTTCTTCATTATCCAAATAATTTTCAAATTTTATTTCTTTTTCGTTGTTCATATTTTTATAATTTTAAAATATACTATTATTAATTTACAATGCTTCCACGTTGCCGGCGCTGGGATTTGGATCATGCGGATTTGGACAGTCGCCGTCCAGGTTTGCCTGGGCATTGCAAAGTGTACCGTCTATTCGCTTGCACATCGGAGTTTCTGTATCAAGACCCTGAAGTTGCCCGCCGGTAATAACACAGTAAATTTCCGCTTCATTTTCTAAGCCGGTAATTTTTGCTCCATTAGAAGGACATTCGCCGTGTAAAAGCGCCCATTCCTCGCACTGCCGGTTGTCTTCAAAAAGGCAGACTCCGTATTCGCCGTTTTTGTTTTTTCGGATGTCAATTGTCCCGCCTTTTTCAAGACAGTTAGTCGAAGCGGGATTGGCCATTGCCGCTTTATTTTCGCAGGCATTTTGGCATTCAACTAAAGTTTCAAACGGAACTACACCGTTGCAGCCGCCCCAGACGAATTCCTTGCAGGCATTTTCTTTCTGATCAAAGTAATATTTTGGCATATAGGCTTTGCAGTTTCCGCTTTGCGGCTCTAAGCTGCATCTTGATTCAATTTGATCTATTTCAGAATCAGCCGAGTTGGTGTTTTGGTTTAATGCCGGCTGTTCTGTATTTTGGTTTTGTAAAGGCGTTTGTTGGGCACAGCCGGCCAAAATTAGGCTTGTCCCGATTAACGCTGTTAAAATTATTTTTTTCATATGTTATTAATTTATTAATAAGTTAAATTATTAATAATTTTAATTCTTTAATAAATCTATTGAACAAAAAACCGTTTGGTCACCTGCATTATTATTTATTTCGCAATCTTTTATTGTTAATAATTTGTCTTCCATTATGTCAAAAGCATAATTTTTAAGTTCAATTCCGTAATATTCACTAATTGATGATAATATTATTTTATTGCCATTGTCTATAAAGCCACTAATCTGTATGTTATTATCAAGTTTTTCGTAAGCAAAATATTCTTTATCGCCTTCAACAAAATCCCCGATAATTTTATAGCCACCGACAAGCCACTTTTCAGATTTTTTACTTCGGGCCGAAAAGCCAATAGTAGATTCATTATATTTACATATTTGTTGTATATTCAAAAAATCCTCTTCTTTTTCTAGCTCTTTGAGACGCTTTTCAAATCTCGAAAAATAATCGGAATCTTCATTTGTAAATATATGTTTATATTCTTCCGAATTTCCATTTTCGGGGTAGTATACGCATACCGGATTGAGAATTAAATCGGTCGAAGCTGATTTTTGGCAATCCTGATTGCATTTAATCGTGCTGTCTTTATTTGTATCCATATTTAATTTATTAGATTGTTTTGCAGTACAGCCTGCAAGGCTTATAACTATAATGAGTGAAGCTATGGCGGTAATTTTTTTCATAAGTTTTTGTTTATTAATAAGTTAAAATTTATAAATTAAATTATATAAAAAATTAAGAAACAAGAAATTAATGCAATCCTATTTTATTTTATTATTTTTTTACTTTATTTTTCTTATCTTCTCTTTGAATGTTTGTTTCTTTCTGAGCTTATTTCCGCCTGAACTTCATTTCTTATTTTACTGAATATTTGCCCGGCTTCGCTTTCAAATTCCGGATGAAGTTTTAGCCATTTTATTGATTCGTCATATCCTAAGCTAAGAGTATCTCCTTCCTTTACCTCTAGATTATCAATAAGCTCTTGGACTTCTTCTGGCATAAAACCCTCATCAGTAAAGTCTTTGAGGATAAATTCCTTTTGTTTTTCCAAGGAATGCGACCCGTCATAATTATAGTCTTTATAATCAATTATGCATGATTCTCTGTAACCAGCAGGAAATCTATACATTGCATCACTGTAAGAATAGCCCTCAGGCATTCTTTGTGAAATCAGATACTCGTCTTCAGAAGACGGCAAAGGCCTAAGTACTAACGCCTGCACCGGCCTGCGGTATAGATAAAAAGATTTATTTTTTCCCATATTTTAGTTTAACAATTGAAATTATTTTTTTTCTTTAAAGCAAGCTCCGCTATTCAACTCGCCCTGCGTGCATTCCCCTGAAGTGCCGGCAAAAGCGCAAAATATTTGCTTTTCTCCATATAAAGCGCTTAATTCCAAACGGGCTTCGCCGCTTAGCGTTTTGCATTTTTCAAATGCTCTTTTTTGTTCCGCTGTTAAAGAATCAGCCGCTTCAGCTTGTATTGAACTTTCAAAGACCACTTTTTCTATGCCAAGCAAATACATGAAATTTACCTCAATCTGCGGGATGCAGCTGCACATTGCAATTGATACTCCGGTCCAGCCGTCTATCGGCGCAAAATAGGCGGTGTTTCCTTCTATTCTTAAATCATTTTTTTCCAAGGTATTTTTGCACTGGCCGGTAGTGGCATTAGCAATAATCATTTTAGCTATTTCCAAGGTTGTCTTGCCTTCAACCGATATATCAGTTGTGACTTCTTTTGTAATTGTCTTTTTGAAGCCTTCGCTATCCATTTCCGCGCCATTACAATATTTTAATGAATCTTCGGTAGAAACCAAATAGATCAGTTTTTGTGGTGAGGGTGCGTTTGTGTTTTCATTTAAATTTGCCGTTGGCTGGTTTGTGTTTTGGTTTAGCCCAGGCACCTGCTGGCCACAGCCGGCCAAAGCCATGGCAAAAACCGTCAGCAAAAATAAGGTTATTTTTTTCATAAGTTTAATAAAATATAATAGTTAATTAAAGTTAGAATATCAAATAATTAATAATAAATTTGAAATAAATATTAAAATATTTAATATTAAATATTGATTAAAAATTTATTATTTATTATTAATTATTATTTTATTTTACCAAATCATTTACAGACCGGATAAAATTTCTAACTGTATTTGCATCTTTTTCTCTCTTTATCCTTTCCACATCCGAATTGAATTCATTAACCAACCGGTCCAGTTCGGCAATTGCCTTATCGTCGCTTAGTTCCATTGTATGGTGGTAGTATTCCGGCGTATTCATCAAATATTCGCGGTAGGTTTTCACCGGCTTAATTTTTTCAAGCTCCATATCCCGCAGCAGTGCGTCAATATAAGCATAGGCGTTAATATAATCAGCACTTAATCCCTTGCCGTTTCTAAAATGCCTTTCAATTAATTCATTTTGCTCTTCCAGGGTAAATGTGTCCAAGTTTTCATTTTCCATATTATTTCAGTTATTTCTAATATAATTATAGCAAAAAAGAGGCTAAAATCAAGGTCTGCCTCCTTTCAAATTTAAATAAATAATTAAGTGTTGTTTTTTTATATGAATCCTTTGCAGTTTTTGCTGCCGCATTTACAAACAAAGTGCTGTTGGATGTTGGCAACTGAATAGTCCGAGGTTATTTCTTCTCCTTTTTTTATATCATTGATTGCAATATCGCTATTGTTTCTTACTTTGGTATTCGGATTACATGAATGATTTACATACCTTTCAGGCGCTTGTTGAAGCAAAAACTCATTTGGTTTGTAGTTGGATATATAATGGAGTTCTGATTTGGGAAGTTGGCCTAGTTCCTTTTTTGATAAAATTTTTTTAGATTTCCATATTATTATGACATCACCTTTTTTAAAATTTCTGGCCGCAAAAATGCCCTTTTTGTTTAGCTTTGATTTTTTTATGATAATATCCATTGTTATTGGCTACAGTCAAACGCTTATAGGATTTTTGTCCATGATATTATTAATGTTTATGAGCTTCTGCCTTATGTTCAACTTTGGCATGGGGATCCGCTATAAGTGATAAATAAACTTTATGCGAGTAAACTTGAAGGCCAAGCATAGCCTCAACATATTCGCGCGCTTTATCGACATTTGCATCTTTATCTTTTTTTAGTTCTAACATTTTTTTGAAACGGCTGCCGACATATTCTTCTACATAATGGCACAGAGTATTGATTAATTCGACTGCCGATTCAGTTTCTATTGCTTTTTCGGCAATGGGGATTATCGGACCCTCGCTTAAGCCGGCAGGCTTTAGCCCCGTATATGGAGCCCCTTCGCCTGCGCGATGAACTCTTACTACTGTTTCAAAGAAATATAAATCCGCAATTTTTCTGACAGAATCATTGGTATTTCTAATGGCAATAACTTTTTGAAAAGCGTCTTTAATTTCTTTTTCACCATCTTTGTAAGCATAAGGCAAAATTAAATCTATATTTTTTTCGTCAAGTGCCTTTTGGGCCATTTTTACAATGGGACCGTCCATTGTGTCGCAATGTGGAGGCATATTATTTATAGTTAATAATAAAGTCTTTTGGTAATTGACATGCGATGATTGGCCGTTTAAGTTTATACACATCGGGAAAATGTTTGCCTAAAATTCTTCTTACTCCTAAATAAAACGAATTATTTAAACAAAGTTAGAAGTTTTTGGGCATCTTGGCGAATTTCAGGTTCAAGGCATTCAATATTCCATTCACTAAGTCCTTTGTTTCTTAATACCTTTCTGATTTCTACTTTTGCCTTGGTAATTCCAACTATATCAGCCCTGGTTGGATCAGGAAATTTTTTGGTGTTTTCTAAAATTATTGCCGTCTCGGCAATTATGTCTTCTCTGTTAATTTCAGTATCTTTATAGAATTCTTGTGGCTTGTATTTTTCTTGTTCCATGTTGTTTTATTTATTGATTAATTTTATTAGTTAGCAGATATACATAAGAAATTTCTAAGTTTTCTAGTAGTTTCTTCTAACGTTTAAGAATATCCGAAGTCCCGCGCCCATATTAAGAGCGTAAAACTTATTCTATTCCCAAACTTTTTAAGTGGCAAATGGCTTAATTTCACACCGCGCGGGATTTGGGTCGAGAAAATTTTTCTTACATTAAAAATATATTAGTGAAAAATTTTTGAGCCGGATATTCTTTGTTATGTGATGTTTTTCTAAAGCGAGCCGTCGATTATAGATCATCCTCTGTTAGCACTTCGATACCATTTTCTTTAAGAAACTTTGTAGTGATACCATCACCTTCAATAATAGCCCCTGAAAAAGTTCCGTCATAAATTTGGCCACATCCGCAAGAAGGACTTCGCTGTTTGAGGATAGCGCTTTTTATATTGTATAATTTGGCCAATTCTAAAACCTGCTTCGCGCCATTTTCAAAATTTATCGTAATATCATCGCCATCCTCAGTTATAACTCGACCATTTTTTTGCTCAGCAGGTTTTCGCGGAGTAGATAAGCCACCCAACTGTTCAGGACAGACGGGAATCAAAGTTTCCTTGGTGGCCAAATTTATAACTTTTTCATGGGGCTTACTTTTGCCATCGTAACGGCACTTTAAACCCAATAGACATGCACTACAAAGTTTCATAATCGTTGTTATTTAGAAGCTCGCCTTAGAAAAATTTCACATAACGTATGGCATTAACCGAAGTTTGTGGAGCGTAGCGGAGCAAATTTGGACGGAGTGAGGTGCAACCGAGCGAAGTCGGTTAATGCCTGTTAGTTGCCCACGAATACTTGGAGTGGTTGATTTTTAGTGCAACGATGCCGAAGGCAAAAAATCAAAGTTTTTGAGTCGGCCGTTAATCAATAAGAATTTAGGTTATTGCGTTTGAAAAAATAAGTACTAGATTTCTCCACCCAATAGAGTAAAAATTGCCAAGGTAAACCCTACTAAAACCACAGTATAATAATAAAGCCATGGCTGTTTGGTGCGATAGAAATAGTATAAAGTGCCAATACAAAGTAAACTACCAACAGAATAAACAACTATCGGCCAGCGATACAAAAACATTCCTACAGTCACTAAAACAGTAGCAACGGGCACAGTCATATAAATCGCTTTGTAAAGCACTTTTAGTTTTGATCTGAAAACAAGCCATGAAATTAGGCTAATGATGACAATAAATGAAGCGTGTTTTATTGGCGGAAACCAATACCAGGTCATATTGATATCAACTGGCGTAAAAAGTTTAATGATACCATCTACTAAACTTTGGAAAATGGCATCAAAGAGAAATGTAAGAATTAACAGTATAAAGCCGAAAATGGCCACGGCTAATGCCGATAAAATGTTCTTGACCAGAGGGTTCTTAAGAAATTTTTTCATAATATAATTATCAGTTATTGAATGTTTATAAAGTTTGTTAATTCGTGTAGTAGGCCGACTCAAAAATTGCAACTAACGTTTTGGCATATCTGATGTTTGCCGTAGCGTAGCGGAGGCAAATATGGGTGGAGGCTTTTGTATAAAAGCCGTAACCAGATATGCCGTGTTATATGATGTACATGTTTTCCTTTGATTTGCGATAGCAAATCGCTCTAAAAAAGAATCCGGTTTTGTTTTTCCGTTTTGGGCGAAGAGCAGAGGGGAACTAAAGGGGTGAATGCCCGAAGCCCAAAACACATTATTTCTTTTTTGTTTGAGGGAGGGGCAAGAGGGGAACAAAAGGGGGAATTGCCCCGACCGAAAACAATTCGTTATGCTTTTGATGCTGATGGCTTATTATCATTTCGTCCGTCTATTAATATTATATTCTTCTGATTTTCAAGTCCAATTTCTTTTAAAATTCTCTTTGCTCGACTTTCTTCATCTTCAGTAAAATAAATTATGACTTTAAATGCCATGTCAGTTTCGTTTGCTTCTTGATATATCTCAACTTGTTTTTGTAAGTTTCTTTTTAATTGCTTGTTGCCAGCCAATTTAAACTCGACTAGTGTTTTGTCTTTTTTCCCGAATGAAACTGTAAAATCTACCGGACCACGTCCATTGTTTGGCTCTCTGTTTATGTCAAAAATTGATTCACTACATGCTAGCATAAAAAGTAGCTGTAGATCACTTTCATTTGAGATTACATTTCCGTTTTTGTCGTAAAAAAGACGATAACCATCTTTGTTTTCAACGAATTTTTTTAGAATCTCAATTTTCTTTTTTGCTTCTTCAAAGCTTGCAGTGGGTGGGCTATCATAAAATTCTGTTTTCTTTAGTCCTTTTACAAAATTTTGAACATTGGCGATGTACACCTGTTCAGAAAAAATGATTTTTTGATTACTTATGCTCTCTGCCAAATCTCCATTTTCTTCCTTGTATTTAATGAAAAAGTCTATAAGTTCTGGAAACTTTTGTAATGTTGCAAAGATTGCAGCTCCCTTTTCTTTCTTTGTTGGCTCTTTGTCGGGCTCGTTTGTGAGTTGGCTTTGTAGGTAGTTATTTACTTGAAATCTAAGCTGTTCATTCGATATTGCATTTGGGATTCTGTCAAAATCTTCTATTAAGTCAGTTTTGTTAATCCAAGTATCGTCCTTTGTTAATAATTCTTTTGGTGTAAGTAATACGTAATCATTTTTGAATTTAGGCAAAACGAATTCTTTTTCCTCCCAAGTTTCAGTTTCAGTATTAAATTTTACTCTCTGAACACGGAAAATATCGGTTAAAGATTGATCTATGTGTTCTTTTGCAAATTCTTCTGTGTATGTAAGTAAAAATTCTTTGATTAAATTTGTCGCAAAATCGCTGATACTATCTTTACCTACACCTTCTTTAATAAGGCAAAGTTTTTCAAGATGACTGCCTTTTGTTATCTCTTCCTCTCCAAATTTTTTAAAAATTTTATGCAAGTTTCCATTTAGCGCACTTGCAAAGTCCATGCCAAGACCACTACCCTTGTTCCCACCTTTTGCAAAACCAAGCCAATTTTGTTCTACCTCGCTAAATTTATACCAAGATTCAAGTGCACCTTTTTCTATTTCGCCAGTTGTTGATTTTTGTTTTAAAAATTTTAGGTATTCAATGATCTGATTATGCAATTCTTGGTATTCAGGTTTTTTGCTATTGAAAAGTAAAAAGGGATCAATAAATAATGGTAAATCGGAAACAAGGGAAATGTTAAATGCACCATACTTTTCAAGTACTTCCGGTTTTATCTTAAAATAGTCTGAAAAGTATATATCCATAATTAACTTTTAAAAGCCTCAACCAAAAAACTTTGCATCAGCATTTCTGCATCTTGTTTGTTTTGTTTTATTTTTCCTTCTATTAAATTAGCGCACTCTAACAATCTAACTGCTTTCTGTTGAACCTCTATTGGTAATACAGGAACGATTATACTTCTTAATGCTTTTTGCGTAAGTGCAACATTTGCGGCTCCACCCATTCTACTTACGATTAATTGGTTTCTGTAGTTGTTTAAAAAATAGTAGTAAAATTTTGCAGAGATAAACTCTGGAGTAATTGGTATTAAAGCTGAAAGGATTGAGCCTAGTGCAAATTTACCATCTTGAAAGTGAATTCTTTTAAGTGATGCATGACCGTGTCCCGTAGACGAAACCATTGGTATTAAAATAGCCTCGCCGTCAATTTCATAAACATTATGTGTTAATCGCTCTTCGGCAGTAACAACTAATGGATAAATTCCGGGATTGGCCTTTTTTATACCCGTTTCTCCTTTTTTGATAAAAAATAAATTGTCTACTCTTGCCCATAAATATTGTGAGCGTATCTCGAACGGCACTTCATTCATTGAGATTGGTGGAAGTTGTTTGTCTTTTTTAATCTTTTTGTCTTTTATCATTTTTTCTCTTACTTCTCTGATTTTTTCAAACATCTCGCTTGTAGATTCAATAGTATATTTTTTTGTTTTTTGATCAGTAGTAAGATTACCAGAAATCACATCATGAAGAACTTGTTTTCTTAAAAAATCAATTAAATTTTCTTGGTTTTTACTGCAAGATAATAACTTTTCTTTTTTATCGATAATTTTATTTAAAATATTTTTAAACTTTCTTTGATGCGATATGTCAAAATAGGGAATTTTGTAATTGCCAAAGTTTGATCTGTTAATTGATAGTTTAGATGTTCCTGTGGCTGTTTTTTGGACCAAGTCGTCCTTTAATACTTTAAAAAGTTGATGATAAAATTCTAAATCGACTGGTAATAATTCATTATTTTTTGGGGTTAGTATAAAGCAAAGGTCGCTTGCGATAAATTTACCTTTTATGTAATGACAACGGCCTAATGATCCGGCAGCGGCTACAGCCAAAATCAAAGCTTCTGTCTCATGAGTGAATTCATTGTGGGTTTTCCAATCCGTACCTGCGGTTACAAAAGTAAAAGCACCTGGCGTGCATTTAGTACTTTGCAAACTTCCTTTTTCGAAATTGAAAATTTTTTTTATTGGCATCAATTCACTCATAATTCGGCTTTTAAAGATTCTAAAATTTGTTTGCTTTCATCAAGTGAAGTTTCTAGTTTTTGAATTAGTTCTTCGGTTGTGTGTTCATATTCCTCATCTTGTTGAGCTGGATTTTTAATGTCCAATTCCCAATTTTTGGCTTTAATGTCAGCTATTGAAACTTTCCATGAAATGTCGCTTTCTGTACGATTGTTCCACCAGTTTTTGATCGGTTCAAATTCTTTGACTTCAATTGGTTTTGTCTTGGAATATGACTTTTGACCTTCGGGAAGTCGGTGTTCATAATACCAAATTTCTTTTGTAGGTTCGCCTTTGGTGAAGAATAATAAATTTGTGGCAACAGTCGCATATGGAGAGAAAACTGAATTTGGCAGTCGGATTATTGTGTGCAAATTGCATTCTTCCAGCCATTTTTCACGAATACGAGCCTTTACACCATCACCAGTGAGCGAACCGTCAGGCAAAACAATTCCAGCTCTGCCATTTGGCTTGAGGAGTTTCATAAAAAGAATCAAAAACAAGTCGGCGGATTCTTTTGTTTTTAAAGTCGCAGGAAAGTTTGCCAAAATTCCGTCTCCAACTGTTCCTCCAAAAGGCGGATTTGCAACGATACAATCTACTCTTTGCTCCGGGCTAATGTCTTTAATCGGTTGAGCTAAAGAATCGCCACGTTTGATATTGGTCGGTGCCGCAATTCCATGAAGCATCATATTTG
This sequence comes from uncultured Gammaproteobacteria bacterium, assembly GCA_964535715.1. Lineage (GTDB taxonomy): Bacteria > Patescibacteriota > Patescibacteriia > Buchananbacterales > UBA6539 > CAZCCC01. Next base: position 27,445 of record CAZHUO010000004.1, on the reverse strand, counting down.
TTACACAAAGCATGTGCGGAAGCTGTTTGAGTTCACTGCCTTTGATTGTTTTCTTTATAAGCGCCTCGTCTTCTGCGGTATGTACATCATTTTTTCTCACGTGTTCAATAACCGAAGTCAAGAAGCCGCCAGTTCCACAAGCCGGATCAAAAATACTTTCACCCAATTTGGGATTTACCATTTCGACGATAAATTCAGTTAAGGCGCGCGGAGTGTAAAATTCTCCAGCATTTCCTGCACTTTGCAGGCCTCTCAAAAGTTCCTCGTAAATTGTTCCGAATTGGTCGCGGTCGGCTTTTCGATTAAAGTTTATCTCGTTTATTTTATTGATCACTTGGCGGATGAGCGTTCCGCTTTTCATGTAGTTAAAACTATCCTCAAAAACAGATTTTACAATAAAACCAGCTTCATTATCTTTGGCGGTGTATTCAAAATTTTTGAATGCTGGAAAGAGTTTGTTGTTGATAAATTCAAGTAAGTCATCACCTGTCATTCCTTCGTCATTTTCCGCCCAATTTCTCCAGCGTAATTCTTCAGAAATTGGTGATTTGTATTTTGGATTCAAAACTTCTTTTTCTTCTTCGGTTTCATCAAAAATTTTAAGAAAAAGCATCCAAACAAGTTGTGAAAGCCTTTGGGCATCACCATCTACACCATGATCTTTACGCATGATGTTTTGGATTGATTTTATAATTCCTGAAAGATTAGACATAGTTTTTAGTTAAAAGCATAAATTTCTCGTTCTAGCTCCTCGACCGCTTGAAAATAGCGTTCTCTTCCTCCAAATTCCTTTACAATCTCAACTGGTGAGCCGAATGTTATAAACGGATCAATACGAAGGATATTAATATCTTCAATATATTCCAGTCCTTCATCTGCGTATTTATCCAGTAAAGCATCAAGCACTTTTCGTGCTTTTTCCGAGTACTTTGTTAGATAGTTTTTCTTTCTTACTTTTTTGGCACGTTCGGAGCGTGTCATGAGTTTTTTCTTATCAAAAGCCACGTGCATCACAATATCGAACAAATCAAGATCTTTTCCGACTTCTTCTCCCATGTCTTTTTGGAGTTCAGAAAGCATTATTCCTTGATTTGAGAGTTCCTCAAAAATGTAATACTTTCTTTTGTGTTTGTCCCAATTTTGCAAAAAGTCATCTAACGAAGCATATTTTTGACGAATTTGTTTGCGAGAATAGTCTTTTAGCGATTCTGTGATGAGTTTTCCGCTTGCGTCAAGGTATTGCGTGTGTTTGTAAGCAACATTTACCGGAACATTATCGACATAAATCTTTTCTCGGTGTCCTTCTTCTATTTCACCACCTTCAATTATATCTGGCTTTTCTTCTGTTGGCGGTTCTTTCTCGATTACCATTTCAGCACTAATATCCGCTTCTTCCACTTCCATTTCTTCGCCTTGTTTCATTTCTTTAATTTGAATAGGATCTCCGTCAAAATCAGGATCGGCAAATAATTTGGTTACATTTCTAAAATCAAGAATTGTAAAATGTGTTTTTCCGTATGGTTCATTGATACGAGTACCGCGCCCAATAATCTGTTTAAATTCAGTCATTGAGTTGATATTTGAATCTAAAACAATGAGTTTGCATGTTTGAGCATCTACGCCGGTTGTCATCAACTTGCTCGTGGTAACAATTGTCGGGTAGGGATTTTCAGGATCAATAAAGCTGTCTAGTTCGTCTTTTCCTTCTTTATCGTCACCTGTAATCTTCATGATATACTTACGATTTTCTTTTATAAGATCGCTATTTTCAGAAATAAGAGCCTCACGCATTCGTTCGGCATGTTCAATATCAACGCAAAAAATAATCGTTTTTGCATAGCGATCAGTCTTTTTTAAGTACTGCGAAACTTCTTTTGCTACTGTTTTTGTTCTTTCGGTCAAAACGAGCGTTCTGTCAAAATCTTTTTCCGTATATTCTTTATCTTCAATTTCACGCCCCTCTCGATCTCTATCAAAAATACTTGGTCGATAGCCTCCTACGTCTTTATTAAGCATTATTTTTATCACTTTGTATGGAGCCAAAAATCCATCATCAATACCTTGTTTTAGTGAGTAGGTATAAATAGGCTCTCCAAAATATTCTTGATTTGATATTTTATTTGTCTCTTTTGGTGTTGCTGTTAAGCCAATATGCACGGCATTATCAAAATATGATAAAACTTCTCGCCACGCTGAATCTGCCGATGCACTGCCTCTGTGGCACTCATCAATAATAACTAAGTCAAAAAAATCCGGACTAAATTCCTTGTAGGCGTTTCTTTCTTCATCATTTCCGGTGAGCGATTGATAGAGTCCTAAATAAATCTCGTGGGCTTTACTGATTTTTCCTCTTTGAATCTTTATCATTTTGTCGCCAAAATGTTTAAAATCATTGACCATTGTCTGATCAACCAAAATATTTCTGTCTGCTAAAAATAAAATTCGTTTTGCTTTTCGAGATTTCCAAAGTCGCCAAATAATTTGACCGGCAACAAGCGTTTTTCCTGTTCCGGTAGCCATTACTGTCATGATTCTTTTTTGTCCCTTTGCGACTGCTTCAATAGTTCTGTTGATAGCAACCTCTTGATAATATCGCGGAGTTTTCCCCGAGCCGTCAGAATAGTAAGGCGTGCTAATAACTTTTTCTATTTCTTGATCAATTCCTTTTGCTTTTTTGTATCGTTCAAAAAGTTCAGTAGGGCTTGGTAATTCTTCTAAAGATAGTTTTCTTTCTTTTCCTGTAAAAAAATCATGCTCTAAAAAACCATCTCCATTTGAGCTATATGCAAAAGGTATATCTAAAATTTCAGCGTAGTCTTGTGCTTGTTGGATTCCACTTGCGATTGAATGCTTGTTGTCTTTTGCTTCAATAACCGCAATTGGGAAATTATGTTTGTGATAAAGGATATAATCAGCTTTTTTGGCTTCACCTCGTTTGACGATTTTTCCTTTAACCTCAATTCGTCCAGCAGTAAAATAGACTTCTTCACGAAGCTGTGTCATTTCATCCCATCCGGCATTTTTAATAGCCGGTGTTATGAATTTTGTTCTTATGTCTTGCTCAGAGAGCTGTTTTTTATCAGTCATAATTTTGTTGTAATGCAGGTTTATTGTATTCATTTTCCCCTAAAATTAAAATCGTTTCTGGAGCGAAGCGGAGGAAACACCGAATTTCCCCTCTATAATAAAAGAAAAACAAAATCGGATTCTTTTTTAAGAGCTGGGGCGATAGCCCCAAAAGGAAAACATGTATTTCATATAACGTTTCGGCATATCTGATGTTTGCCGTAGCGTAGCAGAGGCAAATATGGGTGGAGGCTTTTGTATAAAAGCCGTAACCAGATATGCCGTGTTGTACGATGTAATGAAAAATTCTTATTTCGCCGATAGGCGAATTATATATCGGGCTAATTTTAAATTTCTCTTTTTACCATCAAATAATCAGAAAAATCTTTACATATTTGTTCCATTTGGTTTCTATCAAAATTGAATTGATCAAATATCTTATCAATTCTTGCTTCAGTAGGGATTTTTATTCCTGTTATTTTTATTACGCGATCAAAGTTGGCAATATCTTCTGCGTTGTATGTCAGATCTGCATAAGTGCGCGTTTCTATTGGCATTGTGCCACGAATCTCTTCGGGGAGTTCTGTAACCGCATTTCCTTTTTGAGCCTTTTTAAGTAGTTCAATAGCATGAACAACGCTATCGATTAAGCCATATCCATCGTCAGGAAGAGTTTCTGATTCTTTTAATTCATTTAATTTGGTTAGCGCAGTTTCGTATAATGCCAAACCTTTGTCTGACATTTCCCTTAGTATCGGATTTAGCGTTTCTGCTGTTGGAAAATCAAATCCTGCCTTACTTTTAAAGAAACGTTTAAACTCTTGATGATGAGTAGGGACTGTTATATTTTCTATATCAGAAGCTGCAACAGTATCACAAGGAACTCCTGCCCAGCCGACCAGGAAACGTCCACCCCAACTATAATCCAAACGAACTTCATTTTTTGAATCTTTTGCTTTCATTTCATCGTTGTATCTTGATATAAAATAATCACGAAATTTTCGGTATTGATTTTCGTGAATAGCCATATAAAACGCTTTAGTTTCATGCGGTACAACTTCTTCATCTTTGCCAATAACATCTTTAATATTCTCGATTATTAAAAAGTCCTTACCTTCTTGAAGTCCTTGTTCTGTTGCCCATTTGCGAATCATTGTTGCTTGCTCTGTAATTTGTTCTTGTCTGGCTTCGGGGCTGTATTTATTTTTTTCGAGCATAGGTTGACTTTGAGCTTCCGATGTATCATTTTGTTCCGATTCTTCATTTTCAAAAGATTTAGAAATTTCTTCCGTTGAAGCACTAGCCGAAGATTTTTCAAATGGAATATTTTTTTCTGGATTATACATAAAAGAGAAATTTAAAATTAGCCCGATTATTTTGCCCGATAGGGCAAAAAGAATTTTTCATTATTTCGTACAACTTCTTTTAGGCGAAGTTGTTGACTTTTATATATAAATTAGCTAATATTTGATTATCAACATAGCGCATATAACTAGGTTATATCTCTAATTATTAACCGAACAACGCTATGTTTTTTGATTTACCCCATACAAAAAGTGCGGAAAAACCCGAACACATTAAATTCGATAGTGTTTTTGTGCGGGGATCCCTAAAAAAAGAACTGGAAATTCGTAATTTTAGCCCAAAAACCGTTCAGGCCTACTTATTTTATAATACCGATTTAATCAGGTACTGTCAAAAAGATCCGACCTCAATTACTGCCTCAGATATTAAGGATTATCTGTGGTATTTGTTGGAAAAAAGGAAGGTTTCTGCTTCAACTTCCCGCTTGGCTTTTAATGCCATAAAATTTTATTACCGCCAGGTTAAAAAAAGGCGGTTTTATTATAGTTTCCGCCTGCCAAAGGGCGAAAAAAAGCTGCCTGTGGTTTTGTCTAAAGCTGAAATAGGAAAACTCCTTGATGTGGTAAATAATAAAAAGCACAAATTAATTTTGGCTTTAATGTATTCTGCCGGCTTAAGAGTATCTGAAGTCGTTAAGCTGAAAGTCAAGGATTTTGATTTGGAAAATAAAATATTATGGGTGAGGCAGGGGAAGGGCAGAAAAGACAGACAGACGATATTTTCGGAAAGACTTGTCTCTGATCTGCAAAATTTCATTTGCCAAAAAGAATTTGGGCAATACATTTTTTCCGGTTATAATAATTTGTACCTTTCTGCAAGGTCGGTTGAAAAAATTTTCAAACAAGCCTTGGCCAATGCCGAAATTAGAAAATCAGCAACTTGCCATAGCCTGCGACATAGCTTTGCCACCCATCTGCTTGAAGACGGGGTAGACATTCGTTATATCCAGACTTTGCTTGGCCATAAAAGTCTGACGACTACTCAGATTTATACCAGAGTTTCCAATAAGTTTTTAAGTCAGATTAAGTCGCCATTGTAGAATTATGAAGATATATCAAACTAATACAAGTAAGGTTGCCGGAACAAAATGGTCAGAATCTTATAAAAAAGCATTTGTATTTTATAAATTAATTAAAATCAAAACAAAAAGAAAGCCTTATGTTAGATCAGCCTATTTTAATAAAGATAAAATATTTTTAGATTTATATTGGCACCATTTGCATCAAAAATTAAGTTTAGCTGATAAAACAAGACGCGTTAAATATTTTCCTTGTGCCATTGAGCTTATTCAAAAATCACGATATGAACCGGTATCTAAAGAAAACCCCAATAAGAGTTCAGAAATTTTTCATCGATTTGCTGGTGTAACCAAAGATAAAGATTTATTTTTTGTGCAGATAAAGGAGGATAAAAGATCTGGACAAAAATGGCTTATCTCGACATTTCCCGTCGAAAAATGAAATAAACGAAAAAGACCTTCCGCCAAATTGTGGTTTATAAACCACGGCCGAAAGCCTTTTTCAATATCATTGTAGCATATAATATTTATTTGTCAATATCATGAAAACACTTGATTTTCTTAATTAGTTTAATAACTCCGGTCATTGTGAGGAGCGTAGCGACGAAGCAATCTCAATAGGACAATTAAGCAATTAAGCAATGGAACAATTTAACAATTAAACAATTCAGCAATTCAAAAATTGTTTTCTTGACATCACCTGCTATTAGCTTTATACTATTAATATCGCAAAGTGATTGGTAAAGTCACCAACTTTACTCCGTTTGGACCAAATCGGCTAAGCTTTCGATAAATTGAATAAACTAAAGTGCCCAACGCATTGTCGGCTTTGGGAACTTGGGTGGAACCGCCCCGCTATTATAGACGGAGTCCCAAGCAGATAATTTTTCTGGTTGGTCTTTTTTTAGCCGATACTAATGAATGCGAATAAATGCGAATGATACGAATAGCAGTTTAGTATATAAATCAACATAGCACTTCTTATTATTAATGCTATGTTGATATGCAACAAAAACTAATATTTCCACAACTTTCTTTTCAAATCACCGGTTTGTGCTTTTAAGTTCATAATGAATTAGGAAGATTTGTCAAAGAAAAACAATATTGTGACAGGTTAGAGCAACTAATAAAAGATGCGAACATAAAATATCAGCGAGAAGTAAGTATATATTTTGAATCATTTGATAATGACGACAACTGTATTGGCGGAAATATAGCCGATTTCATTGTGGAAGATAAAATTATTATTGAATGCAAGGCCAAAAATTTTATCACTCGGGATGATTATTATCAAATGCAAAGATATCTAAGGGCTAAAGAAATAAAATTGGGTCTTCTTGTGAATTTTAGAGATAGACATTTAAAACCCAAAGGAGTAATAAATTATTTGCATCATTCGCATATATTAGTAGATTAGCATCGGTATATGAAAAACAAGGTAATTCTAAAAGGCAAACTCGTAACCCTAAGGCCGTTGTCATTAAAAGACGCTGCCGATTATTGTCGTTGGCTGGCCGACCCGGAGTTAACTCAGTTTTTATCCCGCTGGCACCACCAGGGTCCGCCGACTTTAAAAGAAGAGCGTAAATGGCTGATGGAGGATAAAAAAGACAAAAAAAATCTGGCTTTTGCCATAGATACCGCTTTCGGAGTTCATATTGGGACTGTCAGTTTGAAAAATATTGACCAAGAAAATAAAAACGCCGAATATGGAATTTTTATTGGAGATAAAAAATATTGGGGGCAGGGCTTTGGTACTGAGGCCGGCAAATTAATAATTGACTATGGTTTTAAAAAATTGAAATTGCATATGATTTATTTGCGTTATATCGCTTATAATGTCAGGGGCGAAAAATCATATAAGAAAATTGGTTTTAAAAAAGCTGGTAGAATCAGGCAGGCAATCTATTTGAATAAATGTTTCCATGACCAGATTAGGATGGATTTATTGCGCAGTGAATGGCAAAATAAGAATAAAGAATAAGGAATCAAGAATTATGAATTAAGAGATTCTGAAACAAACCCCTGCTTGCTGGCAGGCTCAGAATGACAAAACCCTAATTCCTAATTCCTAATTCCTAATTCCTAAAATATGTCCAAAGACTTAGAAACAATCAGGCATTCCGCAAGCCATGTAATGGCCCAGGCGGTTTTAGAATTTTTTCCCGATGCCAAGCTGGCAATCGGCCCGGCCATTAGTGACGGCTTTTATTATGATTTTGACTTAGGCGGCAAAACTTTTTCAGCGGATGATTTGGTCAAAATTGAAAAACTCATGAAGCAGATTATCAAGCAAAACCAGAAATTTGAAAAATACGAAGTAAAAGTTGAAGATGCAATAAAGTATTTAAAAACAAAAAAACAGCCTTACAAGCTGGAAATGGCCGAGGACTTAAAGAAAGAAGGGGAAAAAAAACTAAGTTTTTACCGGATGGAAATGCCAGATGGCAAAAAGAAATTTGTTGATTTGTGCGCAGGTCCCCATGTCAAATCCACCAAAGAAATCGGCGCCGTAAAAATCCAAAAAATCGCCGGCGCCTACTGGCGGGGAGATGAAAAAAACAAAATGCTGCAAAGAATTTACGGAACGGCATTTTTTTCAGAAAAGGAGCTTGATGAGTATTTAAAGATGCTGGCTGAGGCCGAAAAGCGCGATCATCGGAAAATTGGCAAAGAACTGAAGATTTTTTCATTTCATGATATGGTTGGCCCGGGTCTTCCCTTATGGCTGCCAAACGGCGCAATAATAATTGAAGAAATCGAAAAATTGGCAAAAGAAGCCGAAGAAGCTGGCGGATATAGCCGGGTAAAAACTCCGCACTTGGCTAAAGAAGAAATGTACAAAACTTCCGGTCACTTGCCATATTACGAAGAAAGCATGTTCCCGCCGATGATTATGGATGAAGATGGAAAAAAGACCAAATATTATTTAAAGGCGATGAATTGCCCGCATCACCATTTGATTTTCGCTTCTGAAATGAGAAGCTACCGCGATTTGCCGATTCGCTTGGCCGAATACGGCACCTGCTACCGGTATGAAAAAAGCGGCGAACTTTTCGGCTTAATGAGAGTAAGGTCGATGCAAATGAACGATGCCCATATCTATTGCACTGAAGAACAGTTTGAATCCGAATTTATGGCGGTGGTTGACCTGTATTTGAAATATTTTAAAATATTTAATATTGAAAAATATGTCATGAGATTCAGTACTCACGGCAAGGAAGGTTTGGGAAAAAAATATATTGATAATGAAAAACTTTGGCTGAAAACTGAAAAAATGATCAGGAGTATTTTGACCAAAAATAAAGTGCCATTTATTGAAGTGTCTAACGAAGCGGCTTTTTACGGGCCTAAAATTGATGTGCAGATATACAGCGCAATCGGCCGTGAGTTTACCTTAGCGACAAATCAGGTTGATTTTGCGGTTCCCGAAAGATTCGGCTTGGTTTTTGTTGATAGTGATGGAAAAGAAAAAACGCCAATCTGCATTCACCGTGCGCCCCTTTCCACTCACGAAAGGTTGATTGGCTTTCTAATTGAGCATTATGCGGGTGCTTTTCCGGTTTGGCTTTCGCCAGTTCAAGTACAAGTCGTGCCGGTGTCTGCAAATTTTATTCAAGACGCCCAAAAGCTTGCCGTTGAATTGAAAGATCAGGGAATTAGGGTTTTTGTTGACAACTTGAACGAGACTGTCGGCTATAAAATCAGAAAAAGCGAAAAAGCCAAGGTTCCTTATACTTTGGTCATCGGCGAAAAAGAAGCAAAAAGCAAAGACTTAAGTGTTAGAATCAGGGGGCAGAAGGAAATGGAAGCAATCAGCCGGCAAAAGTTTATTGAAAGAGTTGTAAAAGAGATTAAGGATAGAAAATAATATCACTACGAAATACGAATTTTTAATATTACTACGAATACGAATCATACGAATATACGAATAACTTGGCATTCCAATTTGTATATTCGTAATTATTCGTATTTGTAGGAGTTGGTTGTAATTTGTATTGGAATAAAAAAGACCCCGCCATGCATAACAGCGGGGTTTTGAAATTATTCGGGAGGATTCTTGGGATCGCTTCCGTCCCATTCCAGCATCCGGTCGGCTAAAAAAACAATTTGCCTGACAAGCACCTCATTTTCCTTTTTTTCAGGCATAACGATGAAAAGGTATTTTGTCATTGCTTCAGTTTGAAATTTTCCATCGTTGAAGTTTATCCAAACTATTCCATCTTCCTGAAGCGTGCCTTTGCCGATGATGCCCAAGCTTTTTTTGCCTTTCCAAGCATTTAAGATGAATACTTGTGGCTTAAGCATTGAATTTGGCTGCACTGCCGAAGTTACATAAAACGGCATGCCCGCAAATTCAGCTTCTTGATAAGTTATGAAGGGAAACATCAGGCCGTTTGTCGTGTATTGGCTGTTGTTGTCGTATTGCTGGCTAAGATTAGCGCAGCCAGCGCAGAAAATAAGCGGTAGCAAAATCATCAAGTTCTTCATGTTTTCTCCTTTTGGCTTTCGCCAAATTTTTTTAAGGGTTTGCCGGCAAAAAACAATTGCGGACATAATCATTTGCATAATAAATAATTATCAGCGCAATGATTATTGCCAAAATAACTGATCCTTTTTTTGCCAGAGAAATAATGATTTTTATTGTCATCATCAGCTCTCCTTTCAGTTTGATTTTTATTTTATGCAAAAAGTCCTAAAACCAGCTTTTAACAAAATAAAATATCATTATAGCCATCAGAACTATTGAAAAGATAACCAGAATTTTTTTTATCAGGCTATCCAGTCCGTCATTTCTTTGTTTTTTATGGAATTTTTTATCCATCGGTTGATCCTTTATTGTTTGGTGGGGGTACTATATTTTAAAGGGCAAAGGCACATTTAGCTTATATTAAGCCAAATAGCAAGTTTAGTCAAGTAAATATCCTTGAAAAAATTTACTATTTCTGATATTTTAAAATTATTATGAAATATTACTCAATTGTTTTTGGCTGTCAATTTAATCAGTCCGATTCCGAAAAAATCCAGGCAGTTTTAAAAAATTTAAATTATGAAAAAACCTCAAATCAATCTGAGGCTGATTTAATTATTGTTTTGGCCTGTTCGGTTCGCCAGTCGGCAATTGACCGGATTTTCGGCCTGAAACAAAAATTTCAACAAATCAAAAAAAGCCGGCCTTTAATTACGGTTTTATCCGGCTGTGTTTTAAAATCAGATTTATCTAAAATGAATCAAATTTTTGACATTATTTTTGATATTAAGGACTTAGCTACTCTACCGAAACTTCTAAAAGCTAAAAGCTATCAGCTAAAAGCTGATAATTATTTCAAAATTCACCCAAGCTACCAATCAAAATTTCAAGCCTATGTTCCGATAATGACCGGCTGCAACAATTTTTGCTCGTATTGCGTTGTCCCTTATACTCGCGGGAGGGAAGTTTCTAGAAAAGCTTCTGATATTTTAAAAGAATGTCGCGAACTTGTCTTAAAAGACTACAAAGAAATAATTTTATCAGGACAAAATGTAAACAGCTACAAAGACCAAAATATTGACTTTCCAAAATTATTGAATATGGTTGATAGTATCCCGGGAAATTACTGGCTTTCTTTTGCTACCAGCCATCCAAAAGATATGTCAGACAGTCTTATAGCAGAAATGGCTTTGGCAAAACATTTGATACCGTACCTTCATTTGCCGGTTCAATCGGGAGATGATGAAATATTGCGCCTTATGAACCGGCATTATACCGTACGACATTACATAAAATTAGTTGAAAAAGTCAGAAAAGTTATTGCCGAAATTACAGTATCAACTGATATTATTGTTGGCTTTCCGGGAGAGACAAAAAAGCAATTTTTAAATACAGCGAAACTTTTCAAAGAGGTAAAATTTGACATGGCCTATATCGCCCAATATTCGCCCCGAATAGGTACAGCTTCGGCAAAGTTCTCTAATAACGTTTCAAAGGAAGAAAAAAGAAACCGCGAAAGGATTTTGACGGACATATTAAAAAAGACCGCACTGCAAAAAAATAAGCGGCTGGTTGGTAAAACAATTGAAGTGCTGGTTGATAAATGCAAAAACGGTTATTGTTTTGGAAAAACTTATAATTTCAAAAATATAAAATTTAAATCAGGAGCTGATTACACCGGCAAAATTATTTTGGTTAAAGTGATAGGTTGTTATGAATGGGGTTTAAGCGGCGAGTTGCCTAAAGTTTTAGTCGTTTTAGGGACTACCGCTTCGGGTAAAACTAAGATTGCAGTCAAGCTGGCCAAAAAATTCAATGGCGAAATAATTTCGGCTGATTCGCGGCAAGTTTATCAGGGAATGGATATAGGAACTGGCAAGGATCTGGCTGAGTATGAAATAAATCTCAAAAGTCAAAAGTTAAAAGTTAAATCTGATGGAATTCCTTATCATCTTATAGATGTGGCTGATCCTAAAGAGCAATTTACGATGGCAAAATGGCAAAAGCAGGCGATTTTGGCAATCGAAGATATTTTGAAGCGGGGCAAGCTGCCGATTGTCTGCGGCGGCACCGGCTTGTATATTTCCGCATTAGTTGATGGCTACAATTTGCAAGAATCAAGAATTAAGAATCATGAATCAAGAATCAGAAAAAAACTTGACAGGCTAACTTTAAAACAGTTATTGACAAGGTTAAAGGTTATTGATTTTAAAACTTATTCAGTAGTCGACAAAAATAACCGGCGGAGAGTTCAGCGGGCTTTGGAAATTTATTACGAGACCGGAATACCTAAGTCGCAGCGGCCGGCTAATTTAAAGCCGCCATACGATTTTTTGCAAATCGGCGTTACTTATCCAAAAAATGTTTTACACCGAAGAATTGACAGGCGCCTGGAACATCGGATATTTAATGAGGGTATGATTGATGAAATAAAAGATTTGAAAAAGAGGGGATTAAGCTATAAAAGGCTTGATGAATTTGGTTTGGAATATCGCTTTGTTTCAAAATATTTGAAACAAAAAATCAGCAAGGAAAAATTGCTTATATTTTTAAGCCGGGCAATAAAAGATTTTGCCAAGCGCCAAATAACCTGGTTTAAGCGTAATAAGGAAATAATTTGGGAAAATAATTTTTCTAAAATAAAAAAAATCATTTCTGATTTTTTAGCTAAAAATTAAATTGAAATAAAATATTTCGATTTTCTTCGAAATTTTTTGTAATTTTAGCTCATTGTATTTTCGGCATTCAATATCTCATTTGCCGGCCTTAGCAGTTCTTCTCTTGTTACCGCCTCATTTATACCCAATTCGTCAGCCTTAATAAAAGTTCTTGCTGCATCGGCATATCTCTTAAATTCTGATCCAGTCGGCAAACTCCAGACATTTGCATCGCCATGCTTGAAGTCTTCAAGCGTTTGTATTGCTGATAATAGATTTTTTTCTATCTCCTTTCTTATCTGATCTTTTTCACTTTTATTTGATTGTGATGCTTCTTTGTTAAATTGTCTTTCAACATGTCTTGACATTAATTTATCCATATTATTTTAATTTATAAATTAAAATATCTTTGACCTCTTTTGGGTTGGCCTTGCCTTTTGTTTCTTTCATTATTTGGCCGATAAAAAATTGAATAACAGTTTCTTTTCCTGACTTGTATTGTTCAACCTGTTTGTGATTGTTTTTTATTATCTGATCAGTAATATTTTCTAAATCTTGAGCGTTTGTGCCTTCACTTAAATCTTCTTCACTCATAATGTCTGAAGGATCCTTGCCGGTTTGGTACATTTTTTCTAAGATTTTTTGTGCAATTGAAGAATTTATTTTATTTTGGTAGATTATTGTAATAAATTCAGCAAAATTTTCCGCGGTTATATTTACTATTTCAACTAGGTCTTTTCCGTCTTTATAAATTATTGCCAATAATTTGTTTGTAAGCCAGTTGGCAGTAAGTTTAGTTAATTTTCCCTTGCCTTTCTGCCAAATTTCTTCATTTGTTCCTTCTATTTCTCCAAGCGAGATAAGCCAAGCCCGAAGCTCTGATATTGTTTTTTCAAAAAATTCAGCCATGTTTTTATCGTCAGCCAAAGTTTTTGCATTTTCTGCGCTTAGCTCATATTCATTCTTGAACCGCTGCCTTTTTGCCTGGGGCAATTCAATTAAGCTGTTTTTAATCGCTTCAACATCAAAACCGTTTGGGGCATTACGGGTGAAATTTAAAGGCGGCAAGTCGGGATCGGGGAAATAACGGTAGTCAGATGCTTCTTCTTTTGTCCTTTGATCCTCGGTTATTCCTTTGTTCTCATTCCAGCCCCGGGTGCTTTGTGTTTTTGGCAAATTACCATCTTTCCAAAGCTCGGTTTGGCGCTTGATTTCATATTCCAACGCTTTCTCAACCGAGCGGAAAGAATTAATATTCTTAATCTCTGTTTTTGGGTTAAGCTTTTTAATATCAACCGCTTCCGCCGGCTGATCAGTCATTGAAATATTGGCATCGCAGCGCAGATGGCCTTTCTCCATATCGGCTTCTGAAACTCCCAAATAGCGCATTATTAACCTTAACTCCTGCATGAATATTTTTGCCTCCTGGGGAGTTCTAATGTCGGGTTCGGTTACAATTTCCATTAAAGGAGTGCTTGAGCGATTGTAATCAACTAATGTATTTTTACCATCGGCTGAATGGAAATTTTTTGCCGCATCTTCTTCGAGGTGAAGGCGAGTAATGCCGATCCGGCGCCGGCCAGTCGGCGTATCGATTATTAAAAATCCTTTTTGCCCAATCGGCTTGTCGTATTGGGAAATCTGGTATGCTTTGGGCAAATCGGGATAAAAATAGCTTTTTCGGTCAAACTTGGAAATTTTTGGTATTTGGCATTTGATAGCCAAAGCCGACATTACCGACCATTCAATTGCTTGGCGGTTTATTACCGGTAGAACACCGGGGTGACCCATACAGACCGGACAGACGGTTGTATTAGCTGGTTTTTCTTCGCCACAATTATCGCAACCGCAAAACATTTTTGATTTTGTTTTCAGCTGGACATGTATTTCTAGACCAATTATTGGGGTTAATTTCATAATAAATTTATATTAATTATGATAAAAAAGCGATGCTAATGTCAGTGTCCGGTGTCATTTTTTACGGCTTTAACTGATAATCTTTTCAAACCCAGCTTCATTTTTGTCCACCTTGGCTTCGTTTTTAAAAAAATTTTATTTAGATAATGATATTAGCATCAAACTATTTGTCCGTCAACATCGGCTTAATTTTTTGCCAGATTTTATCGGCGACATCTTCTTTTGACTGGTTTGCATTAATAATTTGCCAGCCATATTTTTTTGCTAAATCCAAGTGAATCTGGCGGTTCTTTGTCATCCATTCATCGCTTTGCTCATGCAGATGGTTTTTTTCTTTACCATCTAAAAATCTTTCGCCATCCAAAAGAATAGCCATATCTTCCCTTATTAATTCTTGATTTTGTTTTTCTAGTTCTGCAAGCGGTGCACCTTTGGTTACGCCCCAAGCTAAACCGGTACCAATATAATCTTCAGCAACGACATTGATGCCCTGGTTTAATTTATCTTTTAGATTAAATTCATAGTCAAGGCGATTTTGGGCATAAAGCTGCTGCAATTCTAATTCGGATATTTGCTGAGTTTGCCCACCGCGCAGAATCTGGTTGATCCGCGGTCCGGTCGGTTCAGAGTCATAGATTGGATATTTTAAGTATTCAGTTTTTAAATTTTCTTGGTTTAATTTTTTCACTAACAATTTAGCCTGGGTGGTTTTACCCAGGTTATTCGAACCGTAAATAACAATTAGTTTTCCCAAGATGTTCATAAAAAACGATAAACAATTAAACAATTGAACAATTTCTTAATTTCTTATTTTATTACTCTGTACCGAAGCTGCACGGCATTATCACCGATTTCTTTGCATTCAATCAGTTTCAAATTTAAATTTAAATCTTCCCCTTCGGTAAAATTCATTCCAACGCCGAAAATTTTCGGTTCAACCGTAATTAAAATTTCATCAACCAGCCCGGCTTTTAGGAAAAATGAATTAGTCCGAGCACCGCCCCCAAGGATTGCTGATTCATAATTTCTGTCTGCCAGATATTTAACTACCTCATCTGGCGTTGCTTTCATAAATTCAAGCTCGCCCGGCTTAACCAAATTTTCATAGTTATCGGGGTTTAAGCTTAAAATCAAATTTAGCCTGCCTGGTAAGGATTTTCTGCCCATAGCTTCAAAAGTCGTGTCGCCCATTACAATGGCGCCGGCTTTTCTGGTTTCGGCAATGAAAACTTTCTTATCCGCCTTTGTTGTCCAGTCGGCATTTTGATTTTTATTTTTTGCAATGATTCCGTCTAAGGTCATTGCCATCATTAGGATGAGTTTCATATTTTTTAATCATTGTCATTCCGAACTTGGTTCGGAATCTCATAAACTTACTAATGAGACCCTGAAACGAGTTCAGGGTGACAATATTGGGAATAACTAGACTGCTATCTCAAACTTAATTCCGGGATAGCTTTGGTAATTAATTAATTCAGTATCTGTTGCCTGCCAGTCAAAAATTGACTTGAAATTTTTTGTTTCAATTTTTGGAGGGGGATATTTATTTGGATTTCGGGAAAGCTGTTCTTTCATTCCTTCAAGGTGGTTTACATAAATATGGGTGTCTGCTAAAAAACCGGTTAAAATACCTTCTTGGTATCCTGATTCTTTGGCAAGCAAATGAAGCAAAGTGGCATAGCTTGCTATATTAAAAGGCAAACCTAAAGCGACATCAACAGAACGCTGGTTCCAAAAAAGATTTAAGCGGCCGCCAGTAACGGTTACCTGAAAACCATAATGGCAATAAGGCGGTACGGCTTTTTCAATATCAAGCGGATTCCATGCCAAAACGAGCATCCGCCGGCTTTGTGGATCTTCTTTTAAGGTATTAACTAGATTTTTTAGCTGATCAATGCCTTGTCCAGAATAATCAGTTTCATAAGATTGGTATTTAGCGCCGAAATGCCGCCATTCCCAGCCATAAATTGTTCCCAAGTCTCTTTCAGCAAGCATTCTGGCCTTAGTTTTTTCATCGTTGGCATAGGGTATTTTAAGCGGCGTGCACCATTCATCCCAGATGTGATTATTTCTGTCTTGAAGCCATTTTTTGTCGGTAATTCCTTTGATAAAAAATTCAAGTTCGGAAGAAACCAAGCGGTAAGGTATTTTTTTAGTGGTGAGCAGGGGAAATCCGTTTTTCATGTCATGCTGAAAAAAAGCCCCGGCAATAGCAATCGTATCGATTCCGGTCCTATTTTCTTTTTTTGATCCCTCTCTGATTATTTTTTGAACAATATCTAAATACGCTTTCATAAAAAATTATTGTCTGATATCTGCTTCCCACCAAGGAATATTTTTTCTACTTCCTTTTCCTTCGCGATAATTATATACCGGGCCGATTGCTAAAAAAAGCTTTCCGGAAGAATCAGGGTAGACTGCTATTATATGGTTTAAACCGCTAATATGCATTCCCATTTTTTCACCCTCTATGCCTTCATATATAAAACTCGCCTGATTTTGAAGGTTTTCTTTTTTTACATCCCCGGTCACTCCTTTTATCTCTCGGTAAAAGCTGTTAATAAAAATATAGTCTTCGTAAGCCAATTCTTTATTCTCAAGCTCTTTTTTTGAAATTTCAATAATCCTTTCCAACACACGCTTTAAGTTTAAAATTCTCTTGTAGTGCTTGCTTTTATCATTAATTATTTGCAAATTAATAAAGCCGTCAGTTATCATATTAGTATTTGTGAGAAGCTGAGAATAAAATTCAAATTGCGGTTCAATGTATCCATAAGGAAAATACTTATCAAAACCGATATCTTCGTTTAAGCCGACTATTTCAAGATTTGTTTCTTTACGGAAACCGACCGAAGATCCGAGTTTAGTATTTAATGATTTTTTAAGCCAATTTTCGCTTTGCATAAAGCCAGGGTAATTTAAAATATTGCCGTCAAGATTTTTTAAGGAAAAAAGGAGGCTTAAATACGCGTTTTCGTGCCATGTATTATCGTTGAACTTATTTAATTCATTTTTAAAACTGTTTAAAATATTTTCGTAATTCGAATATTGGTCGTCATTCCCGTCATGAATAATTTTGTTTGCCAGCTTGCTGTCTAAGGAGCTGAATATATCAAGACCAATAGGAACACAGCGGTAATAAGCTCTTTTTATCTGACAAGAAGTAAATGGATTGGGCATTGTATCTGTAACTTTATTCAAATATGGTCCGACTTCTTGTCCGGAAAGAGTGTCAAAAAGCTCTTTTTCCAAAAAAAGGTGCCTTCTTAAAAGTCTTAAGCCGGCCAGTCTAAGTCCAGCTTCTTCTTTTGTATTATTGCTTCCGCTTAATGCGGATGAAAAGCCGTAAGAACTTATTTTTTGCTGAAGCAAGCTAATTCTTTTCCTTATGGTTTCAAAATCGGCGCTGAAAAGCTTTATTAGGTCATAATCCTGGCCGAATATTTCTTTAATTGAGTTATTGTAGTTTATATATGTTAAATTTGATTCCAAACCGCTGAAAAAAGAAATTGATTTGTAAATATTTGCCCAGCTGTTTTTTAGATTTTGATTTTTTGATAAATCATCGCTTATGTAAAGCGATGCAACAAAATTTATTGCATGGTCATATTCATCAAAGATGCAGCTTGCGCAGTCGTTTCCTTTATTCCAAAGGGGAAATAAGACATCATGAAGCCAAGTGACGGCCAAATAATAATTTTTTAATTTTTCCGAAGTTTGGTAGTAAGCAGGAATATTATATATTTCATAGCTTTTTTCATAGCCAAAAACTATTGATTCTGCGGTTTTAGTCCTTGAATTTATCAGTTTTATCTCAGAGTATATTTCATTTTTGATATATGGCGGTATTGACAAGGAATAATTTGATGACTCTAAAGGAGTAAAATATCTTTGGTCGGATCCGATTGATTCTCTGATTTGATCTTCTTTTGGCCTTAAAATTTCTAAAGCGACTGTCAGATAGGAAAGTTGAAGCCTGGCAGCCTCGGTTGCTATATCTGATTCGATTCCTTTTTCTTTAAACAGCGGCTCATAGCGTTCTTTTGATATGTCGTACATATTACGCAATACATGCCAAAGCGAGTCATAAAATATATCTTCCTCAATCTCTTTGTATAAGATTTGTAGGGTGTCCTGATAAAGTCCGACTACGGAATCCGAAGTGATAAAAAGCGGCAGTTCTTTCTCCTTTATTAGGCGATAGCTGTTTTCCCAGTCGTTGACGTTTTCATTAATCGCATTGTTGACAATGATAAATCCGTTTTGTGAAAGCTTTGGCAGCATCGGCTCCATATTAATTTTTCTGGAAAAATCCTGATAATTTAAAACTTGCTCTTTAATTTTTTCCAGGGGAATTTTGTAGCTTGCCGGCGAGGCAGCGTATGAAATCTCCGGTGCTTTCCAAAATGATGATATAAATTCTTTTTCTTTTTGCAGGCGTTGCATATTATCGGCGTTAATCGGTTGATCGGGGTTTACCGGTAAAGTTGGAAAATCGGGAAGGAATGTGCCTTCATTTGTATTTGTGTTGGTTTCAGGTAATTTTGGAATGTCCGGCTGTGAAGTATTTTTTATGTAAAAAAACAGGCCGACTCCGCTTATAATTATCATAATTACCACAATAATGATCGCGGTAATGTACAAAAGTTTTTTGTCCTCCATATGATAGCTTTTAGCTTTTAGCTTTTAGCTTTTAGGTTATTCACCCTATGCATAAGCTAAAGCCGATTTTTAAATAATTTACTGTATTATTTATTTGCCAGTTGAGCCGAAGTTTCCCTGGCCACGTTCACTTTCAGACAGATCGACTGTTTCTTTCAGTTCAGCCAGTTCAATAGGAATTATTATCAGCTGGGCGATTTTATTGCCTTTTTCTATAAAATAAGATTTTTTGCCAAGGTTTATTAAATTAACATTATATTCTCCGCGGTAACCGGCATCATAAACTCCACCCATGGTATGAATAGAGCCGTTTTTTGGCAGACTGCTTTTGTCTTTAACTATTGCGGCAAAGCCGTTTGGGAATTCCAAGGCAAAGCCTAGAAAAAAAATCTTGTTTTCTCCCGGCTTAAGTTCATAATCTTCCAGCGAATATAAATCCAATCCGACGTCTCCCGGATGGGCATAAGAGGGGATGATTGCGTCAGGTTTAAGTTTTTTTATTTTAACTTTCATTGTTTAGGAAGTAGGAAGTAAAAATTAGTAAGTAGGAGACAGGTATTAGTTAGTTAATATAAATTTTTGACTTACTAATTTTCTAATTTTTTTATTATTTTTTCAATCTGTTGGTAAAGATCGCCAAATGTGCCGTTGTTATCAATTTTTAATTTTGCCAGCTTAGAGACGTCTTTGATTTGAAGTTCCGCTTCTTTTTGTTCATCTTTTTGGAAATCAGCAAAGGTTTTTTTTGTATCGTCGGAATTTTCGCCGCGCTTAGTAATTCTTTCAAAACGGATTTTTTGGTCTGCATCAATAAAGACTAAATTAAATTCGGGTATTTCTTTTAAATATTTGATATCCGGTTCCCGTCTGACGCCATCAATTGCAATAATGTAATTTTTTTCATTTTTTACATCTTTGGAAATTGCTTTTGCCAGCAAATCTTCGCCAAACCTTTTTCTTAAATCCAAAGACAAATTTTGCAGATTGTCTCGGCTTTGTTCAATATATATTCTATCTAAAATATCCCTCAGTATTGTTGAAAAACGGTAAACGGAGGCATCGTGGTTTTTTTTTAGGTATTCGCAAGTTGTTCCTTTGCCTGATGCGATTGATCCGACAAAACCCAGTATTATTCTACTCATCCTTTTTTTCCTCCAGCTTAACCTTGCCTTCGTTTATTCTCGTTGGAATTGCTTCGGAAAATATTTTAATAATTTCCTCATTCCATTCGGAATTTTCCTGGTAGAAATCAATCGTGATTCCGGCTTCTTTCATCATATCAATTGCTTTGTCATTCCGATAAACCTTGCCGATAACCACGCGCTTAATGCCGCAGGCAATTACATATTTGGCGCAATGGATGCACGGGCTGTATTTGGTATACATTGTTGAATCCTTGGTACTGGTGCCGCCATGAAGCGCCGCCTGCAAAAGCGAATTATGCTCGCCATGAATTGTTCTGACGCAGTGTCCTTCTTCCAAAAGGTGGCCGATATCATTGCAATGAGGAAGACCAGGCGGTGAACCGTTATAGCCGGTGGAAATAATTCGGTTTTCTTTAACTAAAACAGAACCGGAATAAAGCCGGTCGCAGCTGCCGCGGCTGGCAATAATCTTGGCAACCGCCATAAAATAATCGTCCCAAGATGGCCTATAGTGTTTTCTTTCTTCGGGCATAAATTCAGGGGGTAGGTATTAATTACTTAACCCTTATATTTTAACAGATTTTATTTGTTTTTGCCAATATTACTTAATATTTTTTAATATAACCTAAATTTTTTATGTCGGATCTTATAATTGGCTAAAAAAAGTCATGAATATTTTTGGAAATTTGTTTGACGGTTGATATTATAATCTTACATTTTTTAAGAAACAAAAAAGCGACATTTGTCGCTTTATTGCAGTATTTAAAATCGAAATTTTAAAGTTGAATTTTAATTCCAGGACCCATTGAGGAAGCAATGCTGATTCCTTGGATGAAAGTTCCTTTGGCCGTTGACGGTTTCGCCTTTTTAAGGGCATCTATTAGAGCGTTATAGTTTTCCAAAAGCTTTTTTTGATCAAAAGAAACTTTGCCTATTGTCTGGTGGACATTTCCGGTGTCGTCGCTTTTAAAGTCGACTTTGCCTTTTTTAAGTTCGCCGATCGTCTTTTTAAGATTAGTGGTGATTGTTTCGTTTTTCGGCGAAGGCATTAGGCCTCTTGGTCCCAATGTTTTAGCAATTATTGCAAGTTTAGGCATCATATCGGGCGTTGATACGGTCAGCTCAAACTCGATTTTTCCGGTGCTTTTTATTTTATCAATTAAATCTTGGCCGCCGACAATGTCTGCTCCGGCTTCTTTTGCTTCTTTTTCCTTGTCAGGCGAAACAAAAGCGGCGATTATTTTGGTTTTTCCGGTGCCGTTTGGCAGGGTAAAAGCGGTTCTGACTTGCTGATCGCTTTTTTTGGGATTAATGCCAAGCTTAATGTGGACTTCAACCGATGCGTCAAATTTGGCGGTTCCGGTTTCTTTGACAAGGCTTATCGCCTGTTCAATCGGATAGTTTTTATTTTTGTCCACTTTTTTTGCCATTTCTTGGTAGCGTTTTGAACGTTTCATATTTTTTCTCCAACTTCTGCCGTTTTGGCAGATTCGCGGTAAATCCCCGGAGCTGGGGTCCCGCAAATATTTAATTATTAAGATTTATCCGATTATTTCAAGTCCCATTTGTTTTGCAGTGCCTTCAATAATTCGGCAGGCGCCCTGAACATCCTTGGCATTTAAATCCGCCATTTTCTTTTCAGCTATTTCTTTTATTTGAGCCTTGGTTACTTTTCCGACTTTTTTCTTCAGCGACTGTCCTGAGCCTTTTGAAATGCCGGCGGCTTTTTTGAGTAATTCCGCAGCCGGCGGAGTTTTTGTGACGAAAGTATATGTTCTGTCTTCAAAAACGGTGATTTCAATTGGCGTGATTTCTCCCATATTCTGCCTGGTTGCTTCGTTGAATTTTGCACAAAATTCCGCAATGTTCAAGCCATGCTGACCCAAGGCTGGTCCGACCGGAGGAGCCGGATTTGCTTGCCCGGCAGGAATTTGTAATTTTATAACTGTTTTTACTTTTTTTGCCATATTTGTTTAAGTATTAGGTTATTATGAAATTAGGTACTAGATTTTTTTGACTTGAAGAAAATCCAATTCAACTGGAGTTTCCCGGCCGAACATGTTAACCAAAACCTTAATTTTTCCGCGGTCCTCATCAATTTTATTCACTTTTCCTTCATAGCCTTTGAAAGGTCCGTCAATGATTTTTACCGGCGAGCCGAGTGTAACATCAATTTTGAAAGTCGGTTCTTCAACGCCCATTCTCTTTTGGAGATTTTTTATTTCAGAATCGGAAATCGGCGTTGGAGTTGTTCCTGATCCGATAAAACCGGTGACATTCGGAGTATTCCGCACAACATACCAGGAGTTATCGTCAACAACCATCTCTACTAAGACGTAGCCGGGAAATATTTTTTCGGTGACGACTTTTCTTTTGCCGTTTTTAATTTTAATTTTCTTTTCAGTCGGTATTAAAACATTAAAAATTTTATCCTCCATGTCCATTGATTCGATCCTTTGCTCCAAATTCCGCTTGACATTTTCTTCATATCCAGAATAGGTATGGATTACATACCAGCGGCGGCCTTGTTGTAATGTTTGTTTTGGCATATTTTTAAAAGTTAACTATCAATTATAATAATTAACAATAATTAAAATAAAATAAATTAAATGATAAATCCTAAAGCTATGTTTAAAATGTAGTCGATTACTCCCAAAAAAGCGGCGACGCCAAGGCTGATGCCCACAACCAGCATGGTGTGCTGGATAATTTCTTTTTTTGACGGCCAAACGACTTTTTTCAGCTCCAGATGGGATAGTTTGATGTAATTGGTTAGTCTTTCTAAAATGTTCATATTGTTTAAATTTAGTCAAATTATCGTATTTTAAAAAGCCCCGAGGGGCTATTTACTATCTAATGATATTCTAACATGGAAGTTTTAAATAAGTCAAGGGCAAATGTTAATTTGCCAATTCTGTCTTAAAGGTTTAAGATAAGTTCAAGAATTATGTTAGGTTCGTGAAATGTTCCTTAAAACAACAAGGAGGGAATTAAAATGATAAATATCACGGTTTATGTTTCGTGCCCTCATTGTGGACAGGAAGATTGCTATAGTGTAGACATGAGTAAAAAACCGCCAAGAAAGAGGCTGGAAGGTATTTTATATTCGATTATTACCTGTAAGTTTTGTATTAAGCCAATTTTAATTTACTGGCCGAATTTTCGAAATTTAGCAAAGTTTAAGATTTTTCCTTTAAATCGAGAGGTTGTGAATTCTCAAAGATGGCAGAAAATATTGGCTCATATTTTAAATATCATTGCAAACTGGAATAATCAAAAGATTGTTTCACACAATGAAAAATTAAAAGAAGGCCAAATACGGAATCGCATTTGTACCGAGATTTCGGAAATCAATTTGCTCAGATCCTCAGGCAAACCTCCGATTAATGATTTGGATTTTGATTTATTCAGGCATAAATTGAAAAATGTCACCTTTAAAAGGCAAGCAGCCAGTCAAATCGATGATTAATAAAAGCCCCATGGCAGATGCTAGGGGGCCTTTTTTATTTGTTAAATTTATATATCGAGATTTTTTACATATTTCGCATGGGAATGGATCCCGCACCAATTTTGCGAAAAAACAAATTTTTTTAAAAAAAATCAAGCGCGCAAATTCGCCTTCGGCTTGAAATTTTTTATTGGCGACGTAGGGCGAGAGAAACAAAAAGTAAACAACTTTTTGTTTCCGAGCCGAGGAGCCATCAAAGGGTCAATACCCGAAAGCGCTCCGTCGCCAAAGCTGTAATTATCCAGCTTTAGAGCGTCGGCGACTTGCTCCGCGGTTTAATAGCCTTTATTAAAGTTAAATTGTGCAAATTGGTGCGGGGCGAGATGAAGAGTATATTTAAATTATCGTTTTTTTATTATATATCCAGGTTTTTAACGTATTTCGCATGGGAGTGGATAAACTGCTTTCTTGGAGCGACTTCGGAACCCATTAGAATATCAAATATTTCGTCGGCTTTGGCGGCGTCAGTAGCAGTGACTTTTCTCATTACTCTTTTTTGCGGATCCATTGTGGTATCCCAAAGCTGATCAGGATTCATTTCACCCAAGCCTTTGTAGCGCTGAATGGACACTTTGTTTTGCTTTTCAACTTTGGCTTTAATGTCTTCTTTTTCTTCATCTGATTGTTCTAAATTTTCCTCGGAAGCATCCGCAATTACTATTACTTCATTGCTTATTTTATTTTTCTTTTTGTATTCCTCTAATTCATCGTCGCTGTAAAGCCAAGTTACTTCTTTGCCTCTTTTGGCGCTGTAAAGAGGCGGCTGGGCGATGTAAAGATGGCCTTGGCGGATTAATTCCGGGAAATAGCGGTAAAACAATGTCAAAAGAAGAGTTCTGATATGAGAGCCGTCAACATCGGCATCGGTCATGATTATAATCCTGTCATATCTCAGCTTTTCAATTTCGAATTGCTCGCCGATGTTTGTCCCAAGTGCAATTACAAGGGATTTAATTTCATTATTGGCAAGCATTTTATCAAGCCTGGCTTTTTCAACATTAAGGATTTTTCCGCGCAATGGGAGGATTGCTTGGTATTCGCGGTCTCTTCCTTGTTTGGCAGAACCGCCGGCGGAGTCTCCCTCAACTATGTAAAGCTCTGACCGATGTGGATCTCTTGTCGAACAGTCAGCCAGCTTGCCAGGTAAAGTCAGGCCGTCAAGCACGCCTTTCCTTAAAACTGTTTCTCTGGCCGCTCTGGCGGCCATTCTTGCTTTTTGCGCCAAAACGCATTTTCCTACAATTAACTCGGCATCGCGGGGATGTTCCTCAAGCCAGGTGGTGAAAGTATCATACATTACTGCGTCTATTATCGGTTTTATCTCGGCGTTTCCCAGTTTGGCTTTTGTTTGGCCTTCAAATTGTGGATTTTTTAATTTTATTGAAATAATTGCCGTCAAGCCTTCTCGGGAATCTTCACCGCTTAAGTTTTCATCTTTTTCTTTAAGTAAGCCTTGTTTTCTGGCATAATTGTTTATACTTCTAGTTAAAGCGGTTCGAAAACCGATTAAATGCATTCCGCCTTCCGGATTGGAAATATTGTTGGCAAAAGCGAAAATATTTTCATTATATTCATTGCTATATTGGAGCGCTATTTCAACTTTAGTGTCTTTTTCTTCCTTTTCAACATAAAAGACATTTTCATGTTTTGGCTCAACGTTGTGATTTAAAAATTTTATATATGAAGCGATTCCGCCCTCAAAATAAAAAGTGTAGTCGCTTTTATTATCTGCTTTTCTGTTGTCTAAAATTGTTATTTTTACGCCCTTTGTCAGGTATGCCTGCTTGCGCAAGTGATCAACAATCGTATCTAAATCAAAATCAAGTACTGTAAAAATTGTCGGATCCGGCTTGAAAGTTATTGTTGTACCGGTGCCGGCCGCTTTGCCGCTTGGAGCCACTTTTTTATAAGGCTTTCCTTGCTTATATTCCTGAACCCAAAGTTTTCCATCGCGTTTGACTTCGGCCTTGGTGTATTCGGATAAAGCATTAACAACAGAAACGCCGACCCCGTGAAGGCCGCCCGAAACTTTATAGCCGCCGTCTTCGCCGAATTTTCCGCCGGCATGAAGTTTTGTCATTACCAGCTCCAAAGCCGATTTTTTCTGTTGTTTGTGCATTTCAACCGGAATACCCCTGCCGTTATCTGAAACTGAAATCATTTTATTCGGCAAAAGTGAAACGATAATTTCGTTGCAATATCCGGCCATTGATTCATCAATGGCGTTATCAACTACTTCCCAAATTAAGTGGTGCAGACCTTCCGATGCGGTATTTCCGATATACATTCCCGGCCTTTTTCGAACCGGCTCAAGTCCTTCCAGGACAGTGATATTTTTAGCGGTATAATCGCTTTTCTTTGAATCTAAATTAGGATTTTTTGGTTTGTTTGTTGTATTTTTTGCCATAATTTTGAAACTAATAAAAATATAGGGATATTGCCTATAAATATTGGCTTAAATTCATCTAAATTAAAAGGAATTTTAATTGATTTTTTATAATTTAATTATATCAAAATTTACAAATTATTCAAGCGCCAAAAATTACTAAAGACTTATCTGAAAAACAAAACCAAATAATTTTTTTGCCATTTATATGGTTTTCTGAACGGTCTATTTTTACTTTAAATTCGTTTTTATTTATGGTATTATTCATATATGGCAAATAATGTAAAGCCAAATGAGCCGATAAGTGAGCCAAGCCAGGTCAGTAATTTCAGGCTTAAGGCGAGTTATTGGTATGTAACAAATAAATTCAAGTTGAGAAAACTTTTGATTTTTTCTTTGATATTTTTTAATGTTGGAATTTATGTTTTTGCCATTGGCTGGGCTTTGGCCATATATTTTATCGATGAGCCGAAATTTAACTCCGATATGGCGGTTTTAGAAAGTAATTTGACCGACTATTCCTATTGGCGGCAAGCGCAAAAAGCAAAAGATCTTCAAATTTTGGAATTTTATTCGACAGACGGCCGGGAAGGAAAATATGACCTGACGGTAAAAATTAAAAACCCCAATCCTGATTATTACGGAAAAGCAATAAATCTTGATCTGTATTCTGCCGGAGAAATTGTTGAAAGCAAACAGGGTTATATCCTGCCTAATGAAGAAAAATATTTCACTTTTTTCGGGCAAAAGCTTGGTTCGGGCAGCCCGGAAGTGAGCATTTCAAAAGTTGCCTGGAAACGAGTTGATTATAAGTTTCAAGATTTTTCCGTTCCGCGGCTTAGGTTTGAAATAACTGACATTAATTATAAATCGGCGGCGGATTCAAATTTACGCGGCAAACTGCCGATTAGCACCCTAAATTTCAAAATTAAAAATAACACCGGCTATAGCTATTGGCAGGTTGGAGTTCAAATGATTTTACTCTCCGCCCAGCAGGTTGTTGGATCAAATTACATAACATTGGAAAATTTTATTTCCGGCCAGACAAAGGAAGTGGAAATGGTTTGGTATGAAAATATGGCTTCAGTAAATAAAATTCAAATTATTCCTGAAGTTGATATCTTAAATCCAAATTCATACATGAAGGTTCAGTAATGAATATTAAGCGGTAAAATTTTTATTGGCGACGTAGGGTGAGAGTCCCGCACCTATTTTACTCATCAATCATTTTCAAGATTAATTTTTTCTAC
>CAZHUO010000003.1:0-64621 GCA_964535715.1 uncultured Gammaproteobacteria bacterium | reverse complement strand
GGATGAAAACACCGAAGGAATTTGCTATGTCGCATTTGACATGAAAGAGAACGTTATCTTGACTATCTTACTTATCTTGCTTAAAAAAAGAACGCCTAGCATTTGCTAAGCGGTAGAATAAACTAAATAGGTCTAGACAACGCCGTCAACTTCGGCCATATGGGCGATCAGATCCAACAGCTTGTTGGAATAGCCCCACTCGTTATCATACCAGGCCACAAGTTTCACGAAATTAGGATTAAGTGCAATCCCCGCCTTGGCATCAAAAATCGAAGTACGAGGATCACCGATGAAGTCAGAAGATACCACTTCATCTTCAGTATACCCAAGAATGCCTTCCAGCGAACTTTCTGAAGCGGCCTTTATTGCTGCCTTAATCTGGTCATAGGTAGCTGGCTTTACAAGACGGCATGTCAAGTCAACCACGGAAACGTCAGCGGTCGGTACGCGAAAAGCCATTCCCGTAAGCCTGCCGTTCAAATCAGTAATAACCTTGCCGACTGCCTTGGCGGCACCGGTGCTGGATGGAATAATATTAAATCCCGCACCTCGTCCGCCTCGCCAATCCTTTTTGGAAGGCCCGTCAACGGTTTTTTGCGTCGCCGTCACGGCGTGCACGGTAGTCATCAGGCCTTCAGCAATTCCCCAATTGTGATGAACCACATAGGCCAACGGCGCCAGACAGTTAGTTGTACAGGAAGCATTTGAGACGACATTCATATCAGGCCGATAAGACGTGTGGTTAACGCCCATGACAAACATCGGAGCATCGGCAGAAGGCGCCGAAATTACAACCTTCTTGGCACCGCCCTTAAGATGGACAGAAGCCGACTCAACCGTAGTAAAAAGGCCGGTTGATTCAACAACATAATCAGCACCGCAAACATCCCAATTAATTGCTGAAGGATCCTTTTCAGCTAAAACTCGGATTGAATGATTATTGACCCACAGGCAGCCATCATCAACTGATACATCACCATCGAATCTGCCATGGACAGAGTCATACTTAATCATGTACGCCATGTACTCAAGGTCAATAAACGGGTCGTTTATAGCAACGACAACACATTTCTGATTAAGGCTGCATGAGGCCCGCAAAATCATCTTGCCAATTCTGCCAAAGCCGTTAATACCAATACAAACAGGTTCAAATCCAGGCATAAAATAATCCTCCAAAAGTTGAAATTTACCAAAAAAAATGGAAGGAACAGCCCCTCCAATCTGGCGTAAATTTACCAGAAACGGCAATGTGTGTCAATGGCAAACGCTAATTGCACAAATAACTGCGAATATATTCACATCGTTGGTATCTGTCATTTGTGCAATTTGCGTTTATAAAAATACCGCCTAGCATCTGCTAAGCGGTGGATGATTTATTTGTCCGTCAGGACTTCCAGACCCGGCAATTTCTTACCACTTAGAAATTCCAAAGTGGCTCCTCCGCCAGTCGACATAAAGGTTATTTTTTGGCTCAGACCAAGCTGGGAAATAACCGAGACAGTATCCCCGCCGCCAATTACCGTAGTGGCATCAGAAAGGTTGGCAACGGACTCAGCAACTTCCTTGGTACCTTTAGAAAATACCTCTAGTTCCGCCAAGCCCAAAGGCCCGTTCCAAAAAACTGTTTTAGCCTTAGTAATTTCTGTCTTAAATAACTCTATAGTTTTTGGACCAATACCAAGGCCACGCCAGCCAGCTTCAATTCTTTCTCCAACCACTTCGGCTGAAAAATTATTGTCAGCTGTTTTATTAACAACACTATCAACCGGCAAAACAATTTTTATGTTTTTTTCATCTGCAGACCTTAAAATTTCTATTGCCTTTGGCAGTGATTCTTCTTCAATTTTAGTAGAACCGGTTGGTTTTCCCAAAGCTGCCAAAAAAGTATAGGCCATCAGACCGCCGATTAATACAGCATCTACCTTATCAAGCAGATATTCGATCACCTCGATTTTATCGCTTACTTTTGCCCCACCCAAAATAAGCAAAAATGGCTTTTCCGGGTAATCCCTGGTTGCAATCAGTCGGTCGACTTCTTTTTCAATTAATAAACCGGCGACTTTGTATTGATAGTCAGCGCAGACAAGGGTAGTTGAAGCATGAGCACGGTGAACGCAGGCAAAAGCATCCTGAACAAAAACACTTCCGTCTCCAAGACAAGTAAGCCAATTGGCCAATTCTCTCTGATCATTTTTTGCCAAATTTTTAGCTGCCGCTACTTTGTTTTCTGGAACACCTTTTAAATCAGCTTTTCCTTCGTCGGCATAAAAACGGGTGTTTTCACAAAGCATAACTTGACCCGGTTTTAAATAGCTCGCCTTTTTTAAGCTGACCGGGCTGGCGCAGCTACTGCACCATTTAACAGAAAATCCTAGCAATGATTTTAATTTTTCATGTACCGGTTTTAAACTGAATTTAGATTCATATCCTTTGCCTTTTGGCCGGCCCAGATGACTTATCAAAATCAGGCTTGCACCTTGGCTAAGAATGTACTGGATAGTCGGCAGACTTGCAACAATCCGGCTGTCGTCAGTAATTATTCCGCTCTCATTCAGCGGTACGTTATAGTCAACCCGCATCAAAACTCTTTTTCCTCTTAAATCAACATCTCTAACTGTCATCTTGTTCATAAAAAACTCTCCTATTTTGTAACGATTTTAAAGGTCAATCCATTATTTCTTGCGGCTTTATATTAGCGATTAAAAAGCTGAATGTCAATATTGCTTGTTATTGTCATTACGATTGAGTATTCATATATTTTGTCACTCTGAACTTGCCTGCCCGCCGAAACGAAGTGAAGGCGGGTTTCAGAGTCTCAAGGCTTCCCCAGATCCTGAATCAAGTTCAGGATGACAAAAATAGACAAGTACTGTAGGTTGAGAGACCGGCTGCGGAACTATAGTATTCGCATGAATGCATTGTTAAGCGCCATGACAGGCTTTGGAACATAAAAAAAGACAGCCAGTATTTTACCGGCTGTTGGTATTAATCCTCTCAACAACATCCTCTTGCGCCTCTCTTGGCAATAAAGAAATGAGGTGTGTTAATGCAACCACCATGGTTTTAACAGAAGAAGAAGGCAAATCTTTCAGGGTTTCATCAAAAACTTCATATGTGGTAAAGCGCTCTTTGCATTTTGGATTTTGGCACTGTCTGCGCCGTCTGATTCGTTTGCCATCTTTAGATATCCTACTATCAACCACCGAGGTTTCATTTTCACATACTGGGCATTTCATCAGTTTTTCTCCTTTTTTTGGTTTTCCCTAATTTTCATTGGCGGTTTCCTAGTTTTTTATGTTAATCCAAAATAACTTATTTGTCAACAATAAAAAAATCCGCTTCAAAAATTGCAAAGCGGATTTTTTATTGAAAATTATTTTATTACAAAGTCAATAATAACGGAGCAATTATAATCGAAATAATTGCCATCAACTTGATCAAAATATTTAAGCTTGGCCCGGAAGTGTCCTTAAACGGATCGCCGACTGTATCACCGACTACAGCTGCCTTATGAGCGGCTGAACCCTTCCCACCTAAATTTCCGGCTTCAATGTATTTTTTTGCATTATCCCAAGCACCGCCGGCATTAGCCATAATTACTGCCAATAAAAATCCGGTTAACGTTGAACCAGCTAAAAGACCGGCTAAAGCCTGCGGTCCCAAAACAACGCCGACAACAACCGGAACTACAACGGCAATTAAGCCCGGAGCAATCATTCTCTTTAAAGCGGCGGCAGTGGAAATTTCTATACAGCGATTATAATCAGGCTTGCCTGTACCTTCCATAATGCCGGCAATTTCTTTAAATTGACGGCGGACTTCCTGGACCATTTCAAATGCCGCTTTGCCTACCGCTTTCATTGAAAAAGCGCAGAAAACGCAAGGCAGCAAACCGCCAATAAATAAGCCGATTAAAACTTTGGTATCCAATAAATTTATAACTTCTAAATTAACCGCTTGACCGAAGCTAACCAATAGTACCAGCGCCGTTAAAGCAGCTGAACCGATTGCGAAACCTTTTCCAATTGCGGCAGTGGTATTTCCAACCGCATCAAGTTCTTCCGCCCGTTTTCTGGTTTCATCGCCCATTTTTGCCATTTCGGCAATTCCGGCGGCATTATCAGCTACCGGACCGTAAGTATCAGTTGCTAATGTAATTCCCAAAGTGGCAAGCATGCCGACTGAAGCAATTGCAATTCCAAAAAGCCCACCAAACTTATATGCTAAAAATATCGCAATGGCAATCACTATTACCGGAATAATTGTACTCATCAGCCCCAATGCAAAGCCGGAGATAATATTGGTTGCCGGGCCGGATTCAGCCGCTTTAGCCACTTCCTGAGCAGGCTTATTTTTATCAGAGGTATAATATTCGGTAACCAAGCCGATAACGATTCCAGAAACCAACCCGACTAAAAGCGCGTAATAAACTTTTAAATCACCGACCGTATAATATATGGCCGGCAATGAACCTATGGCTGTCAATACGGCCGCTGACCAAATTCCCCAGTTCAAAACTGAATGAGGATTGCCTTTTTTAAAAGATTTAATTACAAAATTACCTAATATTGATGCAACTAAACCAACCCCGGCCAAAAGCAAAGGTAAAACCACTGCCTGCGGACCAAAGGTTGCAACACCAAGCATACCCAATGCCATGGCGGCAATTATCGAATCAACATAACTTTCAAATAAATCTGCTCCCATGCCGGCAACATCGCCGACATTATCACCGACATTATCGGCAATAACGGCCGGATTACGAGGATCATCTTCAGGAATACCAGCTTCAACTTTACCTACTAAATCAGCTCCGACATCGGCGGCTTTTGTATAAATTCCGCCTCCAACCCTAGCAAAAAGCGCAACCCCGGAAGCACCAAAGCCAAAACCGTAAATAACGTTGGGATCTTTAAAAATAATGTAAGCCACACTTACCCCAAGTAAACCAAGTCCTACAACCGAAAGGCCCATTACGCTGCCGGATGAAAATGCAACTTTCAATCCGTCAAATAAATCTTTTTTTGCTGCCTCAGCGGTTCGAACATTCGCCAAAGTGGCAATTCGCATGCCGATATTTCCTGAAACAACTGAAAAAATTGCCCCAGCAACAAAACAAATGGCGGTTTTCCAGCTTAAAGCCGGAACAAACCAAATTAAGGCAGCGACAATTAAAACAAAAATCGCCAAAATTTTATATTCCTTGTTTAAAAAAGCCATTGATCCCTGATGGATAATATCGGAAATTTCTTTGGCCTTTTGGTCAACTACCGGCTGTTTTTTTAATTGCCACGCTAAATATCCGGCAAAAACCAGAGAAAAAACGGCAATAATTACAGCAAAATACTCATACTGAAACATAGTTTATATTTATTATTAATTAAATTACACTTTTGTTTTTACTATCTTAAACTAATACAAATTGAAAAAAAACTCAAGGGGGCTAAATTAATAAATTTAACCTCACCTAAGTTTACTTAGATATTATTCAAACTATATTTTTAATAGCAACACTCGCCAGCCGGTTTGCCTGAACCGCAATCGCAAGGTTGCGCCGCGCCACAGCATTCGCCATAAGGCTTGCCGGAACCGCATGGACATTCATCATCCAAATGGGGCATAAATTGTTTAATAATTAGACTAAATTAAATAATTTAATGGCATTTTTTGCCGTTTGCTCTTTAACTATATTATAGTCAATTTCTTTAATTTCAGCAATTTTTCTGGCAACAAACTCAACATATTGCGGGATATTGCGCTCGCCTCGGTTTGGCACCGGCGCCAAATATGGACAGTCGGTTTCCACCAAAATTCTGTCCAGGGGAAGCATTTTGATTATTTCAGCCAGCACTTCAGTTTTAGGAAAAGTAATAACCCCGGTAAAGCCAATGTAAAAACCAAGATCCAAAAAAACCTCAGCCTGTTTTAAATTGCCGCCAAAGCAATGAATCACCCCTTTTCCAGCTTTCCAGCTTGCCAACTTGTCGGCTAATATATTTAGTATTTCATCATAGGCGTCGTTTTTTCCGTCTTTACTGTTTCGACAATGCAAAATTAGGGGCAAATTAAATTCTTTTGCCAACTCAATATGCTTAAGCAAAACTTTTTTTTGATTTTCAATATTATTAAGATCATGAAAAAAATCCAAACCGGTTTCCCCTATTGCCACGATTTTTTTACAACTATTTAATAGATCTCTATAAGAATCAATATTAAAAGCTTCGGGATGAAAACTGCTTCCCGAAACGTGAATCGGATGCAAGCCAATGGCGGCATAAACCCCTTTTTCATATTTTTCCGCAATCTCTACAGACCTTCTGCTGGTTTGAAGCTGCGAGCCGACATTAATCATCCAGATATTTTGATTTTGGCAATCAGTAATTATTTTTTGCCAATCATCTTTAAAATCTTCAAAATTCAAGTGAGAGTGAGAATCTATTAGCATAGTTTGGCAAGACAAGTCTATTAATTTCTAAATTCAAATTACAAATTCTAAATCTCAAAATCCAAACAAATTCGAAATCTCAATTTTTAAACGTCTAAACTAGTGTTTGAAATTTGAGTTTTATGATTTGATATTTGTTTGGGATTTGTAATTTGTAATTTGGTGCTTATATTCGAGGATTTATTTATAATCTAGATTTTAGAATTTCTAATACTACTTATCTTGCTTATCTTGCTTAAAACTTATCTCGCTTTAAATAACCGACTTAAGCTGTCTTAAAATTTCCGGCAAAAGCGGCGCCAATATATTGGCAACCCAAACCAAAAACATTGCCATTTTGGAAGCGGTTAGTACATTAATAATCCAATCAGTAAAAGCAAAGCGGGAAACAAAATAAAGTATCAGACCTAATACCAAAACACCTTCCAAAGCCCCTAAAAAAGCCCCCATGATACGATTAAGGCTTTTAGCAAAAGGTATAATTGAAATCAAATTAAATATTTTATTTATAATATAAAAAATAAGACCAACTAGGCGGTTAATAATCACAAAAATTGCAACAAAGGCGATAATTCTCGAAAAAGCGGCATTGCCAAGCGTTATATCCTGAAGCCATAGACCCAAAGGTTCATACCATGCTCCTGCCGCCCAGGCGCCAAGAACCACTCCGATCAATGCTCCCACTGTCTGAACCAGCCCTAAAGCAAAGCCGAAGGAAATAAAAATAAAAAGAATTAAAATTAAAATCAAATCAAGAATTGTTATAAACATATTTTTATTATTGTCACCCTGAACCTGCCTGCTGGCAGGTTTATTTCAGGGTCTCATAGCCTTGGCTACAAGGTGCCGAAACAAGCCTGCTTATCTGGTAGGCAGTTAGCATGACAAATTAATTAGTTTAACCGCGGGAAAAGCGGATCACCTTTAACAATTTTTAAGGAAAAGAAAATATTTTTTATACTGACTGAAACCGACGGTAAAAATGGCTTTAGCAGATAGCTTATCTGTAAAACATCATTTGCCGCCTGATTTAAAATATCCGCAACTTCCTTTGTTTTTCCTTCCTTTGCCAAAGACCATGGCTTAGCGCTTGAAATTTTTCCATCAACTTCGGAAATCTTATACCAGACATACTTTAAAGCCTGGTCAAAGCTGAAAGATTCCACCAATTTAGAAAATTTTTCATCTTCTTTTGGCAATTTCATTTTAATTTTTATATTATTCTGCTCAATAAGGCCGGCCACTCGGCTGACAAGATTTCCCAAGCCGTTGGCTAAATCGGAATTATAAGACTCTTCAAATTTTTCGATGCTAAAATCGCTATCTTGGATTGGGTGAATGTAGCGCAAAAGATAATAACGAACCGGCTCAATTCCATATTTTTTTACCAATTCAAAAGGGTCAATAACATTACCTAGAGATTTTGACATTTTTCCCCCTCCAATGTTTATGTAACCGTGAACAAAAAGCTTTTTCGGCAAAGGTATCCCCGCCGAAAGAAGCATCGCCGGCCAGTAAACGGCATGAAAACGAATTATCCCTTTACCAATTACATGAACATCAGCCGGCCAGTAATTTTTAAAATCTTTTCCTTTCTTATCATAATCTAAAGCGGTAATATAATTGCTTAAAGCGTCAAACCAGACATACATAACCTGCGATTCATCGCCTGGTACAGGAACACCCCAATTTTTTGCACGAGCCTGAGATCGGGAAATCGAGAAATCTTCCAAACCCATGCGGATAAAACTCAAAACTTCATTTTTCCTGGTTTTAGGCACGACTTCATATTCATCCGATTCAATTAATTTTTCAAGCTGTTTTTGATAATTTGACAATTTAAAAAAATAATTTTCTTCTTCTATTACTTCCGGCTCTTTTTGGTGCTCCGGACATTTGCCGTCAACCAGCTCTTTTTCAGCATAAAACTGCTCACAACCCACACAGTAAAGACCTTTGTATTTCTTTTTATAAATATCTTCTTTTTTGCAGGCAGACCAAAGCTTTTGAGCGCCTAAAAAATGCTTTTCCGAAACAGTCCTGATAAAATCATTATTTGAAATATTCAAAGCCTTAGTTAAGTCAATAAATTTCTGAGTATTTTTGTCAACCAATTGCCTGGTTGTAATTTTCTCTTTTTCGGCCGCTTGAACGTTTTTTAAGCTATTTTCATCAGCACCGGTTAAAAAGAAAACATCGCGTCCTTTCTGCTTATAATATCTGGCAATAACATCTGTTTGAACCAATTCCAAGGCAAAGCCAATGTGCGGACTGGCATTAACGTACGGTATGGCGGTAGTTATGTAGAATTTCTTTGACATATTTATTAAGCAAGATAAGCAAGATAGGCGAGATAAGCAAGATAATTTTATTAGAAACTTATCTTGCCTATCTTGCTTAATACTTATCTTGCTGAAATTATGACCACAAATTCCCCCTTAACCTGGTCATCTTGTAATAGCTTCAAAACTTCATTAATTTTACCCCGGTAGACTGTTTCAAACTTCTTGGTCAGTTCGCGACAAACAACAACTTTTCTCTCTAAGCCCGCCTCGTTTAACTGCCCAAGCGCCTTAATAATCCGATGAACCGATTCATAAAAAACAATAGTATATTTTGACTCAATAATTTCTTTAATCAGAGTCTCTCTGCCTTTTTTATGAGGCAAAAATCCCAAAAATAAAAATTTGTCTGTCGGCAGTCCGGAAATCGACAATGCCGCAGTCAAGGCACTTGGTCCGACAATTGCTTCAACTTTAATCCCCTCGCTTGCCGCCGCTGAAACCAGAAGTCCTCCCGGATCGGAAATTCCAGGTGTTCCGGCGTCTGATACCAAGGCAATATTTTTTCCTTGTTTTAATTTTTCCAGCAAAAAATCAACTTTACCGACTTGGCTATGCTGATGATAACTTATTACCTGCTTATCAATTTGATAATGTTCCAATAGTCTCTTTGTCACCCGCGTGTCTTCGCAGGCAATTAAATCAACTTCTTTTAAAATTCTTAAGGCGCGCAAAGTGATATCTTCCAAATTGCCAATTGGCGTTGCGACGATAAATAGTGTTCCCATATAATTTTATCTTCTCGCCGCCAAAGCAAAAGGCATTAAGTAATGAAGTATATCAGGCAAGGTCACCGAATAATTTCCGGTTTGACTGTAAAAGTCGGCAATAATTTCGCGCAGGAGGCAAATTTCCTTCAATCGGCCAAAATATCGCTTATCATCAATTGTTGCATCAATCATCTCCAAAACCCTTTCTAAAGACATTTTTTTTTGTTCAAAATCTCTATTTTTCTCAAAAGAGTAAGCGCGGCTGACTTCGCTTGCGATATTACCCATTTGTTGAGCCAATGAAAATTCCTGCCAACGCTTAATATCCATTTCTAAAAAATTAATTAATTAATCCATTAACTATTTTTATAATTTTCTCTTTAACTTCGGGAATTTCAATTATCATTGATAGGTTGCCGTCTTTAGGCCGAATATTAATCAATGAGGTAAACTCAATTAGTTGTTCTTTGCTTCGGCCGGGAAACAAATTGATGCCCCATAAATCTTTTTGGCCACTACCTGCCTTTAGTAAAACTTTTTCGGCATCCGAATGCCATTCGCCGCCGATTGCCATAACGCCTTTTTGTACATCAACAACAGCTTTTATCATTTCTCCTAAATCATTTTCAGCCAGTTCTTTGACTTCAGCCAAGAAAATTTTATCGATAACAATTTTTATATTCATATAATAAAAATAACACAAAAGCTGTGTTTTTTCAAGTTAACTATATTTAGCTATAAATTGGCTAAAACTCCCAACAAACCATGAAATAAAGCCAGGCAAATGGATATTATTGCCATTATTTTATGCAAGACAAAATGATTCTTAATTATCCCTTTTTTTCCTAAATAAGGCAAAGATGCAGTTAATAATAAAAAAGCTAAAGTTAATATACCGCCATACATTATTAACGGTTTTCCAAAAATTTGATAATAAGCGATTTGGGCAAACATATTATTATATAGTTATCTTATCATTTATTGAGAAAAAAAGAAACTAAATTAATACATAAAATAGAAAATAAAATATGTAAAAGTATAATGATATTTTTTTAACATTGACTTCATAAACAAATTAGATAACAATTAAAATATCTCTCCAAAAAATATAATAGCCTTGCCTGCTTGGCGGGAGAGGGATTTAGTCGGCCGGAAAATAGGTCTCAACGTCACACGACCAAAATCGAAAGTTTATCATAAGCAGGCACAAGAACCGGGATCTCCCTAACCTTAGGGGAATTTTCACACTAATGTGTGAACCAGAATTTTTCTGACTCTAGCCAGGGGCATTTGCCGTTGGCCCCAATTAACGGCGCTCCCGAATCAGTTTAGCTTTTAAAAAGCCGCTGATTCGGGCTTTTTTAATCAAGCTGATTTTTCCAATCCTTTATTACATCCTGATAAGCCTGCTTATTTTCTTCCTTAATTCCTTCAGTTGTTGGAAAAACTTCTCTTAACGGATTTATCTTTGTTCCGTTTTTTACCATTTCGTAATGCAAATGCGGTCCGGTGGAAAAGCCGGTTGAGCCGACATAGCCGATTGTTTGGCTTTGGCTGACCTTTTGGCCGACTTTAACGGCGATTTTCGACATGTGGCCGTAGTTTGTCGTATAAGTTGAATTATGCCTGACTTTGACCATTCGGCCATAAGCGCCGTTCCAGCCGGCAAAAATAATCGTTCCGTCGCCGACAGATCGAATCGGCGTGCCGAATGACGCGGCATAATCAACCGCCCGATGACCGGTTGAAACGTTAAAAGCTTCAACATAGCGCAAGCCGGTAGTAAAGCCGGAAGAAATATATTTAAAAGCCAAAGGCGCTTTCAAAAAAACTTTTTGAACGGAATTTCCGTCCTGGTCGAAATAGCCGATTTTGTCTTTAGACTCTTCATAATAAAAAGCATAAAAATTATTGCCGTCATTGATAAACTTCCCGGCTAAAACTTTTCCCGGCATTACATATTCATCGTTCAAATAGCGTTCCTCGTAAATAAATTTGTATTTATCGCCTTTCCTTACTTCCCAGGCAAAATCAACACTCCATTCAAGCACATCGGCAAAAGCAATTATCGCCCGCTCATCTATTCCTTGAGCTAAACCAGATTCCCACATTGAAGTTTCAATTGTCCCTTCAACGGTTTTAATTTTTATTTCATAAGGAATTATTTTTTTTTCGGCCAGCCATACCGGTTCGGTTGAAGTTGCAGTGGTTGTTTTTGCCTGCAAGGTTACATATAATTTTTCTTCGCTATCAATTTGATAAATCAGTTGTTGAAGGTCGTTAGTTGTTTTGTCATAAACCAAATCCAGCTTTCGTCCCAGCCTGACATTGGTAAGGTCATAAACTTCTTTACTGGCTTCAAAAATTGCCTGGCTTATTTTTGGACTGGTACTTGCCTGCTCCATCAGTCTCCCATAAGTTGCACCTTCGGTCACTTCGAAACTTTTGGTATATGTCGTTTCGATTTTTTCTTCTATTTTTTGATTGCTGTTTTCCGATTGCTTATTTGAATTGGGCTTATACCAAACAAAAAAAGCCAGCATCAAGCCGACAACTACAACTGCAATTATTATCTTGATAATACGCATAGATTATTATTATAGCAGAAAAAGAAAAATCATGTACACACATAACATAAAATACGTAACAAATTGTTCCATGTTTCATGTTACATAATTTCTACTATCTCTTACTCCGCAACAGCCGCTGGTAATTTATCGCAAAGCGGTGGGCTTCGTCCCTAATTTTCTGAAGTAATTTTAAACTGGCTGACCTTTTTGAAAGCCGCAAAGGATAGCGGTTGTTAGGCGTATAAATTTCTTCTTCTTTTTTAGCCAAGGCAATTACCGCAAGCTGCAGTCCGAGCTCGCGCAGTGAAATTAGAGCAGCAGTAAGCTGTGGCTTGCCGCCGTCAACCATAATTAAATCAGGCAGCTTTGATTTTTCCTTAGTAATTTTATAATAGCGGCGGTAGATTATTTCTTTCATTGCATCAAAATCTGACTGGCCAATAAAAGTTTTTATTTTAAAACGGCGGTATTCATTTTTATCGGGCTTACCACCCTTAAAATTTACCATCGAGCCAACCACATCGGTTGGACCCAGATTAGAAACATCAAAGGCTTCAATTATCTGCGGCAAATTTGGCAAATTAAGTTTGTTCTGCAATTCAAGCAAACTGTTTTCACCAAGGCTTAATCCAACTTCAATATTTTTTAAAACTAACTCCAAAAGCTTCAGTTTATCGCCTTTTCGCGGTATGGTAATTCTTATTTCCCTTTCGACAATTTTACTTAAAAATTTTTCAAGCAAATTCTGCTCTCTTAGCTTGATTGGCAAAATAATTTCCTGCGGAATATCTTCGGTATAATAATACTGCCTGAGAAAATCAAAAAAATTTTCTTCAGCATTAGAACTTAATACTGTAGCAATCTTGAATTCTTTGCGGCCCGAAATTATCCCTTTGTTGATATTAAACAGCTGAACAATTAATTTATTCGGTCTTTGGATATAGTTTATGACATCTTGGTCATAGGCTTTTCTAAGCTCGATTTTTTGTTTTTCCGAAATATGCTCAAGCGCCAAAATCTGGTCGCGCTTTGTTTTTGCCAGCTCATAATTAAGTTCGGCTGAATATTCTTTCATCTCCTGCTCCAGACTATCAATTAACTCCTTAGTTTTTCCTTTCAAAAGCATTTCAACTTTAGAAATATTTTTTTGGTAATCTGATTGAGAAATTTTACCAATGCATGGTGCACTGCATTGTTTAATATGGTAAAGAAGGCAGGATCGTTTTGGCAGGCGTTTGCAAATCCGAAGCTTAAAAAGACTATTGGCCAGCCGAATCATTTCCTGGCGGGAAGAACCAGAAGAATACGGTCCGAAAACTTTATCACCTTTTTTAATGTTGCGGGTAGTCAACAATCGCGGAAATTTATCATCAGTAATTTCAATATAAGCATAGCGCTGGCCGCCCTTAAGCTCAAGATTATATTTAGGCTGGTATTTCTTTATCAGTTGTGCTTCTAATAA
This sequence comes from uncultured Gammaproteobacteria bacterium, assembly GCA_964535715.1. GTDB lineage: Bacteria > Patescibacteriota > Patescibacteriia > Buchananbacterales > UBA6539 > CAZCCC01. The sequence goes on along the minus strand of CAZHUO010000003.1, from coordinate 51,092 downwards.
AAATGCCTCGACTTCATTATCAGTGACAAAAAATTCCACATTAGTGATTTCGGAAACTAAATTTTGGGTTTTAATATCAAGTCCTTTTTTTTGGAAATAACTGTTAACCCTTTTTTTTATATTCCTTGCTTTGCCAATATAAATAACCTTACCAAACTTATTTTGGAATAAATAGCAGCCCGGCTGGCTTGGCGCTTGATTGATTTTTTCCGTTAAATTGGCCATAATTTACTCTAATATACTTAACAATTTATAATATAAAGACTTAAATAATAATGTAAATTTAACCAATAGAGAAAAGTAGCAATGAAAGTATTTAGTATGTTTGGCTAAATAATATTTGTTACAATTGGCTTTCTTCTTTTAGATAGCGAGGGAAACCAGCATGTGGGATTTTTCGGCGCAGCAGCGATTTGGATTGGGATAATAATTATCCAAAAATTGAAAAATTTTTTGTCCAAACAAACAGCTGATGATCTTTCTTCAAATGATTGATGAGTATAAAAGCTCATCTTTTTTTATTATATTAGGATTTGACAAATTTAGCCAATAGCACTATGTTTAAGTATTGGTTCTTTTTATAAATATGTCAGCTTTTTAACGGTCAAAAACAGAAACAGGAGGTTATATGACTAAAAAAACTAAACAAACATGGCTTGTTATTGGAGATTCCCACAAGGATTCTTTTGGCGCCCAAAGAATAATCACTGAATATGAAATGAAAAATCATGGAATCACCCAGGTAATTCATACCGGCGACCTTGATCCAAGACATTTTAATTCAGAAACGTTCTTGGATTTGCCAGTGGCTGTAGCATTTATTCCCAGTGACTTTGATGGCAAATTTGATTTGAATAGACGTCCTTATAATTGGCAAATTACTAGACGGGGCGAAAGAATTGTAAAAGTCTATGTCCATGATATTTATCTTGGTCATATGATTGGCTGGGAATGTTTGACCAAATCAACCGATAAAGTAAGGCAAAAAATCGAAGAGATTCGCATGGAAAATGACGGCATTCGATATGTCTTTTGCGGGCATAGCCATTTTCAATATTTCTTAAGAGATCCGGTTATTAGCTTGATTAATCCCGGCTATGTGGAAGAGAAATATGAGTATACTTTGCTTGATCCGGATTCCGGTTTAATAACCTTTACCCGTTTGCCAATGGAACCGATTCTCCAAAAAGATATTATCAAAATCTGTGTTATTGCTGATACGGATCATATCTCTAAAAAAGACAAAACCTATTGGCCCAGCCTAATCGAGATCATGAAGGCTGAAGGAGTAACTGACTTGGTTATTTGCTGCAATATCCAAAAAGAAGATGTCTGCCGGAAGGATCTTGCTGATTTCACGGTCCATTGCTGGCTTGATTCTGTTATGGAATTTGATTGCAAAAAGATACTTGGCGAAAACAAAAATTGGATAGTTCTAAATGAAGAAAACCCTATTATGCAATTCGGCCACTATCAATTTTTTGTTGGTTCTAATCTTTGCCAGGAAATCTTTGGAGACAGCATGTTTGATCTGGACAGCTGGTCTATGAAATTTCTGGCCAATCATAGGGAAGTTAAGTTTGTCCTATTTGGCGGAAGTTATCGTACGGTCTTTGAAAAAAATGAGCGCCTGTATTTTATCGATCCAGGCGACGTAATTAGTAGCCGATCCTATTGTATTATTGAACTGCCGCGCCGTGCGATTACTTTTGGCACTGTTCCGCGGCCAGGACCATGCCTGCCGTATGCAGAATAATTTTTTTGAAACAGCCCGCTTAGCAAATGCTAAGCGGTTTTTTTATGTTCCGGAGCCTTTCATGGCGTACTACGAATACGCTCATGCAAATTATTTGTTCCGTCGCCGTTCATCTGAGCTTACAGTACTTGTCATTTTTGTCATCCTGAACTTGGTTCAGGATCTAGGGAAGTCTTGAGACTCTGAAACCCGCCTTCATTTCGTTTCGGCGGGCAGGCAAGTTCAGAGTGACAAGATATATGAATACTCGGTCGAAATGACCAGAGGGAGAGGAATATGCCTAAAAAATGCTAGCATTCCTTGTTCCGGTTAAAATAACACAACAAATAGGAGGAAATAAACATGAAAAGAAACCGAAGACTGGTCTCCCTTGGCGACCACGAGCCGCTTGATATGGTGGAAAAAAAAAGCCGCCGGCGGTTTCGGCTTCAGACAAAAGGCATTTCCTGACCACAATGGGAATATTATTTTAAACCTATTTATTGGCCAATAGAGACAGAACCGCATTTCAGAAGGATAACCGAATTGGTTATTCGACAAGAATTCGAGACGACTTAAACGCCGTCTCTTTTTTTAATAAAGTTATTTAAAGTAAATTAGAAGCGAATTTAAAAAGCGTATAGAAGCGAGTAAAAAGTAAATAAAAGTAAACTAAAAGCAAGCTTAATTTACTTTTCTCCTTAATTTACTTTTAATTTACTACCCAGACTTACTCGCCTTTACAGGTTTTTAAAACATAAAGCCTAGCGCCTAACCACTACCAACTACCTACTACCTAAAACTTCCCGGAGATACTTCCCGGTATAGCTCCACTTCGCGCATTTGGCAATTTTCTCGGGCGTGCCTTCGGCAATAATCCTCCCGCCCTTATCCCCGCCTTCAGGTCCCAAATCAATCACCCAATCAGCCGATTTAATCACGTCTAAATTATGTTCGATGACCAAAACCGAATTACCCTTATCAACTAAACGATTTAAAACTTCCAGCAATTTTTTTACATCGGCAAAATGCAAACCGGTTGTCGGCTCATCCAAAATGTACATTGTATTGCCGCCTTTGCGGGATAGTTCAGATGTAAGTTTTATGCGCTGGGCTTCCCCACCCGATAATGTCGTGGCACTCTGACCTAAAGTAATATAACCCAAACCGACATCATATAAAGTCTGAAGCTTGCTTTTTACCCGCGGAATATTTTCAAAAAAATTAAGTGCTTCTTCAACAGTCATATTCAAAATATCGGCAATATTTTTATTTTTGTATTTGATCGCCAAAGTTTCCTGATTATAGCGCCGACCCTTGCATTTCTCACATTCAATATAAACGTCCGGCAGAAAATGCATTTCGATTTTCTTTACCCCATCGCCTTCGCATTCTTCGCAACGGCCGCCGGAGACATTAAAGCTGAACCGGCCGGATTTATAGCCTTTGGCTTTGGCTTCTTTGGTCATTGTAAATAATTCTCTGATATAAGTGAAAACTCCGATATATGTTGCCGGGTTGCTTCGGGGCGTTCGGCCAATCGGCGACTGATCAACGATAACCGCTTTATCTAATAAGCCATAGCCTTTCATGTTCTTATACTTACCAGGTTTTTCCGTTGATGCCAAAAATATTTTATATAAAGCTTTATACAAAATATCATTAACCAGACTGCTTTTTCCCGAACCCGAAACGCCGGTGACGCAGGTAAAGACTTTAAGCGGAATTTTTACGTCAATATTTTTCAAATTATTCTGCTGAGCGCCGAAAATTTCCAAAAAATCAAAAGCCTTGCGCCGCTTAGCCGGAATATTAATTGACAGCTTGCCGACCAAGTATTGACCGGTAAGCGAATATGGACATTTTTTTATTTGCTGTGGCGTGCCAAAACAGACAATTTCACCGCCATGGATGCCCGCACCCGGCCCCAGATCAATAACATGGTCAGCTGTTAAAATTGTTTCTGAATCATGCTCAACCACAATAACCGTATTGCCCAAATCTCTTAAATTTCTTAAAGTCGAAATCAGTTTTTCGTTGTCTCGTTGGTGCAAGCCAATTGACGGCTCGTCTAGTATATACAAAACTCCGCGCAGTTCCGAACCGATTTGGGTGGCTAATCTAATCCGTTGAGCCTCCCCGCCGGAAAGCGTCTGGGCGGCGCGAGACAGAGTCAAATAGTTTAAGCCTACATTAATCAAAAATTTCAACCGATTTTCAATTTCTTTTAGAATTAAGCGGGCAACTTCGGTTTCCTGCTTAGTCAACTGCAAATTGCTGAAAAATTCCAAAGCTCTTTCAATCGAAAATTCCGTTGCTTCCCAAATGTTTTTATTGTTAATCGTAACTGCCAAAACTTCGGGTTTAAGCCGCTTGCCGCCACAATTAGGACAATCACCTAAACGCATAAATTTTTCCATTTCCTGCCTGCGCCATTCCGATTCGGTTTGCTTATATAGTCTTTCAATTTGCGGGATTATGCCTTCAAAACTGCCGGTCCAACTATGACTCATTTGGCCTTCCCATGATTTTACGTCAAATTTTATTTCATCTTTACTGCCAAATAATACAATATCTTGAACTTTTTTAGGTAAATTTTTCCAAGGAGTCCAAAGGTCAAAATGGTAATACTTTGCCAAGCCGTCCAGTTGCTGGTTTCGCCAGCCTTCGCCGTGTGCTTTCCATGGTTTTACCGCGCCTTGGGCTAAAGATATATTTTTATCTGGAATGATTAAATCAGCATCAACCTGTTGTAAATAACCTAAACCATGGCAATTTGGGCAAGCGCCAAACGGCGAATTAAAAGAAAACATCCTGGGCTGCAGTTCGCCGACTGAAATACCACAGTCAGCACAAGCATTGGCTTGAGAAAATAGCCGTTCGTTTTTTTCGATTATTGCCAAAACCAATCCCTCAGCTTCGCCTAAAGCGGTTTCAATCGCTTCATTAAGCCGGCTTTCAACGCCTTTTTTAATAACCAACCGGTCAATGACTATTTCAATATTATGTTTTGTCTGCTTGTTTAACTTGAAATTTTCAAAATCAGCCAAATCCTTTATTTCGCCGTTTAGTCTGATTCTAATATAACCTTTCTTCTCTAATTCCATAAAAAGTTTTTCATAGGTTCCCTTTTTACTACGAATGATTGGAGCTAAAATTTGAATTTTAGTGCCATTTTTTTCTTTAAGTAATGTTTCGGTAATCATTTCAACCGATTGCGACATAATCCGTTTACCACAATTTGGACAATGTGGAATTCCTATTCTGGCATAAAGTAAACGTAAATAATCAGCAATTTCAGTAATCGTTCCGACAGTTGACCGGGGATTTTTGGAAATTGATTTCTGTTCAATGGAAATTGCCGGCGATAGTCCGGTGATTTTATCAACATCCGGCTTATTCATTAAACCCAAAAATTGCCGCGCATAAGCGGATAAACTTTCAACATACCGGCGCTGACCCTCGGCATAAATGGTATCAAAAGCCAGCGTTGATTTTCCCGAGCCGGACAAGCCGGTAATTACGGTCAGCTTATCAATCGGAATATCAACGTTAATGTTTTTTAAGTTGTGTTCGCGGGCTCCGCGGATTGTGATAAATTTGTTAGACATAATTATTTATAATTTTGAATTTTAAAATTCGAATTTTTCCGCCAGAGGCGCTTGTCCACCTATGGCGGAGATGTACAGTAGATGCGCCTTTAGCACAGATTCAATTTATATTATTTAAATATAAAAAAATTAATTGTAAATTAAGAATTGAAAATTTATTTAATAGTTTTACTCCGCACTAACTGTTCTTCCTGGTTCTTTTTCTATACGGTATTGCATCTTCATTAAAGCTTTCCTTAAGTTTTTCAATTTTATCGCGCAATTCAATTGCTTTTTCAAAATTTAGCTCTTCTGCCGCCAATCTCATTTGTCCCTCTAAATCAATAATTAATTTATCAACATTAAACTCTAAGCCTTTTTCACCCGGCTCAATTACTGTTTCTTCCTGGGTGATTGCTTTAATAATGCTTTTCGGGGTAATGCCATGCTTTTTATTGTAAGCAGTTTGAATTTTCCGCCGGCGATTAGTTTCACTAATTGCTTCTTTAATTGAACCGGTAATCCTGTCGGCATACATGATAACTTTTGAATTGACATTGCGAGCCGCGCGGCCGGCTGTCTGAATCAAACTTTTAGTGTTTCTCAAAAAACCTTCTTTATCGGCATCCAAAATCGCCACTAAAGCCACTTCCGGCAAATCCAGGCCTTCTCTAAGCAAGTTAATGCCGACTAAAACATCATATTTGCCTGTTCGCAATTCATTTATAATCTTTATCCTGACCAAAGTTTCAATTTCCGAATGCAGATATACCGATTTAATACCCTCATCAACCAGATAAGTTGCCAAATCTTCAGCCATCCGCTTTGTCAAAGTTGTTACCAAGACGCGATAACCGTTTTTGGTGACTTTTTTAATTTCTGAAATCAAATCCGGAACCTGGCCAGTTACCGGCCGAACTTCAATCGGCGGATCAATTAAGCCGGTTGGCCTGATTATTTGTTCAACCACCTGGCCGCTTTGGACTAATTCATATTCACCCGGTGTGGCCGAAGTATAGATTACATGCTTAAGATATTTTTCAAATTCCTTAAACTTCAATGGGCGGTTATCATAAGCACTGGGCAGGCGAAAGCCGTAGTCAATCAGATTTTTTTTTCTGGCGAAGTCCCCATGATACATTCCGCCGATTTGCGGAATTGACTGGTGGCTTTCATCAATTACCAAAAGCCAATCTTTGGCCGCATATTCGAAAAAATCAATCAAAGTAAACGGCGGCTGGCCTGGTTTGCGGTTGTCAAAATGCCTAGAATAATTTTCCATGCCTTTGCAGTAGCCAAGCTGTTCTAGCATTTCCAAATCATAATTAGTCCTTTGTTTAAGACGGTATGCCTCGATTGTGTCAAGTTCCGGCAGGCGCTTTTCAAGTTCCTGTCGAATAGATTCCATTGCTGGCTTAAGCCTATTTTCTGGCACCACAAAGGGCTTTGCCGGATAAATAAAAACATCCCGCAGGTCATTGATTTTTTTTCCGGTCATTTTATCAACATCGGAAATCGCTTCAATTACATCATTAAAAAGCTGGATTCTGACAATATTACTGTTGGCCGATCCTTGAATTATATCAATACTATCGCCGCGGACCCGAAAACGGCCGAATCTTAAATCTGTTTCATTTCTTTCATACTGAATTTTTATTAATGCCGCTAACAAATCGCGCTTATCTAATTTCTGACCAACTGTCAGATGAAAGCTTTCACCTTCAAAATCAGCCGGCTGGCCAAAAGCATAGATACAGGAAACCGAAGCCACAATAATGACATCCGACCTGGCCAAAAGTGACGTGGCTGCTTCCAAACGCAAGCGCTCAATGGTTTCATTGATTGTAGCGTCTTTTTCAATATAGGTATCGGAAATCGGCAAATAGCTTTCCGGCTGGTAATAATCATAATAGGAAACAAAATAACAAACCCGATTTTTCGGAAAAAATGTTTGAAATTCTTGGTAGAGCTGGGCAGCCAAAGTTTTGTTATGTGACAGCACCAAAGTCGGTTTCTGCACCTGCGAAATAACATTGGCAATGCTAAAAGTCTTGCCCGAACCGGTCACGCCTAAAAGCGTCTGCTGCTGATATTTTTTGTAGCCCTCCACCAGTTGTTTTATTGCCTTAACTTGATCTCCTTTAGGCCGATATTTACTTTGTAATTGAAATTTGTTCATTGTTATATTTTAATTTGGCTGACTTGCCCCGCCCAAAGCCCCTAGAAAAACCCTAATTTACAACTAATTAAGCCGAAGGCGATTTTGAGAGAAAACTTTAATCAACTGATATTTTCTATTTCGGGCTTGAGGCGGGGTCACCCTTGGGCTTTAATTTGTTGTCTAATTCGAATTTTGGCATATTCTCGTTGGTCATCTCGACTGAAGGGAGAGATCCCTTAAACAATGGTAAATATTAAGATAATAAATTTTGAATTTATACGTTAACAATTTAGATTTTTTCTTGATATAACAACCACTTTATTTAATGAAATATCTACAAAGCTAAACTAGGGGGCAAGGCCCCTTTGATTAAATTAGCAATATTTACCGCCACACCTAAAATAATGTTAGAAACTACAATCTTAGGTGTGGCGTTTATTTGTTTAAAAATTATAAATCGAATAAATAATAAAGTCAATCTATATGGCTTATAGACCCAATTCGCGATTTATCGCTTCCTGATCAAAACCGACAATAATTTTGCCTTCAATATCAATCACCGGCACGCCCATCTGGCCTGATTTATCAATCATTTCTTTAGCTTTTGCACTGTCGTCAGCCACATTATAATCGGTAAATTCGATATTTTTGCTCTTTAGATATTCCTTGACCATCTTGCAGTAAGGGCAGGTCGGCGTGGAATAAATGATAATTTTTTTCATAAGTTAACTGTTAAATGTTAATTGTTAACTGTTGTTTTTTGCCTACTTAAGTAATTTGCCGCACCAATCGCCGCTTTTGCCCCTTCGCCGGCGGCAATTATGGTTTGTTTCTCCAAAACATCGGTTACATCGCCGGCGGCAAAAATTCCTTTAACCGAAGTCATGTTATGCCGGTCAATTATAATTTCACCCTGCTTATTTAATTTTACCAAGCCTTTGCAAAAATCAACTGACGGAATAGAACCGATTTCAATAAAAACTCCCTCAACAGGCAGCTGGTTATTTTTCTTGGAAATTAAATCTTGATAGATCAAACCGGCAACAAATTTATCACCGATAATTTTAGTTACCGAAGCATTAAATATTACTTGTACTTTGGGGCTGTTTAGGGTATTTTCCAGTAAAACTTTATCTAAATTGATTTTAAATTTTTTATCCCAAACCAAAAGATAGATTTTTTTGGCAATCTTAGTAAGTTGATATGACGCATCCAAAGCCGAGTCCCCACCGCCGATAACCGCCACGGCTTTATCTTTAAATATCGGCGCATCGCAAATGGCGCAGTAAGTAACGCCTTTATTGCGAAATTCCTTTTCGCCTAAAACATCAAGCTCACGAGAACTTTTACCGGAAGCAATAATCACAGTTTTGCCCCCAAAGCTTGCACCATTATTAACTTTAACATCAAAAAATTTACCACTTTTTTTTAAGCTTAAAATTTCTATACCGACTTTTAATTTGGCACAATTGAATTGATTAAAGTGTTCTTTGAATTTTTGAGAAAGCTCTAGCCCGGAAATCAAATTATAACCAAGATAATTTTCAACATCCCAAGATTTGGCCGTCTGCCCGCCGATATCCTTGGACAAAACTAAAGTAGATAGCTTTTTTCGACAGCAATAAATACCGGCAGACATTCCTGCCGGACCGGCACCGATGATTATGACATCGTATAACATAAATATCTAATATCTAAAATCTTATATATAATATCTTTTATCTAATATCTTTTTATTCTTTATATGCGATTTTTAAATTTTAGATATTAGATTTAAGATTACAAAAATTATTCTTCCAGCAGATATGCCAGCTTTTCCCCAAATTCTTTTGCCGCAGTCGGATCTTTGGCAGTAACTAATTTTCCATCTACTTCAAACTGCATGCCGGTATATTCGGCTCCGCGATTTCTCAAATTTTCTTCTTCAGTCGGAAAAGCCGTAACCTTTTTACCGATAATGATTCCGGCATTGGCCAAAATTGAAGGGCCAATACATATTCCGCCTATAATTTTATCGGCTTTTTTAAATTCGCCGGCAATCCTTAAGGCATCAGGATCATCCAGATATTGTCTGGCGCCGGCTCCACCAACAAAAGCAATGGCATCAAAATTTTTTGCCTCAATTTCTGCCAAAGAAAAATCAGGATTGATTTCAGTACCGATTTTGCCAAAAGCTTTGGCTCTGGTCTTTGAAGCGATTTTTACCAAAATTCCCCTTTTTTCCAAAATTTGTTTTGGCTCTATAAGCTCTTCATCTCTGAAATTATTCTGGGCAATAATAAAGATTATTTTTTTTCCCATAAAGTTTTTTATTCAATATGCATAAAAAAATTAACGGCTTACCTCGATTTCCTGAATTTGGCCCAATATTATTTCTGGGCTGCATGCTCCGACTGAAATTCTGCCGTTATTTGAACGCATTATATAAAAACCGGTTTTATCCCAAATTCCATTTAAATCATTATCAACAGCAAAGCTTGGATCACCAGGAATTTTCGTCAAATAGCGGTCAACAAGGACTGATAAATCAATACAGGCCGGCTCAGTTGTTTTTGCTATGCAGGCATTGCATCCGCTTGTGTCCGTACCAATCAAATAATATAATCCGGACGATAAAACCACAGGTTCTGCAACATTGTCAACAGTATATTTTAAATATGAATTTAAAATTGCATTCACCGAACTCCATCGGCTTGCATTTCTAACTTCTGCCATGCGCCTGGGAGGGTCAATGGACTCATAAATTATTGCCGCCAAAATCGCAACAATTGCAATCACAATTAAAAGCTCAATAAGTGTAAGCCCGCTTTGTTTTTTCATATATTCCCCTAATATCTTAAACAATATTTAATTATAATTACAAATATCAATTATATTATAACATTAAATATAAAAACAAAAAAGCCCGGACTTTTCAGCCGGGCTTCCTAAAATATTAAGTATTAATTACCTTTGTACGCTTACGGCGGTAGTTCTTTCCGGGTTACATGCGCCAATTGTTATTCTGCCGGCAGAATTCCTAGTAATATAATAACCGGAGTCATTAGCAAAATTAGTATCAACTGGAATTTCGGCAATATAGTTTGGGACTAAATTGCTCAAATTTGCCACATAAGCGGTTGTTGTTGCTGCACAAGCGTCAGTCGGCGCAGTTACTCCCGTTGTTCCGGTTATTGAAATCATGTGGGCGCTTGTACCGGTAATAGTTGTCGGTTCCGTACCGACATTGTCAACCGTATACTTTAAATAAGCGTTCAAAATGGAATTTACCGAACTCCAGCGCTGGGCATCCCTTGCCTCTTGTATTCGGCGGGCTGGATCGACCGCTACATAAATTATTGATGCTAAAATTGCAATGATTGCAATTACAATCAAAAGCTCAATAAGAGTAAAACCTTTTTGTTTTTTCATAGATTTTCTCATTTTAAATTAATTTTTAAATTTATATATATAAATTAATTATTATTTTCAATTGGTGAAGCGAATTCTGAAGAAACCCAGCCATATTTGTCTTCAGTATACTCAATTTTATACCAGCCTTCGACTTCGGCTAGAACTTCAAACTCCTGGCCGGCCATCACTTTACCAATTTTTTCATTTTCAATTCCCGGCTGGCTTCTAACATTTAAAAATCCAGAATCAACATTACTAATTTTAATTTTATCAAGCTGAATTGAAACTCCTTTGACTTCAGGCAAAGGTTGCTGGTTTTGATTGACATTAACTTCAATTATATCAGCGTAGGTTTTAATAACCCAGCCTTCTTTTGTGCCCTCAAAAATAATTTTATACCAGCCGTTCTGCTCCTCAATAAATTTTAGTTCCTGACCCGGCGTTACTTTGCCTACCAAATCATAAGATGTTGCCGGACCTTGCCTTACATTTAGCGTTCCTGCCGGAGTATCTTTAACTTTTACCATTTTTTCAATTTTTATCTCCTCCGTTTTGTCTGCATTATTTTCATTAATTAAAGCTTCGGTACTTGTCGAATTTAATCTCTGGCGAAGCTGGTCAATCACCTCCATGTCAAAATCGGGAGTAATTTTGCTTTCATATGTTTCGGTTGGAAATACTTTATTATAAAAATCAACCCCAATACTCTTTAAATAAAAAATTCCTCCCAATACAAAAATCAATATTATTAAAATTATCAAACGAATATAAAAAGGAATCCAGGCTTTAAAATTTGATTTTTCCGGCATTAATTCAAGCCTTCTTGCCGGGAATGGCAGAAGATTTATATCGCTTGTTATCGCTTTTTTGTTTATCCCCCGCAAGGCAAGTCCACAGACGTTGGAAAACATTACGCCATAATTTTTCAATTTATCAAATCGGCCAGCGGAAATTTTTAAAAAAGGATTGCCTATGGAAGTTTTAATTTTTAAAGAGTCAAAAAAATATTTTTCAATACCCGGCATTAATGCCGAACCGCCGGCCAAAATAACCTCATCAATCTGCCTTTGATTTTCCAACTGGTAATAATCAACTACTTTTTTAACCTCGGAGATTATCTTGTTAAGTTCGCTTTTTAAAGCGGTCAAGGCTTTCGGCTTTTGATTTTTTTCATCCAAGCCATTTTTTATTTTTTGTTCTTCAGCTAATTTTTCAGCTATGCCTAAACCTTTTGCCACTGCTTTAGTAAACCGATTTCCGGCTACTTTTATTATTAGACTTTGTCTGATTCCACTTTGATCAAAAATGCTTAGATTAGAAGTCCTGGCGCCAATATCCAGCAATATTTTTCCTTGTAATTTTTTGCCATTCTTTAAAAGTGCCTTAGCAAGACTTACTGATTCAAGATCAAAAGCAACCGGTTTTAATCCAACGTTTTTTAAAACTCTGACATATGAATCAACTACTTTAGACAAAACAGCTGCATAAAATACCTCCTGAGTGGCTCCTTGCTTTTTTATTACTTTAAAATCAAAATAAATTTCCGTCGATTCAAAAGGGATGACTTCTTCGGCTTTGTAAGGAATTGTCTTTTTAATTTCATCGTGCCTTAATCCGGCCGGGAGTTTAAATATCGCCGTAAAAATTTGGGATTCTGGCAAAGATAAAATACAATACGGCGTCCGAAACAGCCTCGGTTTTGCCGAATATATAAGTTTTACAATATTTTCTTCCAGTTTTTTTGCATCTTTAATAATTCCGTTACTGACAATCTCGCTTCTTAATATCGACCTGGCGTAAGAATATACTTTTGGCTTGCCAAAAATTCTTTTTTTCAGCATCAAAGCCTCTATTGAATGATCGGAAATATCCAGACCGAATATTTTTCTATTAAGCATAATTTTTGTTTTGTTTTTTTACTTAAAAGCCAAATAAGCTAATTATTTTTCCAATAAATCACATCTAAATTAGTGTCAACTTTGACTTCAATTTTTTGAGTATAAACATCTGCAGTTCCAGTTGCGTATAGAATTGCATTACTTGCATCAACTTCTGTATTTATTATACAAGAATTGCTGCCAAAAAACAAGGAATTTGAATAATCAGCCCAAATATTTCGTAAATTCTCTAATCCTTCCTCAATACAAACATCAGCCAAATTTTCAGCTTCAGCCGCTTTTTGAGAAGAATAACTCATTTGAATCTCTTCAATTCCCCTGAGGCTTACGGCAATTCCTATCGTCAAAGCAGCGGCTGAAACAATTAATAATGAAATCAATGCAATATAACCGCCCCGCTCTTGGCCGAAAAATTGCTTGGAATTTTGATTTTGTGATTTATAATTTTTCATATTTATCTCCTGCCGCGAAGCTCAACTGCAAAATCAACAGTAGTGGTTGAATTATAATCAGAAATATTGCCGGGATTTTTATAACTTATATTTAAATGAATGCCCACGTTTTTTGTTCTGCCCATTTTTGAAAAATCGGTAAAATTTCCAATAATTTCAATATTTTCATTATTGACAGACAAAGGCGCTGCATCGCCAACTTGCCTGGATAAAATTTTATTTGTTTCATCAAAATTATATATAATATCATCACCTGCCATAATTAAAACCAAATTACTATTAGTTAGACTTCCGATGTCTTGTGAGGATTTGATGTCATCAGTTAAAATATCGGCAATATAGCGAAAGTTATAATTGACTTCCTGATCTGCATAATTAGTCGCCTGACCAACCATAATATCCAAAATCAGATAAGAAATGCTGACCAAAATCATGCCGACAATTCCCAAATAGATAATCAATTCTATCAAAGTAAACCCCGCACCTTTTCTATGGATTAATGTTCTTTCTTTTATTACGCACAAAAGGTGCGGGGTAAAACCACCCTGCCTTTCAAGAGATTTGAGATTTAAGATTTTAGATTTAATATTTTTTATCATGGTGTATAATTAATTTTTATGTCTTGCAAAATTGGAGTATCAATGCCGTCACCACTCATAAAAATTTTATATTTCACCCATTGGCTGTCGTTGTGGTTATTAAATATAGGAATTATAATTTCATCGCCGCTTAAATAAAAGCTGCCAGACCCGCTTGGTCCAAGCCAATCTGACCAAATTCCGGGCACGCCGGCGTTGTCTGGGGCAGTTGAGATTTGTATTTGAATATCATAGGCGGCTGAAGGAATAGTCTCCGTCCAGGACAAAAAATTAAAAGAGCTAAACCAGCCGGTGTTAAAAGCCGATGATTCAAGCCAGCCGGCGGTTGTATAGCCGCTTATGCCAACCGCTTCGCCAAAGCCGATAGTCACGTTATCTAGCTGAACCTGCTGGCTGCCATCTGAAGAAAGGAATGCTTTAAACATAATTTTCGCCGTTGTTGTCGGAAAAGCTAGAATACTGGAATTAATTTCACTTGCTGTATTATAGTCGGTCGACCCTGTTACCGGCAGCCAAACAATGCCATTGGTAAATTTCCAGCTTGATCCTTCATTATCGGAAAGCTGGTAATAAATTTCACCGCCGTTTTTGGTCGCCACTTCAGTAAAAGAAGTCCAGGCATCAATTTGTGGAACGCTAAAAGAGGCAACCGGATAAATATCTGGTTGGTCGGCCGGATAATTGCCAGTCCAGCTGCAACCAGTTTGAGTTTGACAAGAAGTTTGGTCAGTTAAATTACCGCAAGGAGTCGGCGTGCCCAAGCAAGAACCAGGCTGCTGGCTCCATAAACACTGATTACAGGTGCCGCAAGCAGCTTGGCTGGTATAAGCTGAGCAGTTTAAGGTACCAGTACATTTGTTGCCGCTGCGGGAACAGCCGGCTAAATTGCAAGTATTGCATTCATTGCGGGATACAGCTGTACAACTGCCATTATTTTGACAATTGCCTGGTGGTTGATCCCAGCTGCAGCCAGCTTGAGTTTGGCAGGAAGTTTGACTGGTAAAATTACTGCAAGGATTTGGAGTACCAGAACAAAAAGCCGTACCTTTAAGCTGGGCAAAACCGCCAGTAACCTCAATTTTATTAGGGTCATAGGTGTAATCGGCATTTGCTGTAAAAGGCCAATCATAATATTGCGAGCAGCTAATTTTTACTTCATCTAACTGAACTTGCTGCAAACCATCACTTTGAAAAAATGCTTTAAATTTTATTTCCTGGCTACTAACTGGGAAACTGTTAATATTAGTGCTAATCACGCTGGCTAAATTATAATCCGTCGTACCGGGGTCAGTATTAGCCGGCGCCCAATTACTGCCATCATACCAATACCAGGTCGTACCATCGGAAAGCTGGTAATAAATTTCTCCTCCGTTTTTGGTCGCCACTTCAGTAAAAGAAGTCCAGGCATCAATTTGTGGAACGCTAAAAGAGGCAACCGGATAAATATCTGGTTGGTCGGCCGGATAATTGCCAGTCCAGCTGCAACCAGTTTGAGTTTGACAAGAAGTTTGGTCAGTTAAATTACCGCAAGGAGTCGGCGTGCCCAAGCAAGAACCAGGCTGCTGGCTCCATAAACACTGATTACAGGTGCCGCAAGCAGCTTGGCTGGTATAAGCTGAGCAGTTTAAGGTACCAGTACATTTGTTGCCGCTGCGGGAACAGCCGGCTAAATTGCAAGTATTGCATTCATTGCGGGATACAGCTGTACAACTGCCATTATTTTGACAATTGCCTGGTGGTTGATCCCAGCTGCAGCCAGCTTGAGCTTGGCAGGAAATCTGACTGGCAAGATTGCCGCACGAAGTCGGCGTTCCAGAGCAAAAAGACGTACCTTTAAGCTGGGCAAAACCGCCAGTAACCTCAATTTTATTAGGGTCATAAGTGTAATCGGCAGAGTTATCAAAAATCCAAATCTTGACGCCGCAGCCTCCGCCGCCTTCTAGGCTTTTTAATTTGATTTCTCCGCTAGTGGAATAATCTATATTACCGTCATCACTAAAATATTTTGACTGGTCAAACCATTGAGTTTGGCCCAAAGCGCCCGACCAGTCGGTTTGCACCCAGTCTTTTGATTGCCAGATAGTGACGTAACTGACCAAATTAACAACATTATTAAAACCATTGATAGAATTGTAATCAACTGAAGATATAATTTTTTTTGCATGAAAATCAACTAAAACATTAGGACAGTCAACCAAATTATTTCCGCTGTCACGACAAGCATCAGAAATTGTAATAGTCCGGGTATATTTATTTTCCAATAAATCAGAACTGCCCAAAAACTGCCAGTAACCGTTAACATTGGTCAAGCCATAATTGCCATTATCTAATAAATTCCAGGCCTGCCTGCGGATTGATTTTACCGCTTCAATTCCCTGCTGTGCATATAAAACAGCAATTTCTCTTTCTTCAGCTTGAAGATTGCTGCCATATGAATTAATAAGTATTAAAATAAGCGGAACTGAAACAAGCCCAAACAATGCTATGGCTAAAATAATTTCAACCAAGCTTAAACCTATTTGGTTTTTAAATTTATTAAATGAATGCATTATTTATTTATCAAACCAAAACTTTGTATGTTTATATATTTGATATCATTATTAACTATGGTAGATGCGGTGACAGTACCGTAAGCGGAGGGCAGGCCGGAATATAAAGCAAAATAGATTTCATTGCCAAAATCGGCGTTGACACTGAATATGTCGGCGTATTTTTCCTCCAAATCATAATTCGTATCGCGGACGGCAAAATTATTTCCCTTGAATAGAATTATTTTTTTTTCAATATTATCAAAATAAACCCCCCAATCAGATCCGTTCTTTCCGGTTACGGCTAAATGGCGGGCTTTACGCAATGTTTTAGTAATTGTATCAACGTGAGTATAAAAATCAGATGAAGTTTGAAAAATTTGGATAAATGGAACACTTAAAGTCGCAACTATGGAGATAATTGCAATAACCAATATTAATTCAATTAAAGTAAAACCTCTCATGTTGCAGAAGAATAGCTATAATTAAAAAATTAAAAAAATAAGAAACTAAATCTTTTAAACAGCATTAATTTTAAAATTTTTTTACAAATCCTATTTTCTAAATTGACCCGTGATTTGGTAAATAGGCGAAATAACCGAAATCGCAATAAAGCCAACCACTAAACCAACAAAAATCAATAGCAGCGGTTCCAAAACGGTTGTCAAATTTTTTGTCGTATTATCGACTTCTTTGCCAAAATATTCGGAAAGATAGCTCAAAGATTCATCAAGCCTCCCCGACCGTTCGCCAACGCCAATCATTTTTATTGCTAACATTGGAAACAACGGCTTTCTTTTCGACTGCTTAAAACCACTGATTGAATCGGACAATTTTTTTCCTTTTTGAATTTGAGGTAAAATTTGCTTAAGCCTATTTTTATAGATTACATTAGATGTTGTCTGGATTGCAATCTCAATTCCCCTATCGATTGTCAGGCCGCTTTTAAGCAAAATCGCCAGAGTTCTGGTAACTAAAACCAGATTATAATTTATAATAATGTTGCCCAGTATCGGCATTTTAATTAAAAACCAATGCCAGGGTTTTTTAAAAAATTTCTGTTTAGTCAAAATCCGCAGAAAAATTATAGACAAAATAATAACAGTAAAAATGACAAGACCATGTTTATCCATCATTTCAGCGACAAAAAGCAAAAATTTGGTCGATAATGGCAGCTCAAAACTTAAACTTTTAAAAAGAGCGGTAATTTTTGGCAAAACAAAATAAGATAGGATAAAACCAAGTCCAAAAGTGGAAGTTAGAACAATTGCCGGATAAAAAGAGGCATTTCTGATATTTTTTTTAAGCTCCAAGCGTTCCTCCATTTCATTGGTCAAATATTCCAAATTCTCTTGCAAGGTTCCGCTTTCTTCGGCAACCTTGATGATATTTACAAATAGCGGATCAAATACTTTCGGATATTTAGCAATTGCACTGCCTAGGCTCTGGCCTTTTTTAACGCTTTCTAAAACATTATTAATAATTTTCCCGAATTTTTTTGACGGCGCCTGCTGAACAATAACTTCCAACGCCTCATTTAAATTGATGCCCGATTTAAGCATGACTCCTAGGTGTTTTGCAAATAAAACTTTCTCCACCAAAGGAACGCTGCCAAAACTAAATTCCATAAAGCCGGATTTTAACTTACCGCGCGGGGAAATTTTTTTTATAAACCAACCCTGGTCAATCAAAAGCTTTGTGGCTTCCCTCAAGTCCCTTGCTTCAATAATGCCTTTTTCGGTCTGATTATTTTTGTCGAAAGCAATGTATTTAAATTTCATAATTATAAAAGTTAACTTTTATTCCCTTGTTGCCCTTAATACTTCTTCGACAGTTGTCAGGCCGGAAAGAGCCTTTTTGATTCCGTCTTCAATCATTGTTGTCATACCCTCCTTTACTGACTGATTTCTTATTTCATCGGCGTCAGAACGACGCATTATCATTTCCCTAATCTTTTCCGAAACGGCCAAAACCTCAAAAACGCCCAAGCGTCCGGAATAACCGGTATTGGCGCAAAGCTTGCAGCCTTTCCCGTGATAAAGTCTTATTTTTTTATTACCATCTTTACCAAAATATTTTTCAATCAGTTCCGCTGAAAATTTATCTTTAAGCTGTGAAACGGTAGTTTCATTGCTGACAACACAGCTACTACAATTCTTTCTAATAAGCCTTTGGGCAATTATAATATTCACTGTTGAGGCAACTAAAAAAGGCTCGATTCCCATTTTTAAAAATCTCGGCAAGGCTGTCGGCGCATCATTTGTATGAAGAGTGGAAAGCACCAAATGTCCGGTCATTGCCGCGTTGATTGCTATATCGGCAGTTTCCTGGTCGCGAATTTCACCAACCATGATGATATTGGGATCCTGGCGCAATATCGAGCGAAGGCCGGCGGCAAAGGTCAAATTTGTTTTTGGATTCACCTGAATTTGATTGACTCCTTCCATATCATATTCAACCGGATCTTCAATTGTTGAAATATTAACCTCGCGGCGATTTAAAATCTTCAAGATTGCATAAAGGCTAGTAGTTTTTCCCGAGCCGGTCGGACCGGTTGATAAAATCATGCCATAAGGCTTAGATATTTCTTTTTTCAATTTAACCAGGTCTTCACTGGAAAATCCCAAGTCTTCAAGGCTGAATTGGCGATTTCTTTCCGAAAGCAGCCGCAAAACGGTTTTTTCACCCTCAATAATCGGAATAATCGAAACTCTAATGTCAAGCTTGTCGCTGCCAAATTTTACCCTGATTTTTCCGTCTTGGGCGCTTCGATGCTCATCAGTCCTCAATTTTGAAAGAATTTTCAGCCTGGTAATTATCAGATCATGAACATTTTTAGGCAAATCAATAATATCATGCAGAATTCCGTCTATCCTGAAACGAACCAAAGTTTTTTCTTCCTGCGGCTCAATGTGAATGTCTGAAGCCCCATTTTCATAGGCATACTGAATAATCGTTTCGACAATTTTAATTATCGGCAAATCCTCCGGTTTTAAACTTTTTTTAGCTTCACTTATATTTTCCTCGATTATCCCGGCAAATTCATTCTGTATTCCTTTTTGATAGCGTGATAAGGAAATTTTAATATTCTCCGATGTCGTATAATAAGGAATAACGGTCTGCCCGGTTTTTTTTTCAATTAAGTTAATAAGCTGGAAATTTCCCGGATTAACCAGTGCCAGCTTTACCCCATTTTCATTCTGTTCAAAAGCAATTACGCCCTGTTTTTCAGCCATAACTTTCGGAATCAGCTGAAGAGTTTTTTCTTCGATTGTCACTTTGTCCAAATCAATGAATGGATAACCCATTTCATCGGCAATAATCTGACCAATATGGTCATCGGAAATTAAATCGCCTTCAACCAAAACGCTGGCCAAGGATTTTTTATGATCTTGGGCGAATTTAAACGAACTTTCGAGCCTTTCTTTCGGAATCAAGTCCAAATCAGCAATTAAGTTTTTCAATTTTTCATTGCTAATTTCCATAATTCAAATTCGATTAATTTTTTTAAGCTATGCTAAAAAACCTTTTATTTTCTTTGCAACTTCGTCAAGGCTGAAATCGCTTTTTACCAAATGATCAATAGCCCCTAGATTCTTGCCCCGCTTAACATCCTCGGGCTGTCCAAGGTTAGACATTATTACTACCGGTATTTTTTTCGTTTTTTGGCTTGATTTGATTTTTTCTAATACTTCAAAACCATCAATATCCGGAAGCATAATATCCAATATAATTAAATCTATATCATTATTGCTTTCGGCTTTATTTACACCCTCCTGCCCGGATGAAGATAAAATAACTTCATATCCAGAATCCGTAATCATTCTGCTTAACATTTTGGCTAAAAAATTGTCATCTTCAATAATCAATATTTTTTTATTCGGATTTTCCATCATAATTCGTTACAAATTAGTAAATATACACGTCTCGCCCCGCCTCAATTCAATCTTCAAACTTGACTCAATAACTTTACAAGCCGAAAGGCGGGATTCGCGCGCTTTTTAAATTGATTTTAAATAAACATTATCGCGGAATTGGGGCGTGGTCATCTTCAATAATCAATATTTTTTTATTCGGATTTTCCATTATAATTTAGAAAAATTAAAAAATATACAAAAATTCGAATTTTAAATGAATGTTTAAATCAGAATTTTGAAACACTTAAAAAATTAAGTTATTAAATATTGAATCGAAATTAAAAACTGTCTACTATACCGCTCTAAATCAATGCTCTAGCCAATTTATAATTATTTTTTGAGAGTCAGCTATTGCTAAAAATTCCCCTATTTTAAAATAAAATCTTTATTATATTATAACATATTTTTAAAATAATAACCAAATGCCTAATTTAAAAAAATGACTTGTAAGCGTCATTGATACTCTAATAGCAATTTTGGACAAAGTTCTAATCTAAATAGTCATTTTTTAAACAAACTTAATTTCTAATACTTGCTTTTTGATTCTTATTAATCATTAGATTAGTCCCTGACGATTGCACAGAAACCTTATATATCGCCAAAAATAACACTAGCGCGCCAAGCCACTGCGACCAAGAAAGCATGCGACCGTGTATAATAAATTCTAAAAGAATTGCCGACAATGGAAAAGCCAGCTCGCAAATCGTGGAAACCGAAGCACTCACCCGCTTTAAGCCGAAGTAATACAAAAACATGGCCGCTCCACCTGACGAAAAAACAATTAAAACAAAAATTAAAAACTGCCTTGAGGTAATCTGCGATGCGGCACCAAAGCTACCAAAAGCCAAAGCAATAAAGAACATTAAAGCCGAAGTCAGCCCAAACCGAAGATATGTCCCCATTTGAAAACTGACTTTTTGTAAGGCGCGCTTGGAAAAAACAGTTGAAGATCCGAAAGCAAAAGCCGCACCTAACGCAAATAAGGCGGCAAGAATAGTCTTGTTGCCGGTTGAAAAATTTGGCACAAAATTTTCAAATGTCACAAAATAAGCGGCAATAATTGCAACTGCTGCCCAAAAAAAGAATTTTTTAGGCAATTTCTCTTTCAAAATAACTGCGGCTAATACTAGGGCAAAAACCGGCTGAAGCTTCTGAATCAAAACAACTATCGAAAGATTGACAAAATTAACGTAAAAAAGGGCTTTGACAATAAACATTGTTCCCAACGCCCCGCCAAATATCGCGACTAAAAAAAATGCGCCCCAGTCCGATCTGTTTAAATTTCTTAATTCTTTTCTTCCTCGAAAGAAAAATGGCAGCATTACCAATAAAGCAAAAAAATGCTCAATAAAAACAACTAACGGAACCGGCAAAGCAAATAAAGCTGGACGCAAAACTATGCCGTCAACTCCCCAAAGAATGGCAGCAATAATTATAAAAAGTGGACCTAAGATAATACCATTAAACATATAAAATATGACATAAAAAAATTTTTCGCTTTATATGTTATATGTTATGTGTTCTATGCTTACTAGTTTATATTCCAAAAAACTTCCTTGCTAACTTGATGTCTTTTTTTATCTGTTTTTTTAATTTAACAATATTGGGAAATTTTTCTACGTCTCTAAATTTAAAAATCAGCCTTTTAATTACTTTCTTATTATACAAATTGCCTTTGAAATTCAATATGTGTGTTTCACATGTTGCATTGGATAAGCTAAAAGTTTTTGGCGGTCCAAGATGCGTTATTCCGGGATAAAATTTATCGCCAATCTTGACAAATGAAAAATAAATTCCCCACTGCTTTTTTTTCACGGTGTGGGGAACTGATATGTTTATTGTCGAAAAACCCAGATTTGTCCCAATTTTTCTGCCGGTTTTTACCCTGCCTTCCAAAATCAGCATATTATTATATAGCGGTAATTGCTCCAAGACTTACAATAAGAAGCTCAAAACTGCTAGCTAAAACCGACATCAATAAAAATCCCAAAAACAAAATGGCAAAAAAATCATTTATTGCAATTCCTAAAAAACCGATCACAAGGGCTGAAATAATAAATACAAGTATCAATGGCAAAAAAGAAACTAATACCGCAAGCAACGAATTTATTACTTTATTTTGCTTGAATATGCTTCCTAGAATTTGTCCGAAACGATACCAAAGTACGGCGCTTAAGGCGGAAAAAGTGATGATAAATAACGGCGGCAAAAAAATCAGCCATAGTCCGCTGATACTAATTAAAACTGCTAAAGTCGAAATAAAGATAAAACCAAAACAAAAAATTAAGGCCAAAGACATGTTCAAAATCAAAAGAATCAAGCCGAATTTTAAAATATTTTCCTGAACCTGTTTTCTTGCCTTATTTTTTTTACTATAAACTTTGTAATAATCGACAAAAATTTTCACAATTTTTATATCAAGAATCTTTTCGCTAAACCTAATAATATATGGGTGAAATCTGCCACTAATTCTATTATAACCGCTTTTTATCATTAAAGAATATATTGCCGCAGCAACTCCTAAAAGCAAAAATGCCGGCAAAATAGGCAAAAAGACTCCCAAAAGTGACACCAAAAGAATCACTAAAATCAAAAAAAGCAATATTACTTCAATAGACAAGGCAAAAATGAGATTAATATATTCCCATCTTTTAATTTTTTGTTTTGTTTTTTTCATATATTTTGTATTATAAATAAAATGCCTTTAAAAAAATCATACTGCAATATAATTCGTATATTTACTTGCCTTCTTTATTTTTTGTCCTGCTTAGTCGCTTTTCTTTGACCAACTGCCATAGCAGCCCGAAAGCCTTATCGTGTATTCCGCAATCAAAAGGCAAATTTACAATAAGATTATTGATATATGCATCAATCTGCTCAATGCTTAATTCAGCCAGCGCCCCAATTTCAACGGCTTCAAGGAGAAATTTTTCCGCATCAACTATTTGCTGAATTACTTTTTCCTTATCATAAACTTTTTCTTTTTGCCTAATGGTTTTGAAATTTTGCAATATATCGCAAAGCTGTCTTAAACTTCCGGCAGCAGAAACCGAGGCTAAGGCAAAATCAGCTTTTTTTTCTTCAAAATAAGAATTTATTTCCCGCCTTAATAGCTCCTGAGCCTTTTTTCTAATTCCTAAATTATTTTCCAAAGGGATTAATAAAAACATCTTGGAGAATTCGGCTAAAACATCGCCTTCTTTCTGAATAATTGTGTCGAGTATTATTTGATCAAAATTTTTCCGTAAAAATTCTGCCGCATCAGAAATTTTTTTCCCCAATTCTCTGCCTTGATGAATTATTTGGTCACAATAAACAGTTGGTTCATTTTTTATAATATCAATAAGCTCATCAACAGTTATAGCCGATTCTATCTTATCTTTAAGCTCAAAAACTTCCGGCTTTGATTCATTTGCAATATTTCCTGATATTTTTCCCTTATTTAAATCGGTTGATCCTGTCTCATTGTTTTGATTTTGGTCTAAAATATTTTGATCATTTGAAACAGCATCATTTTCTAAACCGACAGACCGGCTCGATATTTCTACTGGCATAATTGCTTGGGTTAAATATTTTCTTTCCAGTATTATTATAGCATCTATTGAAAATTGGCTCAATTAATCCTGAATAAACCCTCCAGCCTGCAGCTGCCAGAGTCTTTTGTACAAACCTCTTTTATTTTTTAGCAATTCTTCATGACTGCCTTCCTCAATAATACCGCCTTGATCAACCACAATTATTCTATCCATTTTTCTGATTGTTGAAAGGCGGTGAGCGATTGCAATTACGGTTTTTCCGTCCATCAGCTTGTCTAAAGCGTCCTGAATTAAAAGCTCTGATTCGGAATCAAGGCTCGATGTCGCCTCGTCCAATATTAAAATCGGCGAATTTCGCAGAATCGCTCGGGCAATTGCCACCCGCTGCCTTTCTCCGCCGGAAAGCTTAACTCCGCGCTCGCCGACGTGGGTATTGTAGCCGTCGGGAAATTTGGTTATAAATTCATGGCAATGCGCCGCCTTGGCTGATACAACTATTTCTGTTTCTGACGCATCAGGCCTGCCATACACGATATTTTCCGAAAGCGGCCGATGAAACAGAATCGGATCCTGAGGAACAAGGCTAATATTCTTCCAAAGGCTTTCCTGGGTTACTTTTGAAACATCCTGATTATCAATAAAAATCTGCCCGCCTGAAAGATTATAAAGCCTTAAAAGCAAGCGCACAATTGTTGTTTTTCCCGCCCCGGAGGGACCGATTAACGCCAGACGCTGTCCGGGTTCTATGATTAAATTAAAATCACTGAGAACCTTCCTGGTCTGATAATAATAAAAATCAACATTTTTAAATTCAATTCTGCCTTTTTTAATTTTCAAATCCTTGGCGCCTAAAATGTCTTTTATTTCATGGGGAGTATTTAAAATAACGGTCATTTCTTCGGCATCAGAAAGAGCTTCATAAGTTTGGCGTAAAACCCGCCCAAACTCCCAAACTCGATGAAAAATATTTATCAAATATGCCTGAATCAAAACAAAGTCGCCAACGGTTAAAATATTGCGTAGCCAAAGAAAAACCGCCAAATAAAAAATTCCAAACTCCAAAATAACCATCAAAAAACCCTGCAAGGCTTCAAAAAAACCATCCAAATCCCAAGTTAATTTTCTTAACTTTCTTAAATCTTCATTTACCTTGCCAAAGCCTTTTACTTCGCGGCTAAACCCCACAAAAAGCTTAATAACACTATTGTTTGTAATCGAATCTGCCAAAAAGCCGGTTGTTTTTGTTTCCGCCTCGCTTCGCAAGATATCATACTTTAATTTATAATTAGTAAAAATCAAATTAACCAGCAAGAATAAAATTATCCAAACTAAAACAACAAGGCTTAGAAGCCAGTTTCTGCTAAGAAGGACTAAGATGATTATTGCAATATTTACAAATAAGGGAAACAAATTCCAAATAATCTTATCGCCAATCGTCTCAAATGCCCGGCTAAACCATTTGACTTTTTTAACCAGTGAACCGACGAAATTATTATTAAAAAAAGAAAAGGAATGGCGGTGTAGATATGCAAAACAATAATTAGACAAATCGGTCATTACCTTTGACTGAAAATAATTGGAATAAAAAGTGGCAAAGCGCCAAAAACACCAGCCTAAAAAATCAAGGCCTAAAATAATCAATATAATTGAAATAAGCTGGCTGATTAATGAATTTTTTTCTAAACCTGACGCCAAGATATCAAAAAAGTTTTTATAAAATATCGGGATAATTACACCTATTAAAGAAGCGCAAAAAACGGAGATAAAAACAACAATCACTGAAAATTTATAATTCAGTGATTTTTGCCAATAAATCTTGAGAGTCTTTTTAGTATTTTCTTTCATTTTTTTAAAAATTATCGGCTAAAAATCCAATATATGATTATTATACTCCAAAATTGAAATAATAAAAAACAGGGAATTGTCCTGTCTGCGGCAATATTTTTATCACATAGCGTTAAACATACAACATAAAACATTTAAGTTTAACATTTATTTTATATTTTATGTTTAACCAAAAAAATCTTACTTTAGAATATGAACATCCGGTATCGGCTTGATGAAATTTTGGGCCAATGAATAAGAATAAGCTCCCTGATTAGGAAAAACAACAATATCCCCTTCTTCCATTTTTTTTGCATAGCAATAATGGGTCCAAAAGTCATAAGGAGTGCAAAGCGGACCAAAAAGACGGCATTTTATTTCTTTTTTTGACGAATTTGATAAATTAACAGCCGGAATATAAAAATAGTCAAAGTCGTCAGAACCAACCATATTTATGCCGCCGTCCAAAATAACCAAATCTTTTGATTTGACATCAACAATTCTAAAAACTAAAATCATTGATTTGGCGGAAAGTATCCGACCGGGTTCACAATAATAATCACAATCAACCAAAACTTTCAATTCATTTTTTATCGTTGAGCCGATTGCTTTGGCGTATTTTTCCAAGCTGGCCGATTCGGTTAAATAATATTTATCCGAAAAATTTATTTTTTTGTCAAAATAATCGCCGGCAATTTTCAGAATTTCATTTTTTGGGATAAGCCAGGGATAATAGCCGTCCAGCATGTTATTTTCATAGCCGCCGCCGAAATCAATGAATTTAACGGCTTCCCGCTCTTTGGCCGTAAAATCTTTTTTTAAAAAATTGGCAATTTCCAAAAGCATCTTTTTATATGAGCTTTCGTCTTTACTCCAGCTCATATGGCATTGGATTCCGCAAAGATCAATATTTTTGTATTTTTTCGCTTCTCTGAAATAATCCGCCAAAGATTCAATATTGATTCCAAACTTATTCCAGCTGCCATGATATTTCGTATAAATCCTTATTCCGGCTTTTATTTTTTTATTCCTTCTTTTTAATAAATTTCCCAGCCTTTTCAGCTCGCCGAAACTATCCATGTTTATTGTCACTTTCTGGCTATTATCTATGGCCAAATTCAATTCCGCCTCGGTTTTGCCCGGGCCGCTGAAAATAATTTTTTTTGCCTTATTTTCTAGCGCAAGCGATAATTCCCGGCCAGATGAAACATCAATTCCTAATCCATGTTTAACCATCGTTTTAACCAAATAATGGTGGCTGTTTGATTTCATGGCATAAAAAATATCCAAACTGGGAATATAACGGTTAAAAGTTTCAGAAAATTCTCGGATTCTTTTATCAAGCGCATTTTGGTCAAACAAATAAAAAGGCGTCGGATGCTTTTTGGCCATTGCCAAAATCGCTTTACGCTTTTGCAAAGTTTCATTGACAACTTCGGTTAAATTGCCTTTTTTATCGCTTGACTTTTCAGCCAATAGCTTCAGGATCAATTTTTTGTCAGCTGATGAATTTATATTTTTCATAAATTTTATCAATACTTATTCAAAATAAGATTCAAATTAATTTAAATTTTTTTAAAATACAAATTCCGTTATTATTTATTTCCCCACTATTACTGTATAACGGAAAATTTGATATGACAAGCCCAATAACGGTACTATTTTCAATCTTTTCCCCTTTCTCGGCATCAGAATAATAAATGAATTTATCGCCTTTACCGTCAAGTTTGGTAATATCCGGCGTTAAAAATGAAATTTTACCCTTGTTAAGCTGATAGATGCCATTTTTATATTGCCTGATTATCGGATAATTTTTTTTATAGTCAGGAGTTTCAATATGTAAAATCGATCCCTTAAATTTAGAATTCTGCAAGCCGGAATATTTGCCTTTGGAAAATATTTTTCTCTTACCAAAAAAATAATCAAAGTATAAATTGGCCGTATTCAAGCCGCCGATTGTCTGAGGAAATTGCAAAAGCTGGGCAGTAGAAGCGGAAAATCTGGGATTGCATTCAATAATATATATTTTGTTGTCTTCTCCGATAATAAAATCGATGCTGGCATAACCGAAAAATCCCGATTTTTTCAATGACTCGCCCAAAGAAAAGAAAACCTTATTAAGATCGGCTTTGATTTTTTGACTGATTGATTTAGCCGAAATCCACTGAACCCCCAAAAAACGGCGCCGATTTGATTTATTGGTTTTTTCATAGCACTGGCTTCTTATGGCCGAAACGGCAATCGGGCCCGATGAAACAAAAATAGTGACTCCAAAAGAACTTCCATCGGCATATTTTCTGAGTAAATATTTTTTTTGCCTGCTTAATTTTGTTTTTTCAAAAAAATTTTCAATATCTAAAGCCTGGTCGATAAAATAAGTGCCCTCCCCGCCCTCAGAAAGAGGATCCTGTAAAACCAGCTTGCCTTTAATTTTAATATTTTTTTTGCCCCAAAAATAAATTTCGCTTTGCGGCTTGGGCAAATTATGCTTATTTAAAAATCGGTCAAAAAAAATCTTGTCCTCAAGCTTATGCCATTTGAAATCGGAGGCAATCAGTTTAATTTTTGATTTTTTCTGCCAGTCATTTAGAAAACCGCTTACGCTGTGATGGAGTATGAAGTATTTAACGCCTAAATTTCTTAATCGTTTGGTAATATCGGAATTTTTAATGATGCCTTCAAAATCCAAAATTGCCATTGAAAGTTTCTTGTCTTTATTATAAGTCGCCACGTTTTCCGCCGGCAAAAAACTTTTTGCCCATTTTTCCTCATTGGTTCTTTCAGGCACAAAAAAAACAACTTGATTTTCATTTTTGGTCCATTTCGAAGCAAAAATCAGGCTATCGACTGCACCGGTCATCAAGCCGATTTTTGCCATTTTTTTATTTTCAGCCATAAATTTAAATAGGCGTAGTTTGTAGATGGTAATAAGGCGGACGATTGCGGTATCGCCTTATTGCCATATTGATAATGTCTTCCAAAAAATCACCATAATCCATTCCGGTCAGCTTGGCGACTTCCGGCAGGCAGTCTCCGACATTAATGGATGGATTCGGATTTAATTCTAAAACATACGGATTGTCATACTTATCAACCCTAATTTCAACTCGTCCATAGTCGTGACAGTCTAAAATATTGTAAGTATCAAGGGCAATTTCAGTCAGAAGCGAACTTAAGCGCTTGCTGATATTTTTCGGCGGCCGCTGAACCAACACCCCGAATTGATCGATTGTTTTATCTGAGAATTTCATTTCGTGGGTATAAATATGCCAGCTGCCTTGCGACATATTGGAAAAAATTGAACGAGAAAGAGGCAATACTCTTAAGTCGTCATCCTCGCTTCCGACAATTGAAACGTCATATTCATCGCCTTCAATATATTCTTCAATTAAAGCCGGACTTCCGATTTCAACAATTACTTTTTTTAACTGCTTCTGCAAATCTTCCTTATTTGTCACAACCGATTCATTTGTTACGCCGATGGAATTATCGGTATTTGCCGGCTTAACAATCAAAGGATATTGGAGGCTCTCATCAATATCTTCATCCATCGCGTAAGCGTAATCCCAGCGAGGAGTGGGAATTTTGTGATGAGTTAAAAGTTTTTTTACTCTTAATTTATCAATACACAGGCTTAGCGTCGAAGGATTTGATCCGGTATAAGGAATTTGCAAAATATCAAGAAGCGATGCGGCATGAGGCTCTAACAAACTTGAATTATTTATTCTTTCACAAACATTAAAAACCAAATCAACATCACTTGATTTCAATTGCTGAAAAACATTATTAATATCGTTAAAATTAAAAAATGTAATTTTATAGCCTCGCTCCTTTAGGGTTTCTTCAATATTTTTTCCTATGGTCATTAATTCATTTTCAATCGCGACGTCACCGTCGTCAAAAATATTACAGGCAATGCCAATATGCAAGCTTCTTTGCTCTTTTGGAGTGATTTTTCTTAATTTTTCAATTTTAGCCGCATGAATCAACAAATTCGTATTTAATGAGGCATGAGAAAAACTATTTTTTCTTGAGGTCTTTCCGATTGATGATTCCGGAGCAAACTTTGCAATTTTGAAGTCAATATGTTTTAACGCCTCCTTAAGATTGTCTTGGGCATCAAGCATGCTAAAACCGGATACCGTAATCCAGCCCAAATATTCATAACCTTCTGGCGGAACTAAAACCGGATCGCCAATTTTTTTAAAAAAATGAACTTCTTCTAAATAACTTTTTTTGGTTAACTCATTATTAAAATTAAGCTTTGACACAATGCCCGAATATTCCGGCAAAAAATAAACTCCGGTAATATATTTTTTGGGCGTACTTGGTTTTTGAATTTTTGGTATATATATTCCCAAAGCAATTTTAGCGGCATTTTCAATCAAATCAACGCCCCAAGCGCCTTTGACGAAAGAATGAACTTCATCGCCGCCCATTCTTAAATTAATCTCAATCGGCACCGGTCCGGTCGGAGTTGATTTCGACTCAAAATGAATAACCCCATTTTGAACACCGAGTTTTTCCAAAATTTCTTCAGCAACATCAACAAGATCACTTTTAACTTTGTCGGAAAGGCCCGAGGGAATTGATTGTCCGGTTTCAACAAAGAACGGCTCCTTCGTCTGATAATTGTCAGATATTGAATAAAATTTAATTTTTCCGTTTTGCAGTATTATATCGATATCAACCTCGTCGCCCACTATATATTCTTCAATGAATATTTCCAAACCATCGCTTAAGGAACTTTCTATGTTTGTTGATATATTCTTTTTAATGTAACTGTAAGTATTTGCCAATTCTTCTTTGTTATCAACTTTTATGACATACGCGCTACTTGCGCCAAAGACCGGCTTAATAACCAAAGGAAAACTTAATTTATCGGATAAATTCTCAATGTCGTTTGCCGATTTAATCAAAGAATGCTTTGGAGCGGGCAAACCGTTTTTTTCACAAAAATCCCTGAATAAAAATTTATTTCTTATTTTTTTGGCGACATTATAAGGTGTGCCGATAAAATTCAGCTTATCTATTATTTTAGATGTTAAAAGCACATCATCTTCCCAAAAAGTCAACGCTCCGCCAATTTTTATATTCGGGTTATTTAAAATAAATTCCTTAACCGCGGCAATTGATTCACTATGATTTGCATTATCGGCTAAAATCCAATAATCAATATAAGACTGGGCCCAATTTTTTTCTTTATTCAAACAAACCAAAATCAATCCCATTTTTTTAAGCTTCTGCAAAATAAAACGTTTTTTGATTGAACCGGTGTTAACCAATAAAATTACCCCTCCTTCAAGCCTGTTTTCTACTTTCATATTATTTTTTTTATTTCTTTCTTGTAAATATTAATTACGTTGTTTTTTATCTCAGCCGGAATTGTTACAATTTTATTTATACTTAAAAACTTTTTTCTCAAGCCTACTTCCCGTTTTTCAGCTTCTTTTAAATACTTTTTAGCGAATAAGTTAATTAACTCTCCTTTAATGCCGCGCCGATAAGTAAGAAGAAAAGCTAAAAGTTGTTCGTCTCTGACGGCTAAAGGCTTTTCATAAGCCCGGTTAACTCCAACATTAAATAGCGGATATAAATTTTTAAATTTAATTTGAAAAAAATCTTTATTAAAGCCGATTTGGCAAGGTTTTCCTCCAACAGCAACAAGATATAAAAAAGCTTTTGCACACATTGGACAATGGTAACACCATTTTTCCGGATCATTTTTTTTAGGCGAGCAAGACATCATATAAGACAAAAGATTTTGGTAGCGGTTAACCAATATGGACATTTCAACAATATTGTATATCGGTTCAACTAAACTTACGGCCGAAACGCTTCCTTTTGTCATCTTATCAAGATACTGATTTTCTTTTTCGGAATAAAAAACACTTTGATCAAATGACGGATAGGCTTTTTTGCCATCCTTTTCAAAATAATCGGAAAAATTCGCCTCATTGCCGAAAATCAGATATTTTGCTTTGAAATATTTGGAAAAAGGAATTAGTTCCAGGGAGAATGCCAGCATTCCGTTGGTATTTTCAAATTCCTCAATTTTTTTTTCAAAAATATTTTCCAAAAAAATGCTGTCGGCGCTGTCAAACAGATAATTTATCTTTACCTTTTCATTTTTTACAAAGTCTTTTATAATCCGCTTTTTAAAAACTTCTTCCCGATCCGACAAAGAATTCTTATCCGCTACATAAACCAAATCCAATTTAAGTCCGAGTTCTTTGGCAATGCCGTACGAAAGCAAGCTGTCTTTGCCAAAAGATAATGCCAAAATCGCCCTTTTGTCATCAGATTCCCAGCAATCCATATTCTGAATTTTTTTCTCTTTTTTTACAAAATATTCTGAATTTTTTTTTGTTTTAAACGAATCGGAAAATTTCTTTAACGGCGATTTTTCAAAAAATGCCACCCTGGGTAAGTCTTTAAGTATACCATAATCGACAAAATTTTTTAATATCGGTTTTTGATTTTGGTAGAATAAATTCTTTTTTGTTATTAAACAAAGCGGCTTGGTGCGGCAATAAACAAAATTTTCAAGCAGAACCTGTCTAGATTCATAACTTAAAGCTGAAAATACTTTTGGCGGATAAGTGACAAAATATTTTTTACCCAAAACATCAAAACTGAAACCGTTTCGATTTTGTTGACTGAATATATTTAAAAAATTATTCATTTTTATCTTTTAATCTTAAATTTATTTGGCCAAAAAAATAATGGCAACATTATTAATTATCTGATAAATAATCAAAAAAGTCAACAAAAAAAACTCAATTTGAGCCAAAACAAATAAATTTGATATATTAATTTAAAAATATTTAAAGATAATGCCTTAAGTATTCGTTCTTGCAAGGATTAGACCAGCAAACTTCCATCCATTTTTTTTTCGGATTCATAATTACGGACGCAATAGTAGAGCCCCAAAAAGTATTTTTTTCGCGATGACTGCAAATTCCGGCCTCATGATCAACCAATATTTTCTTCAGCAGCGGCAAATCATATTTCTTTACCTGATTTAATATTTCCAGCGCCCTATTATATCTGTCTATTGACTCTTTTTTTGTGTTTATTCTGTTTCTGTCTTCTTTTTGTAACGGATGGTTTGTATGAATCAAAAATTTTTCGCTTTGAAAAAAATCATGATGGCCGAAATGGTCTTCAACATCCAAAATTCGTGAATTTCTCCAGCCATAAATGGTATTGCCGCAGATGCTGCTTTCTTTAATATCCGAATAAATTGCTTGTTTGACGGTCTTGCAATCCAAAATCGCCCGGAACTGAAATTTTATCGGGACGCCGTAGCGGAATCTGGTTGGGCTTAACGAATTGGCGGTAAAGCACAAACCG
This sequence comes from uncultured Gammaproteobacteria bacterium, assembly GCA_964535715.1. Taxonomy (GTDB): domain Bacteria; phylum Patescibacteriota; class Patescibacteriia; order Buchananbacterales; family UBA6539; genus CAZCCC01. The sequence continues at coordinate 18,103 of CAZHUO010000003.1, read as the reverse complement.
CTGTCGTTTAAACCGCAGCTGGAACCGGCTAAAGTTCCCATATAATTCAAGCTTAGGGAATGACGGTTTTTTATTCGGCAATTTAAAATATAAAGTCCGTTATTTTTATATGCATGAAGCCAGTCCTCGTTATGTCCAATCAAAACTTCATTGCTGTTTTTAACGGCTACATTGGTGCACTTTGGTATTTTTAGTCCCAGCACCTCTTCCTCGCATATTAAGACCATTAGATCCTCAAACTTAACCTTGGATCCTGAACTTAAACCCTTGACTTCAGATAAAAAATGCGGAAAATTCTCTTCTACTGCCGGCAAAAATTTTAAAGACATTTCAATCAACTTAGAAAAACTCTTTGCCCCCATTTTTTTATAAAGGCGTTTGTTTGCCGTTATACGATCTTTTATATTGCCATGCAATCTTTTTCCCAATTTAAAGCCAAGGTCATAATTATCTTTGGCAGTAATTTTTATATAGGGAATGTTATTCATGTAATATTATATCAATTACTTAATCTAAAAATAATTATAACAGAAAATAACAAACAAATAAACTGCCAAATGGCGTCAAATTTCGCGAATTATAATTCAAGCTGGCAAAATAATCAATATTATTATATCATTTATATAGGCAAAATAAATAGAAAGTCAAAATGCAAAATATTAAATCAATTTTTAAAAAAATTCTGCCAAAATCAGCGTTTAGTTTTTACCATTTATGCATGGCTTTTTTGGCTTGCATGATTTACAGATATCCTTCCAAAAAAATAAAAGTTATCGGTGTAACCGGAACAAACGGAAAATCAACCGTAGTCAGAATGATTTCGGAAATTCTAAAAGAAGCCGGCTTTGAAATTGCCGTTTCGTCTTCTGTCTATTTTCAAATAAGAGAAAAAAGCTGGCCTAACGATTCAAGAATGACAATGCCGGGCAGATTTTCTTTGCAAAAATTATTACGGCAAGCTGTTTCAAAAAATTGCCAATATGTCGTAGTTGAAGTAAGCTCAGAAGGCATAAAGCAACATCGTCATAGGTTTATTGATTTTGAAGCAGTTATAATTACCAATGTTACACCGGAACACTTGGAAGCACACGGCGGTTTTGAAAATTATCTTAAGTCAAAAGGTGAACTTTTCAGGCTTAATAAAAATATTCATATAATTAATTCTGATGATGATAATTTTGAATACTTCCTTAATTTTAAGTCGGAGAAAAAATACTTATACAGTCTAAAACTTAAAAATACAAATAAATTTCTTGACATAAAGAAAATTGCCACAAAAGATTATCAATGCTTGAAAGACGGTTCCGTCTTTTATTTAGATGGTGTTAAGTTTCGCCTTAATCTTTTGGGCAAATTCAATATCTACAATGCGCTGGCGGCTGTATCCTTGGGGCTTTCACAAAATATCAGTTTAAATGTTTGTAAAAATGCCTTAAATAAAATAAAAATAATGCCCGGCAGGATGGAACAAATAATTTCCGCACCTTATAAAGTATTTGTTGATTATGCCGTTACCCCCGATTCATTGGAAAAGGCATATCAAACGCTAAAAACCGAAAGCCAAAAAAACAAATTAATATGTGTTTTAGGGTCTTGCGGCGGCGGCAGAGATAAATGGAAAAGGCCGATTTTAGGCAAACTGGCTTCAAAATATTGCGATCAAACAATTATTACAAATGAAGACCCCTACGATGAAGATCCGATGGCAATAATTAACGAAATAGCCAAAAATAATACTTCAGCCAAAAAAATGATTGATCGAAGAAAAGCAATAGCAGAGGCTCTAAAATCTGCCAATAAAGATGATGTGGTAATAATCACCGGTAAAGGATCGGAAAATTCAATGTGCCTGGCTGATGGAAAAAAGATTAATTGGAATGATAAAAATGTTGTCTTGGAAGAATTTAAAAAAATATTCAGCTAAAAAAATAATTTTAACACAAAAAAAGAAGCCAGAAAAAATGGTTTTTTTTTAATTTTAAAAATCCTCGGCGCCGCGGCCTGGAATCCCTGTCAGAGGCGCTTGTCAGCCTATGGAGAAGATGCGCCTTTTTAGTCAATTAAGGTGAAGCAGAAACGATTTTTTTTAATAAAATAAGCCCTTTACTCCGCGGCCTGGACTCTCCGCCGTAGACGCTTGTCCGCCTATGGCGGGGATGCGCCTTTTTGATTAATTAAGGTGGCGCAGAACCAGGAACCGATTGGTTAACCCCGCATTCGCGGGACTCTACCACTGTGACTGCCTAAACAAAAAATCCTCAGCTCCGCACTGCGGTCTGGAACCAATTATTGGCAAGGTTTCAGGGGTCTTTTGAGAATGAGTTCTGACGGGGGTCGGTCACCTCTCGATTCCACTCGAGGTGACCCTGAGCGAAGTCGAATGGGTCAGGGTAAATGAGATGAATGCAACAGTATAAAAAGAAAAAATGAGTAAAAAAATTTGACTTAATCAAACTTTTATAGCATAAATAGTCTATCCGATAAATTCAACTTTATTACCCATTATACTCACTGCCTGGCCGTCTTTTAATCTAGTCACTTTACAGCTATTTTCTTTTTCAAAATTTTTAATGTCGCTTTCTAATTCCTCGCGATAATGAGGGATGACAATAATATCAGTTAAATCTAAGGCTGAAAAATCCTTTAGTCCGACCGTATTTCGCTCGTCGTCAAACTCGGCTGCGATTTTAGTATCCGGCCCCAAAACTACAGCACCGGCGCTGGTGCCGACTAAAATAGCTTTGTCGGCTATTTCTTTTAATACTTCATCGGCACCACTTTTCTTGAGGTGGTGTAAGAGATAAAATGTATTACCACCGTTTATATAGATGAAATCAAAATTTTTAAGTATATTTGGATCATCAAATTCTATGTCAGCAAACTCAACTTCTTTGAATCCCAATTTTTCAAAATACTCTTTGGTTGAGACAGCATATTTATTATTTTCTTTATGATCAACCGAGGCTGTGGTAATTATGGCGGCGGTTAAATTTTTTACTGGCTTATCTAATAATTTTAAAAATGCCTTACGGACAGGTTCATCAGAAAAGCCATGAGATGTTAAAAGTAATCTTTTCATTTCATTTAAATAATTTGATAATTAAGTCTTTAACTTCTTGGGGTTTTAAATCAATTTTAGACAAATCAAAAATATCTACCCATTCTAATTCATATTTACCTTGATAACTAGAATTCGGTTCATATTCAGGGCCTTTACCGGATCCAAGTTTACCGCCAACAATGTCAGCCGTGAAAAAATATTCAGTTATGCCTTCCATGCCAGACTTGTCTGATTTTCTTTTCAAGAATAATTCTTTTGGTTTAATATCTAAGCCTAGTTCTTCCTTGATTTCTCTGATCAATGCCTGTTCTTTTGTCTCGCCTTTTTCAATACCGCCGCCGGGAATTACCCAATAAGTTTCATTCGGTTTTACTCTTTTTATAAGAAGTATTTTATTTTGTCTAATAATAATTGCCCTGACTCTTTGATTCATATTTAATAAAAAAATTTAAAGCTTGTTTTCCATTACCAATACCTTCGCAGTTGTTTTAAAATCTGATTTTTTGTAGAGGCTGACGGCCGGTTTATTGTCAACAAAAACTTCCAATCTTAACTTTTTCATTCCCAACTTCTTGGCTTCCTTTTTAATCAACGCTATGGCTTGTTTACCAAAACCTTGACCTCGGTAGGGATAGTCAATAATTATTCCAATGGTTGCTTCTTTACTGTCGGACAAACGAATGTTAAACCAGCCAACTGGTTTATTCTTAACTAATAAAATATAATAGCGTTTGTTCTCACTACAATTTTATTTAACTTGCTTAGCGGTTTGAGTTTTCGGCCAAATATATTCATTGTTTTTCGGGTTAAACAAAGAAGCAACGTAGATAAAATCTTTTTTAGTTTTAGCTTGACGGATTTCCATAGTAACTTAAGTATAACAAATTTTACCTTGACATTAAAGCCAAATAGTAATAATATAAAATGATTTCCTAGTTAGGAAATAATGACCTTTGAAACTCAAACCTTACAGAGAAAGGAGGTGAATACAATGAGAATAGAAGTGATGACCGAGAGAAGACTAAGGGAAACTCTAGCGATCCCGGATCTTTCCGATCCAAAAAATGGTATTCACGCCATCAACCTTGTTGTTCAGAAACTGGTAACCGGTTTCATCGAGCTTGCGGATTGGCCAACGCCAGAAGTGGTGAGAACCAATCCAATAACCACGGTGGCCAACAATTTCGACAGGCTGCGTTTCCCTAAAGACAATACGGGCAGGTCTTCAATCTACACGAGATATGTGTCCCATGACACAGTCTTAAGGACGCACACTTCAGCGATGATCCCCGACGTTCTACAGAAGGCAAGGGAAAGAGGTGTCGATGACTATCTCGTTATTTGTCCGGGGATATGCTATCGCCGTGACGTTGTCAACAAGACCCATTGTGGCGAACCGCATCAGCTGGACATCTGGCGAGTCAGGAAAGGTGAACCTCGACTTGAACGTCAGGCACTGATTTCTCTGATCGAGACCGTAATCTCACTTGTCGTGCCTGGTTGTGAATATCGGGCGAACGAGGTGAAACATCCCTACACTATCAACGGTCTAGAGGTGGAGATTCTCGTTAAAGGCGAGTGGCTGGAAGTCCTAGAATGTGGCGAAGCTCATCCTGAGGTCCTGAACGACGCCGGATTAAACCCAGAGGAATATTCCGGGCTGGCGATGGGTATGGGATTGGATCGACTGGTGATGATTATCAAGGGCATCGACGACATTCGTATTCTCCGATCGGAAGATCCAAGAATCAAGCGTCAGATGGCCAATCTCGATCACTACCAGCCAGTCTCAAAGTATCCTCCCGTTCGACAGGACATGTCATTTTCGGTGGCTAACGAATGCACCGAGGAAGACATCTGCGAGGCGATAAGAGATGCTATGGACGACAAGGTAGAGATATTGGAAGAAGTAACCATCTTGTCGGAAACGGCGTATGACGATCTGCCTCCGCAGGCAATCCAACGCCTCGGGATAAAGCCAGGTCAAAAGAATATCCTGGCAAGAATTGTCCTCAGGTCTCACGAGAGATCATTGCTCCAAGAGGAAGCCAATGAGTTACGCAACCGGGTCTACCTGGGCGTAAACCAAAGTGGCACTCACGGCTACCTTTCGTAAATGCAAACGACTACCGTTTATACTATCGGCGGTAGTCATTTTTTTATTATTGAAACTATTAAGTTAAAATTGCTGCAAAAATCTCAAATCATTATTATACAGCATTCTAATATCAGGGATATTCAATCCCGGCTTCATTAAAAATACTCTTTCAACGCCCCAGCCAAAAGCAAAGCCAGAATATTTATTGGGGTCAATTTTTCCAGCTTTCAAAACATTAGGATGAACCATCCCGGCGCCACCAAGTTCAAGCCAGCCAGCTTTACACATCTTGCATCCCTTGCCTTTGCAGAGATCACAAGAAACATCAATTTCAAAACTCGGCTCAGTAAATCTGAAATGAAAAGGCCTTAAACGATATTGCCTGTCTGGACCATAATAATTTTTGAAAAAATATTCAAGGGTTCCTTTTAAATTTGCAATAGTTACATGCTCATCAATTAATAGTCCTTCAAACTGATGAAACATCGCTAAATGGGAAACATCAGCCTGTCGCCTATAACACTTAGAAATATTAATCATTCGTATCGGCAATTTTCCTCTTTCCATCTCTCTAACCTGGCCGGAAGAAGTGTGAGGGGTTAAAACTCTTTTACCTTTAGGGCCTACCGGATCTTTATCAATAAAAAAAGTCTCCCATTCATCACGAGCCGGATGATCAGGTGGCATATTCAAAGCTTCAAAAGCATAATAATCCCACTCAACTTCCGGGTATTTAACCCGAGTGAAACCTATCCTTTCAAATATGTGGGTTATTTCCCTTATCGCCTGGGTTACTAAATGCAGATGCCCTTCCGGTAACTTAGTCCCTGGTAGAGTAACATCTAAAAACTCTACGCTAGACTTACTGTGAGACAACTCTTTCCGTTTAGATACAATTCTTCCTTCAATTTCTTTTCTTAACTGATTAGCCAAAGAACCAATTTTCTTACGGTCATCTTCTGATAAGTCTTTAAGCCCACGTAATATATTATTCAACTTACCGGATTTCCTGCCCAAATAATCAACCTCTAGCTTATCTAGCATGTCAATATTAGAAATAGCATCAATTTCCTGGTTAAATGACTCTTTTAATTTTTCGATTTCGTTTAACATAAAAATATTATAACTGAAAATGCCACTTAAGTAAAGCTACTGAATCATTTTAAGATTTTTATCAATTACAATAGGCTTTAGGCCTAATACTTCTTCGCGCAAAGGAATGTTTGGAATTTTATTATACAAAAATATTTTTTTATTTTTGAAAAAAGCTAATCCCATTTCCATTAAAGTATTCGGACCTATGTATCCCTTAATATCACCCTTGTCATGATTAACAACTAGAATAATATCAGACCACATAACCTTACGAAAATGCTCCTTAATTGCCTCTCCTTTCTGTTCCCAAACCCATTTTTTACGGTGAGTTGATTTCTTTCTAATCTCGTAATACTCTCGATCAGATATCTTCTCACCGTTATGGTTTTTAATTTCATACAGAGGACATTTTACTTTATGTCCCATTTTTTCTAGCTTTGACTTAATTTCATTCATTTCGTCAAAGAAAGAAATGCTGCCACAAATTGTTATTTTCATAAATACTTTCTTATATAATTAATTTTTTAATATATGCTTCATCAAAGTAGCAACTGGCCTTGGATTATTTTTGAAAAAATAATTTTTACTTAATTTAATTATAAATTTTTTAGGTATATAATTTTTTTTAACCAAATGATACAAAGTGTTCCAAAATACATAGTCATTTCCTCTAGAAAAATCCAATTCTGGCCTCCATTTGCTAGTTATTTTATCGCTACCCTCTACATCATCCTCATAAATTATTCCTTTATCTACAAATAATTTTGTAAGATCTGTTCCGGGGAAATTAGTTAAAATAAAGGTAGAGAGTTCAAATGGTCGAGGCAATTCTAACAATAAATTTAAGGTTTCCAACTTATCTTCTTCCGATTCTAAAGGATTATCAACAATTAAATCATAGTGGCAACTGACTTTATATTTCTTTAACAGCTTAGCAACCACTATTATCTCCTTATTGGTATCATACCTTTTCAGATAGTCATGCCTTATTACCTCAGATCCAGATTGTATGCCAATTTTTATTTTTTCAACTCCAGCATATTTTAGAATTTTTAAAATTTTTTCATTAAGCATTTTAGGGTGACAATAACAACGAAATGGTATATTTATATTTTTCTTATATTTCTTCGAAAAGTCAAACAACCAATCGATGTCAAAAGTAAATACATCATCAGTAAAAAATATAAACTTTAAATTCTTGAAATTCTTCTTTACAGACACTAATTCCTCTATTACATTATTTACACCTCTTCTTCTTAAATAATTACCCTTATTGTGATAAATCCTTCTCAGCACGCTACCATAGCAATAAGAGCAGTTAAGCGGACAGCCACGAGTTGTAAGACAAAAATAATATTTCTCCTTTACCTGATTTGGATTATAAATATGGCCATCATTCTTAATAAAATACTTTTTATGGTTAGAAAAATCCGTCGAAGGTATTGAATCTAAATTTTGGATTAAAGGCCGTAAGTTATTATTGATGACTTTTCCTGCTATATTCAGCCATAAATTATTAATATCGTCTATCGGCCTATCTCTCGATAATCTATTCATCAAATCCAATATCAATCCTTCCCCCTCTCCAACACACACCATATCTGAAAATTTAAGACAATTATCTGGCATTATTGTTGGATGAATACCTCCCCATATAACCTTTATATTCAATTTTTTCTTTATTTCATTAGTTAATTTGCTAGCTATGTTGAAAAATAAAGATTTAACACTAATTCCGACTAAAACCGGATCAACATCTTCTATAAGTTTAAGCAAACTTTTAACTTGGCTTACTGACAAAACAGGCATGTCAACATTATGAACCGTCTCACCGAAAAAAATAGAAGATACATCAAATTTATTTTTTTCTAAAAGAGAATGAAGGGTTCGAATCGCTATGGAATCTAAATCATACAATGATATTAAGACAATTCTGTTATTCATAATTAATTTTTATAACATTGATTTTCCTAAACCAATATTCCCAGACTTTCTCCAGTTTTAATTTTTGAATATCTTTTATTGAATACCACCCAATAGATTTAACCTCCATTTTATTCTCTTTTACTTTGCCCACGACCTCACATTTATAAAGATACCAAAAGTGACTGTTTACACCCTTACTACACGAATTCCAATCAATCTTCTCTTTAAAAAGTAGTTTAAATTTTTTTACATCCAAGCCACTCTCCTCCTTTACTTCACGTTTTAAGGCTATATCCTTATCTTCATTAACTTCGATATGACCGGCAATACCAGCAAAGCCAAACGGAGGTTTTTTTCGATCAACAAGAAGATACTTGCCGTTTTTTCTAATTAATGCTCCTACTGAATAGTGAACAATTTTTCCTGATCTTGTTTTTATAGTCTTTGATTTTGGCATAAAATATTTTAACACCTCTTCTTACCTAAAAAAGCCCAAAAAATTTGAGGTTTATTCACATTAGGCAAAGGTATATTTCTAAACCGATAAAGTTTCTCAATAAAGAACAACTTATAAAAACTATGAATAATAGCATCTGAAGTCAGTCTAATCGGGCCATCGCCAGTTGGTGAAGGCAACATCTCATCAGAAAATCCCCGCAAAAAAAATATCCCGTCATCTGACAACAAAGAATAAACTCTTTCAGCATAGTTAATTCTTTCCTCTACCGGAATATGGTGAAAACAACCCTGATCAATAACTAAATCAAATTTGCCTTCGTATTCTTTTAAATCCATATCGATAAAATCATCAGAGATTAAATCAACATCCGCTTCAGCTAACTTAGCCATTTCTTTGGCTGTTTCAATAGTCTTGGGTATAAAATCGAGACCAGTAACTTTTAATCCCTGCTTGGCTAGATACATTGCCTCTACGCCAATTCCGCAGCCCACGTCCATAGCGACCATTCCCTCCTTGATAACGCCATCAATTACTAATTGTTGCAATTCCTTACCAACTGCTAGCGTAGTCCAGGGAGATGATCCTAATGACAAACCTTCTTTTTGTTTTTTTTGAAAAAATTTCTTAGTTTCTTTTCTATTTTCTTGCCATGGTTTCATAGTTTTTGATAATTAAATAGTTAATTTATTTTCTAAAAAAATTCTAGTCTTATTAATGGCAATTTTAGCCGAATTATTCATAGTAAATCCTTTGTATAAGCCGGCAACAAAATGGCCGAAAAAAGTATCACCCGCACCAATGTAATCGAAAAGGTTGTTCACTTTAACAATGCTGAATTCAAACTTCTTATTATCATGGAACACCTTTACTTTATTTGAACCGTCGGTTATTATCAATAATTTTTTCTTAGCAATATTGATAACACTTTTAGGTAAAAGTTTAACCTCTTGGTTTGTACCCTTAAGACAATAAATATATTCTACCAAAGAAGAAATTTGAGGCCATTGTTTTTTAACTGAAAATTTCTTCGGATCTCGAACATAACCCTGGATATCTAGAAACAACTTACCTTTATAATTTTTTATTTCCCTTAATTTCCATTCATTAGCGATAGTTGAAACAATACTATATTCCGTCATCTGTTTTATTGGCAAATTAAATTTAGGCACTACTCCTACAACCTTACCCTTAAATAATTTATTGTTTGGTTTTCCGGACTTGGTCAAATATAATTCTATCTTAGTGTCCCACTTATTGATATTATTAAAAGGAACCTTTCTGTCTTCCAATGCTTGCCTGATAAAGTAACCTGGCCCGCCTTTTTTCTTTTTTACAACCTTATTTTCTGAATCAACAAAAATATCTTGTGCGGTTGATGAAATAATTGTTACCCCTTTTTTCATTTTATTATTAAACTAATTCTTGAGCCAACATAACTGCTTGCAGAAAAAATGCCAATTGATTATTTTGGGACTCCTGATGAAATGGAATAAGGCTTAATAAAATTCCTAATTCTATAGATTTAACCACACTGATATCAAACCCCGAAGACGAAATAAATTGATCAATCTTTTTTATATATTGGCTACGGACAGGACCGACTTTAAAAACAAAATTACCTTTTGACTTTCTATCTAAAACATAAAGCCCCTCAACTATCGCATCATACATTCCGTGATATGAATGGCGCAACTTGGCTAAATCATAATAAATATCGCCTACCATGCCGCTGGAATTTCCAAATCTACCGCGTGGATCAATGAATACAAAAGATTGTTTTCTTTTGTTGTAAAAAATATTGCCAAAATGAAAATCACCATGAATCAAGCTCTTCACGGGCTTATGATTGTTTAATGAGGACAATTTCAAGGCTTTAGACAACAAATCATAAAGTTTACTATAATTCTTACCATTAATTTTAATCGCCCGAATGGATTTAAAAGTCCTCCACATCTCCCAATCCATTAATCTCTCAAACGGCTTATTCTCGTACATCAACTGACAATCATTTTTTATATTAATATCTTTATATTTTTTACCGTCACGCCAAAGATATTTAACGGCGAAACTGTATAACTTCCTTATTATCTTTAAAAAGTCATTAATATTAATTGGATTATATAAATACAGAGATGATAAAAGAGGATCATTAATAAAATTCATTTTGTAAGAATTCTTGCTGTTCTTCCTAATCTTAGGAACCATTAATCTATTCTGCTTAACAGCCAAATTGAACCAATCTATTTCATTTTGTATTTTATTTTGATTGCCTTTTTTGACGATGCAACAATTAGAATTGCCGTTTTTGATAATGATTGAGTTAAAATGACGATGATTCGTATATATTTTTTGTGCATTAAAATAATTTTCTTCGGTTCCACAATCAATCCAACTATTAACTATAAAAGATTTTATATTATGCTTACTTTTATAAAGATCGAGTATCTGGCTAAGCTGAAACTCCCCCTCGGCTCGTTTAGAATTGCTTCTAATAATTTTAGCTAATTCATCATAAACAAACTTTGAATTATTAAAATAATACAAGCCAATCAAAACCTCTTCAACGTGCTTTGGCGGTTGGATTTTGTCAAAAAAATTAATAACTTTTTTATTTGTTGTTTCTACCCAGCACCATTTACCGACACCTTTTGCCAAAGAGGTACCGACCCAATCATAGCCAACCGGTAAATCTTCATCAAATAATGTATCCGACAAGCAAAGCAACGTGTCATTATCCAAATTAACTTTTTTAAGGCCATAGAAAAAAGCGTGAGCCGGGCCTTTAGACTGAGGCTGAATGATGGCTTCCAAATTAAGGTTGACACCGGCAAAAGCATTTTTAACAACATCTTCGATCTGCTTTTTATTATCCTTATTAACAACCAGGGTAAATGTCCTGAACCCCTGCTTTATTAATCTTCTCATTATTAAAACCAATGCTGGGATGCCGGCGATTTCAAGCAAAGCTTTTGGAGTACCAGAAGCTACTTTTTTTATCCGGGTTCCTTTACCAGCAGCCAGTATGACAACATTAATTTTTTTCAAATCTGGCTTATTCATACATTACCATCTTGTTCTAATTTATCTGTGAGAGATTTTGCTATAAGGGCAGGATCATGCATATTTAAAACTAATTGCCTATTTTTCTCATTCTCACTTGACCAACCCCAATTTTTAACCCCCTCCTCAATTAAGCTGTTAATTTGCTCGTCGGTCATTTTACGATCCAGCGGCAAAGTAAAACTTTCAAAAATCTTATGCTCGTCAAATCCTGTAATATTACCTAGTATTTTTGCCCGAGAAGCTACTATTTCTATATGTTTTCTAGCGCTGATATTATAGATTCCAGTACTTGAGATGACGAACTTTGCCTTTTCCATAACCGCATAATAATCCTTGCCCCGTAAGCCAACTTTCTCATTTTTTTTCCAGTAACCGGGATGTTCTAAAAAATAAGTATTAATTTTTGAATTCTGCTTTAAGATGTCTCGGATTCTCTGGCGCAATGGATATAAATCTCCCATAAAGCCAGAACATAAAATATCATATTCTTTTTGCCTGGGTTTATCCGAAAATTCATTTCCATCAATGGAAAATGGTATATTAAATATCTTTTTGATCTGTTGACCAAAATTTTCATTGATATACTGATTTGCTGCTTCGTGAATCGCAATCAAACCCTTAATATTATTTTTAACATAATATTCCAGCTTCTCTTTCGGATCATACCAATAATCTGCAATAAAACCCAAAACAGGAACGGGAACCTTGTCCGCGTTAATATATTCAAGTGGCAAATCTAATTTATGAGCCCAATCGTAATCTTCCAGTATAATAAAACTGGGTCTATTATTTTTGACCCATAATTTGTATAAATCTATATTTTTTTCTTGACGTTGTTTTAGATCAAAAAAGATAAAGCTTTCGGTCTTAATCATTCCGTTAGTAAGCTGCCACCTTTCGGTGTTCATCATTTCGGAAAACTGGGATGTACCTAAATATAATATTTTTTTCATACTATTTAATAATTTTAGCAGCGGCCTTTGCTACCCTAACCGCTCCTCGAAAGTCGGGGATGGTTGTCAAAATCTGTTTTCTCTGATTGGCATAAATCGTCCTGGCATTTTTAAAATAATCAAGCCACCAGTCAACTTTATTCAAATAATAATTTTTAAAATCAGCTGAATTAAAATATTGATTAGTATAATTCTTTATCAGATCCATTGATTCCTCAATCGGTTTAATCTTATTTAAATCAGCGTCCTTAATGCAAAATAACGCATGCGGAAAAACTTTTTCTTTTTTACCTAGATCATCTATACCCTTAGTAATGGTTAAATATTCATAAACATGACCATTATGATTCTCGGGCAGAAAAGCAACGGGCGCACCATAAGCTAAAGATTCGTAAATGGTTGTAAATCCGCATGGCACTAACACGGCCACTGCCCGATTTAATTCTTTCAAAAAATCAGGTTGGGAAAGAGCCGTCGGTTTTAGAATCTTTGGATAATTTTTGAATTTAGAAATTACTAAAGGATGACCAGTTATAACAAAGCGTTTAGCACCAGGCCACTTTTCAAGTCTATTCTCTAATAAATCTATAATTAATTTTGTATACTTCAAAGCCGCTTCAAGGTCAGTGGCTGGCGAGATGCCACCACTTAAAGAAATTAACAAAGTATCTCTGTTTGTCTTCTTAATATAGTTTAAATCAATCATTGAACCAGCGTTTGAAGCCTTATCTTTCGTTTCACTTACGACCTGAGGATTGCCTTGCCCCAAAATCTTATCAGAGATCAAATGGGCAAAAAGCTGACGTTGATCTGGCTGAAACTCATCTAATATTTTACAACCCTCGTTGAAACCAATATCTTCAACATGAACTAAAAAATTTTTAACAGAAGTAGAATTTATATCTTTCCAGCGCCAAAACCATGACATACTATCTGCATAAATTAATGGAAGTTTCCTCTTGTAAGCCCATAAGGCAAGATATGGATCCATAACCGAAACAACAACTTGATAATTGGGGAATTTATCCAAACGTGGACCGGAATTAAAATTATATAAATTATTAAAATGGCCAGAGGCTTTACACAGCTGGTATGATGTTTCGGCACCAACAAAATCCACTCTGATGCCTAAATTTTTTAATTCATGGGCGATGGCATTCGCTTTGCCAGCCGGGCCGTACGCCCAAAATTGAGCACCCATTAAAACATTACCTTTTTTATTCACTTGAGTCATTGTAAATTATTAAAAATTAAATCAATTATACTAGAAAATAAACCAGGAAAAAGCATCATATTAATATACTCTTTATTCCTCGAACCGTCAATTGTTAAAATAAAACGCGCAAAAAATGGCGCGCTGTGTTGATTTGTTAATTGTGCTTTTATTTTAATAAAAATAGACTGTACCGTCAAACTACTTTTTCTTCTTTTTATTCTCTGTATCCTTTTTAATTATTTTGTCAATTGCCTCCATCACTTCTCTTGGCGTACAGTCTCTTTTGAAAATATAAGCCACTGCGCCCATTTCTTGGCTTCTTACCCTGTCTCGGTGGGTATCAAGATTGGTGAAAATTACAATTGGAATGTCCTTGGTCTTAGGATTCTTTTTTACCGCCTCCAAGTATTCCCAGCCCTGTTCGGCAATCGTGTTTTCCGGCTTGGGGATAATGATATCAAGCAAAACCAAATCTGGCTGTTCAAACTCGGTTAGCATCAAAGCTTCTTCAATATTTTTGGTAGATAAAAAATCATAGCCGTTGTTCAGTAAAAAATCATGGTAAATATCAACCAAGCCCTGTTCGTCTTCAACCAAAAGGATCCGGCCTTTGTCTGATTTCATTATGTTAGTGGGTTTCATATATTTATTTAGAAATTAATTAATCTTGGTCAAATATGACAATCTTTTTTTCTCTGGTAACCGGCTTTTCCTGTCCTGCGATTGATTGTTGATTTTTATAAACGGGTAATGTAAAGCTGAAAGTTGAACCCTTATTTATGCCTTCGCTGAAACAAGATATTTCCCCGTTGTTTCCCTCTACGATTTTTTTGGCAATAAAAAGTCCAAGTCCAGAACCGTCAGGCCGAAGATCGGTGGCGTTTTGCCCGCGGGAGAATTTCTGAAAAAGCTTTTTTTTGCCTTCTTCTGATATGCCCACTCCGGTGTCTTTGATATTAATTTTCAAATAATCTTTACCTGCCATTTCATATGAAAGAGTAACCGAACCTTTGCGGGTATAATAAACGGCATTATCCAAAAGGTTGGAAATCACATGAGCGGTTTTTTTGTAGTCGCACCAAACAATGGGTATTTTTCCGCCAAAGGCGGATCCGCCTCTGGCGGAAAAATCCGGCTTTTTAACCGATACTTCCAAATTTCTTTCCTGAGCCAACTGCAGCTTCTGCTTTTCCGGAATCAAATGGTTGACGATTTCGGTGATATCGGTTTTTTGCGGCTCCATATTCATTCTTTCGCCTTCAAGCTCATAGGCATCCCAGAAGTCGGACACCGTTGAACTGATTCTTTCCAACCCGCCTTTGACCGATTTCATCGCTTTTTCTTTCGGATACGATCCTTCTTCCATCATGGAAAAATAACCTTTCATTACCGCCAAAGGCGTATTTAATTGATGGTTTACTACCCGCAAAAAATCGGTTTTCATGTTAAGTAATTCCTGAAGGTAATTGTTTTTTTCCTCAATATCTTTGCTTTGGGTTTTAATTTCTTTGGTCTGCTCATTAACTTTTTGCTTTAAAGTTTTACTGAAATCCTGAACCTCTTTGTAAAGTCTGGCATTGTCAACGGCAATACCGGCCTGATTGGCAAGTGTATTTAGTAATTCCAAATCTTCCTTGCTGTAGGCATCACCTGATACTTTTGACCCTAAGACGATAATGCCAATCAATTTCTTATTGCTCATTAAGGGTAGGCATATAGACGCTTCAATATGCTTCATATGATCATACAGTTTCTCAAAATTTTGTTTTTCCTCAATGGTTTTAAAATTTCTAGCTAAAAAATTAAGTTCATCTCTAACCAATAGTTTCTGTGTTTTGGACAAATACTTTGTAAGAAAATTATCTTGAACCAATGAAATACCGTTTTGACGATTAAAACCAATCACTTTGGCAATTTGATATTTAGTCGGATTTGTTTGTGAATTAACCAATAAAACACCAGCACGATCTAATTGCATTGTTTTTTTGATAGTATCAACAATCAAGTCTATAATTTCATTAAGATCAATATAATAATTCAGTTTGTTGGTTAGTTTACTTATAGTATCTTGATAATTATACAGAGAAACAAAAAGATATTTGTTTGCAAAAATCTTTAAATATCTATCCAAACTATAAAATGCCAAAACAAAGAGTGGAGCCACAACCAAACCAGTGATATATGAAGCTGAAGAAAATACACTTCCAAACGCATGGTTATAAACCCAGATCAAAAAATAAAAAATGCCGTAAGTAAAGCCGGCAATTCCAATATAAATAAAAAGTTTCCTAGCGACAATACGAATATCCATCAGGCGATAACGAAGAATGGCATATGTAGTAAATCCAACCATAGCCACTGTAAATACTTGACCGAGCCAATTCAAAAAGAAATAACCTATCCATGGCATTATCAAATTAGTCACAAATGCTAAATTGGAAGCTATGGCATATCCCAATAAAAAATAAAGAATTTGCAGGCGCTCTATCCCGGCACTCTTTAAATACCGCAAAAATAGCCTTTGAAAACCATAAGAAAAAAATCCGGCAATATATAAAAAATAAAACCAATAAACTTTGGTAAATATAATTTCTTTTTCAAATCCAGGATTAATGTTAACCGCTTTAATGATCAACCCAGGCCATGCTAACATTATTATAATTATTGCATTTATCAAAAATATCACGGCACTCTTCAGGGGAACATTTTGATCGATTTTTGTTGGAAAGATATAAGTAAAATATAAGAAACTGCCGGCAATCAAGGTTGGTGCAATATATAAAATGGTACACCAAAATAGGCTTGTTTCTAAAGGAGCTGAGCGGTATAAAACCATCCCTAAAACCCAGCTGATAATTGTTACAATATTTAAAGTATAAACAATATTAATCTTTTTGTTACGGCCATTAAAAAAAATAATAAACCCTAAGAAAAAATTTAATGAAGCGGTAATTAGCAATAAAATGTTAATTTTATCAAAAAGTATGCTCATATTTTACTAATATATCCTTATTATACAACATTTTAAATTAATAAAAAAGACGGGCATCTTCGAAAAGACACCCGCCCGTCAAACGATTCTTCGCACGACGACCTTCATTTCTGGCGAAGGCCAAGCCGCACAACAAGGAATCGCTCCATGATAAGCCGCCGGGAAAGACGGAATGGAGTTGGCACCGACACCAACCACGTGATAGCAACTGCAGCCGTTGTTCTTCAGCCTCTCCAGAATAGCCGAGTTCGGTTCAGGATAGACCTCGTTAATCACCACCGTACCCGGCCAGATTACGTCAAGGTAATCCTTAAGGGCATTATTGAGAGTGATGTTGATCACGATGACTCGCCGTCCGTGAAGGTGGTCTGGCCAATCCTTGCTGCCCTGACCGTCTGACGAATCAATGCTGAAGACGTTTGAGGTTTCAAGCAGTTTAACCACCCGACGGCCAATGAAACCTCTGCCTCCAAGAACAATGATCGGCACCTCGTCGCCAAGTGACTCTTCGGCTTTCACCGAATCGATTGCCTGGCGAACCGCCTGGGCGGTTAAATCCGCTTCCGGAGCTTCTCTAATGATTCTCCTTGAACACAGAACTCCGGGTACGATTCCGGCGAATGTCTTTCTTCTGGCACCAAACAACCGGCGCAGTCTTTCCATTCGATCGGACATTCGACGGAGATTTTCCGTATTCTGCGGATCAGTGAATTGGCCATTAGTGGCGGAGATCATGAACATTACGGTCAACTTACCGTTTTGCCACAACAGTCCGCCGGGGATGGGATTCCACTTTACCTTTGGTAGACGACATGGGTACACATACGCCAGCGCATATTTCTCATTCGCCGGATAGACCAGGAATACGGATTCGATCAGGTCAATCCTCTTGTTGATCACCCCAACCAACCAGAACAACAAATCATGGTTGATCAAGAGATTCAACATCTCAATGGCAATGCGCCTGACGTGTAGCTTTACGGCTTTCAGCCAGCTGCGTTTCTTTACGGCTCCCTGAACTGAAGGAGCCGTTTTGACAGACTGTTTAACTGACACAGTTCCGTTCATTTTGACTCCTCCTATAGGGTTGTAGTTGCGACAAACTTCATTAAAAGAACCACCTAAATTATACCAAATTCAGGCAACAAAGCATAATAGCACATTTTTCAAAAAATGTCCACCCCACGTTCTCTTTCATGTCAAATGCGACATAGCAAATTCCTTCGGTGTTTTCATCCC
>CAZHUO010000002.1:0-106821 GCA_964535715.1 uncultured Gammaproteobacteria bacterium | reverse complement strand
TTGATACCTTGTAATTATATCATTCTATGTCGCATTTCTATTTAGAATATAACGTTATCCCTAAATATATTTATAATGACATGTTCAATAAATTATGATAAGATAATATTGAATAATAATTAACTAGCAAAACTATGTCAGAAAGAAGATTTACTGGAGGATTAAATTTTCCTAAAACCCCTCAGGAAGAGCGCGCCG
Organism: uncultured Gammaproteobacteria bacterium; assembly: GCA_964535715.1. Lineage (GTDB taxonomy): Bacteria > Patescibacteriota > Patescibacteriia > Buchananbacterales > UBA6539 > CAZCCC01. The sequence continues at coordinate 106,623 of CAZHUO010000002.1, read as the reverse complement.
CCGAAGAAGTAAAAAGAAGAGAAGAAACAAGACAAATCGGCGATAAAAATCGTCAAGAACTGATGGCAGAAATAAAAAATGTTCCAATGGAGCAAAAACAAACAATACTAAAATGTTATGAAGAAGTTTACACCGAATTTCCCCCTTCTCCGGTACGCGATTCAGATGGCAATATTGACGTAAACAATGTAGCTGAATTTGTAATGAGATTTAAGGAAGTTATTAATCGGCCAAACAGCGGCTTCAAAGAGAATGTCAGATGGGATGATCGTGAAGTAAATATGGCAAAGGCAGCGGCAATTCATGATGTTCAAACCAATCCGGAAAAATTTAAAGATTATCAAAGATCGCTGGAAATCGCCTGTGCTGATGAAATTATCCGTTTATGGGAAAATTACGAAAATGTATTAAGAGTTGCCGAAGTGCCAGAAATAAACTTAAAATCTTGGCTGGAAGAAGGAAAACAAAAAGAATTAGAATTGATAAAAAAATATGGACCGCTTTTAGGCGAAGAAAGAATTGGAAAAGCGTTATCAGGCCAAGCCGAAAATGAAAAACAAACAGATCATTTAGTAAGCAAATTAAGCGTCAAAAAATCGCTTTTTAGAATGACTGAACAAGAAATTGCCGATGAATGGTTTAATAAGCGCTTGGGATCTAAACCCGGGCAAGAATTTGAAAGATGGATCAAAGGAAAATAATCAGAATTTCAAATAAAGTATAACTTTCTATATGGCGGCTTAAAGCCGCCATATCTGATATTTATGGATAAAATAACCGATATAACAATTGCAATTTGGCTTTGTTTAATGTTATTTCATGTAGCAAGAATAATTTTAATTCAGCTTAAAAACAAAAACGGCCTTTGGGGCAGACCGTCGATTAAGCCCTGGCTTTTTTATACGGGAAAACTCGCTTTGTGGACTCAATGGATTATTGCTTTAATGCAGGTTTTTAGAATTGCTCCTTTAACTTTCTTTTTGCCTCAGTTTATAAATTATTTAATTATTCCTTTAGTTATAATGTCAGGAATAATGCTTCATTTTTCTCACTTGGAAATGTCAGAAGCACTAAGGCCGGGCTTGTCGGAAAAACCAAAAGATTTAAAAACAAAAAATATATATTCTTTAACCAGAAATCCGATGCATTTAGGAGCATACCTTTTCGGCTTAGCCTGCATTTTGTATTCCTTTTCTTTTTACAATGTAATTTTATTCATTTATATGGTATACACTCACCATGAAATGGTTTTAGCCGAAGAAAAACACCTAAAAGATTGCTTTAAAGAAAAATGGCAGGCATATGTTTTAAAAACTCCGCGATACCTCTAAAAATACTGTTTTTCCCGTTTAAAATGTGTTATAATAATAAAGCTTAAAAAATAAGAAAAAAAATATGACCAACAAAAAATATTTCCGCTGTAATGTCTGCAATGATATTCATTTTGGCATTGCCGGACCACAAATCTGCCCTACTTGTAAGGCGGAAAACGCTTATGTAGAAATAGAAAAAGATGAAGCCTTAAAAATAATGGAATAATAAAATTTTATGACTAAAAAAGATGATATAATAAAAAAATGGGCAAGCTTCAGTCAGAATAAGGATTTTGCATTAAACCCTGATTCTACTCATGTTGATGCTTTAGCTGATGGCATATTGGTCAATAAGAAAAAATACGGCTTGAGCTTATGCCCTTGCCGCTTGCGTGACGGCACTCGTGAAACTGACCTAAAATTGATCTGCCCCTGCAATTTTAAGGCTCAAGATAATTGGGAAAAGCTTGGCCGCTGCTGGTGTGGACTATTTGTCAAAAATTAACTTCCTAGTTTACTAACTTATAAACTTACTAACATCCTAACTACCTAATTTACTAAACTATGACCTCACAAAACCAAATTTATAAATGCAACATTTGCGGCAATATCGTTGAAATGGTCCATCCTGGAGCAGGAGAACTTGTCTGCTGCGGCCAACCGATGAAGCTGCAGCAGGAAAATACAGTTGACGCCGCCTTGGAAAAGCATGTGCCAGTAATTGAAAAAACTGAAAATGGCATCAAAGTTACTGTTGGTACTGTCGCTCACCCGATGGAAGAAAAACACTATATTGAATGGATTGAAATTATTGCAGACGGCAAGTCATATAAAAAATTCCTTAAACCGGGCGATGAACCGACTGCTGAATTTTGCATTAATGCAGAAACTGTAACTGCTCGAGAATACTGCAACCTACATGGGCTTTGGAAAGCATAATATTTTAAAAAAGCAGCTGTTTAATTTAACAACTGCTCGCATAATAGAAGCAAAAATAGTCTAGGCTTGCAGTCTAGGCTATTTTACAGCCTAATTTCTTGGCAATATCAATAATCATTGCAGCTCTCTTTGCTTGCTCTTCAATTTTTTTCAAAGGCCGATTTTCTTCCCATGGTGTCATCCAGCCGCCGAAAATAAATTCAATATCCCCGCAAAATTGAGCAGCTAAAATTATTGACAACAAGTCAAAACCCCACGAAGGCTTGCCGTAATTTTCCTCAAACAACCGATATCCCTTTTCAAATCTCGGCAAAATTGCCTTAAGAGCACTTAAGCTAAAAGCTTGATAGCCTAAAGGAAATTTCTGGTTATAAATTTCCAATACCTTGTCTTTTCTTATCGGACAAAGCGAATCGGAAAAAATTCCAATTTCATTCAAAATTTCATTCATTGAGGGTTTAGGCTGGCCTTTCACCCAATAATAAACCGGCAAAAAAAGCGCCTGAATATCTGTTGAGGAAAAAAATGAGATAATGTCAAAAATTTTATCAGGGTCATGTTCCTGACAGTCCATCTTAATAACTAAATCATGACTTAAAGCAATTTTGGTAATTGCCTGATAACCGTCAATAAGAGTTTTTGCCAAACCCTGATTTTGCTCGTGGCAAACAAGCCTTTTACGCAAAAATTCATCGGGAAAATCCCTTGCGCCATCATCGAGAAAAAAATGATTAAGACCAACGTTGTTTTGCCTAAGCAATGGCTTTTTCCTTTCAACCGTCTCAACCAATTTTCGAATTAAATCAGCCGGTTCATTATAGACCGGGGTTATTACAGCAACGCTTTTAATTCTCATTATTTCTTCTCCTATTTTGTAACGTTCGATTTTTCTCGCATCAGTTATTGACACAAGAACACTTTATCTTATCAAAAAAAACATAAAAAGTCAAGGTTGCACAGTTATCCTTGACTATATATTTGTTTTAATGCTTTATTGTTTTTTTGCTTTTTTGATCTCTTTATTTTACATAGAAACTACCACCAAATCAAACGCTTAACAATCTGCCAATATAAATTAAAAATCGGATTAGCAATATATTTAAGTAGCGGATTTTGTACTTCCTGAAATTCAATTTTACCGGTAAATCTTTTTATTATTTCCCTGTCTTTGATTTTTCTTTTTGCCGAAATATCCTGCCTCGACTTTAAAATATTATCCCAGGATTTCTGCTTAAAAAAATAACCGTAAACTTTAAATTCTTCTTTCCAAAACCCTCCCAAAAAAGAATAAAAAAACATGGCTATATCCATGGCCGTTAAGGCAGGTAAAAGTAAAAAAATTGTCGCCATCTTATAATTCTGAAGCATAATCAAATAACGATTTCGCTCCATATAATAATATTTTTTTATTGATCGGGAAAATTCATATTTATGATAAACAACGGAATTCGGGGCGAGCAATACTTTATAGCCGCATAGCCAGAGCCGCCAGCCCAAATCGGTATCTTCATGGTAAGCAAAAAATTCTTCATTAAAAAAACCAACTTCTTTTAAAGCCTTTACACTTACAAGAACTGCTGCGCCGGACGGATAAGTGATTTCTTTGACTGCCATTTCCTTATCCGGCATTTGATAACCTCCGGCATAGCCAAATCCCAAAAAATGAATTTCATTTCCAATGCTATTTATTTTTTTGCTCTGAAAAAGTAAAAGTTTTGATTGGACGGCGCCAATGCTTTGATCAGTTTCAGCAAGCTTTACGGCTTCAATCAAAAAATCAGCTTCAACTGCCGTATCCTGATTTAACAGATAAACATAGTCAAAATTATTATCAACGGCATATTTAAATCCAACATTATTCCCAACAGTAAACCCGAAATTTTTCTCATTTTTTATAATATTAATGTCAGGCCATGATTTTTCAATCATTTCAACTGAATTATCAGTTGATGCGTTGTCTATCACTAAAATCTTAAATAAATCTCTGGGATAATTAATATTCTGCAGGCTAAAAAAACAATCGCGGATATATTCCGCGCCGTTATAGTTTAGAATGATAATCAATACTTTACTTTCCATAAATTATAGATATCAGAAAACAAAAATTAGAAATCAGCATTATACTAACACTATTTTCTGTTCTCTGTTTTCTGTTCTCTGTTTTCTTCCAATGCAGTTTTTCGGACAACTTCAGTGATGTCTTTGTCGATTTTTTCCAGTTTTACAATAATCTTAAAAACGACAAAAAACAGGACAATAATTGATATATATACCAATAAATCCGCGCCTCGCTCTACTCCTAGCCATTGTGCAATTATATCGGTCTTTTTAGGTGCCAAAGTGGCAATTGTAACCAATAGCCAAAAAATAAGCCAAATAAAAAATTCGCGGACAGTAATGTCTTTATGCTTATAACGCAAAAAAGTCCGCCACAAGACAAACAAAATAAATAAAATTATCGCCGCCTTAATAATCATTTTGTAATGCGGCCAAGAATTAAATCCCAAACTATTTTAAAAGAATTCGAGATTTTTTGGCCTTTTTTTAATGAGTAATCAGTGTATTTAACGGTGACCGGAACTTCCGTAAACTTTAAATTATGCTTTCTAATTTGTTCGATAATTTCTGATGCATGAGCCATGCCGTCCTGCCTAATTTTTATCAGCCCTGCTGCTTTTTTTGAAATTGCCCGAAAGCCGTTATGGGCATCTGTAATTGACAAACCGGTGTAAATTTTCGTTACCATAACCGCTAATTTTAAAATTACGCCCTTTAATTGCGGAACTTCGCTTTTACTTTCTAAAAAACGCGAGCCTAATGATACGTCAAATTCACCCAAAAGCAAAGGCTTTATTATTTTTTCAATTTCATCAGGGTCAAACTGCCCGTCAGCGTCAAATGTCACAATAATATCAGCTCCCAAGCTTAAGGCAAAATTAATGCCAGTCTGCAAAGCTGCACCCTGGCCGCGATTTAAAAAATGGCGTAAAACTATTGCTCCCGATTCTTTAGCAATACCAAATGTCTGATCGCTTGAACCGTCATCAACCACAACCACCTCGTCAACCTTGGCCAAGACCGATTTAATTACCTTATCAATCACTTTTTCTTCATTGTAGGCGGCAATAACTATAATAACCTTCATAAATAACAGTTGCTTCTAGCCAAGCTCATTATCCAGCAGCTGCTTTAGCTTGCTTGCCGGCTTTAAATTGTATTTATAAGCCCTAAAATAATCTATTGCCCCTTCAATTCCATCTTCAAGTAAAACAATCGGAAACCAGCTCAATCTTTCCTTCACAAACGAAAGATCCGGCAGACCCAAAGGAGTCATAAAAAGCAATGAATCACTGAAAACAATTTTGGATTTTGATTCTGTTAGTTGAATTATTTTTTTAGCAACATCCACAATCTTATATTCCAAATCGCTGCCGAAGTTAAACGGACCGAATTCCCCGCTGTTCATGAATTTTATAAGCCCTTGGACAATATCAGAGACATGGCAGAATGATGAAGAAAAATTTTCATTGCCAAAGACCACTAAATCTTTATTTTCCAAGGCATTATATACAAAATCAGGAATCATTTGGCCTGACCGAAGCATCATCCTTGGGCCATATGTCCTGAAAATTCTGGCAATTTTTACATCTAGATTATAATTAGCCCCGTAAGTCATAGTCAAAGTCTCCGCAAACCTTTTACCTTCATCATAACATGCCCTTGGACTTAAATGGTCGACAATCCCCTTATAATCTTCCTTAAAGTAAAAATTATCATTATTTCTTGGTCCGTAAATAACCGGAGAAGAAGCAAAAAGAAATTTTGCCTTATATTTTACCGCTAAATCCAAAACATTTTTTATCCCAACAGAGTTTGCCAATACTGTATCAATTGTATTTTTTTCAAAATCCTTTGGCAAAGTCGGACAGGCTAAATGATAAATTTCCTGAACACCCTGAAATTTTATTCTAAATTTATCAAGTTCCGGAAAAGACTCAAGATCAAAAGCATTATTGACATCATGCTTGATAAACTGAAAATCTGGATTTTGCAGCAAGTGGTCAATATTAGCTTCATCTCCGGAAATAAAATTATCAATACATATAACTTTACTACTCTTAGTCAGCTCATCACAAAGATGAGAACCGATAAAACCAGCCCCTCCAGTTATTAATACGTTTTTTTTCTCAAAAATTGCTCTTTTTGGCATAATATATTTATAATTTATTGGCGAAGTAGGGCGAGAGTCCCGCACCTATTTTACTCATTAATCATTTTCATAATTAATTTTTTCTACAGTTATTAAATAGATTATTTAATCAAAACAGTGATCAGTAAAATAGGTGTGGATCTAGTTAAGCCGATACGGCACAGGTCTTAATATATGAATCGTATCGTGAAAAGGGAGCGATCAAAGGGTTTAATACCCCCCAAAGCGCTTCGTCGCCAAAGCGGCTTTGTCGCGTCGGCGACTTGCTTTGCGGTCAATACCCTTTATTGACGAAATAATTGACTAAATTATAGCTTAAAATAAAGAAAAACACAAATTAACCATTTATTTTTTCCTGAGTCCTGAATGTCCATAATTTATTTAAGCCGAAATTCCAAAACAAAACAATACCGGTGGCAAGTACCCAGGATATCCGATAGTCAACCCCGAAGAAATCGGTAAAAATATAAATAATCATGGTATTAAGCCCGACTCCAAGGCTAATCACTATAGAGAACTTTATAGTCTGTCTGACTGCTTTTTTGCCGGATTCCAGGTTTTTAAATGTCCAAAATTTATTCGCCAAGAAATTCCATATCGCCGAAATTATTCCGCCGCTTAAAGCTGAAATCACATACCATAAATTCAGCCATTCAGTAAAAGAATATAAGATAAAAAAATTAATTGCGGCGGCAATTGTTCCAACAACACAAAATTTAATAAATTGCCTGAATTCATTTAATTTAAAAAATGGTAATTTATTAATATTCATTTTTGGCTAATAATTAATTACTCCAAGCCTTATTCCTCCTTTATAGCTCTCGTTGTACGCCAAAAAATTCAATTTATTCTTGCCAAAGAAATCAAAAGCCTTGATTTCCGGCTTCCCTCCAAAACCGATTCCGGTTATTATTTCAGCAATCTTATTACCGTCAATATCACCGATTGCCAAATGCAATCCGTTATACAAAGATTCATAAGCATAAAAATTATTAAGCTTTACGCCTTGGTAATTGAATATTTTCACTATCGGCAATGAATCTTTTTCCAAAGCAACTATTATTTCCGCCTGGCCGTCTCCGTGAAGATCACCGCAGGCAATATTTATTCCTTTTGTCACGTACTGATCAAAGGCAAAAAACTGCGAAAAAAGCGAACCATCTGGATTAAAAATCCTGATATGAGGACCGCCGCCCGGACCTGGGCCAGTAACTATTTCATCTTTTTTATCCTTATTCATATCTCCGGCTGCCACCTTTACTCCTCCGTTAAAATTTTTATTATAAGCCAAAAAACTGCTTAATAAATTTCCTTTATAGTCAAAAATTTTAACTATCGGTTCTGCGCCTTTGCCGGCTCCGACTATAATTTCAGATATTCCATCACCGTTAATATCTCCGGTGGCTACATTTATCCCTCCCCGAAAGCTTTCCTGAAAAGAAAAAAACTGAGAAATAGGCTGGCCTTCAATATTAAAAATTCTTATATGAGGTCCGCCGCCAGAACCGGGCGAAGTAACAATTTCTTGTTTGCCATCACCGTTCACATCTCCCACGGCAACGTTGATAAGTCCCGAAAAACTCGGACTGTAGGCATAGAATGCTTTAAAAACAGAACCATCCGGCTTTAGAATTTTAATCTGCGGATGCGAGCCAAACCCAAGTCCGGCAACAATATAACTGTTTTTTCCAGTATAGCCTAAGACATCCGGCGTATTGCCTAATATATTTTCTAAAGATTTAATCGAGTCAAGCATTCCGCTGCCAAGTTTTCCTTTATAATCCAAATTATACTGATTAATATCCGTAGCACTCTTTAAAACTAAATCTTTTATTTGCTCTGCGCTCAAGTTGGGACGCAAGGCCTTAATTGTTGCCAGTGTTCCGCTTACCAAAGGAGCGGATAAAGAAGTTCCTGACCAAAATCCGCCATAATATTTTTCAAACCCGTAGATACTCGGATGATAAACCTGTGTTGAATAGAAATCTTCACCGGGCGCAACTAAATCAATACATCCGCCGTAATTGGAAAAGCCTGATTTTACAAAATTTTTACCAACAGACGCAACTCCAATAACCATGTTTTCGCCATTTTCACCGTCGTAACAAACCGGATAATGCTTAATTTCATCTAAATTAATACCGTTAACATTGGGATCCGTATTACCGGCCGCAGCCACTATTAAAATTCCGCTGCTATATGCCCTCTTTATTGCGTCATAAAAAGTTTGGCTATAAGTATCACCGACAAAACTCATATTTATGACGTCGGCTTTGTTTTTAATTGAATAATCAATTGCCCTTATTACTGAATATACATCTCCTGTTCCGTTGCTATCTAAAACTCTTAAAGGCATTATTTGGGCAAATCTGCCAACTCCGGTAATTCCCTGGCTGTTATTGGTGGCTGCCGCTGCAATTCCTGAAACAATAGTACCGTGTTTTACGGCATTTTCTTCAAAAGCATACTCCAGCGAAGGGTTTGAATTTGAATTATTTTCAACAAAATTCCAGCCAGATATATCATCAATATAGCCGTTTTTATCATCGTCAAATCCGTTATTTTTTATATCTTTTTGGTTTATCCAAATTTTTTCCTTCAAGTCAGGGTGGTCTAAATCAACTCCGGTATCTAAAATTGCAATAATTGGCTTTATGTTATTCTTTTCCTGTTCCCTTAAAAGAGATTCTTTAATCAAGAAATCCCTGGCATTAATCGGCTTAAGGTACCATTGAAGCTCATAATCCGGATCATTCGGAAAAGCGGCTGACTTTAAAATATAATTTGGCTCAATATATTCTATCTCCTTGATATTTTTGTATTCATTCACTATTTTATTGACATCAACGCTTTTTGAAAACTCAACTTTGTATATTTCCGAATTATCTTTAAATTTAATTAAAACTTCACCTGATTTGAAATCTTCATTTTCGGCGGCGGATAAAACAGTGCCATTAATAAAAAAAATGACAAAAACAAATAATGATAAAAATGATGTTTTTTTTAATTTCACTTTATTTTGATTATTTTAATTCAGTTAAGATTTTTTCCAGCTCGTCGCCAGCAGCCTTATTTATTTTTTTTACTTCATCGATCACCGACCTGGCTTCACCGGTTTTTTTTGCTTTTGCGTAAAGAATTATCAAATTTTTATAATTTTCAAAATTTGGCTCCAATTTCACCACCTCCAGCTGCATCTCAATCATTTTATCATAATTTTGCTTTATCTGAAACAGTCCCACAAGCTTCTTATAATCATTAACTGAAAGCTTCCAATCAAGCTCTTTTTGCATTTTTTGAAAGTATCCTTTAAATAAATCATCCTTATCAAAGATAATATATGTTGTCAAAATGTTCCAATGGCCATCAATTACCTTTGGCGCCAAATTAACTCCTTTTTGAAAGTATTTCAGGGAATTATCAAAATCGCCGGCATAAATATAAGACCGTCCCAAATCATAATATATATGCGGCCGAGCAGGGCTGAGTTCAATTGCCTTAGTCATTAAATTGATACTTTTTTGAATATTAGCTTTATTTATCTGAGCCGTGGCATTATAAAGGCCGCTTAAAAAAATGTAATGCCGCACATTGAGCGGCTCTTCAGAAACGCTTTTTTCCAGTTCACTGGTGGCATAATTTATCGCATTTATTTTCAAAGCATCTGAAATATTTTTATCGGCTAAAATATTTATACTGTAACTTGCTAATTGCTGTCTGGCTTCAAATCGTCCCACTATTGACTGGTCAATCGCCAATTGAAAACAATCGATTTTTTCCGAACAATGCTTGGATATTTTTGTCGGATGAATGGCATCTACCAGTAGAAGATTGGCTTTGGCCGTATTTATATTAACAACGAGCCCAAAAAATATAATAACTGCGGAGATTATCGGATAAACGAAGCTGAAATTTTTTAATGAATACGTTTTTCTTGCATCATTTTCATTTTTTTTAAAATTGGTTTCAAAACAAATTAAAGCCAATAGCAAAAAAAATAAAATTTCAGTATTTAGGGTGTCAAAAACAAATAAATTCTGAATAAAGTAAGCAATTAATAATGATATTAAAAGCCAAGTTTTACTGATTGATTTGTTTTTATAATAAAAATTTATTAAATTAAAAATTACAAAAAATAAAATGGCTAAGTAACAAACAAGACCGAAAAAACCGGTTGTCGTGGCAACGTCAAAAATAATATTGTGAGGCCGGTCAAACCAAATTTGCGAACCCGCATCTTTATATATCTCTACCGGAAAATACTTGTTGAACACATAATAATAATTTTCCGGCCCATAACCGACTAAAAATGCTTTTGGATTCTCAATCCAGCCATTCCAACTTGCCTCCCAGGTAAGCAGCCTTGATTGAGTGGTAATATCTTCAATTTTTGAAAAATCGGCAAACTGGCTTAACGTTTGACTATCTTTGACAAAAGAAGAATTTTTGCTAAAAATTAAAAAAGCCGGACTAAACAGCAAAAAAAATAAAAGCAAAGAAACTATTATTTTTTTATTTTTATTTTTCAAAAAATAAATTCCAACAAAACAAACGGCCAACAGGCTTAAGTAAAATCCAATAAGTGCAGTTTGTCCTGAAATTCTTTTTAAAACTACCCCGAAATCGCTTATAAACTTAAGATTATTTTTTCCTAAACTTAATGCGGTCAATTCTCCGTATTTATAAGCAAAAAGCTGGAATAAAAACAAAAAAATTCCAAACAGCCCATAAACAATCTTTTGCATCTTTTTACTATGATAAAAATATAAGACAAAAGAAAAGAAAGTAGCTGCAACTAAAAATCCCAAGATCGCTCCTCTAGTTTTAGTATTCAAAAATATCCAGAGCTGAAAAATAAATATTACCCAAAGCAATGTGGAAATTGAATATTTCTTGAAACGGAAAAACCAAACCAAAGAAATTAATACTTGAAATAACAAGAAAATAAAAAATAGCATCGGATAGCTTAAACTATCCTTAATAAGCGAGATTTTTAAAAAATTGAGGCTACCAAAATCCATTGAAGCAAAAAATTTAGCCAATATCCCACCAAAAATCAATAACGCATCAAAAAATAAAAAGCCGTAGAAATAAAGATTAATTTTAAAGTCTTTTTGTTTCAATAAAAAATAAATAATAAAGAATAGATTAAATATCAAATAGGCGGCAAGATAAGTCGGGTTTCCTATAGTGGCTGAAAGGCGTGTTCCGCCTGAGGATTGAAGCAAAAAAGGTATTTCAAGCCACTGAGCATATGCCAAAAAAGACATCAAGGTGCTTATAAAAATCGAGAAAGACAAAAAAAGATGCCAGTCTTGCCTTTTTCTAATAATATTTACCAAAACCAAAAAATAAGCCAAAAGATGAAGGTAATGAAAAAATCCTCCCATCCTTTCATAATTTCCCCAAAAACTCAAATAAACGCTGATTCCGCTAAAAGTTGAAATAAATGTAAATCCAAAAAAAGCCAAAACCGCCCAGACTACATTATTGAAGCGCGGAAAGAATTCCGGCTTAAAATAGATTAATAGCAGATAAGATGCAAAAATAATTTCTACGGCAATCCTAAAAAAAATGTTTTTTGGTACAACAAAAGGAAAGAAGAATTCGCTATTCATCACCATGGGCAAAAATAAAATAAAAAAAACGCCTAATTTTATGAAAAGCGCTAAATAGTAAGCAATTTTCTCTTTTTTTTCTTCAAAAAACATAATATTAAAACAATATTATTATAGCAACTAATAACATATTATTCAAGATGTATAATTGACAAATTGATAAAAAATAGACTATAATTAGCCATAATGAATAATATTGCACTGATTAGCAAAAAAAAATATCTTTTAATTCTCGGGGATGTTATAATCCTTTATTTTTCATTATTTTTAACTTTAATACTCAGATATCAAAATGAATTAAGCCGATCGCTTTGGGATATGAATTTTTGGCCTTTCACATTGGTATTTGCAGTCTGGCTGATAGTTTTTTACATTGATGACTTATACGAAATAAATTACAGCCAAAGCCGGATTAATTTATTAATCCGCATTTTTAGAAGTGTTTTAATAAGCAGCCTTATTGCGGTTGTATTTTTTTATATCGGACAAAACAACATATTCAATATCAAGCCGCAAAGAGTTTTACTTATATTCGCCCTGATAAACGGCGGCCTGACATATATATGGCATCTGTTATTTAATATTGCCACTTCCTCCTTGAATATCAACAGCCTGGCGATAATAGGCTTCAATGAACTAGTCAATGAAATAACGGAAGAAATCAGAAAAAAACCTCAACTTGGATTTAATCTTAAGGCGCTGATAATTGGTGGAGAAATTTCCGCCCCTAAAGGATTTGAAGACATTGCATTGAATAACAATTTTGAGGATTTAAAAAAAATATGCCAAGAAAAAAATATTAATACAATAGTTTCAACAATACACCCGCGCGAAAATGCCAATTTAGCAAAAAACTTGTTTCATTGTCTGCCTTTGCAAATAAATTTTTTTGATATCGCAAATTTCTATGAAAAAATAACCGGCAAAATCCCTGTCACCAAAATAGAACAAATCTGGTTTTTGGAAAACTTAAGCGAAAACAACAAAAAGCTATATGAAACAACAAAAAGATTTTACGACGTCTGCTTTTCAATTATTATGCTTATTATCATGTTGCCATTTTTTCCTTTAATTGCCCTGATAATAAAATTGGGAAGCAAGGGACCGATATTTTTCACTCAAATAAGAACCGGCAAAGACGGCAAAATATTTAAGGCAATAAAATTCAGAACAATGATAAGCAATGCGGAGATTAATGGACCGCAATGGGCGGCAAAAAATGATTTAAGAGTAACAAAGGCTGGGAGATTTTTCAGAAAAACAAGAATTGACGAAATTCCCCAACTTATTAATGTTCTAAAAAATGAAATGAGCATAATTGGCCCAAGGCCGGAACGTCCTGAATTTGTCGAGGAGCTGGAAAAAGAAATACCTTTCTACAAAGAAAGATTGCTTGTCAAACCGGGATTAACCGGCTGGGCGCAAGTTGCGGGACCCGCTTACGGCGGATCAAAACAGGAAAGCTTGGAAAAACTGCAGTATGATTTATACTATATTAAAAATAGATCATTGGCTTTGGATTTGAGCATTACGCTAAAAACGATAAAAACAATATTGAGCTCAAAAGGCCGATAAAAAAATATCATATTAATAAATTATTATAAATTTTTAAAAAACTTACTTATAAATAAAACCCCAAAATTATATTTTTTTGGGGCTTTAATTTATCTCTTAATATTTTTTAAAAAATGAGGCAAAAGTCTCTTTAATATAGTCAATCATCCCGTTTGTCATGCCGTGATGAGCGCCAATAACCAATGCATCATTCATAATTTTATCGGCATTTTTAAGTTCACCGACTATCCGATGAGGGGCATCCTTATAGCCTGGATGCCTTAATATGTTTCCGGCAAATAACAATCGGGTTTGGATATTATGGTCTTCCAAATATTTAATCAGCTCAAAGCGCTTGAATGGAGCACCGTCACGAATTGTTAACGGAAAAGCCAGCCATGTTGATTCTGCTTTGGGATGTTCTTCTGGCAAAATAAAATATTTTTCATATTGTTTAAGAAAATCCCTTAAGGCATTGAAATGCCTTTTTCTGATTTCGATAATTTCCGGCAGTTTTTCCAGCTGCACCAAGCCAAAAGCAAACATCGCTTCAACCGGCTTCAAATTAAAACCAAGATGAGTATATGTGAATTTTCTGTCATATGAAACGCCAGTTAATTCCGTTGTAAACCTATCTTCAAGATTTTCGCTGTCGTCCATTGCCGCCCTGCCCCACTCGCGGTAAGCATATGCTGTTTTTCTTAACTTTGGATCTGACATGCAAAGTATTCCCCCGCCGCCGGCTGCTGTAATATGATGAGAAGCGTAAAAGCTGCAGGTAGTAACATCACCGAATGCCCCGGCCGGCTGGCCGGCAAATTTTCCGCCTATTGTATCGCAACTGTCTTCAACTAAATAAAGATTAAGCTCTTTGCAAAATTTGGATAAAAATTCCATATCATTTAAATTACCCAAAGTATGAGGTACAAGTACCGCCTTGGTCTTGGCTGAAAGCATGCTTTCCAGCTTTGATAAATCAATATTGTAATTGCCCAAATAAGAATCACAGACAACCGGTATTAAACCATTTAAAAGAATCGCGCTGAAAGTCGTTGAAAAAGTGCAGGCCGGAGTAATTACTTCGCTTCCTTCAGGTAAATTGGCAATTTTCATTGCTAAAAAAGTTGCCGATGAACCGGAGTTTACCACCAATCCAAATTTTTTACCTAAAATATCTGCAACTTTTTGTTCAAATTCAGCGGTGGTCGCACCCATTCCAAGCCAGCCTTTTTTTAAACATTTAACAACAGCATTAATTTCATCATCACTATATACGGCTTGTGCATAAAAAACTTTGTCTTTTCCTGGAATAAACTGCCCGGATTTGTTATGAACGCCGTAATATTCTTTTTCTTCTTTTGCCATAATTTTAATTTTATCTACAATTAATTATGAATAATAATTATTATTTCATACCTAAATTAATTTTGCAAGGTAATATAATGATCAATAATTTGTCTTAAACCCTCTTTGTAATCTATTTTTGCCTTCCAGCCCAAAGAATTAATCTTTTTGGTATCAGCCACAAAATTTTTTATTCCCACTGCCTGGTGAAAAGCTGGCGGATCAATTGTTCCAACTTTTATTTTATTTCCGGTATGTTCCAATACATAATCAATCATATCCATAAATTTAACAGGTTTGCCAAATCCTACCAAAAAAGTATCATTTATTTGTTTTTGTTCGATAAAAATTAATGCATCAATTACATCTTCTATATAAATATAGTCACGCAAAAAATTTCCACCATTATAAATATTTGCCTTTTGGCCTTTTATTGCTCCCATAATAAAATAATTCAGCCAGGCTTTTTTAGGATCATCATACTTTTCACCTATGCCGTATACATTGGTAAATCGGCAAATAGTATACGGAATGTCATATAATCGCGAATAAAGCTTAATAATCTGCTCTGCACATAATTTAGTGGCAGGATATAAAGCTAAAGGGTCAGTTTTACTTTCTTCGTTAATTGGTTTATTGCTGTTATCATATTCATTACCATAGACAAAAAATGTTGAAGGAAAAATAATCCTAGGTTTTTCTTTAAAATTTTTACATTGTTCCAAAAGATTAATTGTGCCTTCTATATTTGTCATTACATCAATATGACAATCAGTTAATACGTGATAATTATGAACCGTGCTTGCACAGTGAAAAATACAATCAATTCCCGTCAAGTCGCTTGCAGTTAACTCATTGATGTCTTTAATTAATACTTTAACGCCCTTTCGGTTTAAGCGATCCATATTTTTGTCACTACGGGATAAAACAGTTATATTGCCTTCAATTTTATTAGCCAATGAAGACCCAATAAATCCCAAGCCGCCGGTAATTAGATAATTTTTAGTTTTCATGATTTTTTAAAAATATTTAAAATAATTCTGGGGTTTAAAAGCAGAAGAATAAAACGAATATTGTTTGGATATGAATTATAATATTTTTTTAGCGCATCAAAAGCGCATTTCGCAAAATTTTCCCCATCAAGCTTCGCTTTATTAATTATAGCGTAGGTATGAGAGGCCAAAAGCTTCTGATATGCTTTATATTCACTGGGCAAATTTTTTTTAATTACTTCAATAATTTCACTGCCGTCATAGAGGCTTACAATTAATTTGCTTTTGAAATTTTTTGACCAATGATTTTCATTTTTTCGATGCAAAACTGATCGTACGGCAATTATTTTAAGCCTCCCCTGTCTGGCCAAGCCGATAATCAAAGGAGCTTGAAAAAGATAAACGCTATTTTCATGAACATATTTCTTTGCCTCGGACAAATTAGCCAAAAACATATCCTTACTAAAACCGACAGCACTGACTAAATTAGTCAAATAAAGCCAATTTTTTATTGATGATAATTTTGATTTTTCGGCTTCAAAAGATTCGATAAAAATATCATTATTAATAGCGATTCGATTTTCACCTTGAATTTCATACTTTAAATTTTGATCATCAAAAGAAATAATATTTGCCGTATTTAGCAAAAGAAGATTTGGCTTATCAGCCTTAAGGCTTTCCATTACTCTTTTTAAAGCCAAAGGTGTAATTAAATCATCTTCACCAAACAGCCAAAGAAATTTCGCCGAAGCCGTCCTAACCAGTTTTTCGATATTGCCGCCCACTCCAAGATTTTTTTTATTGCTGAAAGTTTTGATAAAAAAATAAGCCGATTCAAGTTGTTTTAAATATTCAGCGGTTTTATCTGGTGAACAATCATCGCCAATGACAATTTCTACTTCATTTTCAAAACCGCCATCTTTAATCTGAGAAATAAAATTATTTACCGTTGTTTTTAGAAAACTGACTCGGTTATAGGTCGGAATAATGATGCTTAAAATAATTTCTTTGTTCATATTTATTATAAAAAATAATTTATAGGCAATTAAGTTTTAAAAAAAATTTGCCCGGAATTAAACTTTCCATTGCTAGCTAAAACTCCATGAGCATGGTTGGCTTTATCAACGTTATAAATTAAATCTTGGCCAAATATATTAGTCATTTTCCCACCAGCCTCAGAGATTAAGCAACAAGCTGCACAAGTATCCCATTGTTTTATTTTATCCGTGCTGGTAAAATATAGTTCTGCCTTTCCTTCAGCTATTGATGCAACTTTTAGACCACAGCTTCCGCGTTGTATATAATTACTAATTTTAAAGCTACTTAGAAATTCTTTATCCTCTACTGACAAATGGTGCCTGCTCATTACCACTCTTGCTTCATCTAACTCAGAGATTGAACTGACAGATATCTTATCCCAAATCTTATCTTTACACCGATAAGCTCCTTTATTTTTTTCTGCAATATACAATATATCTCCAATCGGCTGGTATATTACCCCGCCAACTGAAATATTATCATAAACAAGGCCTATCATAACTGAAAATTCTCCGTTCCTATCAATAAAATCTAAAGTCCCATCCAAAGGATCGACAATCCAAATTTTCCTCTCAGATAATCGACTGAGATCGTCCAAATCCTCTTCAGAAAAAATTTGAATAGCCGTTTTTTTTAAAATATCTCTAATTACCTTATTGCTCATAATATCAGCTTCGGTAACCGGGTTGCCATCGTGCAGCTGCGATGAAAAATCATTACTGTATATTTTTTTTATTTCTTCTGACGCTTTTATAGCCGCTTCTTTGGCTATCAGGATTTCCGGAGAAAAATTTGGCATTATTAAATCACTCATAATAGGTTTCTAACTCTTAAAAAATCTAAAATCAATAGAATGTTATCATCTAGACTATAGCTGTTAGTTTTTATCTCCAAATCCGGATTAGCTGAAATCTCATACGGATTATTTTCACTCAGCCCAATAAAATTATCAATTTTTCCATTTAAAGCTTTCTTATAAAGACCCTTGGGATCTCTTTTAATACACTCTTTAAGAGGACAATTTATAAAAAATTCAAAGAAGCCAAAACCAATTAAAGAACGTGCGGCATCCCTGTCTTCCCGGAAAGGAGAAATAATTGGCACAATGACAAAATCATTATCATTAGCTGCCTCCTTTGCTAATCGGGCGATTATTAAATTATTTTCTCTTATATCTTCCCGGGAAAAACCAAGGCTTTTGTTAATTGTAGACCTGACGACATCACCATCAATTATCACGACTTTCTTCCCTGATTTTTTCAACCAGCCTTCCAATTCATTGGCAATAGTGGTCTTTCCTGAACCGCTCAGGCCGGTAAACCAAAGAACATTACCACTAAGTCTATTTTCTTTAACAAAAACTTCTTCTTTATTTTTGACAGCATTCAAGATAAGTTCGGATACCTCCGGGCGCATGAACCAAGACGGCGGAGCAGTACCCTCTTCAAGCATCCTTCTGGCCTCCGTGCCGCTAATATGCAGTTTATCGTGTTCTGAGTGGCTAGGACTTTCAAGCTCATGAATATGTTTATTATTACTTTTCGAGTAGAATACATTATCAAACTTTATTGCTTTAATCCCTAAATCAGGAAATTGATCAAAAATATCGTGGGAAGCAGTGGCATTATAAAAATTTCCTACTCCAGTATGATCCCTGCCGACAATAAAATGGCTACAGCCGAAATTCTTTCGGCATAAAGCGGTAAAAATTGCCTCTCTCGGACCAGCATACCTGGAAAAAGTCGGCAAGGTAGCAAAAACTACTTTACCTGGAGGATAAAAATTCTTAACCATCAGTTTGTAGCTTTCGATTATATATTTAGCATGAAAATCACCTAATTTTTTTTTGCCTATGACAGGATGAATAAAAAGGCCATCACAATTTTCGTCTTCTAGCGCCTTCATTTGGATAAATTCATGGCTGCAATGAATAACATTTCTAGTATGAAACCCAACAACTTTAGACCAATTTTTTTCTTCAAATAATCTCCTCGCCTGCCTGGGGGTTAAAGTGTATTCTTTAAATTCTGATTCTCTTCCTTTAATCAAAGTTATTTTTCCACCCAATAATGTTTCTTTTAGATTATTAACTGACAAAACACCGGGATGTTCTAAATCTGTTGTACCATAAAGTTTTAAGGAAGTTTCTTTCTTATCAAACGAATATTTTTCTTCAACATGAAGCAATGCAAGTAAGCCACTGTCTCCAACCAATAAGACATTTTCACCTACAAATATTTTATCGGCCTGCACTTTCGAAACATCCAAAATAATCGGAATGGGCCAGATTATTCCGCTTCCAAGTCTCATTTTATTTAAAACACTATTGAAGTCACGCTTTTTCATAAAACCTTCAATCGGGCTAAAAGTACCAACTGCTATCTGTTCTATATCCATTGAAATATTCTGGTTGACTTCGATTTTTTTTAGAGAATTTAAATATCCTTTATCGAACTGCTTACCAGAAATTCTATTTATTAAGACGCCGCCATGAGGAGCATTTAAGGAAGATGGCGAGTCGGCATTAAGAAGATAGTCTGATTTTAATAATTGCCTAGCCAACCTGTCACCTGATTTTTGATATGTGGCATCATTAAATAAAGACGCTTGTTTTATTAATTTGTTCAATGTATTGACGCATGCTATGGGATATTTACCAATCGCTGTTTCAGACGATAATGTTAGGCCAAAAGCACCGTCTAAAATTGCATTAATCACATCATTAACTTCGGCTCTAGTCGGCTTACTTTTTTCCACCATATTTTCCAAAAGGTTAGTAGCAATAAATACTTCTTTGCGATGCTTACGTGCCTTACTTATAATGATCTTTTGTAAAAAAGGAATTTTTTCTATTGGCACTTCCTTGCTTAAATCTCCCCTGTCAATCAATAAAAAATCAGACTCGTTGATGATTTCTTCTAAGTTGTTTAAAGCATCAATACATTCGATTTTTGAAATAATTTTCATTTTATTTTTTGTCGCTTGTCTGACATCTTTAACAAAACGCCCTGAACGCATGAATGATGCCGCAATATAACCAATTCCTTCTTTTAGCCCCAATCTAATTGATTTATAGTCTTTTTTCGACAAAACTGGCAAAATGAATTTTTTATTTGCGACAGAATCAATCACTACTCCCTTATTCCTGCCTAAGCTGCCTTTATTAACAGCTTTTGCTATGATGTATCCTTCAGATATAGTTGAAACATCAGAAATTTTTAGAATTAAAGCATCAAAATCAACATAAAGTAGATCACCGACCATAAGCTGATTTACTATATAGCCAGGCTTAAGTGATATTTTATGAATATCCCCAATTACCTGATCACTAAATAATTTTATTTCATCATTCTCTTCAAGATTAATGGCGCTTTCATTTAAATCACCGGTTCTAATTTGTGAACCTTCGGTATCAATAATAAATGGAATTTCAACTTTTTTTGCTAATTTAATGAAGTATTTTAGATCATCTATACTTGAATGGGACATATTAATACGTACAAAACTTACACCCCTTTCTTTAATCTTCCTTAAATCTGACTCAGTCTTTGTAGCAGGACCTAAAGTTACTATAATTTTTATATCTTTATTAACCATAAAAATATTTCTATTTTAATTTATATTTATCAAAAACCATTTTTCTAAAACCTCCAACAATATTGTCTATTAATTGAGCCTGTTTTTCAGTTAAATGATTAATCCAATCGCCAGCCACACCCTTGCGATAAGGGCTTTGCAGCTCTTCCTGGCCATTTTCTCTCCCGCCAGCTCTGTTTCCTTGGGCTGTCATTTTTTTAAACGAGCCTTCTTCAATCATATGATCAATAATTTTATCATTTATAGCTACATCCAAATAAGTTAAAATATTTTTTAATATTTCCCTTTGGTTATCGGCTAAACTTTCATAGGTAAAACAGTAAATATTGCCATTATAGTCAAGCAGGCTTTTATACTCCTTTTTTATTGTGCTTTCACAATATTCCTTAATAAATTCATCGGTTATAACAGTTTCTGTTTTATGGCCTTTTCTTAATTTACTAAAATGCCAGGAAACAATTTTATCCTTTGGATCTCTAATGATACAAAGTTTTTTTATACCAGGATAAAATGAATCAATAAAATCTAAGTGAAAAACGTAGGCCGGAGTTGATTCTCCAACTAATTTTTTGCCCTGACGGTGATTTTCACAGACTTCATTGTATCTTTCTATAAACATTTTATACAATTCTTTTTTCGACACTTTTCCTTCAAGCTTTGCCAGATCGGCGAAAATCAGATTATGTTTGGTTAAATATCCAGAAATCGGCCGAATATGTTTGTCTTCAGTGTTTGGCTCAAGGCTGGCTAAAGTGTTAAATAAATGAACTTCACCAACAATGTCTCTATTATATTCACCAAAACCCTTATCAAAATAATCAGCAGGAAAACAAGCAATCTCCGGATGTGCGTTCATTAGGCCTGCTACCCAATGGGTGCCGCTTCTCTGACAGCCCACCACTAAAAAATTAGGCCCTTTATCATGAAACATAAAATTATTTATTAAATAATAAAACTTCAAGCATTTTATTTTTTAAGTCTGAAATCGGCTTATATTCTAATTGACATTTCTCTGCCATAACCCTCAACGAATTTCGCGAAAATATGTATGGATGATAAGGGTTCATCTGGTCAAAAACCAGCAGATTCGGCGTTTGGATATATATTACTCCGTTTTGTTTAAGACAATTTTTCGCAAACTTAATCACATCAATCGGACTAGTGGTATTTTCAAGTACGTGAGAAAAAATAATTACATCAAATTTTAAATCGGTCTTGGCAATATTCTCCAATTCTTCGGCATAATGACCGATCATTTTAACTTCCGGAAATTTGATAATTTCTTTTTGTGTTTCATCTGACGGCTCTATGCCATAGACTTGGCAGCCATATTTTTTATAAATTTCGTCCAAGGTCACGCCGAAACTGCATCCAACATCAAGAACTAAAGACTTTTCACTTAATGAATAATTACTGCTAAGCGATTTTATAATATCCTTTGTTTTCTGCTCTCTTTGTTTTTCCATTCTATTTTTTATGCCCTCTGCCGGATCCCAAATTTCTTCGTTGTCCCATTTATATTTTTTTGCCTGCCACATCTGGCCTTCAAAATGGGAACCAATATTCCTTACTTTTTGCTGCCAAAAAAGATTCTTATAAAAATCTTTGTATGACTCTAAGGTCGGGCGAGGATTCATATATTTTAGACCACAGCTTGGACAAAACACGTACCACATATCAATTTCTAGCCATTTAATTTTTCCATTCGGAATCATTACTTTACACTGACAAAAGGGACATTGGTCAAGCGCCTCAAAATCAAATGATACATTTTTCAAATTGTTAATTTCTTCTGGCATATTATAATGGTTATTTTAAGTTTTATTATACTTGAGCAAAACCCGAATATAGACAGCGAGACAAATAATGAGAAAAACGAGCGCAAGGGCATATTTAGTTTGCAAAGGTGGCTGATTTATAAGAGTTGCGTACCAAAGTGCCACGATATTTCCAATGAATTGAATGGCAAGCAACCAAAAACTTAGTCCTTCTACCGTTTTGGTTTTGTAGGTTTTAATAATCTGAGGAATGTAACAAATTGTAAATAATACAGTTGCGATCCATCCTAAAGTTAAAGCTAGATTCATTTTTTTTATGTAAAATTAATCATTTAGTAACTTTGCTACTTTTAACTCAGCTTGCTCCCAGTCTTGCTGGGTATCAATATCAGCAAAACGTTCAATGGGCGTTTCAAAGCCAACTACCTTTTCGCCAAAAAACAAGTTATCATTTAGGACAAGATCTCGACGGCTAACATAGACCGCGCTACTCCGACGATAAACTTTTGGCAATTCTTGGCGTCTGACACCTTCCGGCTCTGATAAACAATATGGTAAAACTTTATTTCCATCTAATTTCTTCATCTTGATCGGATGAAAAGTCGACGGTACGGCCACTAGACTAGCAGCGCTATCCGCTTTTTCATTATCAATCAATTTAATTGCCTGATCAATATCTTCAGGGGTTCGAAATGGTGATGTCGGTTGTAAAGTAACAACGTAATCATACTGATAACCAAGCTTATTTTCCATAAACTTAACAGCATGCTGTATAACCGGAAGAATCGGAGTATCATCTTGCGCCAGGTCGACAGGCCTGATAAACGGTACTTCAGCTCCGTATTTTTTTGATATCTCGGCAATTTTTTGATCATCAGTTGACACAATTAAATCTGTTATAAGCCCGCTTTTTTTTGCTACTTCAATCGTATACAAAATTAAAGGTTTTCCACGAAACTCTTTAATATTTTTATTAGGAATGCCCTTTGATCCGCCGCGGGCTGTGATAATTGCCAAAACTTTCATATTAATTTTAATCTATAAATGTTTTTTGATTATATAATTTAACTTTTAACAACGTATTGACTATATTTTTTGCAGTATCGGGCTTATAATAAATCTCACTTGGCTCATATTGCCCTCTTTCTAGCTGTTTCAAGATAGCCTGTTTAATCTCTTCTTTATTATGATTTACATCCAAAACATTTTCAGCCCGAAGCCTGCTATTCTGCCTGGTTCCAATATTGACAACAGGAGTTCCTAAATATGAACATTCCTTAATTCCAGCGGAAGAATTACCAACCAAGCATGCTGAAGCCTTCAATAAGCCAATGAATTGTTCGGCAGGTATAAATTTAATAAATCTGATTTTTTTTGGTTTGACGTGTTCCCGAAAAGCTCTTATTCCTTTGGAAATTTCATCGGTACCGGCATCAACATTGGGCCAAAACCAAATTGCCGGAATCCCAAGATCATGCACGGCCTGCAATGTTAGATCAATTTTTTCTCTGTTATCACTGTCTGTCGTAACCGGATGCTGCATGACTAAAATAAATTTTGACGTAAGATCAATTGTATCCCCGACTCCTATTTTATTAATAAACTCTTCGTCAATTTTAGAATTATTCTTCATAGCAAATTCCATCTCCGGACTGCCAAAATCAAAAACATAATCGGGATTTTCCCCCATTCTTATCAGGCGTTCCAGCGATTTTTTATTGGTCGGAAAATGAATATGAGAAAGTTTTGTTACCGCATGTCTGACACTTTCATCAATTGTCCCGGAGACGTCGCCTCCTTCAATATGGGCAACCGGAATATTTAAATACGAAGCGGCAATGGCAGCGGCCAAAATTTCATATCTATCGCCCTTAATAACGACTATATCCGGCTTTAAATTATCAAAAGCGGTTGTAAATTCAAGAATGCCAATACCTACTGTTTTAGCCATGGCAACCGAGTTGCCGCCTTCTAATGTCATGGTAAGTTTTTCGTTCACCTTGAATCCATCTTTTTCTAAAGAAGGTAAAACGTCACCATAGTTAGGAATAATTGCCGAAGCCCCAACGATAATCTGTAAATTAACATCTAAGTTATCCCTAAGTTCCCGTAAAATTAATTTACATCTGTCATAATGAATATGCGATGTAATAACAAAACAAATTTTTCTCATATGATTAGTTATTTTTACCGAGCCTGCCGGTATATTTTTCTCTAGTTAATTCTTCCTCTGGCAAAAGTTCCCTGCTGCCAGTACCAAGTAATTTATTATAAATATTTCTCCATTTTACTATTTCAACAAAAACATCTTTTTCATCAGCAATACTATGGGTTGTTACGGGTTTTAAGCCTTCCCCAACCGAATGAGTTTGCTGATTCATATTTTTATCTAAAGTAAAATGCTTCTCTAAATAATTGACTCCCATACCTAAAGCAATAATACATGCTTCTGGCCCTTGGGTATGATCCGAATATCCGACAGATTCAGTTAATGACTTCAACCACAGTAAACGTTTCATATTTGCTTTTTCTAATGGAGTCGGATAGATTGAGACACAATGCATAACGGTGAACTTCCCAACCTTCAAAATGTCAATTGCCTTTTTTATTTCCTCTTCTGTAGTCATCCCTGTTGAGAGAATAACTTCCTCAAAATTTTCTCTAACTTTTTTTAAAAAATTAAAATGTTTTGCATCAGTACTCGATACTTTAATTTTTTTAAGGCCAATACTTTTTAAAAAATCAATTCTTCCTTCATCATAAATAGTCGTTAAAAACTCAACTTTGTTTATTTCACATTCGGCTTTAAGTATCCGATGATCTTCATCAGAAAGTTCCAGACTTTCATATCGTATCTTATCTAAATCGTCATTAGAAACATTTTTTGCCTGCCATGATTGAAATTTTACTATATCCACTCCGGCGCTTGCCAATTCAATAATCATTTTTTTTGCAATCTCAATATCACCATTATGCGATGATGCAATTTCCGCAATAATTTTAGTCATATTTCTTGCCAATACATTTATAAATTAAATAGATACTATCTTCAACAGCTTCATTTTTATATAAAGGATATGCATCAACTGCCTCAAAAAAATTACTCAGGAAAATTTCCAAACTGATCTTTGAGAAAAAATTCCTATGATCATCCCATTTCCATCTTGCCCTTTTTTCTTTTTCATATTTATCCGCGGGAAATCTATTCGGTACACTTATATAAAAATTACCATCTTTTTTAATAAATTTATAAAGATGCTGGAAAGCCGGAAGAAGATCCTGCGGAGCCATATGCTCAAAAATTTCATATGCACAGACCGAATCATATTTACCATAATTAACCGGTAAATCTTCTATTCTAAATTCTTCCAGCCTGACTTTTTTTGCCGCTTCATTGGTTAATTTTTTTTCCTTAACTAGCTTGTCAATCAAATTATGTCCATCATCAATAGCAGATTGGCGTATATCAATTCCTAAAATTAATTCAGTGGTCGGTAATTCAGCAAGTTTGATACTGACAGTTCCATCACTGCAACCAACTTCCAACACCTTGGGTCCATAGTCAAAAGTCTTTATTAAATCTATTCTGCATATATCATCTTCAACCATTTTTTTAGTTTCTCCGGGAATATTATCTATATCATAAACCCTTTTAATTTTATCCTTATAAATTTCAGCACTGTTTCTTTGCATCTCTTTGTTCCAAACATAATTTTCAATCACTAGAGGATAAATATTGCCTGAATTATAGGAATCAACAGGTTTTTCGATTCCATCAATAATATCCCCGACTTTATTAAGCAATACTACTTTTTTTATATTCATAATATTATTTAACTTTATATTTCCAAAGCTGGTTAGCCAAATTTTCAGCTTGATCCTGGCTTTGTGAACAATATCTACCCAGATTCAACTGATTAAAATCTAATCCGGCTTGATAAGTGGTTAAAATTTGTTTATAGCCAGCTTCAGTCAAAATTGTTGTATCATTTATAATATCATTTTTTTCTCCAAAAGGATAAGCAAAAATTTCCACTTCCCGGCCAATTAAACCGGAAAGACTTGCCTTTGATTTCATAATTTCTTTTGAAATTAAGCCTTTATCTGTTTCAATATTCCTAACAACAGGGTGGGTATCGGAGTGAACCGCAACAGTATGCCCTTTTTTTACCAAATTAACAATGTCTTTCTTATTTAAATGCACCAATTCCATAAAATTTGGAAAATCCTTTTTAATTTTGTTATTAAAAATATTTAATAATATCCTCCTGCCTATTACCGGTGCCACTCTGCGTTTAAAAATATCTTTAGTAGTTCTGTGCAACTCATTGATGTCTAATCTATTTGGCTTCTCTGCCAGCAAAAAATAATCTTGAGAAAAATTACTTTCTATTTCTTTGGCAACGAAGCTATAGAATTTTCTTATTCCATAATAGGCCGAGCCAAAATGGATTATCTGGGGATTTGAAGGTTCTTCTCTTAATATGCAAGTTGGGATAGCAAAAATCCCTTTCAGCTTTAGACTATCTAAATAATCAGCTATCCTAATATGCTCTTTCAGACCATCATCGAATGTCAAAAGAATATAATTATTCCCTTCTTCAAATCTTTCATGCAAAACATCTTGCGGGTCAATAATTCTTTTATTCTTTTTAAAAAAATCTATATGCTCTTTGAAAAGCTCAAAGCTGTGCCCCCAAATCCTTTTAAATTCATCCCCTCTAGCAATATAATGATAACAAATTGAACTTATGGTAATCATTTTTTTATATACTCAGCAATTAAATCAGCTAATATTGTTAGATCTTCTCTTTTTTTCTTTTTATCTGATTCATGATGCCAAAGATGTCTTAAATCAACAAGTACGCTATGTTTTAGTATTAATCCAACATAATTAATAATCTCTTCTTCGTTATAATCAAAATTTTCCAATTGCTGCTTTACAATGTTAGATAATTTATTATAACTATCACAACTTTTGACCATTGAAAGCTTGTTAAAAAATACTCCGCCAAAAGTAATGACTGGAATTTTCAGCTGAATAGCTTCCCAGCCAGCCGAACCGCTAATGACAGTAACCAGCCTGGCTTTCTTTATTAATTCCAGACTGCTAGCCTGATGTCTTACTAATTTAACGTTGGGAATCTTCTTTAATTCCTTATAATATTTACGAGTCCTAAAACCAACCATGCGGGGGTGTTCTTTAACATAAAGTTTAAAATGAATTGGCAAAGATTTTGCAACCTGCTTTATTACTTCAATCTGATTTGTATATCTATAAGCATAAAGAAGCAAGGTAGTCTCTGGTTCCATATGGAGAGGAAAAAAAACAAAGTCTTCATTATCCAAATCAATATCATCGAAGAGATCATTCATTCCCCTTACTGCCCGCAATTTACGAACTATTTGATCCTTTATTTTTGGTAAAATTTTTATATAAGTATAATCATATTTATCTTCTTGGGAAAAATAATAATACACCCTGCCAAAAAGCCAATTTAAATATCTGACCACTTTTGATGGTAGAATAAAATCAAACTGTTTGATTTGTCTGGCACGTTCTAAATAAAAATTTGTCATTTTTGCATATGAAGTCGGATGATTTCTAAAATCAATCAGAATTTTTTTAGCCTCTTCATAGTTATCTACATTTTTGCCGTCTGCAATGAGAGAATCAAGTTCCTTGTCAATTTCTACAAAACTGTCATAAGCCTCGGAAATTAGATATCTTGTCCCAACTTTTCCCGGCATTATCATGCGGACATTTATTCCCATTTTTTTGGCAATATTAAAAAGTAATAGCCCCCCTATGCCGCCGACAACAGTACAAAACAAATAATCAGGCTTTTCTTTTTCCAGCATCTCAATAATGGCTTTGGCTCGAACTTGAATTTGAATCATCATTTGCTCGTGAGTATACTTTCTGGCTTCCATGGGATATTCTCTGACCAATTGGTTAAGACGGATAATTCTGTCGACTTCAACATACGGCCAAAGATTAGGAATACCATATTCTTCTTCTAAAAATTTTACATACTTCAAATCCAATTTTTCTTTTTCGGCCTTGCGGTGAAGATCTTCATCTAAAAGTAAACTGGAATAATTAATTTCTTTTTGAAATTTAAGAAACCTGTAACTCGGACGATTTAATACATAAGCACAAAATTCTTCAATTCCATGACGGTTTTTCAAATGAACAGCTAAATCATGGCCTATATAAGCAAATTCTCTTTGTAGTAAAAAACAAACCTTCATATTATTTTTTTAGATTATACGTTTTAGAAAAATAAGACTCCCTGTTCTTTAATAACTCCTGAGGAAGCCCTTGTTCGCTGATACATCCATTTTCTACAATTAAAAGCTTATCCGATCCTTCGACCGTTGTTAACCGATGGGCAATTGCCAAAACTGTAATATTACCCTTTAAATTATCTAAAACTTTTTGTATTTTAATTTCTGATTGATTATCAAGAGCACTAGTAGCTTCATCAAGAATTAAAATCTCCGGACCATGAGCTAAAATACGAGCAATCACTACTCTCTGGCGCTGACCGGCGGAAAGCCTGACTCCCCGTTCGCCGATGTTGGTTTCAAATTTATCCGGTAAATTTTCAATAAATTCGTAAATATTTGCCATCTTAGCCGCTTTAATTAAATTATCATCAGTAATAGAATTATCATAAAATTTAATATTATTGGCAATTGTGTCATTCATTAAAAACATATCTTGAGATATATATCCAATATTCTTACGCCAAGATTTTAGATCAATTTTTGATATATCTTCACCATCCAAGGTAATACTGCCGCTATCCGGTTTCAAAAGTCTTAATATTAAATCGACTAAAGTAGTTTTACCCACGCCAGAAGGACCAATCATACCGACCATCTCTCCTTTTTTAACAGTAAAACTAATATCATTCAGCACTTTTCTTTCATTATCGTTTTCACTATATTTAAAATTAACATTGTTGAATCTTAATTCGTCATTAAAGACAAACTTCTTATTTCCATAATTTTCTTCTTCATTTTTAATGGCTTGCTCTTGATAATCAAGAGAACTTTTTAAATAAGGCAATTTTTCATTCATAATATTTAGACTTTGCTGAAGTTGTTGAATATAAGTAAAAATTTTCTGAATTAAATAAATAATTGCCGCCAAAGAAGCTAGATTAAAACTCGAGGATTTATAAGTAAAAGCAAAAACCAAACAAACAAAAATTAAACCTATTGGCTGAATAAACGAACTAATAATACTTTTGATAACAAAAATTTTTATTTTAATATTATAGAGTTTATCAAAAAAATATTTTCCTTTTTCTTCAACACCGGAAGAAACCCACATACTTTTTACGGTTTTAATTCCTAAAATATTTTCCGTAATATGGTGAGTAATGTTTTTATTCTGCTTGGCAGAATCAGTAGATAAGACTTTTGTCTTATAATTTAGGGGCTTTAAAACCAAAAAAATTATCAACCCCAAAGCTAAGGTTAAAAGTGTAATTATTAAATTAATATTAAAAGCCACCAAAAGATAAACAATCAAACTCGTAGCTAACATTATAATAGTACTAATTTCCCGAAGGATAAGGGCACTATAAGGAACGTCTATTAGCATAATATTTTCGAGGTATCCTAATTTTTGTTTTATTAAATGTGGCCAATCAGATTTTAATATTTTCTGAAAAATGAAGTTACGGGTTTCATTCTCATACTCTGCAGTAATCTTTATTCTTACATAATCAAGATAAACTTTAATAAATGATCTTAAGACAAACATAATTATGATAAAAATCAGCAAATAGTTTACATTGAAATCAATTTTTATAAATCCAAAAAACTGTTCAATTACTTGCGAAATCATATCGCTATTATTTTGAGTATCGCCAATAACAAAAGAAAAAAGCGGAATAATGGCATTTACTCCAATGCCTTCCAAAAATGCCCCAGCAAATCCTAAAAGAATCAAAATTAAAATCTGCTTTTTATACTTACCAAAAGCTTTATTGGATAATTTAATTATTGTAACGACGCGATTATTTTTGGCTGTCATAATAAAATAAAAAAAACTACCATTTATTAATGGTTTCAACTACCTTACCCTTAACCTTCATGTAGCGCTTAGCCGCCTCTTTCTCAATTTCAGGCGAAACTAATCTTAAAATCTCTTTACCTAAAATTCGATATTGGGCGCCAACTTTATTTGCTCGGATCAAGCCTTTCTTAAGCATTCGTTTAATAGTACTCCTGCTGATTTTAAGTAATTCTTGAGTTTCCTCGGTAGTATAAACTGCGTTTGGCTTAATTTCTTGATTCATATAATGATTAGGATTAATACTCTAAATTATAACTGCAATTTATGATGGTGTCAATAGGTGTCAACAAGTATCATATAAATTACTTTTTTTATCTAAGATAAGCCAAAAAATTAAGAAACTGAGAAATAATTAATTAATATTCATAAATGAACAAATTATTTATTTTTTCAAGAAATTTTATATCACTTAATTGACTCATAGCCTGCTCCGACAAGGGCCCAAAAGATATAATAAAATCCAAACGATATTTATTTAGTTCTGTTTTAAAATCTTTTTTTAGAAACTCATGATAATCACCAGGCAACCCTTTGATTCTTTCTTGTAATTTTTCATCTGTAAAGTCAGGAAATGTAGAAACTCCGTATAATCCCGCCCAATTAGAAAACAAAAAAGATCTTGCTTCTGAGAAATTTTTTTGTAAATATTCTTCAAACCCATCAGCTGATATTCCTTTCATTCTCAAATTAACTAAATAGTTATGATAAACTCTTTCCGAAGGCATTAAGGTATATGCCCATTCATTACTATATTGATTGCAATGAGTAAAAGCAAGAACCAAGCCACTCAGCTCTTTAAATTGCCTGCGATCACCGGCAACTAAAACAACGCAGTCTTTTTCCTGGCTATTAATCCATTTAAATAATGCCGCATAGTCTTGAACCGACTTATTATATTCCAAATAATTAGAATATGTAGCAAATTGAATATATATTCCGTAAGACGATGAAGCCAAAATGATAATACCTATAGCCATTAGCCAAACAACCCTGCAGTGTTTATATGTGATATTATGTAATACTATAATTCCGGCAATAATCGAAAAAGGAATAGTATATTGGACAAAATGAAATGGCCAAACAGTCATTCCGGTAATAACCTGCTGGTTAAAGGCAAATAAGCCACCGGTCAAAAGAGCCAAAATAAAATAATCATTGTCTTCAAAATTGAAACGACGAGAATTATTAAAAAACTTAAAAAGTAAAAATAAGAGGTAGATTAGAAAGGATACAATCAATACTTTATTAAATAATGGGTAGTGGGTATAAAACAAACCGCTTTTTAATAAAGCCTCATCGTACCAAATATTTTGTTTTGCCTGCCATGATGAATACCAGTAAGGAAGGGATAAAAATATTCCAAGGATTGATATTAATATAATGCGTTTAACAACATAATAATTACGCCGTAAAATATAAAAGAATCCCATCATAGCTAATATCGAAAGTGCAATTCCCCAGCTAAAAAAATAACTGGAAAACATCAAGGCCAAAAAAAATCCCGCCCCAATAGCTGGTATTAGTGATTTTTTAGTATTACAAACCGCAGCTTTAAGAAATAATAAAAAAGAAAATAGGAAAATAGCGCCGGTTATAGGATTTACTGGTCTTGTCCAAATCAGCCATCTGCTCGGCTCTATAGACCCTGATAATAAATTAAAAATATAACGATAATCAATTAAATCATAACCCAATAAAATAAGGGCTGCGCCAGCAATAGAGCTGATTTTATTTGCTAAATTATTTTCACGGCCAAGCAATGAAAAAATAAACGAATAAATAAGTAAAAAAAGAACTAACGGTAAAATAAATTTACTTGCGGTAAGCGTAATTATCAACGGAATACCTAAAAAGATAGTCGGCAATGCATATAAAATCTCAACTGTTGGCGGAGACATTGGCGGCTGATCTTTATATTCAAAAAAAGCCGGCGACCCTAATGATGGATGACCGTCTAAAATTTCTTGCATTCGGGCTAAGTAAAAATCCTCATTATCAATCTGCATTAAGGGTATTCCTTGATAAATATCGCTATTTGATGCGATAAACCAGACATGCGGCCAAATATAAATCAAGCCGACTAAAATAGAAAATAAAATTGCTAGATAATGGCGTGTAAAAAAAATTTTTATTTTTTGGTTCATTCTATAAAAATTTAAACATGAACAACAAGCCAAAAACTATTAAGCCTGTTCCAACAATTTGATATACACCTATTTCTTCTTTTAATAAAAGCCATGAGCTGAATACGACTAAAACGTATACTAATGCTGTTATCGGATAGGCCACTGAAAGTTTGACTTTTGACAGAATAAAAAGCCAAAAAACCAAGCCCAGCACATAGCAAATCACTGCAATCCAAATATAAATATTTTTTAAGGCGCTGATTATTAAAACCCAAATATTATTTAAGTTAAAATCAATCGGCCCTAATATTGTCATTCCTTTTTTTAAAAGCAACTGTCCGCAAACCGCCATTAAAACGTCAGCTATAAGCAAAAAAATTATTGGATTCATAAATTTATTTATGTTAAAAGTAAACCTCTAATAAGCATTACATACTTCTATAACTTTTTCTATTTCATCAGCTGTCATTGATATGTCTAATGGCAAACTAATAGTTGTTTTATGAATTTCTTCACTGGCTGGAAATTTTTCATTTTTCCACTCGGAGAAAGCCGGCTGAAAATGAGGAGGAATGGGATAATGAATATAATATTCAATCCCATTTTTCAATAAAAATTTGCCAAACTCATCCCGATTAGCAGTCCTTAAAGCGAATAAATGCCAGACATGCGATTCTTCTGAGTTCAAAGTCGGCATTTTTAATTTATCGTTTTTAATTTTTTTTAAATAAAGCTTGGCAATTTCTTTTCGCTTGCTATTTTCTTGATCAAGATATTTAAGCTTAACCAACAAAACAGCCGCCTGAATTTCATCCAAGCGACTATTAACGCCTTTGAATATATTATGATACTTTTTGTGACTTCCATAATTTCTTAATGCCCTGGCAATTTCAGCTAATTCTTTATTGCTTGTCGTAATCGCACCGGCGTCACCTAACGCCCCCAAATTTTTTGACGGATAAAAGCTAAATCCGGCTGCATCACCCAGCGATCCAGCTTTTTTTCCTTGATAAATCGCGCCGGCAGCTTGAGCACAGTCCTCAATAATAATCAGCTTATGCTTTTTTGCAATCCTTATTATATCGTCGGAAAAATCAATTTGACCATAAAGATGTACAACAATTAATGCTTTGGTTTTTTTATTAATGCTTTTTTTTAAAAAATCAATATTAATCTGACTGGAAGCAATATCTGGTTCAATCAAAATCGGCTTTAAATTATTTTCTGTGATAGCCAAAATAGTCGCAATGTAGGTATTAGCCGGCACCAAAACTTCATCATTATCTTTTAATGCTCCCATTTCCTTATATGATCGAAAAATTAAAGTTAATGCGTCTAAACCATTACCCGTACCAACGGTATGGCTGACACCACAATATTCAGAAAACTTTTTTTCAAAATCTTTAACTTTTTCTCCCAATATATAAGATCCAGAGTCGATAACACCTTTGACCACATCAATTAATTCTTCCCGATGAATGGCATTTATTTTTTTTAAGTTCAAAAATTGAATCATATTTAATCAACAATTTTAAATTCCGGCAAAGGCAAGATAAATTTAGATTTTACTCCTTTTTTGCGCCAATTATCTATAATATAATCGCTATAATGCCAGGCAAGAATCACAATATAATCCGGCTGCTCTTCCAATATAATTTTATTATCAACAATCGGAATATGGGTTCCCGGCAAATATTTTCCAATTTTTTCAGATCCGGGCAATTGGGCTATATATGGCATTAAGTTGTGGTCAATACCATAATAATTAACTAAAACCGCTCCACGGCCAGGGCATGAATCAGCAACTAATTTTTGACCTTTACTTTTAACGCTATAGGCATGTTCCATAAATTTAATCCGATTATCCATTACTCTTTTGTGCCACTTGGCCCAAGCTTCAGGCCTATGCAGTCCGACTTTCTCTTCCAAATCAAGTAATTTTTTAACTTCCGGACTGATTTTTTTTACACCTTTGCGAGCAATATAAGCCCGAATATTACCACCATACCGACTTGCGCGCTGGACATCAAAAACTTCCATATCATAATAAGAGAAAAGCGTTACCAGCGATTTAAAACTATAGGTTCTTATATGCTCATGGTAAATCCCGTCAAATTGGTTGCTTTCTAAAACATCCAATAAATATTGGCTTTCAGTGATAAAAATACCATCTTTATCCATTAGCTTGTTTATACCGCGCATAACTTCGCCAAGAGGCGCCATATGGGCAAAAACATTCGTCATTGTTATAACCTTGGCGTATCCCCTTGTTTCAACTATTTCGGCGGCAACTTTTTCAGTAAAAAATTCCTGTATAGTTTCGATATTATTTTCTAAAACAGCAAATTTTGACATGTTTGTCGGTTCAACTCCAAGTGTTTTCATTCCATGTTTTTTAAAGCCGGTAAGCAAAGTTCCGTCATTACTGCCAATATCAACACACAACGAATCTTTTTCAATTTTATATTTATCAACTACACCATCGGCAAATGATTGCTGGTATTCGCGCAAAGGTTTTGATATGCCGGCACGGTAGGGATAATTAGGCGGATAAATAATGGAGCCGTCAACAACAAAATCCAGCTGACCAAGACCGGAATCAGGACAAATCATCAGCTTTAACGGGTAAGTCGTTTCCGGCTTATCTAAATCTTCTTCGTTTAACAAGGCATCACAAGGCGGCTGATGTCCCAAATCAATGGCTTCGAATAGATTTTTGGAACCAGTTATTTGACACCTGTCTAATTTTCCCAATGAGACATCATGATTAAATTCGTTCATAATTTTAAGTTAAAATTTATTTATTTTTTAATAAATAGGCGGAGTAAAAGCAAATTCCGGCTCTGAAATCAGATTCTTTTTCAATATGCCACAATTCGCTGAAAATTCTTTTCCATTCTTCCTTTTTTCTGATGTATTTCCCTTGATCAAAATAATTAATAATTTTTGAAAGCATATTTTTATCGATAGTATCTTCCATAATCAATAATCTGCCTTGCGGCTTCAAAACTCTTTTAATTTCTGCCAAGACTAGTTGGCAATCCTGGTCAGATAGATGATGAAAAACTCCGATAACCAGAACATTAGAAAAACTGTTGTCTGGAAAAAGCATATTTTTAGCATCAGCAACTAAAAAATTTCCTTTATAATGGGAAGAAGCATATTTGATATTTTCCAAATCAATATCAATTCCGATATATTTTTCTGGGGGAAAAAAAACTGAGAATTCTCCGGTTCCGCAACCTAAATCCAATATCTGATCATTAATAATTGAAAAATATTTTTTTATTAACTCTTTTTCCTTTTTAAAATTATTTTCAACAATTCTTCTTAAAAAAATTGAAACCCAAGGAACTGTCAAAAATTTTTTAAGCATATTTTTCATTATTTTATATTTTTCCTATTAAAAATCATTAATTCGAGCCATAAAAGTCCAAGCTGAACCAAGCTTCGGAAAACCCTAGGGAAGTTAAAGAACTGAGATTTACCATATGTTCTGAAATAATGGCTCACTCCGACTTCAGCAAATTTAAACCCGGCCCGATCTATCCTTTTAACAAGCTCGATGCAGACAGTTCCTGTTTTGCTTTTCAAACTTACTTTATCAAAAATTTTTCGCCGCATTAGCCGAAAATCGCAGTCAGGATCTTTAATCGGCAGCCAAAAAGCCAAGCGCATCACTTCCTGATAAGTATATCCGATAATAATCCTATGTAATGGGTCGGAACGCTTAATTTTATAACCGTTAACTATATCAATGCCTTCAGCCATTTTTTCCAATAATTTTGGCAATTCTTTAACATCATATTGGCCATCGCCATCGGTATAAAAAACTAATTCTTTGGTTGCCGTCTTAAAACCGGTCTGTAATACGCAACCATATCCTTCGTTTTGTTGATGAAAAACTATGCGCAGCTGAGGAACACTTGCCTTTAATTCCAAAAGCAAATCACGGCTGCCATCGGTTGAGCCGTCATCAATAACGATTATTTCATAATCATCAGTAATTTTTTCTAATACCGCTTTTGCTTCTATTACCAAAGTGGCAATAGTCCCCTTATCATTATAACAGGGAAAAAAAACTGAAATCGAAAACTTATTGACTGTAATATTTTCTGGCATTTTTCAAATAAATAAAAAATAAATTATACTAATTATATCAAAAAAAACCACTGCTGACAAATTAATATTTAGCCATTGGGCTAATTTGCTAAATTACAATTTTTCTTGATTTTTTGCCAAATTACCATCTTTAATGAAGTCTAAAATATTGTCAGCTCTTTTTTCCCAAGAATACTTTTGAACGCCAAGTAAAGCTTGTTTTGACAAATGATGAGAAATAATATCATCACTAAGCAATTTAAAAATACCATCAGCCAAGTCTTTGGCGCTATCCGGCTCAACCAATAAAGCGCTGTTTTCACTCAATATCTCTCTAATGGCCGGGAGATTACTGGACACAATAGGCTTGCCTGATGCCATATATTCAAAAAGTTTTAGCGGAGAGGTATATCTGGCTGAGATTTCCAGTTTTGCGGAGTTAGGCAAAACCAATATATCCGCTGCTTTTAAATATTTTGCAACCTGACTTTTTTCCACTCTTCCTAAAATTAAAATATTGCCATAATTTCCATACTTTGTCTTGAAGCTTTTTATATCATCATCTGTACCTCCAAGAAAAACAGCTAAACTATTTTCCGAAAAAAATTTGGCAGATTCAGCAAAAATAAGGGCACCTTTCCAATCATACAAATGCCCTGAGTAAAGAATTATTTTTTTATCCAACGGAAGCTTTAATTCCAATCTTAGTTCATTTTGATTATCAGGTAAATTATCAAAATCTGCCAAGTCTACGCCATCAGGCGCAACTAAAATCTTTTTTGAACCAATACCTAATTTAATTAAATCATCCTTTAAACCTTGTGTTATGGCAATAATTCTAAAACATTTTTTCCAAATGGCTGAATATTTTAATTTATGACTGGGCAAATTATGACTCTCCCACACAACCTTTTTTGAAAATAAAAATAAAATTGGTAATAAATGCTCATCACGGGTGTAAAAAATATATCCTTTTTTATTTTTTTTCAAAAGTAAATAAAAAAATAAGCTAATGCCAAAAAATAAAGTTTGAAATTTAATGAATACACCTTTTGGAAATTTAAGTAAAAAATACGGATCAGGACAAAAAATTTTAGTTATTTTAAAAATATTCTTCACTCTATAATAATCAAACAGTATTATGCCGCTTAATTCTTTATTCCTTCTGGTTGGCAATATCAGTTCAAGCTTAAAACCAATTTTAGAAAATGATTCACACATTTTCATAATCTGATAACCATGCGCTTTTTCTGTCGGTATTCGGGCGTTAGCAATATATAAAATTTTCATATTTTATTTCATTAATACAAAATAATAATGATAAGGATCATCCAAATCCCAAAATGATTTAACTATTTTAAAATCAGAATCAATGATATCTTTTTTTATTCTCCTAAGCTGGTAACCTTTCTTTCCTAGCTCCCAGTAATGCTGGCCGTTGAACTGATGTTTTTTTAAAGAAGTAACTTTAAATTTAAAAACCCATTCGCCCAAAACAGGAATTTTTATCTTAAAGCCGAAAGTATATCCCCAGTACGGCAAAGACAATAAAACATAGCTTCGGCTGACACGTCTTAACTCTGACAAGCAATTTTTAAATTCACTATAAGGCAAGTGTTCCAAAACTTCAAAACAAAGCGAGGCATCAAATTTACGATCAACCAAGCTGATTAAATTATTTACTGAGGCTATAATATCAGGCTTTAAGTCGGGATTAATATCAACTGTAGTTAGCTTATATTTTTTACTTAAAAAATCAGCTACAATTTTATTTCCGACTCCTATTTCTAAAATCTCCCCTTTAGCAACAAACTCGCTGATAAGTTTTATCTGCAATGAATAACTAACCCATCTTTCTTTATTAAGATAGGATCTTCCTAAATATTCATCCGGGTTTAAAATGTTAGAATCGGACATAAATTATCTCAAAATATTTTTTTTATACCAAAGCTGCCAAGTTATTAATATCCAAAGCAAATGAAGATTATACCGTTCGCCTTTTATGTGTTTATCTAGCAAATCTCTAGCTAATTTTAAATCAAAATAATTTTTTGATTCCGGAACAAAATTATCAGATAAAACATCATAAGCAAATTCTTTCATTTCAAATCTTAACCATTTTGCCGCCGGCGCAAGCCAGCCACGCTTTGGCTGATTAAACAAAAATTCTGGCAAATCATTTTTAAAAGTTTCTTTGAAAATCTTTTTTGTATTTCTTGAATCTAGTTTATATTTTGTTGGAATTTTTACAGAAAGCTCAACTAATCTACGATCAAGCATTGGAACACGTTCTTCTAAGGCAAAGTTCATTGTCACCTTGTCTGATCTAATTAATGAATGATCAACAAGCCAAGTTTGTAAATCTACAAGCATAAAATATTTTTCAAAATCTTTAGTCGGCAAAGGCTTCCTAAAAAAATTTTCAGCTAAATATTCATCAACCAATTCGGGCTTATAAATTTCTTTAAAAATAGCTGGTGCATCTTCATCTCGGTGGCACTTAAAGCTAAGATAGCGTTTAAGTTCATCCTCAGTTCTAAGCCGAGAGATCAAATCTCTCTTTTTTGCAATCACCTCAATTAATTTGTAAGGTGCCACCTTGCGTAATAACGAAGGAATTCTTAACCAATTGGAAATAATTAGGCTAAGCTGATAGCGCTGATAACCGCCAAAAAGTTCATCTCCGCCATCTCCGCCTAAAACTACACTAACCTGTTTTTTAGCCCATTTTGATAACCAAAAACTCGGAATAGAAGTCGTCATGTTGTTAGGCATTTCCAAATTATCAGCCAAAAAATCCATATATTGGAGAGCTTGTCCTTTTTTTAAAAATAATTCTTGATGATCAGTTTTAAAATATTGAGCAGTCTGGCGCGCTAAATAAAAATCGGCATTGAACTTCTCTGATTCTTGCTCGACATCAAAACCAACGGAAAAAGTTTTAACCGGCTGATGGGAATGCCGACTTGCCAACATCGTTATCACGCTAGAATCAATACCACCAGACAAAAAAACTCCCAATGGCACATCGCTAATCATTTGCTTTTTTACTGAATCGTTCAAAATTTCCCTTATTTTTGTTGCTATTTCATCTTTATTATTTATATCCGTAAAATCGGTCAATTGCCAATAACATTTTTTAACCAAAAAATTATTTTTAAAAACAACATAATGGGCAGCCGGTAATTGATGAATGTATTTAAACATGGTCAATTCCCCGGGCAGGCAAGACATTTTGTAAACAAAACTTATTCGTTCCGGTAAGATAGTCTTATCAATCTTATGTTCTAAGATTGCCTTAATTTCTGAAGAAAAGATAAATGTTTTATCCTTTAAATAATAAAATAAAGGCTTAACTCCAATTTGATCGCGCGCTAAGAATAACTCCTGTTTTTTCTGATCCAAAATTGCTAAA
This sequence comes from uncultured Gammaproteobacteria bacterium, assembly GCA_964535715.1. Classification (GTDB taxonomy): domain Bacteria; phylum Patescibacteriota; class Patescibacteriia; order Buchananbacterales; family UBA6539; genus CAZCCC01. Next base: position 66,503 of record CAZHUO010000002.1, on the reverse strand, counting down.
ACAAAAATCCCATTAAATTTATCTAAACATTTAGTTCCCCAGGCATAGTAACTTTTTAAAATTACCTCCGTGTCCGTATCAGATTCAAATTGATGACCGCTTTTTTTTAATTCATCTCTAATCTCCTGATAATTATAAAGTTCACCATTATAAATAATGGTCAAATTTTTGAAACTCATCGGCTGGTGGCCTTTTTCTGACAAATCAAGAATTGATAGTCGCTGGTGGCCAAGAGAAACATTTTGAGTAAGAAAAAATCCACTATCATCAAAACCACGATGACTAATTCGCTGATTCATTTTTTTTATCAATCCTTCGTCTTGCCAATTAAAACCATTTATACCACACATTTACTTTAATAATTTATTTTTTAAATTTTTCAAACCCTCAATAAAAAATAACGGACGACGCGGACTGGTATAATGCTTAACCACTGTATTACCTTCAACTTTATCTTTTATAGTATATAAATTTTCAGGCAACGAAATTAGATTATTTAGACAATAGGCATAACCAGCCTGTTCAATAAAATGGGCATTTTCCTTATTTTCAATATCAATCTTACTTAAATAATCTGATAATTTATCTAAATTAAAATCAGCCTTGCTATATAGAACAATTCCGGAATTAAAAGAAGCTAAATCATCGTTTAACTTGCCGTCATTAAAATAGATATAACAACTTCTATTGTTTTTCATCATTAATGACCGACTTCCTATTCCATTTCCATTAATGGCGTCGATAATTTCCGTCGGCGGAAAAAACCATAACAAATCTGAATCAATAACCAATCGAATTTTTTTGTCAGAAATAAAATAGGGATCAATCAATTTTTTTAGCAAAAAATAGCCATTAAATTCCAACCTAAATTTTTTTATCATCGGATAGGCATCCAATTTATCACTATACTTTTCAAATAAGTAATTCGGGTTGATTATTTTTGAGTTTGGAAAAAATTTTTTCAATATATCTTGATCTGCTGAGTTTAAGCTTCCATCATTATGAATGAATAGTTGACCAGATAACTCAATATTGTTGTAAAAACTTGCCAGTGACCAGACCGTTATTACTAAATCCTTATGGCAAGTCAAAATATGAATTGACAAATCATTATTGTTAATTGGCTTTTCTAAAACTTTATTAATTTTTAAAATTTTTGGAGCTAAAATATGTTTATAATAAACATATTCAAAACCTTTTTTATATTGAAAAAAAGACTTGCGAAGATAAAAAAATTGCAATTTAATATTTTTTAAATTCATTATTTTAGGAAAACTGATTAATAATTTTTTTTACTAAATTATCCAGATTATGATTATTGACAACTTCTTGCCTTAGCTGCTGATAAAACTGTCTGGTTTTTTCCGGCGATAAATTTATCAGCCGCTTGGTCTTTTCTGCCAACTTCTGCGGATTATCCCTTTCAGTCTGCATCTCGGGTGGTAAAATTTCAAGAAAAGATTCATTAGCAGTTAAAACCAAACAACCGCAGCTCATTGCTTCCAAAACCGCCTTGTCAATACTTCCTGTTTTGCTCATATTAATAAACAAATCCGACTGTTGTAAATAAAGGGGAATTTCATGATTGGGTTTTGGCCCTAAAAACTCAACTTTTTCGGACAAATTCATTTTTTCTGTCATCTGTTTTAAATTTTCAAAATAAGATTTTTGATCAGACAATCCGGCATCGCCGATGATAGTTAATTTTATATTATCAATCCCCTGCTCGGCTAAAATATCAACTGCCTTAATCATTGATTCATAATCTTTGGTTGGCGAAATCCGTCCAATACTGATTATTTTAAAAATATTTTCTGGCATTTTTTCAGCCGGCTTAAAAAGCTTTGTATCAATCCCGTGGCCAGTAGTGACCAATTTTTTAGAGGGGAGCCTAAAACTTTCCTTTGAAGCAGACAAAATTACATTAGCGATTTTTTCCATCAGCCTTACCTTAAGGTCAATCTGACGATGCATGTACCAGCTCACCACCTTTTTGCCACGTAAACGGGCCAAAGATCCGGCGATGATAGTATAAATTGGCATTTGATGACAAAAAATTCCGTCAACACCATTTAGATTTTTCCAAACTAATAATTTAAATTTTATGATCTTTATAAGCTTATTGCCATTAGTCGGCAAATGCCAAACTTTGATATTTTCCAGCAAGCCAGAGCTGTCCCCTTCCTGCCAGCTAATGACTCTAAGCTCTTCAACTTGCTCTCCAATTTTTTTAACCCAATTATAAATGAACCCGGCTAAATGCTCGTTTCTGTCAACTTTTCTGGTTATCATTAATAATTTCATCTATTTAACACAAAATATATAAAATCCGCTAACAACATTGTTTCTTGGCCGCTTTATAAACCGGTCAAAAAATCTGGCGATAAAAGCAGTTCGGCGAGAAATCTTTCCCGGCAATAAATTATTTAATGTTTCTAGCGGTCCTCTGACTTTTTCTATTTCCAGATTTCTAAAATTGCGCAACAGATATTTTACACCATCGATTGTAAAACGATAAAAATCTTGATAATACCCTTCCATTGGATGATAATAATAAAGAAACGGTACATAAATAAAAACATAGCCGCCGGGTTTTAAAACACGATAAATTTCTTCACAAGCCTTAATTGGATTTTCTACATGTTCCAAAACCGCAATGCAAATAATCGCATCAACGGAATTATCCGCCAAAGGGAGCTGGTGAATATCGCCAACAATATCGGGGTTATAGCTTGAAACTTTGTCTAAAATCAAGTAATTCACCTTTTCCAAATAAGGCTTTAACCATTTGTTATTTTCATCAAAACGATTATTCTTTTCGGAATTAATTCTTAATCCCCCGCCAATATCAATAATTTTATTTTTTTCAGTAAAAATTTTTATTATTTTTTCTTCAAACAATTTACTTTTTGCCATAAGTTAATTCTTGCCAAAAATTAATTATCCTTTCCATATTGTTGCCAAATTTTTCTTTGACCAGTTTACGGCCCTTTTTCCCCATCTCTTTGGCATCTTCTGGATTATTTAAAAGATATAAAATTTTCTCAGCCAAGTCCTCAGCATCACCGATCGATACTAAATAGCCATTATAACCGTCTTGGATTATTTCTTTAGCACCTGTCGTAGCCGTAGAAACTACCGGCTTGCCGCAGGCATTGGCTTCAACTAGGACCTTGCCAAAACTTTCAGAAGTTGAACTTAAAACAACGACGTCAGATTGATTATAGATATTAATCAAATTTTCAGAACTGACTTTTCCTAAAATATCTACTTCAATGGGTCCAAAATCTTCAATTGCTTTCTTAATTTCTGAGTCCGCACCGACCTGAATAAATTTTGCATTTGGCAATTTTTGGCTGACTATTTTAAATGCTTTAATTAAAGTTGAATAGTCCTTAACCTTATCGTTCCTACCAACATGTAAAACTATTCTTGATTCTTGACTCTTAATTCTTAATTCTTGATTTAAATATTTTTGCAAATCAACCGGCGTAGAAATTACTCTGATTTTATTTTTATCAATTCCCACTTTAACTAATTTATCTTTTTGTCCTTGACTCATAACTCTAATGCCATCGACTTTTGGCACGACAAATTTTGAAATTAATAAAAATATATAGTTAACCCAATGTTCTTTCAACCAATTTTTATTTTTCCAAAAATCTCCGTGAAAATGAACCAATAACTTACTGCCAAATTTCTTTTTTAAAATAACACCAACTAAACCTGCTAAAAATGGCTCTTGAGTGACAATTAAGTCATACCGTTTATCCTTAAATAAGCATTTTCCAATTTTTAAAGCATCAGAAAAATATCTAAACTTACTTGCTGAATTGGTCGGATAAGAAGTAACTTTTTCAGAAATTTTATAATTTCTATAACCTTTATGAGAAAAAACAATAATATCTAACCTCTCAACTTGTTTTCCATATTCAATATGACGCTCAACTACATCTCCAAGTTGACCTTGACCAAGCAGTCCTTTATCAATTGAGATCATTAAAACTCTCATATTTTACTTGGTAACAAACCTTTTAGCTAATTTAAATTCTATTGGCCAGGCAAAAAATTTCAACTTCCATCTTAATTTACAAATTAAAACAAAAATTAATTTTACCAGCTTTTTAGCCTTAACAGTTGAACCCATTGCACTTTTAATGTTATGGGCGCCAAAACGGACATAGGCTTCCATTGATTCAACAAAATTTTTATATTTAACCCAGGGAAAATTTTGAACAGTTAGATAACTTAATTCATTTTCTATCAAATGAGACCAATCCTCCAAAGTTTTAGGAGCCTGCCAGCCAGCAGTAATACATTCTTCATACAAAGTGGATCCCGGATATGGCCTAAAAGCCTGAGGACCAAGAATTTGAACTTTATCGCTTAGTTTAACTAGTCGATCAATAACCTTCAGGGTCATCTTCATATCCTTTTTGCTTTCACCCGGCAACCCGATCATAAAAGAATATTGAGGAATAATATTATGTTTTAAACACATTCTTGCCGAATTCAAAATTTCTTCAGCAGTAATATCCTTTTTTATCTTGGCTAAAATTTCCGATGACCCCGATTCCGCTCCGAAAGAAAGAAGATAACAGCCGGACTTTTTAATTTTCGCCAAAAAATTATCATCAACTTGCCCATCCTTAATATAATCAACCCTGATTGTTGTTTCCCACGGTATTTCTAAACTTCTTTCAATCATACCGTTGATAATTTCTTTAGATCTATTAATATCAACAAAAAAATTTTCATCCCAAAATCTTACATTTTTCCCCTTAAAATATATATTATTTTTTATAGTTTCCAAATCACTCAAAACTTGATCAACAGTACGACCACGCCACTTATTTTTCAAAATAGCATTTATACAAAAAGTGCAACGGTGCGGACAACCACGCGAAGTCAAAGACGGAACTAATTCCAACTTTTTTAAAATCACTTCCGGTATCAGGCTCCATTTAAAAATAGGCATATCGGCGGGATTGTGCAATTTGCGCGGATGATTAGTAATAATTTCATCATTCCTTTTATAGACAATGCCGTCAATTCCTTCTAAACTTTTACCGCTAGCTATATCCAAAACGGTAGATTCCCCTTCGCCAATACAAACAATATCAACTAAAGGATGTGCGATTGTTTCTTTTGGAAAAAAGGTTGGATGGGTTCCACCCCAAATAATTTTACAGTTTGGATTTAAATCTTTTATTAATTGGCTTATTTTTAAAGCACCAGGGATTTGAGTGGTCATTACCGACAAGCCGAAAAAATTATAACCTGAGGCTTTAGCTTTGATTAAATCCAAATAATTATTTTGTCTTGCTCCATCAACTATTTCCACCCCTACTCCTTGACTATCTAAGTATGTGGCAATACTTAATAATCCGACTGAAATCGAACTGTCGTAGTTGTCTTTGGCAATATTAAAAGCCGGATTTATTAATAATATCTTATTCATTGCTGACTTTTTTTAATAATTCTAGTGTTTTTTCCATGCCATCTTTCCAATTAAAAACTTTCAACTTTTCTTTCGCTTGATTAGTTAAACTTTCACTAAACTGTTTATCGGATAAAATTTTTACTGCTGAATCAAACATGCCTTTCTGATCATCATAATTAATCAACATACCTTCTTTGCCGTCGGTAATTACCTCCGGATTACCGCCAATATTGGTTGTAATGATTGGCACTTCGGATTTCATTGCTTCCAATATAGTATGGGATAAACCTTCATAGTTTGTATTGAGAATAAATAAATCGGCGGCTTTAAAATAACTAATAATATCTTGATGTTTAATTTTACCGAGAAAAATAACTTCGTCTTTAACTCCAGAATTAAATGCCGAACTTTTCAAATTTTCCAATTCTTGTCCGTCTCCTAAAACAAGCAAATTTACGTTGCCAATTCTATTTTTTAATTCCGGCAAAATTTTTATAATTCCGGCCACTCCCTTCCAAGGGGTGAGTCGGCAAGCAGTAACGATTATTTTTGCATTTCTGCCATACTTAAATTTAATATTTTCTGTTTTTCGGACTAAATTTATTGGATCTTCCAAAAAGTCAATTGAATTATATATAACTTCTATTTTATCTTTGGCAACACCGATTGCTTCAGCAATATCGGCTAAAAAATTGCTAACCGCAATTACTTTGTTGGCATTTAACAAAATTTTCTTTCGACGATTTTTTAATTTTTCAATTTTTTTGCTATAAATTTTCTTTTGAAAATCAACGATATAATCGTTAGTCCAGCCGTTTGCTACAGACATTTCCCAGGCGCTATCGCCGGCAAAGCGAACAATATATTTTATATTTAAAAATTTTTTTAACAAATAAGCAAAATAACCAACACTATAAGTATCCGTTACATAAACTAGATCTGCCCACTTGGCTAGTTTTGAGAATCTATATAAATATCTAAAATAACGCCTTAGAAAAAATCTTTTCTTGTTTATTTTATAAATTTTAATCTCATTATCTTTAACAACTTCTGTTTTCTCTGAGTAAGTAATTATTTTCACGCTAATACCCAAACCGATTAAAGAGTCAGCCAAAGCTTTTAAAATTGTCGCCGGACCGCCAATATCAGGCGGGTAGATGCCTGTGGCAATTAATAATTTCATCCCGTTAAAAGTAGGTGGCGGCCTGTCTTATCTCTAAAGAAAATAAATCAATACCGCTTGGCCAAATTAAATTATTTATAAGTTTATTAAACATTTTGATAGTTTTTGTAATTAACATAACCGCGACTTCTGACGGGATTCATAATGATTTAAAAACGCTTTCCATTTTTTGGGAAATTGCCTGCCAGTCATAATTTTCCAAAACTAGCTTTTTGCTGTTTTTTACCAACTTATTTTTTAATTCCTCGTTTGAAAGTAAAACAGAAATTTTACTTGCCAAGTCAGTCGGATTTCCGACCTCGCAAAATAAGCCTGTTTCTTCGGGCTTTAAAAAATCAGGAATACCACCGACGCATGTGCCAATTACCGGAACTTCCGCGGCCATTGCCTCTAAAAACGCCGAGCCCAGGCCTTCAGAACGGGAAGTCCGAACAAACACATCTGAAATTTTTAAATATTTTGAGAGCTTTTCAGAAGAAATATAGCCCAAAAACAAAACTTTATCCCTAACCCCTGTTTCCTGGGCCAATGACTTAAGCCTGTTTTCAAGCTTGCCTGATCCGATAATCAAAACTTTTACCGATAAATTTCTGGCTGATTTTATCAAAGTATCTATTCCGTTTTTATGGACTAAACGAGATATAGTGGTTACAACTTTATCTTCTTTAGCCAAACCCAAACTTTTTTTAAAATCTAGCAACTCCTGCAAATCAAATTCCCTGCTAAAACTGGAAAGGTCAACGCCGTTTGGCACAATTTCCATTTTTCCCTTATAGCCGTATTTTTTCGCCCGATTGGCCAAAAAATTGCTTATTGCCTGGATTAAATCAGCTTTCAGATAAATTTTTTTATAACGAGAGCGCATAAACCAAGTTCGAGACCAAATTCTTAAAAGTGAATCCCCTTCCTGCAAAGTCAGAATGTATTTGACATTGGGAAATTTCTTTTTAAATTTTAAAGCCGCTAAACCGGCCTGATTTGCCATAATTGCCCAAACAACATCGTATTTATTTTTTTTATGTAATTCTTCAGCTTTTTTAAAGCCGATAAATGGAAACAAATATTTTGAAACTACACCCTTGCCTACTCGATATATATTTATGTTGCCGATTTTTTCAGACTCTTTTTGTCTTCCATCTAGGTTTGCTGTAATCATGTCAAAACTTAAACTGGAAATCCTATCGGTGATTTCTTTTACTGCCAGCTCAGCACCGCCGACAAACGGCGGGTAAGCTAATGAAATTATCAATACTTTCATCAAATTAGAGCGTTAAATATTTAAAACCGGAATTTTCCGCATCAATTTTATTATAAAAACCTTTCATATCAAATAAAATTGGATTTTCATTACAAATATTTTTTAGATTATCAAGTGAATATTTTTTCGATTTGAAAATATCATGAGGGCTAAACAATATAATTGCATCAAATTTTTTATCAGGAGGAAAATCTTCAATCAAAGTATAGCCAAATCGGGACAAGGCATCTTTAAAATTTTCCAGCAACGGATCATATCCGTAAACTTCCGAGCCCTGGCCCCGCAGTTTACTTATCAGATCATTGGCTTTGCTGTTTCTGACATCCGTCACATTTTCTTTAAAGGTTAAGCCCATTACCAAAATTTTTCGGCAATCTACTAATTTTGAAGCAACAAATTCTGTCATAAATTCATTAATACCCCGACCGGCCAAAATTACCTGCGGATTATAACCGACTTGCATCGCCTTGTAAGTCAGATAATACGGATCAACACCGATGCAATGTCCGCCAACTAATCCCGGATAGTATTTATGAAAATTCCATTTCGTACCGGCCGCTTCTATTACTTCGCGGGTGTTGATTCCCAAACGATCAAAAATTAAAGCCAGCTCATTCATCAAAGCTATATTCAAATCGCGCTGGACATTTTCAATCACTTTAGCTGCTTCTGCGACTTTGATGCTTTGAGCTTTATGAATTTTTGTAATTGATCCATAGACTTCAGCGATTTTTTCCAAAGCTTCTTTGTCGCTTCCAGAAACAATTTTGAAAATCTTATCAATCGTATGAATTTTATCGCCGGGATTAACCCGTTCCGGCGAATAACCTATTTTAAAACCGTTACCCAAGACTAGCCCTGACTCCATTTCCAAAATTGGCAAACATTTTTCTTCAGTACAACCAGGATAGACCGTACTTTCATAAACCACGATTGAGCCAGGCTGCAAATTTTTGCCGACAATCTCTGAGGCGCTGATAACTAAGCTTAAATCCGGCCGCTTATCGTACAAAATCGGTGTTGGCACAGCAACAATAATAAAGTTAGCCTTCTTGATTATTGACGGATCGCTTGAATATTCCAGCTTGTAATTTTTCAGATTTTCAACTTCATTGGTTCGGTCAAAGCCATTTTTTAATTCATCAATCTTTTTTTGATTAACATCAAAACCATAGACTTTATATTCTTTTGAAAAAAGGCAGGCCAAAGGCAAGCCAACATATCCAAGCCCTACAACACAAATTTTTGTTTCCATAGTTTGAATTATAAAATTTAATAAAACCCCCAAAAAGGGTTTTGCTAAATTAAGTAAATTTAGTAAAAATTAAGCTTGATTATTAAACAATTATACCTTATCATTATTATATAAATTAAACTTTTGGTCAACACTAATTCAACAGTTAACATTTAACAGTTAACAGTTAACTTTACTCTAAAAAAATGGCTAAAATCAGCAAAATTTTATATATTGTTACTCAATCGGAATGGGGCGGAGCTCAGCACTATATTTTTGATTTAGCGACAAATTTGCCACAAGAAAAATATGAAGTAATGGTAGCGGCCGGCGGAAATGAGGAACTCTATAGTAAACTGAACAAACATGGCATAAAAAATTATAAATTAAAACATTTAATTCGAGAAATCAGTCCGCTTGAAGACATAAAGGCATATTTTGAAATAAAAAAATTGATTAATGAATTAAAACCCGATGTTTTACACCTCAACAGCAGCAAAGCCGGAGTAATTGGAGCAATAGCCGGAAAGCATGCTAAAGTAAAAAAAATTATCTATACGGTCCACGGCTTTGTTTTCAACGAACCAATGAGCAACTTGCAAAAAAATATTTACACTTTTGCCGAAAAATTTTCCGCCAGATACAAAGACAAGCTGATTTGCGTTTCGGAATTTGACCGGCAAGCCGGAATAAAAAATAAAATTGCCCCTGAAAATAAGCTTATTACGATAAATAACGGCATTGAACCGATAGATTTTCTAAATAAAGTAATTGCCAGGCAAAAACTTGATTTACCACCAGATAAAATTGTTATTGGAACTATTGCAAACTTTTATGAAACTAAAGGCTTAACATATTTAATTTCTGCAGCCAAAGAAATTACAAAACAATTTCCTGATATAATTTTCAGATTAATCGGCTTTGGCCAGCTGGAAAAGGAATTAAAATTGAAAATTAGAGGTCTTAATTTGCAAAATAACTTTTTTTTGTCAAAAGTACTGGATGCAAAAAAATACCTTAACGCCTTTGACATTTTCGTTTTGCCTTCAATAAAAGAAGGCTTTCCATATGCCATTTTGGAAGCGATGCGCGCCGGCTTGCCAATTGTTGCCACAAAAGTAGGCGGAATTCCGGAAATGTTAAAAAACGAAACCAACGGCTTGCTGGTTGAACCATTCAGCCCGTCTGATTTGGCAACAAAAATCACTCGCCTGCTAAAAGATAATGTTTTAGCAGTAAAAATTGGCAGGCAAGCAAAAATTGATGTAGAAAATTATTTTAGCTTAGAAAAAATGGTTGAAAGAACAAAAAAAATTTATAGCGAATAAGAGTTTACAAATAATTACAACCAATATAAAAACACTTTGCTTTCACAAAGTGTTTTTTTAATGAATTTAATATTCGATGTCGTTTTTTGCACTGATAATGTCAATATTGGTAACTCCCTCAAGCTGACTGAATTTCTTGATAAACGCTTCCAATTCTTCGGATTTAATGAATTTAATATTAAAAGTATAATCTAGAATCCTGCCATTTTCTTTGGAAACAACATTTAACAAATTATCATATTTAAAAAATTCGCTAAAAAGCTTGCGCATTTTTTCATTAGAAAAAATATTACTATTGGCGGAAAAATTCAAAATATAATCATACTTTTTTATCGAGCCAAAATTGATCTTTGTCAATATATAAATAACCAACAAGGTAAAAACAGTAATTATAATGGCAATTAAGAAATTCCTTGTCCCCATTGCCAAGCCAATTGTCACAGCAAGTAAAATGAAGGCCACGTCTTTTGTATCTTTTATTGCTGTGCGAAAACGAATCAAAGAAAATGCGCCGAATGCTCCGAATGCAATCGCTAAGCTGTTGCCGATTACCATCATAATAACCGACAGCAATAAGCCGATTAAAATTAAAGTAAAAGTAAATGATTGTGAATACGAAAGGCCTTTGTGGGTAATTTTATAAACCCAAGCAACAGCCAAAGACAATATAAATGCTAACAAAATAGTGATTATTATTGTCAATAAAGTTAAAGGCTCGCCAATCGGCGTGATGTTAAACAAATTTTGCGGCATAATTTTTATTAATTTAATTTATTGAATAATTATTATCATCAAGGTTCGGAACAACTTTTCTCAATGAATTGCAGTATTTGGAAAAAGCTATTCTCTGAAGCTGATATTTTTGGATGATTTGCTGAAACCAAGCCGGCAAAATATTATTATATTTAAGCTCCAAAATCAAACCGTTAGGATATACTTCTTTTAAATTGTTGCAGCTGTAATCCTTAAAATCATTAAGAAGTTTGGTTTTAATATTATAATCAAATGTCACCCTGAATCTTTTATCCATTTTGCTGATTAATGCTTTGCGATTATAAGATACAAAAAGCTTTGGCCTCATTACATTTCTTTTTTTAAACCAAACTAACTCCTGCAAAAAATTATTTTCCTGATCTTTACTTAACAATCCAAGTAATTTTTCATCAAAAACATTATTAAAACAATCAGCCGCTTCCAGTTTGATTCTATCCTTAATTACCAAAGCATCTTTTTTTCTCTTTATTTCGACAAATACAGGCGTTTTATCATTAATTTCCTGACCATAAAACCTGAGTCTCAATTTTTTTCGGTCAGCAATTCCGCTTTCCTTGTCCCAAAAACAACCAAAATTAGAACTGTCAAAATAAAGGCTGTTTACTTCATAAAAATCCCGGCCGGTTCCCTGAATATAGGGATCCCATTCCATATGAGCCAAAAAAGCCGGAATTATTTTATCTGCTTTATTTTTCGGCAGATAATATTTAAATTCAAATCTCTGAAAATGTAAATTCAATTTCGGCATAAATTATCTGATTAAACCAATGGGAGCTTTTTTTATTTTAATATTCAAAACACTTTCTAAAATAGCTGAATTGCCTTTATCAATAAATGACATTTTAACATTATCCTTATTTATTGTAAAGTCTTTTTCATCCGGATTGCTAAAAATTGGCTCAATATCAAAATTATTATTTTTATCAGAGTAGACGGGAAGATCACTTGAATAAATTTCAATTGACATGTTGTCTGCGGTTTTTATCGGCTCCTTATTATTCCATATGATGCTGTTATAAACCGTAATCAGATCTCCGGAAAAGACCGGTTTTTTAACGTAGGCATTTATACCAATATTATTATTTACTATCACATTATTAATAATAAAAGGATTAGAACCGTCTTTTACTTCAATGCCGATATTACAGCCGTTTAAAACATTATTATAAATTTTTGAACCTCGCGAATATTCACCGATACTGATGCACTTATCTCCGGATTTCTCAATATAATTACCTTTAAGCAAAACCTCCGAACCGCTTATATCAATTCCATCGTTGCCATTATTGAAAAATCGGCTATTGTTTATTTCACCGTCTTTAATAAAATCAAAATCTATCGCATCAGCGCTGTTGTTGAAAAACAGGCTGTTGGAAATTATAACTTTTGATTTTTTAACGTTTAAAGAATCATCCGCATTGGCATCGGAAAATTGGCAATTATCAATTAGCACATCGGAAAAATAAACCGAAAGCTGGCCGGAAAAATATGCGCCGTTGATATAATCATCTTTTCCGCCTAAAAATTGGACGTAGCTAAATTTGCTTTCTTGTTTACCCTGGTCTAAAACTGCAAAAACACCCCAAGGTTGGCTGCCAGATTGCCCGGAAATTATAATTGGCTTTTCTTTTGTGCCCAAAGCCAAAACCGGACTATAGCTGACTAATGAAGTTTTTGGGCCGAAAATTAAATTAGCGCCCGCCATAATTTTTAAGGTAAAGCCTTTTGGAACAATAACTGTCTGATTGATTTGATAAAAGCCTGAATCAAGCAATATTTCCTTGCTTGATTCATCGACTTTAAAAATCGGGTATTTTTTTATAAAACCGCTTATATCATTTATTGCTGAAAAATATTTAAAAACATTTCGACCGACTATTTTCAGGTCAATATTTTCTTTTTCAAGAATTTCGGCGGTGATTGCATTTTCCAATTCAAGCTCAAAAGACTTTACCTTGCCTGCAAATTCCTGCGGCGAAACATTATTGCTGACTAGAAAAAACTTATATTTTGTCGATTGCGGCTCAAGCCTGCTGTTTACTGGATTGATTGCTTGCCTGCTATAAATCATAACCTTTTTTGGATCTTCTAGCTTCTGGTCTTTTAAATCAAATTCATTATTAGAATTAGAATCATAATATAATTGATAGTCAGCTTCTGCCAAATTATCAATTAACTCCGGCTTAACCGAGATTAAATAAAATTCCGGCACGCTTTTAGCGGTCAGATTGATTTCAGCTAATAAATTTACTGAATTAATTTTTATATTATCATCGTCATTAACGGCAATTTCGGCAAAAATAGAACCTGATTTTAAATGTTCTTTTAGCCGATTAAAAACCGTAATAATTTTTTCCCGGTTTTCTTTGTAAATACTGTCAGCCCAAGCGTTTGTATAAATTTTTTCCCGATCTTTATATAAAGCCGGCTTAATACTATTATAGGATTGGTCATAAAACTTTAAATCATCTTCAAGATTTTTTTCATCAGATACATACTGATAAAGCATTAGATTTTTTTTGTGAAAAAATTCCGGATTGGTAAAAATCCGCCTGGCAATCGGGCCGTAGTTAGTGAAATTATCGGTATCGACCGAATCACCCATAACATCCCAGGGAATAATATAAAATTTTCCTCTTGAATCATCAAAATAAAATTGGATATTCCCCAAGTTTTGATGCGACGAATTAATAAGTTGATTTTGAATCTGCCAATTATAAAAATTTTCTTCATCCAGCAAATTGAATATTTGAGAAAAAAATTCCTCATCGGTTGAATTACTGAATAGATCCAATAAATAGTTCATGGCCGAAAAATTATCAAAGGCAAACCGATCCTGGCTGTCTTTTGTCACCAAGCGCCAGCCAAAAGGGCTGTCCCACACGACGCCAAAATTATCATCGCCATAAAGATTGGCTTCATCGGGTACTTCCCATTTAGTCAGCATTTCCTGCGACCAGCCCTCGATCACAAAATACAAGCCTTGTTTATTGCCATTTAAATTTAAATTAGCAAAAAAGCTTGGCGGGTGAAATAAGCCAAACTTATCTGCGCGATAATTGTTAAAATATTCTAAAACAAATTTTCGATCATCCGCAATAACAAAAGCAAGCTCCCTAAAACCGTTAAACGGCTGGTCTTTGTCAAATTTAACATGATAAGATTTTTTCGGGGCATTCCAATGAATAGCAGTATCACCGCGATAGCGGACTTTTACATCATATTCTTTTTCCTGATAATAAAATTTAGCCGGCACATAGGTTTTATCGCCATAGATTACCGACATGAATTCATCAGGCAGATTATCATTTAAAATCTTTAAGTTTTCCGGCTTTATTACAAGTCGATAAGTCGGCAATTCATTTTTTTTAAAAACATACGGAAAATATGTAATATCACCAATTTTCCTGATTTTCCAATAAAGCGGCAGAAGCTTCTGTATAGTCGGATGGCTGCGCAAAAATTCAGCTCGGCTTTCAACTGATACAAAGCTGGTTTTTGCAAAAGACAAAAAAAACAAACCAGCTAAAATCAAAATGGCCAAAAAAATTGAAAAAATTTTTATCCTTTTTGATTTTATTATGCGATAATATAATTTAAAAAACATAATCAATCTTTTTCCTTGTATTTTCCGGCTTTAATCGATTGAATAAACAAATTAATGTCGTTATTCAAACCATAAGTTCCGGAAAAAATTTCTTTCATTTTTTCTGCAATTTCTATTGCTTTTTCATCTTGGCCAAGATATGCATAAGATATGGCCAAATTATTCCATGCGCCGAGATTTTTCTGATCTATTTTAATGAATTCTTCGGCAAACCAAACTGACCATTTATAATTTTTATTGCCAACGGAAAGACTGATTAAACGACTGAGATAATCAGCATCTCTAAAATCAGCCTCGTTTTCTTCCATATTATTTATGACCTCCTGAATTTTTTCATCTTGTCCGGAATTTAAATAAAGCATTATTAAATTAATATGCGACTCAACAACCTTCGGATTTAATTTTACTGCTTGCTTAAAATATTCTTCAGCCTTTTCTTTGGACTTTTCAGCTAAATCTAAATCATTATTTTGTTGATATATTCTAAATTTATAAAGCTCAGAAAATCCGGCTTCCTGATAAACATGCGGCCGAGTCGGGCTTAATTCTTTAAGCTTTGGGAAAAAAACAAGTGAAGTGTCCAAACGTTCAATTTCTTGGCCTGGTAAAGAATTAAAAGTGTAATTATAAAATCTCATGGCCAAAAGATAGCTTTTGGCATCGTTGGGCCTTTGCAATAGATGATCATTAATAATTTCCTGGCCATATAAAAGTTCGGGCTTGACTTTTTCTGATACCGATCCAACATTCGCCAGCTGATTATATAAAAACTCAATAAATTGAATTCTGTATTCCGGCAGGCCATATGTTTGAATCTTTAGCCCTTTTTTAAATTCATCAACCACATCAAAAAAATCATACTTGGCTTTTGGGTCGCTTAAATTTTTTTCTAAATGCAAAGCCTTGGCCACTTCGGCATTTGCCAAAGCCGGCTTAATATCAGAAAACCAAATTAAAGGGGTTAATAAAATCAAAAATAAAACAAATGCTGAAAACCATATCTTATTGTTTATTTCCAATTTTAATCTGAACAAATCAATTTTAGAAGAAATAAAAGCCCAGCAGAAAAATAAAATAAT
Organism: uncultured Gammaproteobacteria bacterium; assembly: GCA_964535715.1. Classification (GTDB taxonomy): domain Bacteria; phylum Patescibacteriota; class Patescibacteriia; order Buchananbacterales; family UBA6539; genus CAZCCC01. Next base: position 50,597 of record CAZHUO010000002.1, on the reverse strand, counting down.
ATAAGTTGTGACTGTTTCAAAGACAAATAAATTTTGAATTAAAAAACCGACGGTAAAGCTGATAAAGATTATGTACAAATAATAATCTGCCTCATCTTTTTCATCCTCCTCATCAGGCTTCAAAAAGATCTTTTTTAAAAATATTACTGATGGCAATAAAATAAAAGCCAAATACAGAGAAAGCCCCAAAATACCGCTTGTTAAACCTCGGTCAAAAATAAAATTATGCGCCCGGTCAAACCAAACTTGCGAGCCTTCTTCTTCATAAATTGAAGGCGGAAAATTTTTGTCAAAAATTTTATTAAAATTTTCCAATCCATAACCCAAAATAAAACTATCCTGCCAGCCATTCCATGCAGCTTGCCAGGCGACTAAACGGGTTTTAACCGTCGGGCTGTTTAATGATATGGAAGCTAGGCGGCGCAAAGTCGGATCATTTTTAATAAAATCGGTATCTCGGCCAATATATATCAAGGTGCTGCTTAAAATAACAAAAGAAATTAAAATTAAGGATACTACCCTGACTATTTTATTTTTTGTTGTCAGCAAAAATAAGCCGCCGGAAACTAAAAAGGCAACAGCTAATCCAACTGCTGCTCCCCTAGTCTCGGTTTCAATAATGATATAGGAAAAAAATAAAAACAATGCGACATAATAAAACTTTAAATAAATCGGCCTTTTTATAAACAAATAAGCGCAAAATGCCAGCTGAAACATCAAATATACCGCTAAAAATGCCGGATTACCGATAGTTGATGAGACTCTTTCACCGGTTGTATTTAATACCGATTCAACCTTAAAAATCTGGGCTAAAGCAAAAAGACAAAGAAGGAGACTGGAAAATAATGACACATCAAAAAAAATCAGCCAAATCTTCTCATTATTTAAAACCCCGGATAAGACTATGAAATAAGCCATCAAATGAAGCCATAAAATTAGACCTTCACTTCTTTCAATATCACCCCAAAAACTTAAATAAAAATCAAGGCCGAAAAATGATGAAACAAAAGCAATAAAGATAAAACCAAAGATCAACCAAAAAATTAAATTCAATCTGGGCAGATATTTTTTATCAAGATAAACCAAAAGTAAATAAAATAAAAAGATCAAGGAAACTGCAACGCGAAAAATAATTACTTTTGGAAATATAAAAGGAAAAACAAAATTACTATTGGTAATTAACGGAACAAATAAAGTGACGCCGATTCCAAAAAAAATCGCGCCAATGCTGATTTTTTCTAAAATATTTTTATAACCCATACTATTTTTCTACTAGTTCTTTAAGTTTTGGATAAGAATCAAAAGCCGCTTCAGCTTTGACTGAATCAATACTATTAAGCTTTTCCCAATACTTGACGGCCTTTTCTTCATTTGATGTCTCTTCTGACATAAAAAACCCAATCAGGCTCGAATAATAAGCCGCGGCATTAGCCTGATCATTTTCAATTCCCTGCAAAACCAATGGCTCGTATTCACTTTGCTTTTCTTTATAATTATAGCGATAAAGATCCATTAGTCCGTCAAATGCCGAGGTTAATTGGGGCTGTAATTCTAAAACTTTTCTGTAATAGTACTCGGCTTTTGGATAATCTTTTACAAAATACTGACAAGTATTTGCCAAATTCAACGCCGTTCTAAAATTATTTGGCTGAATCTCAAAAGACATTTCCCAGGCTTCAACAGCGCCTTGGTGATCGTTTAAAAAATTTTTAAGGATTGCAAATTCATGCCAGGCGGTTGCGCTTTTTGGATCTGACAAAACATTTTCTTTCTCTTTTTCAAGCTCTTTAATTATCTTTTCAAAATCTTCTTGCGATAAATCCTGAGCCGGACGAAGCTTTTCTCTGTCAATTTCCAAAATTTTGGCAATTTCTTTTTCTTCTTTGGTTGGAAATATTTTTATCATTCCCTGCTTCTGATAATAAAAAAGCAGACCGGCGATAATTAAAATAATGCCAAAAGCAACAGCTAAAGATATAATTATTTTTCTTTTTTTCTCAGACATTTTTGTAAGGATTAAGGATTAAATTTAGAGGCTTTATTTTCTTTATTGCCACTCTGAACTAGTTTAAGAATCCCATTAGCTAGGGCTGAAAAAAATCTCTCGCTTAGTCATCTCGACCGACGACTTTGTTTTATTTAAAAGAGGAGTGGAGAGATCTCACACCTCCCAACCATCCGATAAGTCCTTAAATTCAGGATTTTCTTTTTTTATTAAATCAACCTTTTTCTTTCTGTTCCACCGTTTCAACTGTTTTTCTCTGACAATGGCGTCATCGGGATTATCATAGGTTTCATAATAAACTAACTTATTGATGTTGTATTTTTTAGTAAAACCTTCATTTACCTTTTCTTTGTGCTGCCAAACCCTAAAGGAAAGATCGCCGCTTATTCCGACATAAGAAACCGTGTTCCACCTGTTCATCATGATATATGTATAGTATTCTTTTTCTTGCATAATTTACGTGTGGGATTTCTCGACTCCTCACCTCCGCCTTTTAGGCTTCGGTGAGTCGCTCGAAATGACAAGGAGGTGCTTTCTAGACTTTTCCAGATCCTGAACCAATTTCAGGATGACAAAGGGGGTGCTTTTTTTCTAGACTTGTCACTCTAGGCTTTACTGGATCCTGAAATGAATTCAGGATGACAAAGCAGTAATAAATTCAGAATGACAATATGTCCTCATTTTAACCCAAAAACCCAATAAAATCAAGAGCCCCGCTTTTGGCAGGGCTTCTTGATTTTATTCATCCTATAGAAATTTTATCTATAAGAATCTATATCGGATCGCGAAAATCTTATTATGATTCCGGGATACTAATAGGTGTAGTACTGACTGCTGTTCCCATACCGCTCACCAAATAACCATTAAACCATTGTTCAGCAGCTAAAGCAGCTGCGGAATTACTGCTGTCTGAGTACAGAGATGACCAGATGAAGTTATTATGAACTTGATCGGTTTCACCCCAGACTGATGTAGTAGCGGCATTACCGGTTAAATTGTCAGCTGTAGTTGTAGCTTGGTCGCCCAACAATCTGACAACAGCACTATCAACTTGAGTAGTACTTTGGCCGGAAATAGTTGCATAAAGGTCAATTACCGCAGTTGCGTTCTCAGCAATCTGAACGTATGATTTGCTGTTAGCAAAAGAGGAATCGACTTCTAGGAAAAAGTTTTCACGGGATTGGGCTTCAACGTCGGCACCATCAGAAGTAGCGGATAATTGAGTACCATTTGGTATACCGCTGCAACCTGAAGCACAATACAAATAGGCAGTATTAGCATCAAGAGTTGCGGTATTGGTAGTTACTTCATAAGACATTCTCCAGATGCCAATAGGACCGCCGACTGCTGTGATATTGGTTCTGTGAAGATGCCCGGAAGCCAAACTACCACCAAATGTTGCTACCGGAACGATTGCAACTTGCGGTACAGCTTCATGAATGATGACGGCTGAACCGGAAGCGTCTGTATAAGTCCTTGCTGCACTGGCATTAGAACCTGCACCAACAGTGGTGGCAGGATCAGAAATGCCGACTTTGATATCAACAGCTTCAGTTCCCGGCTCACCGGTTCCGATTTCAACTATATCGCCTAAAATGCTTAATTTTTTACCAGCATCGCCTTTTGGAATGGTTAATTGGCCTCTTTCAAGATTGATTAATTTTGAAGCGTCGGCCATGTTATAACCATCAACGTTGCCGACAATTGTACCATCCAATTTAAGATATACCTTTGATAACTGGGTATAGCTGCCAGCTCCGGTACCGGTTAAACCACCATCTTGGACATAGATAGTTAAACTAGTAATATCTACATCTTCATTGGTAGCTTTAACTTTCATATCAGTCAAGGCCTGGGCAGTAGAGCCATCAACAACTAAGCGTTGTGTTAATGAGTCTGCATGTTCAAGAAATTCAATAGTACCGGCTGTTGCAATTGTAACTAATGCACCATCGCTTGCAGTGACAGAAACATTGGCGGAATTACCAGTAGTGACGCCATAAGCAGTTACTGCGGCGCCTGAGGTAATGCCCCAAGCATCCACTTCACCTTGTAATGCATCTGAACCAATATCAGCGTAAAGGTTAATTGTCTTTGAAGTGCCTTTAGTGATTATAATCGGTTCTGATAAAGCAAAGGTAGAAGTTGTCGGAGCAGCAATAGTTGTTGCAGTGACAGCATCGTTTGTCGGATCTAAAGCAGTTGAGCCATCTTTTAAGGTTAGATTATTCAACTTGCCGGTACTTGAAGCCTTGATTGCAATTGAGGTAATTCTGATGTCTTCACCTGAATTACTTGCATCAAATGACCAGCTGCCGATTAAAACTCCGGTACTGTTAGTAATAACAGATTTATTGGTTGGAGTTGAATTCTTGCTGACTGTTACATTTGCGGCTTTAACTGTTTGAGTGGCAGTAGTAATGTCTGCAGCCGGTGTTGGGGTAATGCTTAAACCGGTATTTTCTCCTTTAGCAGTAATGGCTGTGGCCGGGGTGGAAATCTTTGCATAAATAGTATTATTTGAGATCCAGCCGCCATTAGTAGCAATATTACCAACTACTTTATAATGATTTACTCCAACAGGAACAGTAAATGAATCAGTGAAAGCAACTGTTAAAGCGTTGTTTGTAACATCAGTTGGACCGGCAACAGTAGCTCCGGAAGCATCAACTAATTTAACTGACTGCAAAGCATCTTCAAGAATGGTTGCACCAACAGTTGAAGACACAATAGTCAAAGTTAAAGCAGAAACGATAATCGGTTCGCCTTTGGCTTCTAATTCAAAGGCTCCTAAAGTCTGATTGTCGCCAACAGCGATGTTTTCAGAACCAACAGTGCTTGATCGACCGACTCTAAATGTTCCTTGAGAAACAGTAAATTCATTGTCCTGTAAAACCGGGTTGCTTGAAGAAGATCCGGTTCCGCTATATGTAGGAGTAATGTTATAACCGTAAGTTTCACCTTTTACCAAAAGGTCGGTTGAGCGGTAAATACCAAGCTCAATAACCCTGGCAGAGCCGGAAATTATATCGCCTTTTACCTGATACTGTTTGGTTGCACCCTTTTCAAAAGCAATCGGGGTGAAAACAAATGTGATATAATTGCCGGAAACTGTTCCGTCAGCAACCTTTGTGCCATCCTGGTACAAAGCCAAGTTATCCAAGTCAGTGCTCAAAGAAGCGCTGCCTTTTTGATAAACTTTTATATTGCTGAAAGATACTTTTTCAGCAGAACCATTTTCAATCTTGAAAGAGAAAAAGGTGTAAGCGGTTTTTCCAACTTCCAAGGTTGTGTCAGTGGCATTGGTGTATGCACCTCTGCTGACAGTGGCAGTACCAATAGTAATGGTACCGTTTACAGTCTGGTAATTACCGGTAATCGGCAATGAACCAATAACTGCACCACCGCTCTTTAAGACAACTGATTCCAAAGCTAAAGCCGGAGTCTCACCAGCATATGATCCTGTGGCACCCATATTACCGGCTAAATAAATCGATCTGGTTGTTCCGGCTGGAATAACAAAATCTTCAGTAAAGTTAGCTTTGTGGGTTGAATTGAAGGTTTTTCCGGTTTCGTTAATCGGAAGCATGGTTGCGCCGTCTAAGATGTCAACGCTTGAAAAAGCGGCATCCTGGGCTAAACCGGCTCTTAAAACTACCCAACTGTCAATAGTGATGTCACCATCGGCTGAAGCGGTTAGATTAACTTTGGTGTATGGAACTCGGCCGGCATTGGCAACGACAATCCCGGAAGCCGGGGTGTCAGCAGCTAAAGAAACGGTCAAGCTTGTTCCGCCGGAAACTACTCCACCTAAATTCTGATTTTCATTAATTGTGGAAGATTCGGCAGTTTCTGCAGCTTTGTCGAAATCAGAAGCAGAAACAATGTCTGCGCCGAAAGTGTATTCAGAAGCAAGCAATTCAATAATCGGGATGATCATTGTTTCCCAGTTTGCACCAAATATACTTACAGCAGCTTCAGCAGTGGTAATGTGTCTTAAGACGCCATCACCGGCAACTGCATATACTTTTGGATCCAAAACGTGCCATGGTGTTTCACCATCGACGAATTGAACCAATTTAACGCCCGGTTTCGGGAATACACTGCCACCATAAGCATAAGAGTTGAAAACTTCATCGCTTACAACTTCTACGCCGGAATAGTTGCTATACCAGGTCATGTAGATTTCAGATCGCGGGAAAGCATATCTCTTTCCATCTGCACCCAAGTAGTAGACAGCTGGACTGTCAGCCTTTTTAATAAGGCTTCCAGAAGAAACAGCCGCAACTCCCAAAGGCATTGCGATTAAACCGACAGACCATACAATGGTAGTGATTACCAGGCTGTAGGTTAATAATTTTTTCATGTTTAATTTTCCTTTCTTAATTCATTAGTTTTTCTGGTTAGGCAAGTGATCTTGCTACGCCTAGGCGAACCTAACAATATCACTGAGCTTTTTAAAGCTGCCTAAGTCCTGATCGCCTTTAGTTTTTTAGACCTCAACTCATTGAGTCGGCCTTTGCCTAAAAAATTCAAGGGAACTCAGACCCTAATTCTCCAAAAAAGTATTAATGAACTAATTAACTCCCAACTTTATATTAAAACTTGGTTGGGTTTAAAATAAATTAATTACTAGCTTCTAAATCCTGATCATTGGTTTTTTCCGCTTCAGTATTTGCGGTATTTTCTATTTTATTTTCATCAGTGTTTTCAGCTCCTTTAACTTCTCCCTGCTGGGCAGCGCTTTCATCTGCCGGATTATCTTTATCACCGGATAATTGTTCGGCTGAATTATTTACATCCTCGACAGTCTGAGCGACATCAATAACTATATTTTCAAGCTCAGTCAAATCCTCTTGCGGAAGCGAATTTACTTTATCACCGAATGTTTTAACTAATTCTTTCGTTTTTTCGCTTACCGATACCGCCATTTGCAAAGTTTTTTCCTTATCCTGAGCCAAAACATCATCTCCGATTTCGGTACTATTCATATTCTGGCTGATTATCGCCAGCTGATTATTTACATTGGAAATATTATTTTTAAATTCTTTGGCAACGGTTTGAATTCTTCTTTTCATCTCCTGAGGCTCAATGTCTGGCTGAGAAACAATCTTTTCAAACTCCAAAACCCGCTTTTGGACAAATTCAACCTGAAGCTGAGCTTTTTGCTCTTGCGGAGTCAAAGCCATATGAGTTTTCTCAAGCGCCAGCTTAACATTATATAAGTACTCGCCAGGCAGACTGTAAAAAGCGGCATTGATTGACAGACTGCTTCCTAAAAATGTAACTAAAACCATAAGCATCATTATTGCCGGCTGCAAAAGCGTTTGGCGGAACGTATTGGTAAATAAATAAAGATATCCCCCCAAACCGATTTTTTCTTCATGATATTGATTTTGCGGATTGATTTGCTTTAATAAACTGCTCTTACTAAAATTAACCCATGTTTCAGATGGGGTAATTTCTTTTCTTAATTTTTTAATCTCTTTGATGAGTATTTTATTTTCCATTTTTTTTAAGCAATTCTCTGGCGACTTTCAATGCCCGATGAAGCAAAACTCTGGCTGAACCTTTTGAACGTTCCAGAACTTTTGCAATTTCATTGATTGAAAGTTCTTCAATGTAGCGTAAAATTATAATTTCCCGATATTCATCTTTCATCTTGCGCAAAATCGTTTCCATATTTTCCATATCAATCTTGGTTTCAATCCTGGATAAAAGATCTTGCTGCCTTTCATCTTGTACGGAGCTCAATACTTCAATGTCCTGGGTAATATCTCTTTTGGCATTGCGGCGATAAAAATCTATCACCAAATTGCGTGCGGTCTTGTAAAGAAAAGCTCTTAAATTTTCAACTTCATTTTCTGTTTCAGCAATATATTGCCAAACTTTTAAAAAAGCTTCCGATGTCAAATCCTCCGCATCCTGACGAGTAGCAACCTTAAAATAAATGAACCTATATATCGGAGTCACATACAGATCATATATTTGAGAAAATGCTTCCGGATCCTTTTTTTTCAGCTTCAGTAAAATCAGTTTTTCATTGAATTTCAAAGGTTTCATTAGGTTACAATAATTATGACGCAAAAAGTTAATAATTGTTACAACAATAGATTCTAATATAACGATTTTCCATTTTTAAGTCAAGAGAAATAAGTTAATAATATGTGAATAATGGGCATTATAGCGATAAATATTATAGTAATATTGTAAATAAAGTAATAAAGTTAAATATTAAACAAATTAAATGTTGACAATCTATTTATAATGTTATATTATTAAAATGATAAATTTTGTCCAGACTATTCTAGACAAAATACCAAATTTATATATCTACCACCTTCATATTTAAAAAAATTAACATATAATTATGCCAAACGTTATAAGAGTATCGGTTTCAGAAGCTTCAAGGCTTTTTGGAGTTGATCAAAAAACAATAAGACGAATAATCAAATCCGAAGAAGTAAAATACATCGTAGTTCAAGGGAGATACAAAATCAATTTTTCTAGCCTTCTGGAGTGGTCACAAAAAAAGACCGCCGCAAAAAATAAATTGGCAAATAGCGGAATTGGCCAGTATGTGGATAAGTGGAAAATAAAAAATAAGCTTTATTCCCCTAACCCGCTGCTTGCGGAAAAAAACAAAAATTAATTATCAACAAAAAAAACTTATATAAACAAAAGCGCGGAATAATTTCCGCGTCTTTTAATTAATTATTTAACTAATCAGACAAAGCGCTTAAAGCTAAACTTTTAACCATAGTTTCTTTGCCGCGAAGTATTTCCAGCTCGATTTTATCGCCAGCTTTATACTGCTGAAGCAATTCAGCCAAATTATTTTCCTCGCTTACCTGCTGTCCATAAACGCTAACTATTATGTCATACTGTTCAATGCCAATTTCCGCTGCCGGTGAATTTAAATCGGGCTTTTGATAAACCAACGCTCCCTTATTTAAATTTTGGCTTAACTCGTTGCTTAAGCCGACAGATTGTGACAAATCAATATATTTAATCCCAAGATAAGGTCTCGTAATTTTATTATCTTTCAACACATCTAAAATTATCGAACGAAATTGATTTATCGGCAAAACGGTAGAAACTCCTTTTTTAGAATCAAATTCCTTAATAATGCCTATTAATTCCCCGCCTAAATTAATTAACGGACCGCCGACATAATTGCCGTCTAGATTATCTGCCAGTAAAAATAATTTATTATATGCTTCCGATGATAAAATATAATCATCTTTGGAATATACCGGCCAATAATTGACGCTTTTAATACTAGTGACAGAAACTTCATCTAAAAAATTCAAAGCAATGCCAAGCTGGCCGTTTGTCATGTCTTTTGAATCCCCTAAAATTACCACCGGCAGATTGGTGGCCGAAATTTTTACGAAAACAACGCCGGTAACAGAATCAATGACAATATTTTCAACCGAAAATATTTTTTCACCGTAAGCTACGACAAAATCTTCATTTTTTGCATTTTTGAAAACATCGCCATAGGTTATAACCCAGCCGTCATTTGTTAAGATAAAGCCATTGGCTTTAAGGCCTGATGACAAATAAAGCTGGTCAATCGGCTTTGTTGCCTGCGATTTTTTAAAATAAATTCCAACCATTGTCGGTTTTGCTTTTTGGATTGAATTATTAACTTCAAAATCCTGCTGAATGCCCAAAAACCTCTCTATCCTCCTAAGCTCCGGGATCTGCTCGACATTGTTCAGCGGGTTGGCATTAGACGCCAATGTGTCTTGATAAATATAATTATTTTGCCACGGATCAAAATAGACGTTTGATACTATTTGCCCCACCACTCCGGCGGCAAAGCCGAAAATTATCGATAAGACAACAACTTGAGAAATAAATTTCTGGTCATTTTTTATTTTAAACAAATTCATATTTTTAAAACCACTTGGCGGTGGCTAAAATTATTATTAAGCTTATTGCGCTTGCAAATAAATAGCGCTTAATTACCTTGTTTTCTCGTATCCCTAAAAGCCAATTTTTTAATATCCCGCCGAGCAGATAATAAGACAAAGTCAAAATCATACCGTTGACATAAATACTGGTCGGCAGAAAACTGACAACAATAAAAGTTTCAAGCATCAAAATTATTATTACAAATAAATACGGCCAGCTGGATCTGATCGAAGTTTCACTAAACCACAAAAGCTGAGAAGCGATTAAAATAATAAAAACGACAAAAGAAATTATCAAAATATACAAGGGAACCGCCAAGAAAATCGACAGGCTGAAAAGGCTGCAAGAAATCAAAAACAGGCTAAGCAAATTGGCATGGTCAATGATGTTTTCCAGTGAGTGGGGCTGATATTTCGGCCTAAAATTAAACTTCAATGTAGTTGACTGTAAAACCGCAAATATCAATACCGAAAGCAAAATAATGACAAATTGCCTGGCTATTACATTTTCCAAAAAAATCATGAATATAAAACTGCCGGCAAATAAAAATAACGGGGTTGTGACTAAATTTAAAAAATTGCCGTTTTTAAATAAAATCCTGCCGGTAATCTGATAAACGCTGAAAACAATTAATAATGAGGAAATAATTACAACCAAATAAATGCTTTTTGGATATTTTATCAGAATTTCAAGCAAAACGATAATTGAAAAAGAGGTCAAAAACGGGATTATTTTATTAAGTAATTTCATTGCAAATTTTTAGATTTGAGCTGTTCTTTCAAAATGTTTATTTTTTCTTCGGTCAGATCGATATTTTCCAGCGATTTTAGCTGTTCTTCCGTTAAGTCAGAACCATCTGTGTTGGGTTTGATTTTCATCACCAAAGAAAAATTTATCATTCCTTCAGACATTTCAAAACTATTTATATCGGCCAGCATGTTTAATTTTTCCATTATATTTTTTTGAAGATTTGGCGTAACTTTGCGCCCAATAATTTTGCGGATAACAAAATCCGCAATATTGGGATGGATATTTAAACTTCCGATTCTTAACTTTGTAATTTTGAAATCTATTTTTTCATTGGAAATTTCCGGCTTAATGCCAAAAATAATTGCCATATCGGAAGGCTTAACAAGTGAAGAATAAAATTCCAATTCATTCGGAGTAATAACTATCTGTATATCGGGCCTGAAAAAAGCGTTCGGACTTTTATTAATAAATTCTTCTCTCAAAGTAAATGTTAAGCTCTTCTCGGGTATTTTTAAAATAAATGTGGTCTTGTCCGAAAAAACGCCACCTTCCTCCTTATAGCCCGGCTCTATGCTGATGACTCTTGTTGGCTGAGGTTTTTGGTAAAAAGCCTTCGATAAAATAGGCACTCTTGCGGCGCCGGTTTTAACAACCAATAAGACAAAAATAAAAATAAAAACCATTAAAAAAATAATCGCAAACATCAAACAGCTTGATTTCACATTTTTGCCAGTTTTAATGCTCTTTTTTCTTGCAATTTTATTACTTAATTTTTCTTTAAGCCTTTTGATTTTTTCCATATTTAGCGAATAATAATTAGATAGTCTGCAGCATTCGCTCCCCTGTCAGAACTTCCGTCAGTACAATCATTTTTTTTATATTCAGGATTTGAAGTTTCTATGTTTAAAACATGCACTGTTGGATAAACACCGCCATAGCAGCTGTTATCAGGTATGTAATAATAAAAATAATTTCCAACATCTCCTCCTAAATCCAGCGGATCGCTTGGCAAATCCGGAATATATAGCTTCAGCTGGTCATTAATATCTTCTGATAAATGATTTTTACCCAGAAAACCGGCGGTTGGCGGATAGGTGCCGGAGGGGCTTGACTGGGCATAAAGCCTTATTGCTTTTGCGTATTGCTGCAAATCATAAACTCTTTTGGCGTCTCTGGCCTTTGCCCGGGAATTCTTTATGGCAATCATACCAATGGTTGCAAGCAATATGATAATCAAGACACTTACCATTAACTCTATTAAAGTGACGCCTTTTTGGCATTTGTTTAATTTTGTATGCATATGCTTTATTTAATCCATGAATATTCTTCTTGAAGTTTTTTGATTTTTTCCATTCCCTCTTCAATCTTAGACTGATCGGATTCAGCCTGGCCCTGTTCCAAAAGCTCAAAAGCGACCACCAGGTTAAAATGCAAATTAAAATCCTCCGCCGGAGCCCGCAATTCCAAAATTTTATCTTTAATCCCGGCAATTTGCTGGCTTTCCCAGTAAGGCTTTAGAATCTCAACAAGCGCCGACTTATATTCTTTTTCAACTTTTATTATATTTTCTTTTTTTTCAGCATCGCTTTTCACGGCCGGATCATTAACTTCATTTTTTTTCAATGTACAGGCAGATAAGATTACTATTAAAGAAAGAAAAACTAAGATTTTTATATTTTTTTTCATAAATTAAATTAGAATAAATAAAATAAAATTAACTCTTAACGATTAAAAAAACATTCCGCTTTTCTGCATTTCCATTTCATTCCAGATTTCATCTTTATCATTGTACCGATATGCTTTAAATTTATGAACCTTTTCAGTGTCTGAATAAAGATATTCAACCGTAGTATTGCTTCCAATCCGCTTTGAACCGATTGTTTTTTTATCAATCATCAGAGGTTTGGTTGTGCGTTCAAGCTTCATTTTGCCCAAAGGGCCGATAAATTCAACAATTTCTATCGTTCCCGGACCAATTTCCTCATCAAGATCTTCATTTTTATGGCTTATCAACTCAAAATTGTCTTTTATTTTAGAAATTATATCATTCCATTTTTCATCGGTCATAGCCTTTAAATTAATAATAAGTATTTAAAGTATCACTTTTACTGGTCCTGTTTAAATAAACCTGCTTTTCAATCAACCCTTCTTTATACAAACTTTTCAATGATGTATCCATTGTAATCATGCCTTCGCTTTTTCCGGTCTGAATTGCCGAGTTGATATGGGCAATTTTTCCTTCCCGAATCAAGCTGGAAATAGCCGGAGTATTTATCATTATTTCTCTGGCAACAATCAAACCGCCGCCTTTCTTGGGTAAAATCTGCTGGCAGACTACTGCCCGCAAAGTTGATCCCAGCTGAAGCAAAATCTGCTTTTGCCGGTGAGCCGGAAAAATATCGACAATCCTTTCAATGGTCTCATTAGCTGTGCTTGTATGCAAAGTGGAAAGAACCAAATGGCCGGTTTCAGCGGCAGTCAAAGTCGCTGAGATTGTTTCCAAATCGCGCATTTCGCCAACCATTATGACATTGGGGTCTTGGCGCAATGCTCTTTTTAAAGCTTCGCTAAAGGATTTGGTATCACGGCCGATTTCTCTTTGCTCAATAATGCTTTGATTTTCATTAAAAATAAACTCTACTGGATCTTCAATCGTAATGATGTGCGCCCGACGCTCTTTATTTATTAAATTTATCAGAACTGCAAGCGTCGTTGATTTGCCGCAACCTGACGGTCCGGTAATCAGGATTAAGCCGTGATTTAAATGGCTTAAATTATACATTGTTTCGCTAAACATAATATCCTGAGGTTCGGGAATTCTGTCAGGAATGACTCTGGCTGCAATTCCGATTTTACCTTCCTGTTGATGCAGATTAACTCTAAAATTACCGCCGGAAATATCCAGGGCAAAATCAAGCTCTTTGTTTTTTTTAAAAAAATCAATATCTTCTTCTTTCATTAAAGAAAAAACCGCTGTTTCTAATTCTTTTTGGTCTAAAATTCCATCATCAATAACCTGTAAATTCCCCTCAACTCTCAAAGTCGATTTACAGCCGGCAACCAAATGAAGATCGGAAGCGCCTTTCTTTATTGCTAAATCAAAATATTTATTTATATCCATCATTCTACGAAATACGAATAAATACGAATATACAAATAGCTTAGAATGGTGATTCGTATATTCGTAAGAATTCGTATTCGTAGTTATTACATGTCTGCCTTCGGCAGCCATGAAATTACTTCACTCGTTCCAAATGAAAATAAATTTTCATTTGTCCCTCGCTCGTAATTATAGCACAAAATCCTGCCGTTTTAAAATAAACTGATGAGCTTTTTTCAAAGAATCACGGCCTTCCTGATAAAATAGCCTTTCTAAAGCAGTTTCAAAATCAAACCAGCCAAAATCAATATGTTCATCGGAAATTTTTACTTTATCCTGCATTACTTCTCCTAAAAAAAATATCGCTTTTTTGCAGACCTTTTTTCTTAATCCATCCTTAATTTGAGTATCAAAATCATAGTCATATTCATCCTTAAAGCCTTCAATAATATTAATTTTTTCAATTCCGGTTTCTTCTTTGAGCTCGCGCAAAGCCGAATCTATCTCGGTTTCAAGCCCTTCCTGCCTGCCTTTGGAAAAATTCCAATATTCTCCGCCGTGATGCAAAAGCAGATAGCGGATTCCCCGCCCTTCGAACTTAAAAGTGATTATGCCGATTGTTTTTTGGCGAAGCATAGAATAATAAATTACAAATTCCAAATCTCAAATTTCAAACAAATTACAATGTTTAAAATCACAAATCACAAACCCTTAAGCTTACCCGTTGGAATTTTGAATTTATAATTTGAGATTTGTTTATTATTTGTAATTTGGAATTTGGTGCTTACTTAAGATACTTTCTCCCCTTCAACTTTTCCGGCAAACCCGCCGTCATTATAAAGTCATAAGGGATTAATTTACAATATTTCATGCCAGATATAAGCTATTTTAGATATCTATTACCTTTAATTTTGGCGGGTAAATACTCCTGGTCTTCCTGCCAATCATAATCCGGAGAATACTTGTAATCTTTGCCATAATTTAAGTCTTTCATCAGCTTGGTTGGTGCATTGCGCAAATGAAGCGGTACCGGTTCATCCATTGTGGCTTTAACATCTTCCTTAACCTTACCATAAGCTTGGTAAATTTCAACCGATTTTTTTGATTTTGCCAAGTAAACCACGCATTGCGCTAAAATTATATTACATTCAGGCATTCCCAAAAAATGGCAGCCTTGGTAACAGGCGACAGCTTGTTCAAGAGCCTGGGAATTAGCCAAACCAATATCTTCAACAGACATTCGAACCAAGCGCCTGGCAATATAAAGCGGATCCTCGCCCGCTTCAAGCATACGGCCAAGCCAATATAAAGCGGCATCGGCATTGCCTCCGCGAACTGATTTATGCAGGGCGGAAATGATATTATAATGTTGATCCCCGCCTTTATCATACAAAAAGCTTGACTTTTGCAGCGATTCTTTAATTGTATCTTTATTTAAAATAATTTTGCCGACTGAATTAGGCCTGGTTGAATTAACGGCAAATTCCAAAGCATTTAAAGCGACTCTAGCATCGCCGTTTGACAAGCCCGCTAAGTAACGGCTGGTTTCGTCATCCAGACCGATTTTTAAGCCGGGAAAACCGATTTTTAAACCTCGGGCAATTATTTTTTCTATATCATGGTCGCTTAGCTGGTTTAAAACAAAAACCCGGCAACGCGAAAGCAAAGCTGAAACCACTTCAAAGCTCGGATTTTCCGTTGTCGCGCCAATTAACGTAATTATTCCCTGTTCAACATACGGCAAAAGGCCATCCTGCTGGGCTTTATTCCAGCGATGGATTTCGTCAATAAAAAGGATTGTCCTTTGGCCATTGAATTTCCTCTGATCTTGAGCCACTTTAATAATTTCCCGAAATTCTTTAACTCCTGAACTCACTGCCGAAAGCTGGACAAAAACCGATTTGGTCATTTTTGCAATAATTCTTGCCAAAGTGCTTTTGCCTGTTCCCGGCGGGCCCCAAAAAATCATTGAAGGTATCTGGTCGCTTTCAATCGCCTGGCGCAAAAGCTTGCCTTCCCCGACAACTTCTTTTTGGCCGGCAAAATCAGCCAGTGTTTCCGGCCGCATTCGGTCAGCCAGGGGTGCATTGGCTTTTAGGTCATTTTTAAGTTTTTCGTCGAATAAATCCATTCGCTTCGCTCAATCTTAAATCTTAGATCTTAAATCTAAAAAATATGAAGAATTTTATCTTTTAATTTGTAGATATTAGATGTTAGATTTAAGATATTAGATATTTATTATTTGCCGAATCTTCGACTTCTTTTGTTATATTCTGCGATAATCTTGTCTAAATCTTTTTCAGAAAACTCCGGCCAGTGTTTTTTAATAAAAATCAGCTCCGAATAGGCAGACTGCCAAGTTAAAAAATTAGACAGACGATGTTCGCCGGAAGTCCGAACAATCAAATCGGGATCATAAACTCCCGCAGTCCAAAGGTTTTTGGAAATCAGATCTTCGGTAATTCTTTCAACGGGGATATTTTGAGAAACAATTTTTTTAACCGACTGGACAATATCGGGTCTGCCGCCATAAGAAATAGCGATTTGAAACAGCAATTTTTTATTATTTTTAGTTTTCAATTCAACTTCTTCAACTATTTGCTGAATATCAGAAGCCAGGCGCTCTTTTTGGCCAATGACTTTGATTTTAATTCCTTGTTTGGAAAGCTCGTCAAAATCTTTTTTAAAAACATCACGTAACAGATTCATTAGATAATTAACTTCGTTTTTTTGGCGATGCCAGTTTTCCGTTGAAAAAGCATAAACTGTTAATATCTTAACGCCTCGGTCAATACACCATTTGGCGACTTTTTTCATCTTTTGGTAGCCTTTTTGGTGGCCTTCCAAAGTCGGTAAGCCCTTATTTTTGGCCCAGCGCCTGTTGCCGTCCATAATAATACCAATATGGCTTAAATTGTGTTTTTTGGTCATAAAACGCTAAATTTTAACAAATTAAAGCTATTTCATTCTACCTCTAAATCAAAAATCGGTCAAAATACCAATTTTTACCTCAAATATTGACAAAATATTAAAAATATGATATAGTTATAAGTTCCATTCTTGGGCATCAGGATAAGGAAATTGTACAGGGCTGTACAGAAAAAAAAGGAGAAAAAAGGTGACCAGGTATTACAAGAATGGAATGGGAAAGCTGTGTTGTGCGCTGCTCGGCATAATGGTGCTGTTTGGCTGGGTCTACAGGTTTTATCCGGATCGTTACAGCAAAATTTCCGAGATGGCTATGCTTTGCATGATATGGACGTTAATCATTTGGTTAGGCGTCTTCATATCCTATGCAAGCTTGGTTTTTTGCGATGCTACCAATAAGACGCACCGCAGAATCGCACGCAAATACCCGTACTGGTGGGCATGTCAGATAAGTTTAGGAATTGCACTTGTTGCGATTCCATTACTGACATCCCAAAAGGGAATATTTGGATTATTACTCATGATTCTCGGCATTGCGCTTAACATAAGCGCCTGCGAGATGTTCTGGCTTGTAATGGCTAGAAAAAGAGTAAGGGATTCTATGAAAAAATAATTCCCCCAAAACCCGCAAAAAAGGCCGCGTTATTGCAAAATGACGCGGCCTTATCTTTTTGGCTTAAACTTGATTTTATACTAAAAAGAATATAAACTATAATAATTGACTGTTAACCGTTATTGGTTAATCGCTATTTATCGGGCTGTAGCGCAGCTGGCTAGCGCGCATCGTTCGGGACGATGAGGTCGGGAGTTCGAATCTCCCCAGCCCGACCAAATATATTTAATAAATTACATTATGTTTTATGTATATTTTTTAAAAAGTATAAAAAATGGAAAGATATACGTCGGTTACTCAAAAATTAATCCAGAAGACAGATTAAAACAACATAATCAGAAATCGAACAAATGGACACGTGAGAATGGTCATCTAATATTATTATATTTTGAAAAATACTTATGCGAACAGGATGCTATTATGAGAGAAAAATTTTACAAAAGTGGATTTGGAAGACAAGTTCGTAATATAATTATTAGAGCAGCTTCCGCCAAAGGCCGACCCGCCTCTGGCGGGGGCTAGCGCGCATCGTTCGGGACGATGAGGTCGGGAGTTCGAATCTCCCCAGCCCGAGAGAATTAAAAATTGCTTTACTTAAGTTCGGGATGATGCCTGCCCCGCACCATGTCTATTATCTTGTCTCATCTCTTGAAATACCAGCCGCAGGCGGTGTTCGCGCTAATCTAACTTTAAATTTCAAAAATGCCAATTCGCGGACATTAGTGCGGGGAGGTCGGGAGTTCGAATCTCCCCAGCCCGACCAAATATATTTAATAAAGGGTATTAACCACGGAGTCCCGCTTTATAATTAGATATGAATAAGACGGGATCTAAGATTTTTCACTCCGCCAAAGGCGAAGGATTAATCGGGACAAGTCGTTGACGCGTCAAAACTGGATAAGTACCGCTTTGGCGACGGAGCGCTTTCGGGTATTTCACCCTTTGATGGCTCCCTTTTCACGATAAGATTCATTAATTAAACCTGCGTCGTAGCGGCTTAACTAGATCCCGCACCTATTTTACTGATCACTGTTTAGGTTAAATAATTTATTTTATACTGTAGAAAAAATTAATCTTGAAAATGATTGATGAGTAAAATAGGTGCGGGACTCTCGCCCTACGTCGCCAATAAATTACATTATTTCTTATGGAAAAAGAAACATTTAATCCGGAAACGGAAGAATCTAAAACTGAAAAAAATAACAAGCCAACTCGTCGTGAATTTTTAAAACAGGCCTTTTTTGGCGCTTTAGCTGCCAAAGAACTGCTTTCTTTAAAATCAGCTGACGCAGAACAAAAAGAGCAAGAAAGAACGCCGGAGCAAATCTGGGAAGAAATCAAGGAAAGCGTAGAAAAATTAACCAGCAACTTCAATTTAAAACCCGAAGAATTCGCCATAGTCATTAACCCTGAACGTCAGGAAATGCTTCTTGTAAAAGATAACCAAATTGTCAAATCATATAATATTTCAACCGCTGCCAAAGGTATTAGCAATAAAAATAATAGCAATAAAACGCCTTTTGGAACTCACCGCATATCTGCTAAAATCGGCGACAATGCAGAGTTAGGGACTGTTTTTGAAAAACAAAGCAAAAAAGGCAAAACTACAATATATACCGAGCACGTCCAAGCACCTAGTGATTTAATGACTACCAGGCTTTTAGCGCTTGAGGGTTTGGAAAAAGGAATAAATGATAATTCCGCTCAAAGGGGCATATTTATTCATGGAACTAACGAGGAAGGCCTTATCGGCGAGCCGGCTTCCCATGGCTGTATTCGGATGATAAATAAAGACGTCATTGAATTATTTGATACTGTGCCGAAAGCGACACTGGTTGAAATCCAAAATAAAGAGTTTGATAAAAAAGAAGGCCGATAAGAAATTTTAAATCCTAATATCTCCGCCGTAGGCGCTTGCCCGCCAATGGCGGCGATTCGCCTTCGGCGAATAAATTCTAAATAACAAATTATAAATTCCAAACGTTTGGAGAATTGGAATTTAGGATTTAGGATTTAGAGTTTAGGATTTAATAATAATTTACATATTAATACTACGCCATCATAGATGGCTTTTTTTATTAAATTGAAGTAATATAAAAGTATCATCCTTTGCTGTTTAGGACTAATCCATACTAACTTAAAAGGGTGAGAAAATGAAAAAAAATCACAGAAACGGCGCAAAAGAAATCGCAAAAAAAAACGGCAAGAGTTCAATTTCAGAGGAAAGGAAAATTATTCTAAAAAAATGGATTTGGTATGCTCTTTGGTGTTCATGGGTCGGACACAAAATAAAAGGCTGCGAGCCATGCTCTCGCTGTGGCGAAATTTTGCCCATAGGTGGCAAAAAAAACCATTAAAAAGCACCTCCGTAATGAAGGTGCTATTTTTAAATTAATTTAAATTAAAATTCCAATTTGTATAAATCACCTAACCCACATGCATAAATATTATCATTAGAATCAATTAATAAATCATAAAAATTGAAACTAGTTGAGCCTTCGTCTCTAAAATATTTAGTAAAATTGCTGCCGTCATATTTGTATAATCCACCAAATTCATCTTTATCTGCATTAGCCGCAAACCAAAGATTTCCTTGAGAATCTTTTGAAACAGAGTCGATTTTAAGATTATCCAATCCTTCTTCATTACCAAATAATTTTTGTTCTTTTGTATTGATGTTATATCTATATACGCCTTTAGTTATATAACTATTATTAGTATATTGCCATAAAAAATTCCCATCCAAATAAAGATCAGACATACCATCAACCATATCGCTGATTTCAATAAATTTTCCATCCTTATAAACATAAGTATCAAATACTGACCTGAATACCACATATGAATCATTTGCTTCAACCTGGTCTATTCTATTATCTTTGAAATAATCATCCGGTTTCCAATCGTTATAAGTAAATGTTTTCCAGGTATTATAATTATAAAACACCAAACCTTTATCTGTCGCAATCCACAAGCCTTCCGAATTTGAAGCTATATCATATATTGAACTGCTTGGTAAAAAATCATTTTCAGAAGCAACTTTTACCCACTTCAAATAATAATCACCAGCAGTAAACTTTGTTAATTTTGTATTATCCAAAAAATAAAGCCCGTCATCAGTATCATCATAAGAATTGTAGCCCCAGATATTATTTTTATTATCAACATATATGTTCCATAATCCTTTTTCTGCAATAATTAAATCGGCTGATAATGTAAATTTTCTAAGTTCTGAACTATTTTCCGAACCTCTTGATAAATAGTATATGCCGTTATTACTATCAATTTTAGGCGAAAAAAAATTATCTGTAATTTTTTTAACAAAAAAATGATCTGACTTCGACTGGCTTATATTAGGAACAGACCAATCACTCTTTGTAATCTTCTCCAAATCGGAATTAGTAATACCCAGGCTTAAAAATCTCATGATTTGGTAGGCGGCATCGCCGTTTTTCATGTAGTAACGCTTGCCGTCTTTTGGGTTGATATACCAGGCCTGGCCGGCTTTTTGAACCTGAAGGAGAATTTTTCCTTTCAGCCTGCCTACCAAGTTGGTGTCAACTGCCATTTTGCCTGCGCCTAAGGGATTATTGCCGCTTTTTACTTCTTGGCCGTCTGAAACTCCGTCTTTGTCAGTATCTGCTAAATTTAAATTGGTTTCCAAACCTTCTTCAAGCCTGTCGGCTAAGCCGTCTTTGTCGGTATCAGTATCTTCAAACCTTTCTTCAATGCCTACTGGAATTTTAGCCAAATCTGCATCAGCAATACCCAATCCAAACTCTCTTAGCATTTCATAGGCGACTACCCCGTCTTTCATGTAATATCTTTTTGAATCATCGGGGTTTACATACCAGGCTTCCCCGCGCTCTTCAACCTGAAGAAGGATATAGCCCTTCAGACGCTGAGCAAGAGTTTCTGCTGCTTTGGCTGAGAATATTGGAATAACTAAAAAAGAAAGGACAACTAAAATAAAAAATTTTTTCATACTTTTTTATTCAAAAATTATTTAAATTCTTTTAATAACTCGGCAATTTCAACTTTTTCCACCTTCTGCTTTACTAAAGGCTGCTTGAAAAGCTGGGAAAGCTGGCTTTCATAACTAGGGCGGACTTCCTGATATAATATGCCGATCGGCAATTTTTCAGTCTCCCCTGCTTTTTTATAAGCCTCAAGCTTATCGCTTGGCTTGTAACCGGATTCTTCAAGCTTGTATGTCTTTTCGCGGTATTGCTGGCGGATATCTTTGTCATTGAATATCACGCATGGCTGTAAAACATCAACTAAAGAAAATCCCTTGTGACTGATGGCTTTTTTAAATATTTCTTTTAGATGGACAACCTCGTCAGAATAGCCTTGGGCGACAAAGGTGGCGCCACAAGTTATTGCCACCTGAAGGCCGTTGAAAGGCTTTTCAATCAGTCCGGCCGGAGTTGACTTGGTTTTTGCTCCCTGCTCGGAAGTCGGCGAAGATTGGCCGGTGGTTAAGCTATAGCGGTGGTTATTATGAATGATATAAGTTATATCAATATTTCCTCGGCAAGTATGAATAAAATGATTTCCACCCTCGCCATAGCCGCCGCCATCGCCGGAAATGGCAATCACTTTCAAATCATGATTTGCCAGCTTAACGGCATATGCAACCGGCAAAGGCCGGCCGTGAAGACTGTGAAAGCCGTACAGGTTATGCCAATTGGCGCCATTGCCGCAGCAACCTATATCAAAAACCATTGCAACCTGATGGGGCTCCAACCCTAATTCAGCCAAGGCCTGCCTTAAAGCCGTCCAAATGCCAAAATTGCCGCATCCGACACACCAAGTGGGCTTTATGGGAGTTATAAAATCTTTTTCGGTAGACATAAATAGAAATAAGGATTAAGTCGAGATAAGTCAAGATAAGATTCTTGTCTGGACTTATCTAGACTTATTTTAACTTACTAACTGACTCAATGACTTCTTCCGGAAAAAACTGGGCGCCATCGAACTTGTTTAATCTTTCATCAATTTTAATTCCGTTTTGTTCCAAAATATTAGCCAGTTGGCCGGTATGATTATTTTCAATAGCAACCAATTTCTTGGTTCCTTTTAGAACTTTTCTGACTTCATCAGCATTAAGAGGCCAAGGAGCGGCTATATGAACATAATTTACTTGATCTAAAACTTTCAATGCTTCCAAAACCGGACCTTTGACTGAACCCCAGCCGATTAAAGTTAACTTGGCTGATTTAGATCCAAATAACTCCGGCTTGGGCAAATCTTTTAATATACCAGATAATTTAGAAGCTCTTTTTTCAACCATCAGCTTCCGAGTTTTTGCATCGTACCCTTCGATTGTATAGCCGTGTTCTTCATGCTCATCGCTGTTTGCCAAATAGACTCCGCCTTTTTGGCCTGGAATAGAACGAGGCGAAACTCCTGATTTAGAATATTCATATCGCTTAAAGTCTTTAATTTTTGCCAGCTGTTCTTCACTTAGAAGCTCTCCACGATCAATTTTTATCTTATTAATGCTTAAATCTTCAATTGATTGATGACCCTCGGCAATATATTTATCAACCAAAACAAAAACCGGAATTTGCCAGACTTCAGCCAAGTTAAAAGCCAAAACAGTTAAATTAAAAGCTTCTTTAGGATCACCCGGCGCCAAGATTACCCGAATAAATTCGCCGTGGCCGGCATGGCGCAGAAAATCCAAATCTCCTTGCTCAGTCCAAGTCGGCAAGCCGGTGGCCGGGCCGGGCCTTTGCGCCTCAGCAATTACAACAGGCGTTTCAGTAATTCCGGCTAAAGCCAAGGCTTCAGACATCAAAGCAAAACCACCCCCGGATGTGCAAGTCATTGACCTAACTCCGGCATAACCCGCACCAATTGCCATATGCATGGCGGAAATCTCGTCTTCGGCATGTTTGACTACCATGCCATGTTTTTCCGCCCAGGCGGCCAAATTGTGCATAATCGAAGAAGCTGGAGTCATCGGGTAAGCTGCTAAAAATTTACAGCCGCAGGCAACCGCTCCCAAAGAAAGCGTATCGTTGGAAGTGACAATCATCGAATCATTATTTTTCTTTAAAGGCTTTAATTTATAAGGAAAATTTTTGGTATCAAAATTTTTGACCGCATAGTCATAACCAAACTTAGAAGCCGTAATATTCATGTCTACAACTTCTTGACCCTTGTCGGCAAATGAATCTTTAATAACCTCATCCAGAATGCCTAAGTCATAATCAAGCAAAGCCGCACAAGCGCCGGTAATGATAATATTTACGGCAATCGGCTTAATGCCGGCTTCTTTAGCTAATTTTTCCAAAGGCATTGGATAAACTTTAATTCCTTTGGCTTCACTGGGTTTTATTTCAAAATTATCGCTATCATATAAAATTACACCATCTTTGGTCATATCCAGTAGACAGTAGTCAAAAGCTTCACGATTCAAAGCAATTAATAGCTGAGTTTTTTGGTAAATTGCCATTACCGGTTTTTCGGAAATGCTGACTCGGTAAGTTACCAACCCGCCGCGAATTCGCGAGGGATATTCGGAGCTGTCAAAAGTATACAGGCCACCGCGAACACAAGCTTTAGTAAAAATCAGGCCAGCTGCTTGCTGTCCCCCGCCGGCAATTCCGCCGATTTTCCAGGTGAAAATGTTATTTTTAGTATTTTGGCTGTTTTTCATATGTAATTTTAATATAACACAAATTCATGATTTATGGAACATAAAACACATACCACAGAACATGCAATATTAAGCTTTTGTTCCATGTTTTATGTTCTCTGTTCCATGACTTAATACTGCAAAACCATCTTGGGCTTTTTAGCCTTTTCAAACTCATGGCAAATTATCTTTTCAATATTATAAGTCCCGAATTTCGGCGCTTCAACAAAACCCTGCATTGCCGCTTCAGCCAGCCAGCCGGAATTAACCCAATCAAAAAACCATTCGTTACAATATTTTGGATCAAATTGACTTGAAGCTGATCCAATAGTCCTAAGCCAGCGCCGGTTGAATTCTTCCTGAGAACCTATTGGCGGTGCAATAATAATCGGTATTCCCAAAGCGCAATAAAAACTCAGCTCGGACGGCTTAGTCCATAAAACATCAGTTGTACGCAATGCTTTATTAAATTTTTTAAAATAATCATATTTTCCGGCAGAAAAAATAATCTTTACTCCATTTTCCAATTCCTTTTTCAAGCCGTTATCCACAACTGATTTGCGGAAAAATTGATTTAGGCTATTATGAATTCCAGCCACCAGAATTACCCTTATTTTCTTTTTAATAATCTTATTTTTCAAACTTTTAATTATTTGCACTCCGATTTCTCTTTGAGCACCGGCGCCGCCGACGGCAAACATTAAGGTCAGTATATGATCAGATTTAGCCGGCAATTTTTTAATACCTGCATGTTTTTCGGCAACATCATGGTACGTTTTCCAATAATTGCCATTTGGATCCAAATTAGCCAACCTGTTTTTTAAATCTTTTTTTAAAATATTAAGATTCAGGTTGCCGGTGTTTTCCAAAGGCAAAGGAAAACCGGTTAAAAAAATCTTTTCGGCCGGAACGCCGTATAGCTTAAGCCTTTCCACCACTCGATAACTTGGAGCAAAATATTTTATCTTGGAAGAAGCCGGCTGTTTTGGCGCCCAGGCCCGATTAATATCGGTATCGGTAGCCAAACAATATATTTCTCCCGGATATTTAAAAGTTTCGGCCATAAATGCCGAGATAAAAAAAGTTGAGACTAAAGGCAAAGGATTTTTTGACAATTTATTTATTAAATGGCTGCCCCATTTTTTAGACTCAATAATTGAATAAATCTGCCTGATCTGAAGGCTAAGCTTCGACAAATCGCGTTTTGGATAAAATTCCGGAATTTCCTGCATGTTATCATATATCTTCCAAGCCTTATCCCCGATAATAGGCACATTCTTAAAACGCGACATAAATTCATAAAATCTCCGGCTTTCATACCAAATTTTTCGATCAAAAGAAGGAATGCCGGGATAATTATTTGCGGTGATGACTCTGCCTTTATTTGCCAAGTGCCTTAAAGCATGAGCGGGCCGCTGATGGCCATAACCCATATCAACAGAAACTATCCAGGCTTTTGTTTTTTTATCGCATTTTTTTGTCATAAAATCATTATTTTAATTATACATTATTTTTGAAAAAAGGTTAATGAAAAAATGCTAACTTGCTTAGAATAATAAAAGAGCCTAAAATTTCAGGCTCCTTTATTTTTATAAAGCTTTTATAAAACAGCTTCTTTTGCGGCTTTGGCAACTCTGAATTTAACAACAGTTTTTGCCGGGATTTTGATTTCTTCGCCGGTGGCAGGATTTCTTCCCATTCTGGCTTTTCTGTTCATTTTTACTAATTTACCAACACCAGGGATGGCAAATTCGCCGCTTTTCTTGACTTCTGAATAAGCTAACTCGACTAGCTTATCAAGTAGATTAGCTACGTCTTTTTTGCTTAACTCAGTGCTTTCAGACAATGCTGCAAGCGTTTGAGATTTGGTCATTTTAGCCATTTTTTTTAAGAAAATTATTAATTATATATTTATTATAGCGTATTTCAATATTTTTGCCAAGAAAATCATTTGTTTTTTAAGACTGATTTAATCATTAAGTATAAAATATTAGACAAGGGCGTAATTTGCCGATATATTATTACAATTTAAGGCGGATTTTATTGTTCAACAATATTTTTAAAACGCGAAAAATCATCCGTTATAAAATAACTATTTAAATCATAAAAATCATCTTTATAATGTATTACGCCATTAGTAATCCCTCTCGCAGCAAAAAAGCCAGCTTTTTTTATTTTATTCAATGCTTCATCGTTATAACTGCCAAAAGGATAGGCAATAACATCGATCATGCTATTAATCTTTTCCTCTAGTACTTGTTTGCTGAAAACAATTTCTTTATCAAGCTCATCAGGGCTGATTTTGTCAAAATAAAGATGGTAATGGCCGTGAATGCCAAATTCCATTCCCGCATCATTCAATTCTTTGACATTTTCCCAGCTCATATAATTTTCGCTTTTTCCTATGGGGTTTGTAAAAATAAAAAATGTTGCGGAAAAACCGTATTCTTTGAGCAGCGGAAATGCATTTTGGTATTGATTAATCAACCCGTCGTCAAATGAAATGATTATCGGCTTGTTTGGCATAGAAAAATCACCGGTAAAATAATCAAGTAAATTTTTAAAGGAAATTGCTTCAAAGCCATTATCTTTCAAATATTTAAGCTGATTGGCAAAATCAGAAGCGGGAACAATAAAAGTCCGGCTATTTGCGCTGTCTTTTGGCAAAAAATCCCTGATATGATGATAAACTAGAATCGGCACCTTGGCGTGTTCTGGAATTATTTTTTGCTCTTTGATTTCGGTTTCTTCTAATTTTTCTCTATTGATTTGGCTTTTATTTTCTTTCTGAATGTAAAAAAATTTTAAGCCTAAATAAAATGAAAAGAAAAAAAATATTAATAAAAATAAATAAAAAAGTTTTTTCACATTATTTGTCTTTTAATTTTACTCTATTTAAAGCCAGCTGGCCGCAGGCGGCTTTAATATCTGTTCCGAAGCGATATCTTTGAACCACAACAATTCCCTCTTTTTCCAAAATGCTTTTGAATTTTTTTATTGTTTCCGGGTTTGAAGGCTGAAATTTTTCAGTCGCATTGTAACTGATCAAATTGACAAAAAAAAGTCGATGCAGTTTTTTCTTTAAAAGCTTGGCCAAGTCAAGAGCCGAATTTTCTGAATCATTAATATTTTCAAGCATTAGATATTCAATCATTACCCGCCGATTTGTTTTCTCAATATAATTGCCGATTGCCTCCAATACTTTACTCAAGGAATTAGTTTGGTTAATCGGCATAAGCTTGGTTCGTAAATCGTTATCAACAGCATGAAATGAAAAAGCCAAATTTACCTGCAATGGCTCTTTGGCAAGCTTATTTATGCCTTCAATAATTCCTGAAGTTGAAATGGAAATTTGGCGGCTTCCTAAATTAAATTTATCTTTGTCATTCAGCCAATAAATCGCCTTCATTACATTATCATAATTCAAAAACGGCTCGCCCATGCCCATAAAAACAACATTGGTAATTTTGGCGTTTTCTTTTTTTAAAAAGCGGGCAAAATATAAAACCTGCAAAATAATTTCCGAAGATGTCAGATCTCGGCAAAAGCCCTGCTGGCCGGTTGCGCAAAAAGCGCAGTTTAAAGCGCAGCCGACCTGGCAAGATACGCAGACCGTATTGCGATTGTCTTTATGACGCATTAAAACAGTTTCGATTTCCTTATTGTCTGACAATATAATTGCAGCTTTTACGGTTTTTTTGTCTTTGGTTTCAAAGGTTTTCGCTTTGATTTCCAAAG
This sequence comes from uncultured Gammaproteobacteria bacterium, assembly GCA_964535715.1. Lineage (GTDB taxonomy): Bacteria > Patescibacteriota > Patescibacteriia > Buchananbacterales > UBA6539 > CAZCCC01. The sequence goes on along the minus strand of CAZHUO010000002.1, from coordinate 22,891 downwards.
GGCATTCATTTTGAAGAATTTCAATCAGATCTTTGGGCAAGTTGGAAACTTCAGACCAATTAGAAGCCAAGCGATTAAAAATCGCTTCATCAACCTGCTTGCGCCGAAAAAACTGATATGATTTTAGTATTTCATTTATTCTATCTAAATCCATAATTATAAAATTACTTCCCTGTCTTACATTATAGATAAGGTTATAATTACTTACAAGCTTGGGAGAAAACAGCAGAAATAGAATTCTTAGCTATAAAAAAAGAGACTTAAAAAAATCAAAAAAGCCGCCAATGGCGGGCTTTAATTTAATTAATTCAGATTATTGAGCAAAAGGCTCCATTGAATATATCCGGCTGACATCACTGCTATCTAAAACTGACTTTTCTTTTAATACACCGACCAGAGTTTTTAGCTTATTATCTTCTTTTCTCATCATCACTACTAAATCGCCTCTTAAATCCGACATCTTGTCATCCAGGTAATCTTTGGTAACCATTCTTGTTATGTTACTATTAATCTCCGATATCTCGCCTTTGACATGACTAAACTCCTGATGAGTTTCGTCGGCAAAAATATTGACTGCCTCTAAAACGTCATCAATTGTTGCGCTATGTTGACCCCGCACTAATTTAGTGTTTTGAGTCATACATTTATTATTAAATAATTATAATTAAAAGATATATTTATAAAATTGATTATAAAATTAGTGCGGGGTTGATTATTTACGGTTTTTACCATAACAATCTCGATTAAATAATTAGCTTTGGTATTATATACCCGCCTCAAAACTCAGTCAAACAAAAAATATCAACAACTAAATGGTATCTTTTGGCGGATAGACTACGACAAAAATTCACACAACATTTTACGACGAAAACTTATATTCGATTATTTACTCTTTAATCCGGCTTAACACCAGATTGATAATTGACAAAATGATGCTGAATAAAAGCGCCCACCAAAAACTGCCAACGGAAAAACCCGGCACAATAAAATCGGCCAGCATCACCAGTAAGGCGTTAATCACCAATGTCAAAAGTCCCAGGGTTAAAATATTAATCGGCAAAGTCAAAATAATTATTATCGGCTTTAAAACCGCGTTAATCAACCCCAAAACCAAAGCCAAAACAAATGCGGCAAAAAGGCTTTCAATCGTTGCGCCCGGCAGCAAATAGGCGGTAATGATAATGGCTAAAGTATAGATTAGCCAATTGATTAGAAATTGCATAATGATATTGGTTAAAAATAATGGAATTAATTATTAGTTACATTATACCCCGCAAGCCACCGAATGGCGAGCCAGAGAGGCGGACAGGCAAAAAAACGCCTCTTCGGCGATTTTCTGGCAGTGTACCTCGGTCTAGAACCGAAACTTTACAAGCATTATAAGGGTTATTTAGAGTATTTACTAGAGGCGAGTTTGAGGCATCTCGGTCAGGCCTAATTCTACAAAATTGGACAAATCGGACACGGGACAGGGATATTGTGCTGTCCCAAAAATCGGACACTGGTGTGTCCTGTTTTTAAGTCTGAGTAATTAGTATTTGATCCAATTCCATTATTCTGATACTGAAAGTAGGCTACTTGTACCGCAAATTACGGTTTGCGGCCGCCGAAATCAATGGGCTTAATTTTATCTTCAATTACCGTAACGCCTTGGCTATCTTTTAGACGAGTAACCTGACAATGATTTTCTTTTTCAAAATCTTTTACTTTATTTTCGTATTCTATTTTATAATGAGGTAAAATTATAATGTCAGTTAGTTTCAAGGCAGAAAAATTTTTTAACTTAACAATATTTTTCTCATCATCAAAATATTGAGCGACTTTGATACTTGGGCCTAATACTACAGCACCAGCGCTAACACCAACTAAGATAACTCCCTTGTCTGCTAGCTTCTGAATTACTTTGTCAGCTCCGCTTTTCTTAAGGTGATATAAAAGATAAAATGGATTTCCACCACAAATATAAATTAAATTAAAATCCTTTAGCTTATTTGGACTTTCAAATTCTACGTCCAGAAAAGCTACCTTTTTAAATCCCATATTTTCCAACGCTTGTTTAGCGGAAACGGCATGTTTATTTTTTTCCTTCCATTCGGCTGAAGCGGTTGTTATAATAACAACGGATAAATTTTTAGTCAAAGATGGCAGTAATCCAAGAAGTTGCTGCTTTAATTTCTTATTTTTTTCGAATCCGTGGGATGTTAAAATAATTCTTTTCATTTTTGACTAGATAATTTTAGAACCAAATCCTTAGCTTCTTTTGGTTTTAAATTGATTTGGTCTAAATCACCAATGTCAATTAAATCAATTTTGTAATTACCTTCATAATTAGTACCACTCTGGTATTCCGGACCATCGCCACTGCCGAGCTCACCACCGATAATATCTGCCGAAAAAAAGTATTCCATTATACCTTCCATTCCCGGTTTATCTGATTGCCTTTTTAGAAATAATTCTTTTACTTCAATATCCAAACCCAATTCTTCCTTAATTTCTCTAGCTAGGGCATTTTCTTTTGTTTCGCCAGAATCAACACCGCCACCGGGAAAAACCCAATATGTTTCATTAGGTCTTACTCTTTTAATCAGGATTATTTTATTGTCCTTAATTATAATCGCTCGTACTCGCATGGTTAATAATTTTTAACAAAATAAGTTTAGATATCTAAATTTTCTTTTCCATTACCACCACTTTAGCTGCTGTTCGAAAGCCGGTTTTCTTATAAAGATTGATAGCTGATTTATTATCCAAAAAAACTTCCAGCCGCAATCTTCTCATTCCTAATTTTTTTGCTTCCTTTTTAATTAAAGCCATAGCTTGTTTGCCAAAACCTTGACCTTGGTAGGGATAGTCAATAATTATTCCAATGGTTGCTTCTTTACTGTCGGACAAACGAGTGTTAAACCAGCCAACTGGTTTATTCTTAACTAATAAAATATAATAACGTCTGGTTTCACTGCAGTTTTGTTTAACTTGCTTAGCGGTTTGAGTTTTCGGCCAAACATATCGGTTATTTTTTGGGTTAAATAAAGAAGCAATATAGGTAAAATCTTTATTGGTTTTAGCCCAACGAATTTTCATAATGCAAAATATTACAATTTTTTTCTTGCTAAAATAATCAACCTTCGACTCTCAAGATTAAACAGTGAACCGTCAAAATCGCCCCATGTTTTCTCAACTTTAAATCCATTGTGTTCCAGTAAGTGTTTAATTTCCGGCAAGGTAAATAAATAAATATCTGAAGAATACTTTTTATTCCTCTTACCTTCCTTCCACTGCCTAATTAATTTCCAACGCATTTTAATCAAATCAAATTCTTGCGTTATCGTAACTTTCAAACCGTTCGATAATTTAAAAATCTTTTTAGTGATTAAAATTTTCCTTTTTTTGTCCAGCTTACCATTCTTGATTATCCCTGCTAACCGACGAGCTGGGTTATTCAAATCTAATAAAAATATTCCCTTTGACTTAAGGGCTTTGGCAACACCCCTAATTGTATCCTCATGATCTGTGTATTCATTAAAATAGCCAAAGGATGTAAACATACAAATAACCGCGTCAAACTTATTTTTAAATCCAAGCTTCCTCATATCGCCTGTAACAAAATTTGCTTTAATGCCTTCTTTTGCGGCTTGTCTTTTGGCAATATTCAAAAATAATTTGGAATAATCAAGACCAATAATCGAACAACCGAGCTTAGCAAGCTTTAGAGTATGACGGCCATAACCACATCCCAAATCTAAAATTTTCTTTTTGGAAATCGGCTTTAATTTATTTATTAAAAAAGAGACTTGCTTGTCCGTAAGCTCTTGTGGTGTGATATCAATGTAAGTTTTAATATAATCCTGATCAAAAATTTTTTGCCACCACTCTTTCCTAGTTTTATTTTTTTTCATTTTCATAAAAATATTGGAGGGAAGACGTGGTTTTCACTCCTCCCCTCCATAACTTAATTAGCTCATATCGCGTGATCGATGATGCGTGGATCGAACCGATAGGTACTGGGGCGCTCAAGCAGTTCTGCCGTTACGCCCTGTTCCTCCAGAAGGGGCCCGACAACATCCCGGGCAAACCGGTAAAGTGGGCAAGCGCTGTCGTCCAGAGCCAAAGCGCTGCCGTGCATCTCCCATGCCACTTTGCGACAACCACCTCCACAATACGGCAACAGTTCGCAGCCTCTGCAGGCCGTTGCTTGAACTGGAAGAACCTTGAATGACTGCGTCAGATCACTGTACCAGATGTCGGCCAACGAGCTTTGCCTGACATCACCCAAGACGAAATTGTCAAAGGCGGTACAAGGAGTAACCTTGCCATTCGGCTTAACCGTAATGGAGTTGCGCTTGTATTCGCAGCAACTACTTTCCGGGCGGAACAGGTAGTAGATTGGCTCTTCAAGCAACGCTGACTTGAAGATTGAGCTGATCTGGTACTGCATCCCGCCAGTGGAAGCGATTGCATACCTGATCAATTGCTCATAGGCTGCAAAAACGTCATTCCAGTCTGGCAGAATAAGCTCCTTGTTGACAATCGTCTCTCCCTGTTCGCGAGGTACCGATATGCGCCAGAGGTAAACCGTTCCAAGGATTTCCAGGAAACGAGCCATCGCCATTAGGTGCGCAACGTTCTGCTTGATGACCACGGTATTGATTGTTACCGGAAATCCTGCGGCGTGAATCCGACCGATGAAATCGACCGTCTTTTGAAAGTTACCGTGACCCCGCATAAAGTCATGAATCTCGGGAGTGTGGCCATCAAGGCTGACAAGAAAACGAGTCCTCATCTTTTCCTTTTGAAGCGCATCGACAACGTCATCGCGATAAATCGTTCCATTCGTGAAGATACCGGTGAGATGGATGTGCTGCTGGGCCAGACAAGAGATCAGTTGGGGTAAATCTTTTCTCATGAACACTTCCCCACCGGACATTACGCAGTTTGCCACATTCATCTGGCCAAGCTGTTCGATGAGCTGTATCATCTCTTCCGTTGTTAGCTGGTCATTAGTAGCTTCTTCGAATGTTCGTCGGCCGTAACAATGCTTACACTTTCCAAAGAGATTGCACCAGCCTGTGGCGTCAATATGAACTTCGCGGAGGTAAGGCGGCTTGGTGAGCGCTGCGAACTCAATCTTTGTTGCCCCCTCGCTTTTCATCACCAGACCAGCCTCTTGGAGCGTGTCAAGGAAAATCATGATATCTGCGGCTGGCTGATTGAACTCTCCGGACAACCATTCAACATCATGCTCTCCTGTGCAGGCTTGCAGAATTTGTGCTTGTAACGAGTCAAGAACAAACTCATCACCCGTACGGTAACGATGAAGGTAATAGTCACCTTCAGCCCCCCTTACTCGGCAATCAACCAGTATTGGATACATCACTTTTTTCCTTTCCTGAATGAATGTTGGGGGAGGATGGCACCTTGCCTTTAGCAAAGCCACCATCCTCCCCACGCTTCTCGGCCTAGTCCTGGTCCATGTCCACCGCGTCCTTCAACGTGCGGCTGGATACCTTTGACCGCTTCTCGAGCGTGAACTCTTTCAACATGACCTGTCACCTCCTTTCGACCATTCACATTCTGTTCGCTTATGACAAAGGACAATCTAGCAAGTGGCTAGTTTCTGTTGGTTTATACTTTTAGACTTCCCTCAAAATAATAGGTTTAAGGGGTAAAATCAACAAAAATTAACCACTAAAATAATCGTCTTTGCCACCAATTTAACGCTTTATCTTATATTATAGGGTTTTTTATGTCAAGACGTCAAAGATGACGTAAAGGTGATTATGCAGTTTTAAAAAACACGCCAAAAACGGCGCTATGTTGATTAGTTAAATTGTTATATTTATCTTACCAAGTTCTTCAAAAAACGTCCAGCTGATGCTGTAAAACTGTTAACTTACAGCGGCATAAAACCTGTTATCAATTTAATTTAGATAATTCAAGACTTTTAATTAACTGCTCCACTTTTTCTTTAATTTCATCTCTGATTTTCCTAACTCTATTTAAAGATTTTCCTAAAGGTTCTTCAATTTTCCAATTTTCTGTTTTAGATAAATTTTTTAAAGAAGTAATTTTTAATAAATCAGCATCCATGACAATTATTTTGTCTGCTTTTTTAATTAACTCAGCGGTGAGTAATCTTGGGACTTTACAGCTCACATCAATGCCAATCTCTTTCATCACTTCCACTGTCCATGGATGAATTTCTTTATCCGGCTTAATTCCGGCGCTTATTGCTTTCCCTTTTTCAGAAAGAGAATTAAAAAATGCTTCCGCCATTTGGCTTCGACCAGAGTTACTTTGACAAATAAATAAAATAGTCATCTTTTTATACTGTTGTTTGAATTAATTTTATAAAAAAATCCCATAAAGTGTAAGGACGCTTTCATATATCTTTTTTATTTCTTCTTTTTCTTTTCCCTGTCTCTTTTAATAATTTCGGCAATAGTATCCATTACTTCTCTGGGCGTGCAATCGCGCTTAAAGATATAAGCAGTTGCTCCCATTTTTTCGCTTTTAACCCGATCGCGATGCGTTTCCAGGTTAGTAAAAACCACGATGGGAATATCTTTAGTCTTAGGATTTTTCTTGATTGCTTCCAAATATTCCCAGCCCTGTTCGGCGATGGTGTTCTCCGGCTTAGGAATAATAATATCAAGTAAGACTAAATCAGGCTGTTCAAATTCCGTAATCTGCAACGCTTCCCGAATGTCTTTAGTGGATAAAAAATCATAGCCATTCATTTCCAAAAAATCATGATAAATATCAACCAGTTGTCTTTCATCTTCAACTAAAAGAATTCGGCCTTTACTTGACTTCATCACATTAGTAGTTGTCATATGTTTGTTTAAAATTAATTATTTATCACCAAAAATCACAATCTTTTTTTCTTTAGTGGCTGAATTTTCTTTTCCAATTTCTGTTTTTTGATTCTTAAAAATCGGCACAGTAAAATTAAAAGTCGAACCCCGATTAACCCCCTCGCTAAAATAAGTCATTTCGCCGTCATTGCCTTCCACAATTTTTTTGGCAATAAATAATCCTAAGCCAGACCCGTCAGGGCGAAGGTCAGTGGCATTTTTCCCCCGAGAAAATTTTTGAAATAGGTTCTTTTTATCTTGTTCCGAGATTCCCGATCCGGTATCTTTTATATTAACCTTCAAATAATCTTTGCCCACTAATTCATAAAAAACTATGACACCGCCTTGGCGGGTATAATAGACCGCATTGTCCAAAAGATTGGATATGACATGAGCGATTTTTTTGTAGTCACACCAAACCAAGGGAACCTTAAAGTCAGGTTTTTGCACCTCAATTTTTAACTTTCTTTCCTGAGCCAGTTGTAAATTTTGTTTTTCCGGAATTAACCGATCAATTATCTCAGTAACGTCGGTCTTTTGCGACTCCATCTTCATTTTTTCGCCTTCCAACTCATAGGCATCCCAAAAGTCCGAAACCGTAGAGCTGATTCTTTCCAAACCACCCTTAATCGCTGGTCTGGCTTTATCGGGAGGATAAGAGCCTTCCTCCATCATCGAAAAATATCCTTTCATAACTGCTAACGGCGTATTGAGTTGATGATTTACCACCCGCAAAAAATCAGTTTTCATATTCAGTAATTCCTGTAGATATTTATTTTTTTCATTGATATCCTTGGTTTGCTCATCAACTTTTTGCTGTAAGGTCTTGCTGAAATCTTGAACCTCTTTATAAAGTTTGGCGTTATCAATGGCAACGCCTGCCTGATTAGAGAGGGTGCTAAGTAATTCTAAATCCTCCTGGCTGTAAGCATCACCAGACATTTTTGAACCCAAGACAATAATTCCCATTAATCTTTTGCTGCTCATTAACGGTAAGCATAGGGAAGCTTCAATGTGCTCCATGTGCTGGTATAATTTTCCAAAACTCTGCTGATCTTTTTTATTTTTTGAGTCCCGTACTAACAAAGTTAACTCATCCCGTACTATTGGCTTCTGAGTTTTTTCAAGATACTGAGTTAAAAAATTATCTTTAACTAAAGAAATTCCGTTTTGTTCATTAAAACCGATAACTTTTGCAATACGGTAGAAAGTTGGATTTTGATTTTGATCAATCAGCAAAACCCCAGCTCGATTGAGCCGCATGGTTTGTTTTATTGTTTCAACTATTAAATCAATTATTTTTTGTAAATCAATTGAATGGTTTAGATCTTGAGAAAGTTTAGTGATGGTTTTTTGATAATTATATAGTTCCGTAAAAATATACTTATCGGCAATTCTCTTTAAAAGATTATTAATACTAAGTAAAGCAATAATAAAAATCGGAGCGATAAAAATTCCAGTCAGAAAGCCAAAAAATGAAAAAACATTCCCGTATAAACTGATATAAAGCCAATCAATTAAATAAAAAATGGCATAAGTAAAAATGGCCAGTCCCAAATAAATATAAACTTTTTTAACTACCAGTCTAATATCCATTAATCGATATCTGACAATTGCATAGGTGCTGAACAGAGCAAAAGTAAAGGATGCATAAGGGCCAAGCCAAATCCAACGATAATTTCCTAAGAGTATGAAGAATAAATCAAAAACGCTTCCCAACAACATGGAAAACATCGTACCTATAAGGATATACCGAAGTTGTGCCTTAAATATACCCTTTGAATGAATATATTTCCTAATTAAATTGTAGGCGCTTAAAAGCCACAGCGTAGAAAAATAAATACCATAATAAATATAACCCCATCCTAGTATACTCTCATTACCCCAATCTCTTATTTTTATATCCTGAATTAATATTCCCGGAGTCATCACTGCCCAGACAATCAAAATATTAGGCAAATAAATTAATAAGCGCTGCCAATTTTTTAGTTTATTTTCAGGATCTGAAAAAACAAGAGAAAAATGAAAAAAGCTACTGCCTATAAGCGCAGCGGCCAGAATAAATTCTTGATTCCAAAATAATTGGACTTGATAATTGTTCGATGCCCTAAACCCAGCAATACCTAAACTCCAAAGTCCCACCAAAACAGCTACCAAGCTATAAGAAATATTTGACTCTTTTTTATAATTTGACTTAACAACAATAAAAGCCAAAACCAAGTCAGCGATAAACGCAAATATTAACAAAACATCTCTTATGTCCATAGAAGATTAGAGATAAAAAAAGACTCCCGACATACCTTTATTATACGGTTTTTGTCGGGAGTGGTCAAAGTTTTGGGGATTACACTTTCTGGGCGGCAATAGCGATGCCTTGCCCAGCATAGCCACCGGTCTTGATGTCAGTGGCCATAAATCCCGCCTGGGATAAAGTGTCTTTCCACTCTTCTTCTGTCAGATAGTGCGCTCGACCAGCCAATGCGCAGTCAGCCATGAAAGCCGACAGCTGTTCGACGGTCTTAGCGCTCGGCAGCGAGGTCGCAAGCAACCACCATTCCCCTTTCCGGAACAAGCTCCAAATGGTTTCCCATTTGATGCGCTTGAAATCCGGACTAGGGATCAAACTGCTGAATCCCAAGTAACCTTGCGGCTTCAAAACTCGATGACACTCTTTCAGACACTCCAGCAAGGCCACTTTGCCGACTAGAACGCCATGAGAGTTGAGATGAAAGCCGCTGTAGGTTATTGCCCCCAATCCAGACACAATGGTATCCACTTCGCCGTCTTGCAACGGTAAAGGTACCATAGAACTGGATTGAAGTAGGCAGAGTTTCCCCTGATACCCAGCGTTAGCCAAGGTATCAGGAACTTCACTCAGAGTGCCTAAATCGGGATCAACAGCGATGATTCGCGATGGAAAGTCTTTGTTGCCGGTAGCAACTAGCGATGCGGCAATATAACCAGCGCCGCAACCGTAATCAACCAGAACAGATCCAACCCTTTCTACCATCAGCGAAACCAAGTCTCGCTGTAAAGAACGGTAGGGGTAAGAGACTCTGTTCATAAACGGTCCGGCGACATTATTCCATCTTTCGAAATCGGTGATGAACTTACGAATCTCAGGGCTCTGCAATGACAGAAGAAACTCTCTGGAAGTTTCTATCTTCTCCATTTCTAAACCCTCCTTGTTGATTGAGCCTGAATACAATACCATCCTAAAATCAACATTGCATAATATAATATTACAACAAAAATGTCAATAGCACGATATTGACAGGTTATTGAAAAAATGGTAGTGTAAATTGTTGAATTGTCTACTGATTGACCTTTGAACTCAACCTGGAGGGAAAACCCATGAAACGACTGTTTGCAATACTGCTGTTGGTAGTTGTAGTATCTGGTTCGTCCCATGCGGGCGGACCTAACAAAGTTGGTGGACTGGGACCGCGGGCATTGGGATTAAGCGGCGCTTACACGGCGATCGCTGATGACGTCTCGGCGTTTTATTACAACGTGGCGGGCATCAGCCAAGTCGAGAACAACTTCGTCGAGGTCGGCGCAGACTTTAATTTTCCAAAACTCAGTTTCAAACTGCCACAGAGTTGGGGCGGTTACTCTGAGGAATCGGAAGACAAAGTCTTTCCCATGCCGTTAGCAGCTGGAATCTTTCGGCTGACCGACAAGTTGGTCTTGGGCGGCGGTTTTTACACGCCCTACGGTCTCGGAGTCGAATACCCGAAGAACCAGCATCACGGAATGCTGTACCAAAAGAGTTTGTTATCTCTGACTAATGCGACGATAGCCTTGTCGTATGAGGTCAGCGATACGCTCTCAATTGGTGCCGGTCTGGATGTTGGCTGGTCGCAGTTTTGCTACGACGCGCAATTCCATCAACTGGGACAACTGGTCATTGATCCGCTGTTTCTGAAAAACGGCGGCAATGGCTTTGGTGTTAGTTGGCGCTTTGGCGTTCTGTACAAACCAAGCGACAAATTCTCTTGGGGCTTTGGCTACTCTGCGCCGATGCAAGTGACCTTGAAAGGTGAAACTGACCTGAGCCTGTTCGGCTTAGGTCTGGGTGATGACCACTTCAAAACCCACTTCACTTTTCCGGCACGATTCGGCACGGGCATTGCCTACAAGCCAACCAAGAGACTGCTGCTGGCGTTTGACGCCAACTATTACGACTACTCGGGTGCCGACAAGATGGTCTTTGACTTCAACAAGTTGCCGACCATCACTCAAGAGCTGAAGTGGCGCAACTTCATCAGCTTACACTTCGGCGCTGAGTACCAGCTAGACGAGAACTGGTTTGTTCGCGGCGGTGTCGGCTGGCAAGGCGCGCCGTTTCCGGACTCAACCATGAATCCAATTATGCCGGACGCCGAAGGGTTTGACTGGGCCTGCGGTCTTGGCTACAAAAAAAGCGACTGGTCAATTGACGTCGCCTACGTTTGGGCTCAAGCCACCCGGGAAGTCAAACAAGGGCCGGGACATCTTGCTCCGGGAAATTACGAAGCGAAAGTTCCAGGCCTCTCGTTTGGGATAAGCTATCGGTTCTAACAAACGTCAGAACCATCACTTCTGAGGACAGAGTAATATCTGCCCTCTCTTTTTTTATTTAAAATTAATTGAATAATTCAACGCTATTAAAATAGTAAATTAATTTTCCCCCACTACTAATTATAATTCGAATCGTCGGGTAATTGTAGACATCACCACTTAGGCCTTCGGGCAACTTATAGCTGGTATCCTGCCAAAACCATTCGTTGACCGCAGGGGCATTGACTGGGTTTTTGGTACTTGGTCTGTATTCAAACTGATTTTTAATTTGGTCAAAGTTTGGAATAGTCCGACTCAGATAATCCATGGCTATTGTTTCAATCTGGGCTTTTGTCTTTAACGGAGTATAAAGTGACCCATAGCTACTGCACTTTTCTGCTTTAGTTTCAAGACTTAACTCCATATCGCTTTGCGGGTATTTAATATGGACTTCAACCAGCTGATTATTACGGGCGTCAATCTCGTATTCATAAACCTCACATAGATTATCGATGTATTTTATTTGCTGGAAAACAAAAGTTGGCCGTTCCCATTCTTTGGGTATTTCAATACTCCAGGCACCTGACACGCTGGGCGGATTATTATCAACTGGCGTAACTTTGCCAACCGTAAAGTTGGACGGGTGTTTTTCGGTACTGATGTAATTGACTTCCAAAGCGGGATCAGCCATGAAATTACTGACAGTTTTCTGAATTTGCGACTTAGTCTTGTCGTCAGGCGTTGGCAGTTCATTATTACCATCTTCCGACTGGATCATTCGAGAGCTTGAATCGTTTGGGTCTATCATATTACAAAATACACCCAGTTTTGAATTGATATCCCCTCTGAATATGCCCAAAGGTATTCTAAATATTGTAAACGATTCAATCTCCGCACTGGCTATGTCTGCCGAGACAATTCTGCTTTTTCCAAGATATAGACCCAAGCGCTCAAGCGGATTGTCGTAATGAGTGACTAGGGACTGAGTGACACATCGTTTAAGATTTGAATTGACTGGCACCAGGTCACGAACAGTTAGTTTCGGAATGGCAATACCGATAACCAATATGATTACAAACAATGCTAATATGAGGACTAAAGTCTTTTTTTGGCTAAAAATTTTGATTGTCATAAAACTTAAAACTATTTACGATATAAAGCGTAAAAACCGGAATAAGCGTGGCCAACCCGAATAAAATCCGATTATTACTTTCTTCCAGCGCTACAATGATGGTTGTGAACAAACTGCCAGTTATGAAATAAATAATTATGTTTTTCATAGCTTAGTTACTTTAACATTATCATTTTACCATATCTCTAATATAAAGTTTTAGTCCTAGCTCGGCTAAGCCAGCGAGATTATAGACAGCATCGCTGGCTTCGGCCCAGCTTAATTTTTGTCGTATCACTTCTCGTAAATTTCTTGAAATTCTTTTATTGATTTTTCGGATAGTCATATTTACCGAAATCTTCCAGCAAATTTTACTGACTCAACTATTTTTTGCTTTGAATTTTAATCCGGGTAGCGCCTTTTTTAAACTGACGAAGCGGCGGATTCCTTTTTTTATAACGTTGGATAATTGGCTCTAATTTTTTATAAGTAATTTTATACAGTTCAGCTATATTATACTTATCATCAAGAATAGCTAAAATCGCGTAGTTAAATGAATGGCTCGAGAATGTGCCTATCCTTGCACCTGGACTATTAGTATTCCCCCTGCGCGTCTTAATCTGAAATTTCTTACCTTTATTATCCACAGCATCAAAACCGGCAGCAATAGGGTTTGATAAAATTTTAAGAGCTAATTCCTTACAAACCAATATTTCACCTATCTCTCCCGTAACCCCTAACTTCCTACCGGTTATATTCTCATATTCAATGGCAGTGCGAATAACTTTTCGAGTAATTTTACATATTTGAGAATTAATTATTTCAGCCTTCAACATAAACACTAACAATATTTTATTCCGCTCCTTTTAAGTTCATTTCTTATCTCAATATAGTCCGGCATGATTTGGCCTACCAAGTTCCAAAACTTATGAGAGTGATTAAATTCTTTCAGGTGACAAAGCTCGTGGACGATAATATAATCAGCCAGCTTCTCGGGAAGTAAAGCAATTTTGTAGTTAAAATTCAAATTACCTTTTCTTGAGCAGCTTCCCCAGCGAGTCTTCTGATTCTTAATATTTATCTTATTAAATTTAAAGCCGTAAATCTTATTAAAATTCTTAATTCGTTTTTCTGCCAAAGCAAGCGCCCGATCTTTGTGATCTGCATAATCTTTTTTGGTACCTTTCGCGAATACCTGTCCCGATATATTTTTGAAATACTCCAGCTTATCAAGTATCCATTGCGATTTTCTAATTATGTATTGCTCAACTATATTCTCATTCATATTTCGCGGTGCGGTTACCACAAAATTACCATCGCAATAAATTGCCAGTCTCATTCTTCGAGCTCGTTTACTAACCTTAAGGGTATATTCTACTTTCTTTTTATGTAGTTCAATTCGCTTTTTCATAATTAAAAACGTTTGATTATGACGTCAACCAGCCGATTGAGATATTTATGAAAGTCAGAAACCTTTATCTTGCCCTTAAAGTCCTTGAGGATTAATTCTTGCAAAGTTCTCTTGGCTTCTTTAAGGAATTCCTCTCGCTTAGACGAATCCTGCCAGTTTTCGTCAAGAACATCTTCAAGTCTGGCCGCCATTTCTTTTACAAACTCCTTTATTACATCCTTATCTGATTCACTGACAAATTCCTCGGAAATAACATACAAGCCATATTCACGGAGAGTATAACCAAGCTCTTTAGCTTCTTCGGTCTTTGTTTTAATATCATTTAGTAACTCGTAGTATCTTTTTATTCTCTCAGCTAAATCAATCTGATGTTTTTCAAACTCAGCCCGAATTGCAGTTAGTCTTTCACCAAAACCCTTAAATGCCGGATGAGTATCAATGTTGATTGAAATCTCACGCTTGAGCATTTTTTCAAGGTTAAGGGCCTTCTCTTCATCTGGAAGTTTATCCAATTTATTAAGAGTAGCTAAATCATGAACATTTAATTCTCGGAAGTTTTTTGTGATACCCTCATAATCAATTTTTTGTTGGATCAAACTCTTTATTTTCTCGCCGTATTCAGCCAGTGAAAAAGCATCGACTCCATCAGGTTGAAATTCTTTTACAAAGGCCAAATAAAAACTGGTGATCCATTCAAACCTGCGCAAGTATTTCATTAGAAACGGATCTGGTGAAAGTATCTCAAACAGCATCTTAAGCCGACCATATTTATCTTTAAAATATTGTTGCTTGCTCTGATTATCAATAAAAATCTTTAGACATCTTCGCAGGTTATCTATTGATGGATCTTCAATATTTACACCAACAAAAAGCTCCATTGTTTCGTCAATAACTTTTGTGAACTCTTCCTTAAGTCTGTTTATATCCACCATGGCGCTATCAACAACACTCTCATCAAAATTGAGTGCATCGTAGAGATTTTTAGTCACACCATAGTAATCGATAATCTTTCCGCATCCTTTGTTTGGATAAACGCGATTCGTACGAGCAATGGCTTGAAGTAGGTTATGATCACGAAGCGGTTTGTCCAAATACATTACTTGCTCAACAGGTGCATCAAAACCAGTCAAAAGCATATCGCAGACAAGTAAGAATTTGAGCGGATGATTAGGATCTTTGAATTGATCAATTATTTTCTCTCGTTTTTGCTTATTAGAATTATATTTTTTCAGATCATCTTTATCGCTATTCGGGTCACCCGGAGAGTATACAACCTCAGACCATTCGGCCGGAACTAATTTATCAAAAAGCTCCTTATACTTTGCCGTAGCTTCTCGGTCATAACAAACAACCTGTGCCTTGAATCCATTTGGCAAAACATAAAGCTTATAGTGTTCAACAATATCTTGAGCGATAGCTTCCATTCTCTTATCTAACTTAACCAGCGCTTCTTTCTTTCCGTATCGCTTGGTCAATAATTCTTTTTGCTTATTATCCAAATCAGCCGTGAGTTCATTAAATTGCTTATCTACTTTTTCTTCATCGATGAAGAATTTAGACAAACGAGCCTCGTAAGTCACAGGCAAAGTTGCGCCGTCATCAATAGCTTGCTGAATAGAATAATAATCAAGATATCGTTCGCCCTCTTCGCCGAAGTTTCGGTGGGTATTGAGAGTTAGCTTGTCAATCGGCGTTCCTGTAAATCCAAAGAAGAATGCATCCTTAAAGGCATTGCGCATTTTTATAGCAGAAACACCTTCATTATCTCGGTGGGCTTCATCAGAAAGTACAATAACATTACCCTCAATATTTTCTATGTCTTCAAGCTCGCTAAATTTCTGAATGGTTGAAATAAAAATACCGCGATCGGCTCCTTTGATCTTTTTCTCAAGGTCTTTGCGAGATTCAACTCTAATCAAATTCTTTCCGCCCCAGCTTTCAAATTCTTCATACACCTGATCGTCCAAATCAATACGGTCAATTAAAATAAACACTTTCGGATTTTTTAATTCTGGGTTATATCGAAGTTTCCAAGCGGTAAAAAACATAGTCAAGGTTTTGCCGGATCCTTGTGTATGCCAAATCAAACCTCTCTTGCGCTCACCGTCTTTAACGCGAGCAACTATTTTGTTTGTCGCGTAGAGTTGCTGATAACGAGCAATTTTCTTAATTACGCCATCTTTCTTTTTCTCAAAAACAATAAAGTTTTTAATAACATCAAGCAGTTCTTCTTTTCCGAGTAAAAACGCCATGGTAGAATCAAGCTCATCTTCAAAAACCTTTTTACCAGTTTGCGGATCTTCTCTCCAAGCAAGGAAGTACTGTTTTGGGGAATAAGTCGCTCCGTAGACGGTTTTAAGGCCATCGGTGGCAATATTGAAGCAGTTTGGTAAGAAAAGTTTTGGTGCCACTCTTTCGTATCGCTTTAATTGATCAATAGCATTCTCAAAACTAACACTACTTGAGGCGGTTGGACTTTTGGCTTCAATATCACAAAGAGGCAAACCGTTTACAAAAACCATTACATCAGGACGGATATTTTCAGTTATGCCCTCAAAATAGAACTGATTAGTAACAACGAATTGATTGTTTTCTGCATTATCAAAATCAAGGATTTTATAATCGCGGAAAGTGCCAGTGGTTGGATCTTTCAAGTTTATTCCGTCTCTCATCGCAAGCAGAAAAGCTTCGTTAGTATCCAGCTTCTTTACTTCTCGTACCACACTTTGCGCAACAGCATCATCAACAGCGTTTATTTTCTTAACCGCCTCTAAAAGATGAGAGGTGATAATATACTCGGTCTCAAAAGCGCGAAGTTTAGAAAATTCTTCAGCGGGAATGTACTCATAACCGAGTTTTTCTCGGATAAATTTTATTATGTGATATTCAATTGTGTATTGTTCGTTAAATTTCATATTTTTGTTATTTCCATAGTTTTTCTTATTTCCTGCAAATATGCACTCGACTTTTGTATCAATACGGCCATGGCCGAAGTGCTTTTCTTCTCAAATTCTTCAAAATATTTAAGTGATTCAGGAAGATTATTCTTTTTCTTGTAGTTAATATATCCAAGCCAAAAATAAAGCTGGGGTTTATTATTATTTGCATCACTCAATAAATCATGATTAAACTTTTCAACTTCAGCAATGGTCAGATTTTCTCCAGCATAGCTTGAATTAACTATTTTTTGACATATTTTTATTGCTTCAGCATAATCTCCCAACCAAAACTTTAAAAACGCCTCACTGTATCTCCAAGAAAAATCATTTTTTGAATACTTCTTTGCATTCTTTATGCTATTTAATGCTGCCAGAGGATCTTTATCAATTTGAAATTCCTTTATAGCTTGTAGAAGAAACCCTCCATAATTATTTTGATTGGTTCGAAAACTTTCATCAATCCATATCTTATAATTAGAAAGTTCACCTTTGATAAAATATAATCGAGCAATAATTAGCTGCTCTTCAGATAACAACATATTTGCCCTGTCTCTTATTCTTTGAAGATTAGGTGGCAAGGGTCGATATTTATTAAATTCATCCTTCAAATTAGAATGAAACTTGACTGCTAAAAATGGGTCGTAAGATATATAAGCTGCTACACCTACAATATACTTAACAGCCAGGTAGACAACATTGGCCGTAAATTGAAATCCCTTAAATTCCATCGCTTCAAGAAAAGATATTTGTTTAGGTAAAACTGAAATAAAATCTTTGGAAATATCTGCGCTTAAACGAATGTCGATCGGAATATGAATCACTAAACCATTAAGATCTAGGAAATAAGTTTTCTCGCCATCGTTTCGCCTGCGAACTCTTCCATACAAATAGAAATGGCCTCTAACCTTTTTGTGAATATCTTTTATAGTATCAACATCTTGAATTTTTTCGGAGATATGGTTTTTAATTGTAATGATATTAATTATATCTTTGAAACCATTTTCAAAAATAATCTTTTGAAGTTGAGAGATCAAATCGTGCTTTAATCTATTTTCTTCATGTTTACTTTCGGTATATATTGCAATTACTAAACCGACTTTGTTCTTTTTGTTTCTAGGCAAGCAAAATCTATAATGGGACCAATATAAAACCCATAAAAGAGAAATTATAGCATAGATTAAAAATCTAATTATCACATCTGATAAAATTTTCTCTATGAGATTATCGACGGCTGCAAAAACAATAATGGCAATAATCAAACCAAACAACAAAGACCAAATACTATATACCTTTGAAATAATATATTTTAAAAAGAAATCTTCCATAAATTACTTTGTTCTTACTTTTCCACTTAATAGATCTTGCATCAGACCTTTTTTCAATATTTTAAGAGCATTCTTATATTTCATATTAAAGTTAGCTCTTTCATCCAAAGATGATAATTGGTTAACTATATATTTTTGTTCTTCAATTTTCGGTACGGGAATTTTAATATTTTTAATGATTGTTAAATTTAAACCAGCACGTCCTTCGCCATTAATATTTCTAAGCTCTCTATATCTATAGTCAAGATTATAATAAAGAAATTCATCAAGTAAATATTTTTTATCTGCCACAATTGCCGCTAATGATTGATTACAGGTTGTTTCGGTTTCTAAAATTGCGACCTTACCTCGAGTTTTACCTTGTCCAGCGAGTGCAACCATAACCGCACCAATAGGTAAAATACAAGCATTAGAATTATCTAATCCCTCCTTAGTTATTTTTTTTTCAGTATCTTTTATCTTCTTAATATTGACCTCACCCGAAGACATCCATTTTATATCACCACCCCAATACAATTTATTTGATGTCTTTGGTGTTCCTCCCGTAAGAACCTCGGCAATTTTATATATAGACTCAGACTTATAATTTTTATTATTAAAGAACTTTTGAGACAGTCCTTTCTTTAATTTTTCAACCTTTAAAATTATTTTGTCCGTTTTTTCTATTTCTAAATCGACGGTCGACAAAATTTCAGCTATCTTTTTCTGTTCAGCTAAAGGAGGGAGCAATATGTCAATCGATTGAATAATAGGAAGACGCAACGATCTCACAGTACTACCAACAGATTTTTGAACGAATGAATCTTTTTTTGCGTATAAATATTGAAATAAAAAAAATGGGAAAATACCCTCATTAGGAAAGATGGCATAAGCTCTTTGGTGTAAATCAAATTTCCCACTATAATAACGGGGCACAAAGTCAGACCCCTCACCAGGAATAATAATAGCTGTTTTATCAAAAAGATACTTACTACTTCTTTTGATTAACACGGAACGATCAAATAAAGGGTATTCTCCATTAACCACTGCATCCTGGGTATTCGTCTTGCCGTTTGTAATATTGGCAATATCACCGAGTTTTACTCTTTGCCATTCTTTTGGAATTGTATTTTGTGTTGCCAACATATTAATAATTCAATTCCTTAAGAAATCCGTCGACTTTTTTGTTTATTGCCTCACGCTCTTTCTCCAATTTCTTTAATTCTTCCCATGCATCCTTAACGTCAACAACCTCTTCCTGCTCGGACGAATCAATATACTGATTGATGTTTAAATTGTAATCATTCTCGGCAATTTCTTTCACATCTACCACTCGAGCATATTTTTCAATATCAGAATAACCGTCGTATGCTTTTACGATTTTATTTATATCTTGTGGTCGTAGTGAATTTTGATTTTTACCTTCAAGGAAATCTTTCTCTGCATCAATAATCAAAACCCTATTTTTTTTGTTTTCAGGCTTATTTTTATTAAGGATAAGAATAGCCGCCGGAATACCTGTGCCGTAGAAAAGCTTAGACGGTAAAGCAATAACGGCTTCAATTAGATCATTTTTAAGAATCTGCTCACGAATACGACCCTCAGCACCGCCTCGGAACAGAACTCCATGAGGAAGTACAATACCAGCTCGGCCGCTTACGTTCATTGATTTAATGATATGCAAGACAAAAGCATAGTCGGCATTTTTTTCTGGAGGCATATCATATCCTTCAAGTCGTCCATATTTATTTGTTCTAAAAATTTCTGATTCCCAATCTTTAATTGAGTAGGGTGGATTTGCTACACAGATATCAAATGTTTGAAGATTTCCATTTTGCGTTAGGAATTGTGGATTGGCAATAGTATCACCGCGACGAATATCGGCACTATCGAGACCGTGCAAAAACATATTAATTTTTGCAATGGCAAAAGTACTGATGTTTAATTCCTGACCATAAAGATAAAGCGTCTTGGCAATCTTTTCGCCTGACTTTTGTTTTAGATAGTCATACGCTTCAAGTAAGAAACCGCCCGATCCAGCCGTAGGGTCATAAATGTGATCTTTCTGATGAGGTTTTAGAATCCCGATGATAACTTTTTCAACTTCACGAGGGGTGTAGAACTCCCCGCCCTTCTTTCCTGCGTCAGCCGCGAATTGCTTGATGAGGTATTCGTAGGCGTCGCCCAGAAGATCGGAACTGATGTAAGTATTACCAAAATTGTATTGAGAAAAGTGATTTATAAGTCTTTGAAGTGTTTCGTTTGGGAAGCGGTCTTTATTGGCAAAATCCAGATCATCAAAAATTTTGTCTAACTTTGGACTGTTGGCATTAGCAAGTTTATCAAAAATATCATTTAACTTCTGCCCGATGTTCTCCGCTTGTTCGGTAATTACATTCCAGCGGCAATCTTTCGGAACTTGAAAACGATGATTGTAATCAGCGCCGGCAATTGCTTTGTCGTTATACTCTTTCATTACTGAATCGTATTCTTCGTCCCACACGTCGCTCATTCTTTTATAAAACAAGAGACCGAAAATATATTTTTTATAATCCGAACTGTCTATTTTTCCCCGCAGGATATCAGCACTTTTCCAAAGGAAAGATTCAAGCTGGGGCAGAGTAAGTTTGCTTCCCATTCTGTCCACAATCGCTTGAATGTCTTGGGGGCGATATTTGCGATCCTTGCGAGGACCAACTCTCAAAGGGACTAAAGTTCCATCTTTTTCCCAGTTTCGCAGGGTATCCTGATGAATACTGAAAATCTCGGCCACTTGGCCGATAGAGAGTAACTCTGGCATTCCTTTTAGTTTTTCTTGTATGTCTTTTCTCATATTATATTTTTTTTACCATTCAAAAATCAACTAACACCCCCGCTGCCACTAAAACTCCTTAGTTAGGAGTTGAACGACGGTGCGGCTTTACCCGCTTGCCATTCTTGACATATCCACGAACAGGAACAATCTTTTGTTTCTGCTTGCCGTATGCCGAAGTTTTCGTTTTGGCCATATTGTTTCTTTAGACAAGATCTAAGTCCTGCCAACTGCTTAATACAGTCTGCTGTGGCCTGCTTTAACAGTAATAAACAAATGGACAAAAGGGGTATTAGCTGATTTTTATATAATAAAAAGGGCTAATTCAATGGACATTACTATTATACAGCGGAAATCATTACTCGTCAAGCTTCATAGGTTTTCATAGGTCTATATTCTAATTTAAGCCGTAAAATAAGGGAAATTTACACATCTATAGCTTACCTACTGGGCAGTCTGGACTCCCTGTCGGGGTTGTGTCATCCATTTGGTATATGAATATACTACAAACGCCGTCTGGGGCTGCGGCCAACCCAATAGCCCCCATAAAGGTCAAATACTGCCTTTATGCGCGAAAATCAAGCGAATCCGAGGAAAGACAGGTACTTTCCATAGATTCGCAGGTTAAAGAGATGCTGGAAATAGCATCTCGGGAAAATTTGGACATTGTGGAGATAAAACGGGAAAGCCACTCGGCCAAGGATACCGGACAGCGGGACGTTTTTAACGAACTTGTTGACGACATTCGCCAAGCCAAATTTAATGGCATAATCACATGGGCGCCGGATCGCTTAAGTAGGAACGCCGGCGACCTGGGTGCTATTGTCGATTTGATGGATCAGGGACTGCTCTTTGAAATACGCACCCATGGTCAAACGTTTTCTAACAATCCAAACGAAAAATTTTTACTAATGATCTTAGGCAGTCAAGCAAAGCTGGAAAATGACAATAGGGGTATAAATGTTAAACGAGGACAAAGGACAAGGGTTGAAATGGGGTTATGGCCTGGCATGGCACCTTTGGGCTATCTAAACCAAAACCAAATGGATAAAAAATGCCAAATAATTATTGATCCCCTGCGTGCACCCATAATCAAGCAGATTTTCGAAAAAGTCGCTTATGAACGCTGGAGTGGCAGAAGAATATACAACTGGCTCAAGTTTGACCTAAACTTTAAAACTAGAGGTCAAAAAACATTGGCACTGAGTGGAATATATACTCTACTAAAGAATTCCTTTTACTACGGCATGTTTGAATACCCAAAAAACAGCGGCAAGTGGTATCAGGGCAAACATAAACCGATTATCAATCAAAAACTTTTTGATCAAGCACAAGCTAACATCAAAACCATTGAAGCAACTTGCGGCGCCAAAAACAAAGAATTTGCCTTTACCAAACTCATGGTCTGCGGCCTTTGCGGATCAAGCATTACCGGACAAGAAAAATTCAAAAAATTGACTGACGGAACAACCGCCAAATATATATACTATGGATGCACCAGAGCCAAAAACCCCGAATGCAAAAACACTTACATCAGGGAAGAAGCGCTAATAAACGAATTGGCAAAAATAATTGATAAGGTTGAAATTGATCAACTTGGAGTTCAAGGAAAGTTTGAAGACGAGGTAAGAAGATTAAACAATCTGCAGACTTCCGTACTCGGCGGAAGTCATAATAGAATTGAAACAAAAAAAATTGACATACGAGCGTACGCCAAATATTTAATACAAAACGGCAATATCTCGGAAAAACGAGAACTGTTGTCACTACTGAAAAGTAAACTTATTTATACCAACAAAAAAATCAGACTATTGGGAAATTAACCCAATTACAAAACACGGCTACTCGCCGTGTTTTGTAATTATTTCATAATCGAAAGCACTTAGGTCAGCCTTCGATACTATTGTGTTCTGGCAGG
>CAZHUO010000001.1:0-121697 GCA_964535715.1 uncultured Gammaproteobacteria bacterium | reverse complement strand
TTGATACCTTGTAATTATATCATTCTATGTCGAATTTCTATTTAGAATATAACGCCCCATCTTGACTTTTTCAACAAATCAGAGTATTATAACCAGTTAGATTGTATCGGAATGAACCTTAAACCAAAACCCTTCAAAGGGAGGACAAGCGATGAAAAAAGTAACAATTGCAATGTGTCTGCTGGTCTTGTTGACCGGCAATCTGGCAATGGCAGGAGGAGTCAATCGCGTCAGCGGCAGTGTCGGCCCCAGAGCCATGGGAATGTGTGGTGCGCAGATTGCCGATCCGGTGGACGCTTCGGCGTTCTATTACAACCCTGCGGGATTGAATAACATCAAGCGTACTTCGCTGCAGTTTGGTGTTGAAGCAATCATGGCCGACGGAACTTATCAGTGGTCGGAATGCGGGCGGGAACTATCCAAAGATTCAGAGGGTGGAATTATCCCTCTGCCTTTCGGCGGGTTTTCCACTCGGCTGACTGATCGGCTGACGGTTGGAGCAGGCTGGCATGTTGTCGGCGGTCTTGGCAGCAAGTACGACGACGACTTTCCTTGGAAAGAAGGAATGTTAAGCCTGACTTCGCTGGTTCCGGCAATGGCTTATCAGGTCAGCGACGATCTCTCCCTGGGAATCAGTCTCAACATTGGCTATGCTCAGTTCGTCAACTCCGGCAATCTCCAGCTGGGAAACTTTCGTCTCGATATGGCAAGTATGGAAGCCGAAGCAGACGGGATCGGTTTCGGCGGCGGGCTCGGTCTGCTTTATCGGCTCAACGACAAGTGGACTTTCGGCGCGTCATACAGCCTGCCGATGGAAGTTCGCCTGAAAGGGTCAACCAAGCTTGAACTGCTGGGTTTGCCTCTTGGCAAGTACGACATGTCGAGTTCAGCCTACTTTCCCGGCAGGCTCGGAATCGGCTTGAAGTACGAACCAAACGACAGGTTGAGAATCCTGGCTGACGCCAACTGGTACGACTACTCGGCAGCCAAGCGGATGACGGCCAAAATCGGCGGACTGCTGGAATACAGCCAAAAGCTGAACTGGCACGACAACTTCAGCTTTCATCTCGGCGCCGAATATGAACTGACCGAAAAGTGGCTTCTAAGAAGCGGGGTCTGCTGGCATACTGCGGCCATTCCGCGAGAGACCACTACGCCGACTGCCCCGGAAGTCGACGGACCGGGAGTTTCTCTCGGTCTTGGCTATAGGCCAAACGACAACTGGGATTTCGATCTCGGCTACACCTACGGCTGGGGTAAAAGAGAAGTTGAAAAACACTTCGGCTTCCTGGCACCGGGAAAGTATGAAGTCGACGTGCATGTCGTCTCGGCCAGCGTCACCTGGAAATTCGGAGGGTAAGAAAACGACTGGCACAGCCAGTCGCATCGTAACTACTGAGGACGGAGTCACATCTGTCCTCATTTTTTTATTTAAAATCAATTATTGAATAACCCAACACTATTAAAATAATAAATCAATTTTCCACCACTGCTAATAATAATTCTGATTGTCGGATTATTATAGACATCACCGCTCAATCCTTCCGGTAATTTATAACTAGCATCCTGCCAGATCCACTCGTGAGCGGCGGCGATATTTACCGGAGTTTTTGTACTCGGTCTGTATTCAAATTGGTCTTTGATTTGATCAAAATCTGAAACCGCCCGCGCCAAATAATTCATGGCGACGGTTCTGATTTCTTCCTCGGTCACGACCGGACCATACAGCGAACCCAAACTGCCGCATTGTTTCTTTCTTTCGTCAAGCGATAAATTTTGAATTGATTCGGGATATCTGACGTGGACTTCAACGATTTGACTGTTGCGAACGTCGACTTCATATTCATAAACTTCGCACAGCTCATTGATATATTCGGTTTGCTGGAAAATATACACGGGTCGTTCCCATTCGGGCGGAACGTCAGTTCGCCAAGCACCGATAACGCCGGGCAAATTGTCATTGATTGGAGTAACCTTGCCAACGTTGAAATTGGAAGGATTTTTTCTATTAGTTACGTATTCAACGCTCAGGTTGGAATTGTCCATAAAAAATTTGATAGTTTCTATAATCTGCGATTTTGATTGTAGAGTTAACGGCGGTATATTTTCATCGTTTGCCAAACCGCCTCCCCTGCCTTGAAAATCTGACGGGGGTTGGACCAATAAAGCGTCGCCGCGTTGCCACCAATAAATAAAGATGAGAACGGATGCAAGAAGCAATACGATTAAGATAATAATTGTTTTTTTCATAAAAATATTCCTTTATTCTTTATAATGGTTAGTGATAACAGAATTATTATTTGATTTTACCTCCAAGTCATTACTTACGTTTACATTTAATCTGCTGGTATTATTGGCACTAATTTCCGCATTTTTTACAACAAACTCATCCATTTCTATCCAGCAGTCACCGGAGTTTATTATCAAATTTTCAGCTGAACCGTCCAAATTTATTATCCCGCCTTTGGCATTCAACCATAGCGTATCCCTGACGATTATCTTCCCTTTTATATTATTAAATCTTTTATTTAAAGCTATCTCAATATTATCAACTTCTAAATCAATTAATTCCATATTTCCCCCACTTAGTGAAATTTTTTCAACATCAGGTATGGTTATTTCAATCGTTAAATTCTTGGTGCCGGCAGGAAAAAATTTGTCTCTGTTTTCCACTGTCCAAGTATCGGTATTGTAATAAGTTTCAAGCTCTGATCTCTTAATAAGTAAAACATCATTATCTATTTTTTCAAAATCCAACCCTATCTGGTCATATTCGCTTCCCTTGGCGACAATGCTAAATTCTTGACCCTGTTTAATTATTATTGTGTCAAATTCAACAAAACGTGAGACTGAAATATTATTGAAGTCTTTAATATCAAAATGCCTTTCAATTTGGTTTTCCTTCATCATTGCTTTCTTTTCTTCAAACCGAGATTCTACATAAAAAGACAGCAGAAAAAATACAGCTAAAAATAAAAAGAACAACAAAGCTAATTTAATAAATAATTTTGGATTGAAAAAATTCTTTTTTATGAAATATGATGAAAGTCCCAAAATAATAACAAAGACCAATGGTATTAAAACAATAACTAAAGTCGACAAAAGCAACAAATAATACATGACAATACCCGTAACTTCTATTAACCTGAAATCCACCATTACCTTATTAAGCAACGGACTTGCGGGATAAAAAGATAAAATCAAAAAAATAATAATACAAAATAAAGCCCCAGCTGATCCAAGGCCAATAAGTAATCCTCCAGATATTTTTCTAAGAAATAAAACTAATTTTGATTCTTTTTTTATCTTAAGCAACAAAAAGATGCCCTTGATAACGATGCCGATCAGACCGCCAAAAATAAAAATTCCCGACAACATTAAGACAAAAGGTGCAACACTAGATAAACTGGGAATTGGGCAATGCGGACCATAACTGTAATCAAAACACTCAAACACTTGGATTACACAAGTAAAGACAAAACTGGAAATAAATGAACCAATTATAATCCCAGGTAAGAATTCATAACTTCGATTTTTGTCTTGAATCACTGCCATTAGCGCACCGGATATAATTGGCAACAACAAAAGCTGGGCGCCCCATAAAAACTTAAACTGATTGGCGTAAAAATAAAATAATACGTTGATTATTACGGTTACTGCGGAAATAATGTATATTTTTTTCATAATTTTATTATAGCAAAATTATCGCCGTTATAGTTGGCGATGACTTGTTTTCACCTGAATATTATGCTCTCTTCGTGCCTCTTTATCTTTTATGTTGGCGTTAACAAGCAAATTAAGGATTTCATCTCTCTCGGTATCGGAATAAACCGGACTGGAATAATTTTTTATTTTTCCGACAATATCTCTCGTATAGCCAACTTTATCCGTCCCAGATATTTTCAATTTGTCAGCATACGGAAAGACGACAAACGAAACAACCGGCACTTTCAGTTTATTACCGATTATAGATTCAATGGCTTTGGTATGAGCAAAATTCTGGCGCAAAGGATTGTAAAAACGTTGCTTGTTTCTATAAATTACTTGGGTCCAATATTGCTGGCTGGCATTGCCAAATATCCACCCCTTGTACGATTTGGTTTCAATGCAAAAAATACCAAAATTAGAAACAATCACATGATCTATTTGAGTAGTGCTTGTACTTCCGCTAGACGACAGTAACAAATCGTTTATTATTTTATATTGTGATTGATCTAGGTGACTAAATTTATTTGAAACAAATTTCTCACCTATTTTGCCAATCAAAACCGGCATCTTCAACTTAACCAATAAGAGGCCAGCAAAAATGATTATTGTAATTAGTATAAAAAAATAATTCATATTCAAACTGACTATCGTCTTTCAAATACTTCCAATTCCCATTCGGCCAGACTTTGATTGCCGGCCTTTTCTTTAGCTCTGGAAACCAATAATCTATAATCATCTAAACTCATATCAGTCCAAATAATACCGCTGACATCATCCAACTTTGAAATAATTATACTGTCAAAAGGACAATGCGGAGGTAACCCTATTTCACTCAAAGCCCACATATATTTAAGATATAGATTTAAAAGTTTTTGAACCCGGCCAAAATTAATTCCACCATTCCTTAATATAGATTTATAATTAGCGTCGATTGCTTTTTTAAAGCTTAACAAATTCTGAATGTGCGCTTCTTCATCTACTGTATCATCTTTGTAAACATCTTTTAATTTTTTTAATTCATCCTTAATAAAGTTTCGAAAGCCAATTTTTTTCCTTCCATCTGTAATATCATTTTCTTCGTAAAAATTATAAACGGCTTTGCCTCGGGACAAAGCGCCGTTGATTGTAAGAATTAGTATTTCATTTTCAATAAAGCCTTTCTTGGACATGATTATAATTTATTATTGATAGACTTAAGCCCCTCTTTGTCTAAATATAAACTGAGTTCCATTTTTTTATCCCTGAAGTCAAACGCTTCTTTGATTTTTGGATTAATCCAGATTTTAAAACTTAGTCGTCCATCGCCATGAGTTTTCTTACATTTTTTACATTTGTTCTGTAGTATTCCGATAGGAATTAAAATAGTGTGAGGTTTAATCACTCGCCTGCCTTCGTTCTTGCTGTCTTCAATAATATAGATCAGGAATATAAAATAATCGGCGATTGCTTTACTGACAACTTCTTCAGGAAAGAAAAACCAGCCGGCTGATCCTTGACCATACTTTTTGACTTCGCTTTTCTGTGGTTCATATGCCCTACTACCTTTTACCTGGATCGAGATAAGTTTTTTTGTTTTAATGTTTACTAAATACAAATCAATTCCTTTCATCTGAGCGTTCAAAGGCATCAAAACATCAACATCTTTACCGGTGCCATCTCTTAAAATTCCGGCAACCACGGCTTCATCTGTATTTAAACTCCAAAAATTTTTATAAGCGATTCCCATATTAAAATTAATAAACTTACTAAATAAAAACAACGAGGACACTCCAAAAATAGATCTATTTTTGAATGAGATAGCTTAAATGGTTCCTTTGATTTTGGATCGTATAATCCTTTTACGCGCTGGGAATTGTAGTATTGGGACATATTACTTAATTATTTCCCCCAATCTCCAAAAAGTGCTGCCACCTTTAACCCATAATTCATTAATAAAATCATAAACATCTTTTTCTAGATCCTTATTACTATAGAGAATATTAAACACCTCCAATAAATCACCAATCCGATATGTACTCTGTGCCGGTTTTAATTTTCCGCTTAATAAATATAACTTCAATATTTCTAAAGTTTCTCTCGGTGCTTTTTTGGCCAATTCAGGTAATATTTTAATTAGGGCGTAATCCCAATCAACAATCCCCCCACTTTTATTTAATGTCTCAAAAATGCGTTCTGCTAGCCATTTTAAATCATTATAAATATTACCTTGATTATTCATCCAAAAACCAAATTCAGCAAAAATTTCACTATCTCCGCCCTTTTTCAATAGCCATTCCCAAAATCCTTTAATTTTTTCTATATCAATTTTGTTCTCACTGATAAAAGCAGCTGGATTATCCCGCGAAATAACATGCCGGCCAATGAAAGAAACAAAATACTTATGACGTTTTATGTTGGAGGTATCCCAAAATAAATTAAATAAACTAGATTCCAAAGTAAAATCTTTAAAATGCACGAAAGCCAATGCTAAATGAGTAGCTAAACCATCGTCAAGTTCTATTGAATACCGTCTCTTGGTATAATTTACAGAATCAAATTTTATTGCCCGTTCATATAAATCACTAAAGTCGGTAAACATGTCGCCGTATAAACTAGCAGAAAGATATCCCTCCCATGCCGCCAGATATAAATCATCATTTTTTTCCGGAAAAACTTTAGGCAACAGACCCTTAATCCGTTCTTTATCTCTATAATAAAATGAAGGTAAATAACGGCCATACATAAACATTACCGCAAAAGTTTCTTCTTTCTCTAAAACCTTCTGGTACAATTCTTTTACTTCTTTTGATATCTTTATTTTATCTTCTTTAGAAAATTGTTTACCATCTTGATAAATAAAAAGAGTTAAGGCTTCAAAAGCCCGACCGCGGACTGAATTAATGGCGGTTATGAAAGGATCACTGCCATTTTCTCTAAAGTTTTCTTCTGTAGTGGGGTCAGGATAAGAAAACAGATATTTTATAATTTCCAAAATCCTTGTTCTATAATTTAAAAAATTAATCAGAGTCGCCCCATCTTTTTCTTCAAGTAATTCTTTTATAATATCCGAAACCACATTATATACAGCGCTCCAGCCAGCTAACCATGTATCATATTTATCGCGATCTAATTCTTTCTCCTTAAAATCGTCTTCTCGGCCAGACTTGGTTATATCTTCAATCAAAGCAACCAAATTTTCAAAGTTTGTATCTTTTAAAAATTTACCCTCATGAATTACATCATAAACTCCACGGAAAAATGAATAAGTGTAGTGAAGATCTAATTTCTTGGGGTCAAAAAATAACTTCGCATTTAAGATATATTGATCAACTCTATTGGCAATGTCCTGCTGCATTTTACTACCCATACCTTCGGCACTTAGTGGGTTTAGAAAATCTCTTTGTTTATCCATCTCATAAAGCCCTTTTGGCGTCCAAATGTTCGAGAGTTTTTCTACGAGTTCCGGAATTGGCATTTTACTTAAAGTTTCCAAATTTATTGGTGCCTTGGGGCTAACAAATCCGCCACGCATATGGCTGGCTTCCGATCCTGGTTTATAATCAGCAGTGGGCTCTTGACCTAATTTTTCCTTTGATATCTTTTTATCATCTAGCGTTAATTGATTAATTATACAAGAAAGAATTTTAAGGCCATCGCGTTTTCGCGATTCTTCCTCTTTTTTGTCTTCCCTCTCCTCTCCAAAATAGTCGAAAACCCTTTGGATATATTGTTTTTGGTCAAGTTCTTCTGATAAACTGGAAAATCCCACCTTTAAAGTTTTTAAATATTCAGCATAAAGTAGATTATAATAACGGCCGTGTTCCTCAAATATTTTAAAGAAAGCAACTTTCATGTCATCCTTAAAAACTACCGGACATAAACTCATAGTAAATAATTGCAAACGCCAAGTGATTCTAGTAAATGGTAAAGTAACAATTTGGGTTTTATATAAAGCTTTTATTTTTCCCGCCTCATCTTTGCAATAACCACTTATTATTTTTTCTATCAGTTCTTTTATTGTTGCCAGGAAATTTTTTAAATCATCGCGATATGATAAGTTATTCTTTTCTTTCAATTTCAGAGTAAATAAATCTGCATCAAGTAAATAAAAATTCTCCTGAATATCAAATATACCATTCTCGTCTTTCCTATCACTAGTTAAGATAATTTCTTTCAAAACGTTAATGGTCAATTTCAAAGCTTCTTCTAAACTTTTACTGTCATCAATCAAGGTAAGGTATTCAAATATTTTTGTCTGCCAAAGGTCATTAAAATAAAATGGATTATCGCCTGCATAACCACGCGAAGCCATTTTTTCTTCATTACGAACCATCAAAACTGCCTCGGCTAAGGTAATAACACTTTTGTAATCTTTTGTTGCCATTAATTTTTCAAATATCTTTTCATATTCAAACCCCCATTGCCTAAACGGATACATTAATTTAACCCATTCATCTTTTTTTATTTTATCCACCAAGCGCGCAATCTGTTCGGCCGGCAAAGAAGAACTGCAAATCCAAAGGAATCTATCAATTACCTCTGGATTAAAAGTATCTTGAGAAATTGGCACTGACAAGATAATATCAGTTACTTTTTCCGGTTCCTTTTCAGCAACTTTGGCTAAATAATTAAGTTCGGGCATAGTATAAGAAATTCTGGTAGAATCTTTAGCTTTTTGTTTTATGGCATCTAAAAATTTATTGCCCCAAAGCCAATCAAGCCATTTTTCATCAACTTGATTGAAAAAATATTGATAAGAATCATTATTGAATGATAAAAATAAAGAAACGACATCCTTATCTATATATAATTGATTACAACTTAATAAATCATCTATTAATTTATGTAGAGAAATTTGCCGAGGCAAAGATTCATACCATGCATTAGTTAAAATAATAAGCATCTTTTTAAAATGCTCCAAATTAAACTTTCTGACATCACCTATCGGTATTCTTAGATTGTTCATTCCTTTAACGAAATCATCATGCTTAGAATAGTCATTGAAATGATGGGCAATTTGTGTAAATAAAAAATGTAATTCATTGAGTACTGACGCGATTTCCTCTATTTCCTGTTCGTTCCCGTCTAACTTAAATCGTTGAATTAATTTCTTTATTATTTCTTTCCGTTTATCGGCATCAGAAGTATAGTGATAAAGAATTTCTCTCAACGAATGTGCCGCTTGGGCAATATAATCAGAATTCTTTATTTTACTACTAATTAATTGTATAGCTCCATAATATAAAGATGATGGAGCAACTATAGATAAATAGTTGCTTGATTTAATCCTATTAAGACTATCTAGATAAGAACAAATAACTTGCTGCTTTTCTAATGGAATTATCATATCGTCGCAAGATAATATTATTTCTTTAATTTGTCTCATATCTTTTCTATAATTTTATCCGTCTCAACTAAAACCAAAATAATTTTCTGATAATGTTCTATATCTGCATTACTTAACTTCCTACCTCGCCGATCTTTGAGCCATTTCTGAGCCGGTTGATACCCGCCAATGTAAAAATTCCAAGCGATCTCTGGCACATTGCCAAAATACTGCTTAGCATTGATATAAACTTTGTCATCTTTATATTTTGGATAACCTTTTTCAACGGTATCACTGCCGGATTCTGAAAAAGTGGTGATAAGTTTTTGGAGTCTTGGCGATTCTAAAAGATGCAGACTTCGCAATTCCTTACCAAACTCAACTAATTTATCAAATATTTTTTTATCCTTCGGATATGGCACGCGGGGAAAATCAATCTTTAGAAATTCTTTGTATTTTTCGCGATAAGTCGGCGAATGCAAAACTGCATAAATATAATCCAAAATGTTTTCAGGAGTCACTTTACCGACAATCTTTTCTATCTTAGTGACAATTTCTTTTTTGAGGTTTGGAATTTTTGAACCGTCTTCGTTATATAAATAAAGAGGAAATAATGTATATGGAGCATATGGTTGAGAACTTATTTCTATTAAATTTTTAGTTATAAAACAGATAAAATGCTTTCCACTCCCGAATTGCCTTGCAAAAATCAAACCTACATTATTATTGACAATATTAGACATAACCTTTTTTCCAGGAGTACCAATAAAACCCTTCGACGTGCCCGGATAATAAATCCAACGCCTATCAAATGGCCGATAATTTATTGGCAATAAATATTTTTCAAAATCATAGTTAGTTAACACATCATTCTTTGCTCTCTCTATAGACCAATCACGACTATCTTTTGGCAAACTATATTTTATTCGTAATTCAGATACTGTTAACTTACAAAAATCATTAACTACTTTTTTTACACTATCCACATCAAAATGAATCGAAATTTTATCTCTTTCGGTCTTAACTCCCGGACCACAAACATTAAATATTTCTTTTACAATAAATCCTTCCTTATATTCATCTTCCATGACAAAATCTTTGGGTACAAAAAAATAATATGGCTCTTTGTAGTCAATCTTTTTCCATTTCATTTTTTGAAAATCCAAATTATCCAATGCAAGATACTTATCTTTCTGACGGCCAAACAATTCTGCGTGCCATACTGTTCCTAAACTCTTCTTTTTGTCGTTCTTGCGAACAAACAATGCAATAGCCACGCCCTGTTGGATACTAAAAACATTTTCGTCCTTACTACCATCTAAAGCTTTCTCTTTTTTCTTAATATTACCGTGCAAATCCAAAATATAAATATCGCTAAAAATTTCCAATAAATATTTTCTCATCTGCCGATGAGTGATACCATCAAGGTAGGAATTATTGGTAATCATCCCTATAACCCCTTCGCCATTTTTCTCTATAAGATACTGGGCAAAACGAATAAACTTAATGTAATCATCGTCAATGTGTATTCTGGTTTCGCCCAAATCATTTTTATAATCTTTTATTAGCTCGCCGATCCATTCACCTTTGTTTTGTGAACTGACATTATATGGCGGATTGCCCAAAACCACCATAATCGGCAAATCATTTTTAATTTTATTCGCCAGGTGGGATTCCTCGGTAATGGCTTTTTCCAATCCCAAACTTGCAAATAATGTATCATCCCATTTTTCGGCTTTTTCCAGAGAATTGGTAAGGTAAACGCCCAGGCGGTCGGAATCAATATCCGCACCGGATTCTTTAAGCGTGGTAGATAATTTTAAATGCGCAATAGTGTAAGAAGCCATCATTATTTCAAAGCCATGCAGACGCGGCAAAAGATCATTTTTTGCATAGCTGGACCAGCGGCCTTCCTGACCGCCAAATTGATTTTTAATAAAACCAATAACTTCATTCAAAAAAGTGCCAGTACCAGTTGCCGGATCAAGTATTTGGACTTTATGAACTGTCAGCTTGGTTTTTTTACCCTGAATCACCTTGCCGATTTCCGTGGTAGTTGAATCCGCCAATCCTTTGAGACCAAAATCTTTTTTAAGTATCTCATCTATTGATCTAACGATAAATTTCACGACTGGCAGAGGCGTATAAAACACGCCCATCTTTTTCCGTTCGCTGGCATCGTATGCCTGCAAAAAATCTTCATAAAAATGAATAATCGGATCACGGCTACTGTCTTTTTCCACTTTATAATAATCATGCACAATCGCCGGAATGTCGGCATGAATAAATTCTTCGCACAATTCATTGACGATAAATCCTATGCGCTCGTCAAAAGACGGCCCTGCAATATGATCAAAAAATTCGCGTAAAAAAGGGTTTGATTTTGGCACCAAATCGCGCGCTTCCTGGCGAGTAAAGGTATCAGGCGTTTCATCATGGTATCTTGCCACAAAAAGGCCGTAAACGACAGTTTGGGCATACATATCGGCAAATTTGTCAAAATCCAAATCAGCTAATAATAATTTCTTAATGACACCATAAATCGCCAGTAAGCTTTCATTTTTCTGTGCATCACCTGTTTTTAAAAATATCTTAATATTATCTCTTATCCGGCGCGCTTTGCCGGCCATAACTTTAGCTAAAATCGCGCCCGACTTTATTGGTTCTTTGGCTTCTTTGATAAAATCAACTATTGTATCCTCAAGAAGTTTAAAATTACTGTCTAAAAAAGAAATTCCACCCGATTTCAGTTCGGCAACTTTAATTGGCTCACAATATTTCTGCCCATTCCGATAAAACCTGAATTCCAAGCAATTAGTTAAAATGATATTGGAATAGCCGTAGTACCTGACCATTTGCTCGCTTTTCTCAATCTCGTCCAGTGAAACATTAATATCTTTGGCTTCAGCATAACAAACAACAATTTTTTTATTAATAAAAACAAAATCAGGAGCGCCATATTCGCTCCTTTTGGGTTCATTGACAATACGCAATCCTGTCACCTCACCAAAAAGTTTTTCCAAAGCCGGACGATAGGAATGCTCTCTGGCGTGACCGGTTTCATATTGCTTTATTACTGAAGATAAATACTCTTTTGTGGGTTCGTTTTCCATTTTTTAAATTAAAAATTAATTATGGAATAACCATATTTCATTATTAATTTTCCCACTTTTAAGCCAAAAAGTCAATCTGATGATTTAATTCAATACGACCATAATAAACAAATAAAAAATACTCATACTATATAGGAGGATTTTTTGACATAATTTGAATCACTAAATTCCGACAAACTATACATCTGAAACCACAGCCGAGAGAGAATTAAAATGGCACGGTTCTATCTTAAACTTCTGCAACCTGGCCATGGATATGCTGCTGCAATTTTTGCTGATTTCTTTAAGCTTGTCTTTTGATAAAACATAAAAACACCATTGATCCATATCTAAAATGTTCAAAGTGCTTGGATCCTGATGTTTCAGTAAAGCTAAAACGTAAATATCCGATTTATACTCAGCCGGACCGGCTTCCGACGATTCATTGACGGCTGAAGACCAATAAAGCGTTTTGGCTTTCAATCCCGACCAAATGATGCTTGATAATTTTTTCTGATCCCAGTCTTGAATGTAAGAGCAACATTTAACTTCAATCTTCCTGCCGTCACTCATTAATACGTCATAATCGCCCCAGGGATTTCTGACTTCTATGTCAACTTTATTTTTTAATGAGTTTTCAACCAAAAATTCCGCCAGCGCTCCGCGAAGCACATTGGAATTAAGATTTGAAAATCCGTACTGCCAAAATTCAATGACGGAAAAACTTTTGCCGGCTGTATTTTTAAATTGTTCATCGCCGGTTAGTTTTTTGACCGGCAGTCGTTTATACATAAATTATACAACTACGTCAGCGCCATAATTAAAACGATTACGATGACGATGATAATCGGCAAAATAATAATCAGATCCGCACAACCTCTGCTTCGGGTCATTGCGGAATCTTCGCTGGTCAAAACCCTCTGCGGTTTGTCGGCAGCAACGCTTCCGTCTAAATTTGAATTGCAATGTTTACATTTTATTGCCTCATCTTGAATTTCTTCGGCGCAAAATGGACATTTTTTCATAGGGGTTAAAAATCAATAATTAATTTTGCGGGTAACATAAAGCCCGCCACCAGGAGGGTTTTTAGGCCCCTACGTAAGTTTCCCTACGCAACGAACAGTACGCCCTGGATGACGGGTTGTATGTACTGTTCGATTTACGACCATGCCCCTTGAAAACAAAGGGTTTAGGTCATTAATTGTCTATTAACATAATACCTCAAAATAAGGGTATTAGTCCATCAATGTTAGCTTAACATAACGAATTTGCGAAGACTGAGTTATCAACAGGTCATTTTGAGAGAATTCAACGATACATTCACTTATCCACAGAAAGGTTATTGAAGTATTTAAAAATTAGCGCTATATTAAATATGGTAATTGATCATTTCATTGTAAACGCGTCCACCTTAGCTAGACATAAGCTCAGCAGGGTGCAAAACCAAACCGTTCCTACAGATGTTTCGAAAGGCGGCTGGTTAGTCAGCTATGTATTATAATTATGCATTTACCTGGCCTGACTAGATTATTATACGGCATCTAAAAAGCTGTATTAAGTCAACAAGACATTTATCGCAGAAGTTAATTTACTCGATGTTGTTGATTTAATATAGCTTTTTTTACATAAAAACCATAGCTTATAACGACACGAGTGAAAACTCGTGTCGTTTTGTTTCATTGCTAACAAATAATATAAAAAATTATGAATGAGAAAAACAATCTCAACATCATTCAATTAACGATCTCAACACTTAAAATGGCGGAGTATAATCCCCGCAAACACACTAAAGAAGCTTTAGAACAATTAACCGAGTCACTGAAACGCTTTGGTTTCTGCGACCCGGTAATCGTCAACGGTGCCCCAAACCGCAAAAATGTCCTCATTGGAGGCCATATGAGGGTGAAGGCCGCAAAGGCCTTGGGCTACAATGAAGTTCCCGCAGTCTATGTGAATATCCCCGATGAACAGAGAGAAAAGGAATTAAACATTCGTTTAAACAAAAACACCGGGGAATGGAATTATGATCTTTTGGCTAAATTCGACGAATCTTTCCTTGCTGACACAGGATTTACATCCGAAGAATTGGACGAAATCTTTGGAATTGACGGCGAACCGACAATGTTTGATCTCAAAAAAGAATTGGAAAAACTGAAAATCGAAAAAATTTCGGTGCAAAAAGGTGACATCTATGAGTTAAATGGCTCGAGACTGATGTGCGGCGACAGTACGATTGAAGCCAACGTCTTGAAGCTTATGGGCAACGAAAAAGCAGACATGTGTTTCACCGACCCGCCCTATCTTCTTCAATATCTAAAAGGTAAAACCAGACAAAAGGATGGAGTCACCACCGGCTTTGGCGTCAAGAAAAACAGAAGGTATTTGGAAACCGACGTATTACCCGACAACTTTACCGAATTATGGATGAATAATATTGCCAAAATTCAAAAACCGGACTTTTCCATTATTGTGTTTGAAAACCCTAAAAATTTGCGGATAATTTGGAACGAACTTGAGAGGCACTGGAAATACCGAAATACTATCGTCTGGAGACTTCCCAACCGAGTGCAGGGATTTGCCGCCAAATATAAATTCTTCAATAAAACCGACATTGCGCTAGTGGGAAGTATTGGAAACATCGCTCTGAACTTGAGTGATGAAGAAGAATTGTTACAGCAGGAATACGAAAATGCCTTGTTCGCCATTTCCGGCAAACCGACATGGGAAAGCTACGGAAAAGGAAAAAAATACTGTCCAACCGATTTTATTGATTTTAAGGCCGATGACGAAAAATCTTCGGGGCAAAACATAATTTTTGGCACCAAGCCCCTTGAAATACTTGTGCCATATATCAAGGTACTGACAAAAAGAAATGACTTAATCATAGAACCATTTGGGGGATCCGGCAGTACTCTGGTCGCGGCAGTTACCATGAAACGACGCTGCTTTTTGATGGAAAAATCTGCGGTGTACTCTGAAGTAATTTTACGCCGCTGGCAGAAATTGGTCAACAAGAAACCGATTAAAATTAATTAAATTTAAAATAATAAAATTATGAACAATAAAAATAAATCCGAAAAAAACCCGACGAAGTCCCGGGCAATAACAATTGAAAACAGACAAAACAAAATCAAACAAAAATTGATTGAAGAATTCAAAACCAATCCGGTAATCATGTCGGCTTGCTTCCGGGTCAAAATTGATCCATCAACATACTACAGGTGGATTAAAGACGATGGAGAATTCGCAAAAAAAATCGAGGAATCAACGGAAATGGGAGTAGGATTAATCTCCGATATGGCGACAAGCAAAGTCATTCAGGGTATTAGGGACAACGTAGCAACTTATATAATCTTCTGGCTCAAATACAGAAGTAAAGAATTTTCCGAGAGGGCAAGACATCAAGATCCGGGAGAAACGGAAAGAAACGTTCTAACCAAAGAAAGAATCAAAGAAATCGCCGAAACCATGATGAAATGGCATGAAAATGATTATGGAGACGAACGTATAGAAGACTATGAATCCGGTCCCATGCTAGAATAATAAAGTATTTTTGTTATCAACAGCTTACCTACTACCGGGGACTGGACACACTGTCCCCGGTGCGTCATCTGTATTAGTAGGTATAACTAATAACCGACAAACCTATGCCAAACACAATGACGCAAATCAAGCAAAAAACAACGGTTGATCCGGCATTCCTTAAATTCTGCCTATACAGCCGAAAGTCAACAGAAAGCGATGAGCTACAGCAACTTTCAATCGGCGCTCAAATTAATGAAATGACGGCTTTGGCCAAACGAGAAAATATTGAAATCCTTAAAGCGTTTCAGGAATCGCATTCGGCCAAAGACTCGGGCCAAAGGCCGGTGTTTAATGAAATGATAAAAGAAATTAAGGCAGGCAAGTTTAATGCGATTTTAGCCTGGGCGCCGGATCGACTGAGCCGAAACGCCGGTGATTTGGGAAAAATTATTGATATGATGGATCAGGGTTTAATCAAACAGGTAAGAACTTACGGCCAAACCTTTACCAATTCGCCCAACGAAAAATTTCTCTTTATGATCTTAGGCAGTACGGCCAAACTGGAAAATGATGCCAAGAGTGTTAACGTCCAAAGAGGTTTAAGAGCCAAGTGCGAAATGGGCTGGCGACCGGGCGTTCCGCCATTGGGATACATCCACGGCATCGGCGAACAAAAAGGCAAACGCAGCATTCATCTGGATCCTAAGCGAGCGCCGATTATTACCGAGTTGTTTGAAAAAGTGGCTTACCAAAATTATAGCGGCCGATCAATAGTAAGATGGCTTGCCGATATCGGCTTTACCACCAGGTCGGGCAAAAAACTGGTAGTCAGTTGTGTTTATCTGATTTTGAAAAATCCATTTTACTATGGCGAGTTCGAATATCCTATTGGAACGGGAATATTTTACAAAGGCGGACATCAACCAATAATCAGCAAGGAACTGTTTGACGAAGTCCAACTCCAGCTAAAAGTTGCACCAAAAGCCAAACCCGGAACCAAAGAATTTGATTTTGCCAGAACCCTTAAATGCGGTGCTTGCGGATCAGGCGTCTGCGCCGAGGAAAAATTCAAAAGATTACTTGATGGAACAATCAAGCGCTATGTTTACTATCATTGCACCAAATACCATGACCACTTCTGCCAGGAAGCTTACATTAGAGAGGAGCAGTTGATTGAACAGCTGGTTAAAATCATTGACAAAGTTGATCTTAGTGAAGCTGAGACCTTGCATAAAATGAAACAAGAGATGGGCAGGTATCAAAGGTTTAATAATCTAATTTTAAAAACCGACCAAAAGGGTAAAGTTAAAACACCTAAAGTCAACATAAAAGAATATGCCAAATACTTGTTGCAAGAGGGAACACGAGATGAAAAAAGAGAAATTCTGAATTGCATCAAGACTGAACTTTATTTGAAAAATCAAAAAGTTTATATCAAATAATTACCAAACAAAAAATAGCCAATTTACTGGCTATTTTACATTTTGGCTGGGGACTGGACTCGAACCGATTTTTTTTACTAAAATAAGCTCTTTACTCCGCGACCAGGACTCGAACCTGGAACCCACTGGTTAACAGCCAGTTGCTCTACCATTGAGCTATCGCGGAGTAAAAAGCTTATTTTTATTATTATAATCAAATGAATTTTAAATTGCGAGTTTGACCGGGGATCGGTCAGTTGGGAAAGCATACAGTCCCCTCCGGCAACGCGATTCTCACTAAGCTTTAACTTTTTATCTTATTTATCATCTTTTTTAATTCCGGAATGTCTTGCTGAATCGTTTTCCAAAGTATTTCTGAATCAACGCTAAAATATTCATGAACCACAATATTTCTCATTCCTGCTATTTTTCTCCAAGGTATATCTTTATATTTCTCTTTAAAATCAGTCGGGACATTTTTAGCCGCTTCGCCGAGTACTCCTAAATTTCTTACAATTGCATCAATTACCAAATCATTCTTTTTGAATTTATCAAAAGACAACCCTTTACTATATTCTTCAATCTTAGCTACCGCTTCTTTTACATCGTCAATATAAAGTTTAATATTTCTTTTAGACATAAACTACTTCTTTTAATACATCTTTTTTAATTGCTGACTTTAGTGCGTTCTTGGTGACAAGATCAACTTTACGCTTTAACGCCTTGCTTAAAAAATCTTGCGCTTCAATAAACTCAAAAAAGCTTACAGGTTTTGAAAACTCAACCAAAATATCAATATCACTGTCTTTCCTTGGGCGGCCATTGACAAAAGACCCAAATACTCCAATTCTTTTCACGCCATAATCGGCCTTAAGGGAATCGAGATTTTGGTTGATAATTTTTAGATTTTTTTTGAATTCTTCACTCATATTTTTATATTTAATCAGTTCTGCGTCCTGTCGCCGGGGCGACGGGACTCGAACCGGCGTCTGTCAAATCCTTAGGAAATTCTGCCTTGCATCGGTCAGTTGGGAAGGTGTCCAGTCCCTTCCGCGGCCTGGACTCTCCGCCATAGGCGGATGCGCCTTTTTAGTTAATTAAGGTGGCGCAGAACCAGGAACCAATTGGTTAACAGCCAACTGCTCTACCATTGAGCTACCGCGGAACTGAGGATTTTTTTCTGAATAATTATTTAAAAAATATACTAGTAATCTTTTAATTTGTCAATAAGGTGATGTTTTTCAATTTTTTCCAAGGCTTTTGCCTCGATTTGCCGTATCCTTTCCCGAGTAACATCAAATTCCTGACCAACTTCTTCCAAAGTATGTGCTACTCCGTCTTTTAACCCAAATCTCATTTCCAAAATCTTTTGTTCTCTCGGCGTTAAATCTCTAATCACTTCATCAACATAATCTCGCAGAAGCTCCAATGCTGCCGCACGATCAGGCGTCACGGTCCTTACATCCTCGATAAAATCTTCCAGAGTGCTGTCTTCATCATCTTCACCGACCGAAGTTTCAATTGAAATTGTTTCCTGGCTTATTTTAATAATATGCAAAATTTTATCAAGCGGCTCTCCCATTTCCGCGGCAATTTCTTCCGGCAAAGGTTCGCGGCCTAAATCTTGAATCAGCTGCCGCTCAGCCTGCTTAAATTTATTTATTGTCTCAACCATATGAACCGGAATCCTAATTGTTCGAGACTGATCGGCCAGTGCGCGGGTGATTGCTTGCCTAATCCACCAAGTGGCATAAGTAGAAAACTTATAGCCTCGCCGATAATCAAATTTTTCAACGGCACGAAAAAGCCCGATATTTCCTTCCTGGATCAAGTCTAAAAGCGAAAGGCTTTTTCCAGTAAATCTTTTAGCAATTGAAACTACCAATCTCAAGTTAGCTTCGATTAATCTTTTTTTTGCTTCTCTGTCACCCCGTTCCGCTTTTTTAGCCAATGTTATTTCTTCTTCCGGCTTAAGCAAAGGCACTTTGCCGATTTCCCTCAAATACATCTGGATGGAATCGGCAGAAATATCGGAAATATCAATCCTTTTTTTCTGTTCCTTGCTTAAACCTACTTTTTTTAAAATCTCAGCCCTTTTTGAGGCATCATCCAAAATTCCGCTTTCCGACTCAATTAAAACCAAGCCGATTTGGTCGACTCGATAAAGAAATTTTTCATATTCTTCAATGTATTCTTCAACTTCCGGAAACGTATGTAAAATTTCAGTTTCAGTAATAAAGCCTCGCATGCTTCCTTTTTGAATAAGCCGATCAATCAGCCCCTCGCTAACAGTCGCTTTTGCTTTAAACTTAATTTTAACTTTTAATTTCTTCTTTTTTAATTTTAACGCTTTTTTTACCGTTTTCTTTTTAAAAACTTTTACGCTTTTACTCTTTTGGCTTTTTTTATTTAAGCTTACTGATTTTTTTGGAGCCATAATTTTAATCTAAAAGATTAATTTGCATTATAATCTCATTGAATTGCCCGACTAATTCTTGAATCTTTTTTTCATCTTTATTGTTTTCTGCAATTCTAATTTCTGTCTCAATATTTTTTAATTGATTATTAATATATTCTTTCTTTAGCAATTTAACTGCTCCAATAAGTTCTTCTCTTATACTATCAATATCAAAATCAAAAAAATCCCTCTCTACCATAAGAATAAGACGGGCAGCCAAACTGTCCAAATTTTTTTCCTTGATTTTTGCCTGAAATTCTTTATAACTAAATTCATCAATTCGATTTTCTATATCCTCAGTATAATAAATAATAATCATTTTGTAAAGGTTCTGCAAATTTTTTTCGTCAAATACATCCGCCTCCAAATTATTGACAACATAAAGAATGTTGGCTGGATATTTTAAAATAATTCCCAAAATCTGTTCGGCTAGCATTGAATTTTTATTTTTTTTAATAACAACTGTTTTTGAATTGTCAACTTTTGGACGACTTGATTTGTCTCTGGATAAAGAGTCCCTTAAAATATTTTCAGAAACATTTAGCAAGCCGGCTAACTTCTGCAGCCAATGGGTCTGCTCAACTTTATTGCCAATTTTTGAAATTATCGGCAGAAGGATTTTGGCAGCCTGTTTTTTATCTTCAACCTTGCTTAAGTCAAGACGGCTTAAAGTCTGGTCAAAATAATATTCCATAATTGACTTTGCCTCTTCTATTGCGGCGAACCAATCGTTGGGATTATTTTTGATGCATTCATCGGGATCTTTACCGTTTGGCAAAACTATTACTTTTACATTTATTTCCTGGCTTAAAGCCAGATCAATTCCCCTTTTAGAGGCCGACTCGCCGGCCGAGTCGGTATCAAAGGCGATTGCTAAATTATTGGTATAACGTTTTAAGATGCTTATCTGATCCGAAGTAAAAGCAGTACCAGATGAGGCAATTACATTTTCAGTCCCCGCCTGCCAGGCCGAAAGTGTATCCATCTGGCCCTCAACTATTATGGCCAAATCCTGCTTTTTTATTTTCAGCTTAGCTTTGTCTAAATTAAATAGCACCAAGCTTTTATTATAAATCAAAGTTTGGGGAGTATTTATATATTTTCCGCCTTTTTCATCAATCTTCAAAGTCCGGCCGGAAAAACCGATTGGATTTCCGTGCAGGTCGTTTATCGGAAACATCAAA
Organism: uncultured Gammaproteobacteria bacterium; assembly: GCA_964535715.1. GTDB lineage: Bacteria > Patescibacteriota > Patescibacteriia > Buchananbacterales > UBA6539 > CAZCCC01. Next base: position 101,004 of record CAZHUO010000001.1, on the reverse strand, counting down.
CGATCGCGGAATCGGTCATAAAAATCATTTCCCCGCTCTTTTTTAACCGAAAGTCCGGCTAAAAATATTTCCTGGTCTTTAAATCCGCGAGTCTTTAAAAAATTTATTAGCGCATCCCAGGAGTCCACCGCATAACCTAAATTAAACTCATTAATTATATCTTCGCTCACCTGTCTTTGATTCAGATAATCTCTGGCTTTTTTTGCCTGGTTTGATTCAATCAAAGTTTTATGCCAAAACTTAGATGCCAAAAGGCAAATATCCATAAGCCGATTTTTCTGGCTGGCAAGCTGGGGGTCTTTTGAGGTTAACTTTACTCCGGCTTTCTGGGCTAAAATCTTCAAAGCATCGGGAAATTCAAGGCCTTCCATTTTTTGGACAAAGGTAAAAATATCTCCACCTTCAGAACAGCCGAAACAATGAAAAATCTGCTTATCGCGCGATACCATAAAGGAAGGAGTTTTTTCATTATGAAAAGGACACAGAGCCCGCCAATTATTGGGTCCTGCCGGTTTTAGACGGATATATTCGGCAATCAGGTCGACAATATCCACCCGCGCTTTGATTTCTTCGACTTCATTTGACATTTATAAATTTGTATTTAAGTATTTTTTAATAGTACTTATTTTATATGCTTAAAAATACTATTTGCAAATTTTATCTATTTTTTTCCAATCTAAAGTTTGACTTGAATCTTTTAATCCGACTAAGCTAATCCAATATAAATCCTTACCTTCCAAATCTGTTTCATTCCAGGGATAAATGTACTTCTCAAAATTCTGTTTTTCATCATTTTTATTATTCTTTATTGCATCCAACATGTGCAGTTTGTAAGAAAAAAGATGCGAAATTGATTCTAATATTTTTTCAAATTTACCATTTAATAAATAATCATTTAGGTAAATTGTATCATCTTTAATATCATAAAAACCCTTTGCCGATGGAGGACCTAATCTTACTATCTTCAAATTTTGCTGCTTAATTCCTTCCTTATTTGCCAAAACTTCCAAAATTTGTGAAGCGGCTGTAATTTTTTGATCTTGATCATAATTTACCCACTGACTTTCAATTGTTTTGATTTTGCTCGTGTCCATAGATTTTTTAATCAATATTTATTTTTTAAAAAATAAAAAATATATTTATAATAACATTTTTAAAAAATTCTTAACATTTTCAGATAAATCATTGTTGTCTAAAGATTTTTTTAAGGCGGGTTCAATTTTAGATTGATAAGTTTTATCAGCTTCATATAAATCATGACTTTTCTTCATTGTCGCTTCGTAACCATAAATTGCTTCTTTGGTGGCCGCTACTAATTCTGCCGTTGAATATATCTCTTTTAATGCCGGCAAAATTTTTTCAAAATCTAAATTAAATTTCTCCGTCTCTTTGCCGTTTTTCTGCAAAAGCTGCAAAATCTTATACGCAATCATCGTATCCAAACTTGCAATAAAATAGTCGCTTTCTCCAATTCTAATTTTCGCAGTCTTAGGCTTGCTATAAGAAACCACCGGATCGCACATTAGTTTTTCCTGATTATTATCTCGTCTCAGGCAGATTTTGGATTCACTGGGAATTTCCTCAAATGATGGCCCGCCGCCGCCTTTCCATAAAAGCTCTTGGCGGCGGCGCTGGTACTCAGACAGATCCTTTTGCGAACCTAAATTTTGAACCGCTCTTTGCTTTTCTAAATATAAATCTGTCGGCAAAAAATCAAAATCTCCTATCGGACGGGCAAATTCGCTGAAAATCTTTTTGGCTTTATTGCTGATTGTGCGGATTTGGCCGGCAATAAGTCGGCAATCAGAATCAAGCTCAAACTCAGTAAATGAATCAGCTTGCGGTAAAAGTTCGGTTGCCAACGATCCAGCAAAACTGTAATTGAGCTTTAATCCTGTTTGATCTTCTTCAACTTGAGGCCAGCGGCTAGCCATAAATTCGGCAAAAGAAGCGGCAGAGTCAAGTATTTCTTTTTTTTCCCGGCTAATTTCAGTTTCTTGACTGATTAAAAGCTTATTTTCAATCATTTAGTTTTTTATATAATTAAAGTATAATAAACAATTTTATCATTAAACAACAATGTTATTGTACTCCAATAAGCTAATTTTACGCAAGAAGATTGACTTAAAATGATTTTTTTGATTTAATATAATAGTATTAGAAAATATTATCAAATATACTGTCCTTTTATAAAATACTCTTAAAAGAAGGCAAACAAACGAAAGGAAGTTACAATGTTTCCTCCACCTAATTACAAATGGCATTGCACGGTATGCGGTAATGAACAAACCGAACACAAAGAAGACCTTACCAAAATACCAGTTTAATATCAGTATGCGGTGATAAAATACAGGGTAGTCCCTTAGTTCATCGCGATTCTTTTTGACAAAATACGTTTAAAAAATATTGATTTTTTTACCTTCATAGAGTGATAGCAAAATTTTCTCACTTCTTTTAAAAGCATTTTAGCATGTGACAGTCTTTATCCCGAATATAACGGAAGGGTGCCTTGCCTACACTAGCGCTTCAGCGGGCAGACAGAATGGTTGATAATTAAAGAGCCTTGCCAGCCAGAGGCTGGTTCGCCTTTGGCGGAAAAACTGTTGAGGCAGCAATGTCTCCCCACCATAGGCGGGCAGGCGTGAGTTCTATGCCTAAATTAAAATTGAATTCTGAACGGAGGGGTGTCCCGCCTACGCTAGCGCTTCGGTGGGCAGGCAGAGTGGTCGAATAAGACAGTATTGTCCCGATTTCATTTAAAAAAACATTAACAATTGAACGGAGGGGTGCCAGAGTGGTCGATAATTAAAGAGTCTTGCCAGCCAGAGGCTGGTCCGCCTTTGGCGGAAAAACTGTTGAGGCAGCAATGTCTCCCCGCCATAGGCGGGCAGGCGTGGGTTCTCCGCTCCATTAAAATTGAATTCTAAACGGAGGGGTGCCAGAGTGGTCGAATGGGACAGTCTTGAAAACTGTTGAGGCAGCAATGTCTCCGTGGGTTCGAATCCCACCCCCTCCGTTTAGAATTCAATAAAATCGGACCCGCCTTTGGCGGGGAATCCCACCCCCTCCGTTCAATTGTTAATAATATTTTAGGAGAAAAAATTTCAAACAGAATAAGCCTATGAAAAAATATGCCCGGCCGATAGCCATTTGCATTTTTTATCATCAAGATAAAATTTTGGCTGTTCAAGGCTATGATAAAATAAGAAAGCAAAAATTTTACCGTCCGATCGGGGGCGGAATCGAACTGGGTGAAACTAGCCGGCAGGCTCTAAAACGGGAGATAAAGGAAGAATTAAACGCCGATATAATAAATTTAAAGCAAATAGGAATAATTGAAAATATTTTTACTTACCAAGGCAAGCCGGGGCACGAAATCGTCTTTATATATGACGCGGAATTCAAAGATAAAAAATTTTACCGTCAAAAAAATATTACAGTCAATGAGAAATCCCATAAAAGCCTTGCTTTTTGGCTGCCGATTGATAAGCTGCCGTTAAAGAATCAGCCGATTTATCCGCCGGAGCTGCTCGGGTTGGTAAAAAATAATATTCCTTCTTGTCGCGGAGAGGTTGCATAGTTTACCCGGTGGCCAAAATACTGTGAATATTTAATCGTGCTTACTAAATTAGTTGAATAAATAATTTAGAAACAACCCTGTTAAAAGCGGAGGGGTCGCATAGTGGTCTAGTGCGCACGCTTGGAAAGCATGTGTACCGCAAGGTACTATGGGTTATCCGCTACCATGTTATACAAAATGGGCTGATTCGCCTTTGGCGAAGAATCCATAAGTCCATTTAAAAACGGAAGGGTCGCATAGTGGCCTAGTGCGCACGCTTGGAAAGCGTGTAAACCGCAAGGTTTCGGGAGTTCGAATCTCCCCCCTTCCGTTTTTAAATGGATTTTAAAAAACGTCCTCTCCGCCATACAAAAAATCGCTTATTAGGCGATTTTTTGCTATGATAAAAATTTTTTTACTTAGCTAATTCAGCATCAATCAATTGCTTGAAAGTCTCAAAAGGATAAGCACCTTTTACCAGCTCGCCATTAACAAAAGTTCCGGGAGTTCCGCTTACACCGGCAGCTTGGGCAGCCTGAGATTGCTGCTGTATTTTTGAAGCATATTTGCCATCATCTAAACAGCTGTCAAATTTTGAAGTATTTAAGCCTAAGTCTTTAGCATAAGATTTCAAATTATCAACTGCTAAAGCCGATTGGTTTTCAAAAATCTTATCATGCATTTCCCAAAATTTATTTTGATCTCCGGCACATTCAGCGGCTTCAGCGGCTTTTTGAGCATTCGGATGGATTGAGCTTAATGGGAAATTAATCCAAACTCTTCTTACTTTTCCGGCATAATCTTTCATAATTTGATCCATTGTCGGAGCATGCCTGCTGCAATAAGGGCACTGAAAATCTGAAATTTCAACCAAGACAACTTTAGCATTAGCAGGACCATCAGACTGTGCGTCTTTAAGCACCCCAGTTAATTTGGAAACATCCGATGTGTCTTCGCTTGGATTAGCTGTCGGAGCAGGAGCGGTGTTAACATTTGAATTAACATTGCCGTTTACTGCAACTTTTTCTGCCGGTTCTTCAGTCACCTGGCCTTTTGCCAATAATGAAAAAAAACCGATCAAGCTGACTACGGCGATCCCCAAGGCAATACCCATAACTACGCCCTGTTTGGGAGACATTTCAAAAAAACTTTTTTCTTCTGCCATATTTTTTGTTAGTTATTAATTATTAAATTTATTACTCTAGTTTAGCAAATATGCAAAAACTAGTCAAAATTGGGTTTTTTGCCATTCCAATTAGTTGACTGCTCATAATTATATGCAGCCTTTAAAACCGTTTTTTCATCAAATTTTTTTCCTAAAATCTGAATGCCAATAGGCAACCCTTCAGAAAAGCCGGCATTGACCGATATGCCACAAATTCCCGCCAAGGATGCCGGGATGGTAAAAACATCAGCTAAATACATTTTTAAGGGGTCACTTGAATTTTCTCCGATTTTAAAGGCCGGCGTGGGCGAAGTCGGCGTAACAATTACGTCAACTTTATCAAAGGCTTTATCAAAATCATTTCTTACCAAAGTCCTGACTTGCATTGCTTTTTTGTAATAAGCGTCATAATAGCCGGCAGAAAGCGCATAAGTGCCAATCATTATCCGACGCTTGGCCTCTGCTCCTAAATAATGACTTCTCGTATTCATATATATGTCCAGTAGATTATCTTTCTTTTCCGACATGCCATAGCGGATGCCGTCATAGCGAGCCAAATTTGAACTGACTTCACTTGGACAAATTATATAATAAACCGCCACCGCTTTGTCGGTATAAGGCAAGCTGATATCAACAATTTTTGCCCCAAGGCCTTCCAATTTTTTAACGGCAGCCATTACTATCTCTTTAACCTCTTTGTCCATGCCGTCGACAAAATATTCTTTTGGCAAGCCGACTTTCAATCCTTTAATATCCTTTTTCATTTCCATTTCATAATCATCAACTTTCACATCAGGAGTGGTTGAATCCAACTTATCTTTTCCAGCAATGGCTTTAAGGACAATAGCCGCATCTTCAACGCTTTTGGTAATCGGGCCAATTGTGTCCAACGAAGACGCCATGGCCATAACACCAAAACGGGAAACTCTTCCATATGTAACTTTTAATCCGGTAATTCCGCAAAAACCTGCCGGCTGGCGGATTGAACCGCCAGTATCAGTACCTAAAGAATAAAAGCACATATCAGAAGAAACCGCCGCAGCTGATCCGCTGCAGCTTCCGCCCGGGACTCTCTGTAAATCCCAAGGATTTTTAGTAATAAAATAGCCGGAATTCTCGCCGGAACCGCCCATTGCAAATTCATCGCAATTGACTTTTCCCAAAGTTATTCCCTTGACTTCGTTTATTTTTTTTACTGCCGTTGCATCATAGGGCGGTATATAATTTTCTAAAATTCTAGAAGCGCCGGTTGATCTGATTCCTTTAGTACAAAAAACATCTTTAGGCGCATGTGGAATTCCGGCCAAGGGATTCGAAAAGTCGCCTTGCTTGTCGGCAGCTTCAGCCTGTTTAATTGCTACATCTTCAGTGACAGTAATGAAAGCTTCGATAATATTGTCAATTTTTTTTATTCTATCTAAACATACCTTAGTCAGCTCAACTGAACTAAAGTCTTTTTTCTTTAAACCTTCATTGGCTTGTTTAATTGTGAGTTCGTTTAAGTTCATGAAACATGGAGCATCGAACAATTTGTTATGTGTTCAATACTTTATATTAAGTGATTAATCTAAAAAACAGAACGCGTCTTAACCAAATTATCTTCTTGTTCCGGAGCCATTTCAATTAATTTTTTCATTGTCTCATTATCTGATTTATTCATTACATCTTCGCGCATAACATTTTCCAGCCCGGTCACTTGAGCGGTTGGCTCAATGCCATCGGTGTTTACTTCTTTAAGTATTTCAACATAATCCAAAATCGAAGAAATTTGGTTTGCATATCTTTCTATTTCCTCTTCAGTCAGCCCTAATCTGGCCAAAAGGGCAATATGTTTTACTTCTTCTTTTGATAACTTCATAAATACACCTTTACATTATACAGATTTTTTTTATATTTGACAAGACTAAAATAGTTTGATATTTTACATAATACATAGATTTGTTCCTTTTCTCCTGGCACCGCAATGGTGCCAATAGGCGTAGCCCGACAGACAAAACATAGACAGACACCAACAAACAGAAAAAAACCGGGCTACGCCACATTTTTATCCAAGCCACGGCGCAATCTTTGATTTACACCAAATCCCTCCCACTCCCTAAATGAAATCAAAGAATCCGCCTTTTTTAATTACATTACCCGTTAAACTTGACTATTAATAAATAATCTATTATATTTTAAATACAAAATTTTTTGGCCTGCCTTGGCCCTGGAGTGAGGTAGCTCAGCGGTAGAGCAAGGAAAAGCCATTACCTAAGTCGCGGGTTCGATTCCCGCCCTCACTCCTAGATCTTTATTCGGCTCTTTTTTATTATGGGGGCGTTGATTCCTGGATATGTAGGTTTTTTGCTTTTCTCCCCTACAAAACCGGTTGAGTCCGCCCCCACCATTTTGCTCCTTTCGCGTTGGCACGCAAACGTGCCACATAGCGCAGCCTGGCACACTTTACCGACGACAGCCAGGCTGCGCCCAATAATTACCCATTCTATGACTTCTGAAAGCTTTCTTTCTATTCGTCAAATTGACGAACCTTACCCCGCTTTAGAAGTCTAATTTCAGGGCGCGACACAATCCACATGATTTGTCGCGCCCACTTTTTTACCAAAAGTCTTGACAAATCCAACAAAATAGCTTAGCATATATTATTCAGCATTATTCATTTTGCTGAATTTTTTGTTCAATGAAAACCAAATACAAAATGGAGGATATAAAATGCTTTCCGACACAAGAATGGTAATTTTAGCTGGCGGCTTAGGTACCAGGTTAAATCCTTTAACCGGAGAAAATGCGGAAGATCGCCCCAAACCACTGGTTCCTTTTATGGATCGCTGCTTAATCGATATTGTTGTCAGTAATGGCATCAATACGCCATCGATTCGCAAAATCGATGTTTTGCTTCAGATCCACTCAAATAAAATCAACCATCATTTGAATAAAACATTCATGCGCCATGACCTTGGTACGGCAATTGATGGCCAAATCACTCCGCTGCTTCATCATGGCGAGGATGGACTTTTCTCCGGCACCTTTGATGCAATAAAAAAAAGCGCCTATCTACTCGAAAAAGGTTATAAATATATGCTGGTTGCATCCGGCGATCACATATATCAGATGGATTACGGTCCTTTAATTGAACTTCACAAAAGACAAGGCGCGGCAATGACAGTGGTTGTCAAAAAAATACCGGCTGAAGATGCCAAGGAACTTGGAGTCTTTATTGTGGACAGTCAAGGTAAAACTATTGACTTTGTTGAAAAGCCGTCAGATCCGCCCCTGGTTCCCGGCACTAACTATGCCCTGGCAAATCTTGGCATTTATATAGTGAGCATTGACAGGCTAAAAAATCTTTTGGCTGACTATCCGGGCGATGATTTTGGCAAGCATGTCATTCCCCATGTCATTGCCAGTTCAGATTATTCAGTCGCGCTATTCGAACATGACGATTACTGGCTTGATGTTGGAACTATTGATACTCTTTGGAAAGGCAATATGGACTTAGTGGGTCCAAAGCCGGCATTTAACATGTATAACGAAAAATGGCCGATATATCATCTGTCACGCGACTTTGCCCCGCTTAAAGGCATAAACGGTTGCAGTATTCATGATGCCGTAATATGCTCAGGCAGCATTATTGCCGGCAGTGTATCCTCCTCGGTTCTTTCAACTCGCACCAAAGTGGCTCAATACAGTCTAATTAATGATTCAGTCCTTTTTGACAAAGTTCAAGTTGGAATAGGAGTAAGTCTGCACCGGGTTATTGCTGACAAATCAGCCTCGTTTGGCGACGGCGTCATACTTGGTCAAAATCCCGAAGCTGAAGCCGAGCAATACCCCGGTATTGTCCTTAAAGAAAATAACATAATTGTCGTTCCAAAAGGCATGCATATCGGGGGTGCAATGAAAAAAATCTAGTTCTTTAATATTAGACGCCTATGATGCTTGTCAATTTCAAGGAAATGAGCAGCTGATTCAAACTAATCAGCAGACGGGCGAGTTGTTTGTCAAAAAGACATCTGCTCGCTTTTTTCTTAAAATACTTGACAAAACATTCGTAATATAATATCTTATCTTTATCATTTCGGTTGGGGTTGGAGTAGCTCATATTTGAGCAGGAACAGGGCTGTTTCCTGGAAACGAATAAAATCGTTCCTACTCCTTTAAGTGTGGCCGCAGCTCAGCTGAACTAGAATGCTTTCTTATTATGAAAGAGGTTGCGGGTTCAAATCCTGCCGGTCACACCATTCCTAAAACACAATATCGGAGCGGCTAAAATTTAGCCTCCTGCACAAGCAATATGGCAATGATGAGTCATTGCTGAAGCGCGTCCGCCGTGAATAAATATTTTTTGCTTGCGATGGCGTGGCATTTAGCCGCTCCGACCAATTTTTTGCCTCTGGCATTCTAGGTTTTTTTCCCTTTCCTCCCCTTCCGCCCCCCCCTCACAAACCTAAATGCCAGAGGCACTCTGCTCCTTATTTTTTTTCAGGGCGGCTGCCTAAATTGACAGGCCGGTTCTACAACAGCTAGTCTTGCTGTACGCCCAAGAGCCGACCAAAAATGTTTCTTTCAGCCGCCCTGTTCAATTTTTGCCCCTGGCATTTAAGTTTCTCTAATCGCGCTTTGCCCCCGAGCCACCGATTACTTATGCCAGGGGCTCTTTTTTTATTTAACCAAACGCCATAGATTGAAATCTATGGCTAATTTTTAAAACCCACTTACGCCAGAGGCGTATCCGCCTTCGGCGGAAAAGTGGGTTGATATAATTAATCCCCTTTAGGGGATTTTGTAATATTAGACCAGGGTTTTAACCCTGGACAAAAAAATTTTGAATTTTAAATTTTTCCGCCAGAGGCGCTTGTCCGCCTATGGCGGGGATGTGGCTTAGGATGCGCCTTTGGCGCAGATTCAATTTCGAATATCTTAATTTTGAAAACGGCAAGCAGACTATCCTGCGGCTTATAGCAATATTTTAAAAATACTAATCCTATTTAAGCAAGTCCAAAAACTCCTTCTCATTAATAATTTTAACTCCCAATTTTTCTGCCTTAGCGGCTTTTGAACCGGGATTTTCCCCAACTACTACATAATCGGTATTTTTGGAAACAGAAGAAACCCAGTCCCCGCCATATTGGCGGATTTTTTCTTTGGCTTCTTCGCGGCTTAATGATTCCAGCGTTCCGGTGACAACAATTTTCTTACCATTCAGTAAACTGCTTGCTGATTTTGGTTTTTGCCATGAGACTTTAACCCCGCTAAATTCAATTTCTTCAATTAATTTTAAATTCTCATCTGAAGAAATCCAGTCAAGGATGCTTTCGCTAACCACCGGTCCGATGTCATTGATTTTTTCCAAATCTAAGGATGTCACTTTTTTTAACCTGCCAAGGCTGCCAAAAAAATCGGCCAACGAAACCGCTGTCTCTTCGCCAACATGAGCGATCCCCAAAGCATAGATGAATTTTGGCAAAGTAATATTTTTTGCCTGGCTGATTGCCAAAATTAAATTATCCGCTGATTTCTCGGCAAATCTTTCAAGCGGCAATAAATCATCTTTTTCCAGTTTAAAAATATCAGCCGGTGTTTTCAGCAACCCTTCTTCCATTAATTGAATCACGATTTTTTTACCCAAGCCGTCAATATTAAAAGCTTTTTTTGACACAAAATGAATCAGCTGTCGCTGTTTTTGGGCAAAACAGTTTTTATTGGTGCAAAAAACCGCCACGCTATTACCGCCACCTTTTTCAATTATTTCCTTTTTACCTACCGCTGAACCGCAAACCGGACATTTACTTGGCATTCTAAATTCTTTTTCCTGGCCGGTTCGAAGCTTTGGCAAAACCGAAAGAACTTCCGGAATAATCTCACCTGCTTTTCTAATAACAACGGTATCGCCGATTTTTACACCCAGCCTCCGGATTTGATCAATATTATGCAAAGTCGCCCTCTTAACTACAGTTCCGGCAAGCTTAACCGGTCTAAGCTCAGCCACCGGCGTCAGCGTGCCCAGTCGGCCAATTTGAACTTTTATGTCTTCAACAACCGTAGCCACTTCTTCGGCCGGAAATTTAAAAGCAATTGCCCAGCGCGGAGCTTTGCCGACATGACCCAAAATATCCTGCAAATTACGCTGATTGACTTTGACAACTATGCCATCGATCCAATAAGGTTCTAACTCCCTTTTTTTCTGCCACTCCTGCCAAAATTCCATTATCTCTTCAATGCTTTTACAAAGCCGATAATGAGGATTGACTTTAAAGCCAATCTCTTTTAGCTGCTTAAGTTCTTCAAACTGAGTTTGAGGAAATTTTTCCTTCCCTCCTGACCAGTCATAAACAAAACAATCCAGCTTTCGCTGGGCCACCACTTTTGAATCAAGCTGACGGATTGTTCCGGCCGCGGCATTACGCGGATTGGCAAACTCCGGCTCGTTATTTTTTTTCCGCTGTTTATTTAATTCTTTAAGCTGATTTTCTGAAAGCCAAACTTCGCCTTCAACTATAATGTCTAAGGGTTTTTTCAAGCTAATAGGTACGCTATTAATCGTTTTAATATTCTGCGTGACATCTTCGCCAACTATGCCGTCGCCGCGGGTAGCCGCCAGCTTTAATAAGCCTTCCTCATACGTAAAAACAACATGCAAACCATCGATTTTAAGTTCGCAGACATATTCCAATTCAGCCTGTTTATTTTCTTTAGCCAGAAACTTCGAAATTCTTTCCTGCCAGTCTATTAATTCTTCTTTGGAAAAAGCATCATTAAAAGACCACTGTCGAACGGCGTGTTTTACTTTAATAAACTTATCCAAGGGTTTGCCACCGATTCGCAACAATGGCGAATCAGGACGTTTCAAATCTGAAAATTGCTCTTCCAGACTTTTCAGTTCCTGCTGCAGCGAATCATAAATTGAATCGCTTACCGTCGGATCATCTAATACATGATAGCGGTAGCGCAATTCATCGATTTGTTTAATCAGTTTATCTATTCTTTTTTTGGCTTGTTGTTTATCCATATTTTTTAAGCAAGATAAGTATTCGGCAAGATAAGCAAGATAAGTAGCAAAATAATTCTTATCTTGCTTAAAACTTATCTTGCTTATCTTGTTTTTTTAACAATCTGCTCTTCGGAAAATAAAACAAAATCATAAAGACCGGATAACGGCGCCCTCATTGGCGTTCGAACAATTACGCTTTGAAAAGACTTACCAAAAATTGCCGACGAATTAATTATCAGGCGGCTGGGAATATCCAGCTGTAAATTAGGAACAACATCAACATCAAAAACTTTAATCATTGCCACAAGAGGAGAATCACCGCCAAATGGATAATTTATCCTAAAAGAATACGAACAATCTTTATGAATATTTTGCTGATCAATCGCACTGATTATTGCTTGAGGATCATCTAAATAATCCTTAAAAACCGGAGGCTGGTCTTTACATACGCTGGTAAGATTAACTCCTAAAATCGTTGTCAGATTGGTAAATTCCCCGATTGGCGTAATTCCGGTATCGTTTCTTTCGACTTTAATTCCGTTTATATTCGACTGCCATGACTGATAAGGATTAAATAAATCAACTTGAAAAGACTGTCCGGGATTAAGTAAAACCAGTGTTTCTTTTTCGTTGCTTCCTTTTATTTCCCAGCCGCCTAAAAGTCCCAGTTCGCCTCTCTCGCTAACACAGGGAATAGATGAGTCGGCAGAACAATAACCATCTTGATTGCAGCTGCCTTTGCCAAGCAGGCTACAGCTGATTACCGCCTCCATTCGCCTTATCTGATAAAGCGCTTTTTCGCTTCCGCTTTCAGCCAAAAAATAAGATTGAATCGACTGATCAATCAGCCTAGACTGCTGTATTTCCCTGATAACCAAACTGGTAAAAACCGCCGCCGTAGCTAAGACCGCGGTAATTATTAAAACCGCCAAAACTAAAACCATTCCGGATTGATTTTTATCATTTAAAAACATAATTATCTTTTATAAACTCGGCTGGAAACCGTCGTTTGAAAATTTATTGTTTTCCGCTCATTAATTTTTAAACTGACAGATTCAAATTCTAAGACTATCGTTACTTTAGGCTGGGCATTAATCTCCAAACATGTTCCGCCAAAACCATTTTGTCCGCAATACTGATTAAATAGATTTTGAGATTCCTCGCTTAAATCGCAATTTTTGCTTAAACAATCGCTATCTTGAATGCAGCAACAAAAACCGGACTTATCACCGATTGAATCATCGATCGTACAGCTGTTTCTAATGCAATCTGACGGCTGATTGCACCTTTCCTGTAAAAATGGATTAGAAATCGGATTAATATAGAAATCAAATCTTTTTACATCAATTTCTCTCGGATTTGTCAAAAGAGCATAATCGGTATACCCATTTTTTGTAATTGCCGCGCCGATATAATTTTTTCCATTTTCATCTTGAAACTTTTGGTAAACATAAGTTTCACCCTGCTGGTTTATCAAAGCTAAAGATTCTTGCGGATTAATAATTCCCTGATTTGCTTGGTAATAATCATAATTTATTTCTGAAGTTCTGATCTGCCGAGAAATATTTTCAGCCACATAGCGAATCGCGCCCAAAGCTTTTTGCCGGCTTGAAGTTTGCCGTTGCGACTGTAAAGCCATAATAAAAATATTCACCAATAAAACTCCCAAGACGGCAAAAACGGCCATTACTACTAAAATTTCAACCAAAGTAAATCCAGCTTGTTTTTTTGCCTGTCCGCCGAAGACCATAGGGCGTAGGCGGGATTTATTGTTTTTTTGTCCGCCTCGGCGAGCCGAAGGCGAGACGGGTTTTCTTGTAATTCTATTTCCAATCATAAATTAAATTTTCCAAAACTAATTTTTTTTCACTGCCCCTTTCAAACCATCTTACTTCAGAACTTATTTTTATGCCGATTTTTCTTTTTCCCTGATCGCTGCACAGCTGCTTTGTTATGCCTTCCTCGCCAGTTGCATCATTTATGCAGATATTATCCAAAGTAAGTCGGCGGGAAAAAACAGTTAATGTTCCGCCATCACTTTCATGGCTGTAAATTCCAGATTCCGAAAGATAAAGCGAATCATTGTTCGGCAAGTCAAGCACCCAATTGCCATCTTTAAAAACTGCTACTGCCTCATTATTCTGATTTAATACCGACCCCTTAAGCCCCAAATCCCAATCATTTCCTATGAGCCAGTTACTGTCTCTGATATTCCTTACAACCTCTATTCCTTCTCTGGCTAAATTATTTGCAATTATCTGAAATTCGCTTGTTTTTTGTCCGGCAATATTTGTGGCCGTTAAAGCCAAAATCACCGACACAACCATTAAAAAAATCCCGATAGCGGCGACTACTTCAACTAAACTTTGACCTCTATTTTTTTTATAATTAATCATAATTTAAACTGCCGAAGACAGAACCGGAGACCAGCGAAACAAAAAAATAAGATTGCCTGCCGTTTGTTTTATCTTTGAGCATGCCGGCAACATATTTTATTTCCGGTATTTCATTACAAGGATAATTTTCTTTGTCCCATTCGGCATAAATTAATTGCGGGCTTTGAAAAACTATTCGAAAATAATTTCCTATATAACATGGATTTTGATCAATATCAGCCGTAGCAATAAATCCGAATTGCGGAGTAGAAGGAATAGGCGAAATAAAATCAATCTGTGAAAATTCCTTATGCTCATTGCTTAAAGGATAATTTTCGCCACCTAATGAAGGAATTGCAAAAATTTGATAGCTTGAAGGATTGGCTCTAAACTCAATGCCATAGCCGCCCGCCGGAAAAAAACCTAAAGCCAATATTTTTCCGCCCAGCGTAAATCCGCGGGCAGTCTCTATTCCGTTTATTATCTGTTTTAATGAAAAATCCAATCCGGCTTTTGTTTGGCTGATTTTAAAATTTGCCAAAATAAACGAAAAAATTATAACAATAACTGACGCTGAAATAATCAGCTCAATCATTGTAAATCCTTCATTTTTTTTTAAATGATTCATTAATGCAATAAATTAATATACCAGTTTAAAATTTCTTCTCCGTAAATTAAGACAATAAAAGTGGCTAATGCTAAAAATGGCCCAAAAGGAACCTGGGAAGACATTTTTTTCCGCTTAAACATTATCAAAAAAATGCCAACAAAAGATCCTATTATATAAGCTAAAAATAAAGCGACTAAAAGCATCTTTAGTCCAAGCATCAAGCCCATTAAAATGCCAAGCCTTATATCGCCGTCACCTACCCATTTTCCCTTTGAAACAAAAAACTGAAAAGCAAAAAAACCGCCGCCGGCAATTGCGGCAAAAATTAAATTCAAAAAACCAATGTCGGAAAATAAATTTAATGCCAAAGCGGCAGCCATCGCCAAAATGCTGACTTTATCCAAAATCAAATAGTGCTTGAGGTCATAAACAAATATAACCAAAAGAAAGCAGCTGAAAACCAAAAAGCTGAAAAATTTGAAACTTATCCCAAAATAAGAATAAAGCCAAAAAAAGATAATCCCGCACGCAAGCTCAACCAAAGGATATTGCCAAGAAATCGATTTTTTGCAATTGCGGCATTTTCCCCGCAAAAAAATAAAGCTTAAAACAGGAATATTATCGTACCAAAGAATTTTACCGCCGCAGCTTCGACAAGCCGAACGCCCGAAAATAAAAGACTTGTTTTTTTCCAGACGAAAAATTACGACATTTAAAAAACTGCCGATCATCAAACCAAATATGAAAATGAATAAGCCTTCCATAGAATAATTTTACCCCGATACTCCAAATTTAGCAAACTACTTTTTTTAAAAAAAACCGACTTGAAAGCGGATTTTTTAAAGCAATATTAAGCTGGATTTTCGGTATTTTACAGGCAAAATTGTAAAACTCATTGCTGAGCTTTAATCCCATTTTGGTTGGCAATAAAAATGCCAGGATCCCCTAGCTCTTGAGTCTTACCCTCCAGAGCAAAAATAATGCTGTAATTAATGCATAGCTGGTTTAAACCGTTGCTGCATTGGCTGCCGTCAGCAGCATATGAATTATATAGATAGCCCTGGCCTTTAGGCAAAGGGTTTGAAGGAACTGACTTCATATAAATATTACTAAAACATTCTGAACTAAAACCAGCGGAGTCAAGACATAAAACGTCGCTTCCCAAAACATAGCCTCCTATTCCCTGGGGCGGATATTGATTTTTATCGGCATAATAAAGTCCCAAAGAATTCTGAATCTGTTTAATGTCGGCTAGCCTTTTTGCATCTCTGGATTTTTGCCTGGTCATGCCAAAAGCAATAATGCCTGCAGTTGATAAAATTCCGATAATGGCAACTACCACTATCAGCTCCATAAGGGTAAATCCATTTTTGTCTGATATATTTTTTTTCATTTCTTTGCAAAAAAAGTAAAAACACTTAATTTAATCATAGCATATTTAAAAATCAAAAAACAGATATTGAGTAAAAATAGGAGTACTATTTTAATTTTCTTCTTTAATTATCGCCAAGCCATTCAGACCGATAATCAATAAATCGGCGGTATTCATGATTAAACGGAGCAATATCAAAATTAAAAGCATTTATCAAACGCCTTTGCGATTCTTCTTTTTGGCCAAGCGCTAAATATAAATATGCTAAATTATAATTGTAGCGCGAAGCGATCCCGGTAAGCGAATAATCGCTTTGGCCGTCAATCTCCGAAATATTTCTTATCGGCGGTAAAATTACTTTCAGCTCAGCCTTTTTGGCTTCTTCTAAGCTTCTGTAAATTCGATGAACATACCCGTTTGAAAGGCTGAATAAGCCCAAATCGCTTTCTTTTTCAGTAATCGCAAAAGTCGTATATAAAGGCCTATCTTTTATTTCGGCCAAAAGATTAAAAAAATTTTTTCTTTTTTCGTCAAAATCAAGCTTAAAAAAGCTTTTTGGCAGAGTTAAATTTATATCTTTATAAAAAAACCTATGTTCGGAGACGATGTCAATGTCGCTACGATAATTTTCAACCATTTTTAAATAGACGAGGCTGAATATTTCGGTATCGCCCGACAGGCTGCCGTCATTGGAAAAATAGTAAACGCTGTTTGGTTCCATACTGTCTAATAGATTTTTAGAATAATCATAAACCAGCCAAAAAGAGCTCATATCCGCTTTTTTATAATTGCCAACAAGAAAGCTTAGGGGCAATGAAATTAAAACCAGCCAAAAAAGGCCTTTGGTTAAATTTACAAGCGCTTTGTTTTTTAAAATTTCCGGCAAAAACACATAAAGATAATTAATAATTATCCCAAGCCAGACAACCACAATTAGAAATGCCGGCAGGTAATATACTCTATAGGTGTATTCTATTCCCAAAACAAAGCCGAATTTCCTTAAATAGATTATAACGATGCTGCTGCCTAAAAAAATTCCGGTCGTAAGCCAGGCGGTTTTTTTATCTTTAAGCCAAAGAGCCGCAGCGCCAATTAACGCTAAAATCAAGGAAGGAATGTAAAACTGATTGGCTATTTCAACAAAAAAATAAATCATTATCCCAAGCTTGCTATACATGCTTTTAAGGGGTGAAAAATCATTATATTGCTGACGGCTGATATGAGCCAATACGTCAATCCAATTTGTAATCGGTCCCCAGTTGAAATCCGCTCTTTGCCAAGCTCGAAGAGGAATATAAAAATAAAGCAAAAGTCCGGCTAAAAATAATGCAAGCATATAAACAATTAATCTCCATTCCTTAATGATTTCCATTCTATGAGAAACTATAAATATGGCAAATACCGGCGCAAAAAGAATCATTGCCGTATGGTTAGTCAGGCTTAATCCGAATAAGAATGAAAACCAAAGAAGATATTTTTTATCTTGTTTTTCCGCCCAGCATAAAAGAATAAAAATCAGCAGAGCAGTGAAAAAAGTATTTATTGTATATACTTCGGCAATAACGCATTGCGACCAAAAAATCGGAGAAAAAGCAAAAATCAAAGATGAAAAAAATGAAATCAGCT
The DNA here is from genome assembly GCA_964535715.1 of uncultured Gammaproteobacteria bacterium. Lineage (GTDB taxonomy): Bacteria > Patescibacteriota > Patescibacteriia > Buchananbacterales > UBA6539 > CAZCCC01. The sequence goes on along the minus strand of CAZHUO010000001.1, from coordinate 83,309 downwards.
TATTTTTGGTTAACCTTTCAATAACTAAATAAAGCAACGCTACGGACAGTGCACCAAAAAATGCAGACATCAGATTGACCCGCCAAGCAATCGTGCCAAAAGGAATATAGGTAAAAATTTTTCCTAAAATTGCATATAACGGATAGCCAGAAGGATGAGGAATGCCAAGAGTATAGGCGGCGGTGATTAATTCACCGCTGTCTTCAACAGTAACTGTTGGGGCCAAGGTTAAAAGATATATTGACATTGGAACAAAAAAAGCCAAGCAAAAATATAAAAAATTATTTCTTATTAATTTATTTTTCATTTATTTTTTCCTTAAATAAATAATGATAAAATAGAAATAAAACCAAAAAAATCAGAGAAACAATAGTTATCCATTTGCCTATCGTGTAATATAAAGGCTTGTAAGTAAAAACAATATTGTGTCTACCGGCAGATATTTTTAAGGCGATAAAGGCATAATTTGCTCTTAATAAATTAGACTTGATCCCATCGATTTCAGCCTGCCAAAATTTATCAAAAGACTGGCTTAAAAAGAGGTAGCCATCATGGCTGAAATCTACATTAATGGCATAGCGGCTATTGCTTCTTTCATAAAAATCCAAAATAGCTTTTTGGCCATCTTTTTCATAATTAAGTGAATCTTCATCCAAAATAATTTCATTACTTGGATTAAAATTCAAATCAAATAATTCTTTGACTATTTCCTTTTTTTCTTCGACCCGTCTTGTTTTAAAAACATCGAAAGCAAAAGGCAAAAAATAATTATTTTTGTAAATTTTTAAAGAAGGCAAAAAATCATTTTTTATCTCTTTTACTAAAATCAAATTATTCGAATTAACAACTCTAAAAGATAGCAGATATTTAACATTTTGCATTCCCAAAATTTTAAGCGTTTGCTCTGAAACAAAAATTACTTCCCCGTTTTTTTTAAAACTTTGATCCAATAAATAAGATAAATTGAATAATTCATTGGAAATCATTCCGCCTTCCAAAGATGCCCGATCTTGAATTGAAGAAATTCCCCAAAAAACATTTAAATTTGGCGGTAAAAGCTCTCGGCCGGAAATAAAAAGTGAAAAATTATTCTGCCAGCCTCCGGAAATATTATTTATATGATTCCAAGCTTCAGGCCAGCCAAGACTGTAAATTTTATAATGATCCTTATCCTGTTTTAAAAATTCTACGCTTTTGGGTTCGTCAATGAAATATTTCTTATAATCCAAAACTCCAAGATAGGAATAGGCAACTAAAAACAAGTCGGCGGCAATAATAATTATTATTACAAGCGGCAGAAGTGAATTAAACAGTAATTTAGAATTTTTTAGAAAATTAAATTTTTCCGCGCTTTTTTTTATTTTGTCCCAAAAAAAATCAAAACCAAAACCCGCTAATGCTGCCAGGCAGACAAGGCCTAATATCATAAACCTCTGCGGAAATCTGAAAATTTTAAATCCGGGAATAAGCTCCCAAAAAATAAGAAAAAGAGGATTAGAAGCCCCGAAGCTTAAAAGTAGCGACAAAAAAATCAGGAAAAATAAGATCCTTACCTGTAATTTTTTAAAAAACAAGAATAATAAAGCATAAATAGCCAATAAAAGAGGCAGCAGGCCAAAATAAAAATTATTTTCCCAAAAAACTCCGAATTCCTTTATCCTGTCCGATGGATAAGTGTTTATTGAGGGATTTCCTAAAAAATAAGGGGAAACAAAATATTGAAGGCTTGAGACCAAATAAGGAAATTCCTTTGTATGCAGATAATCCATCACAAATCCACGGCTAGAATCTTTGGCATAAAAAAATGTGGGCACCAGCTGGATTGCCGAAACAGAACAAAAAATAATTGTCACAAATACCCAGAATAAAATAATTTCTTTTAATTTGCTGAAAAATTTTTCCTTGCTGGCAAAAATAATCTTAAGGCAAAAATATAAAAATACCGACAAAAAAGATATATAAAAAATCTGGGGATGGCCGGCAAAAAACTGAAGCGCAAAAACCAAAGCTAAAAGAATCAAATTTATCGCCTTTGATTTTTTTTCGGAAAAATATCTCTCCACAAGATAAAGCTCAAGCGGTAGCCAAATTGCCGAATTAATCATATTCAAATGTTTGAGCCGGAAAATAAAAAAGCCGCTGAAACAAAATGAGACGGCGGCCAAAAGCGAACCCATCTGGCTTATTTTCAAAATGCGGAAATAAATATAGCTGAAAAATCCGGCCAGAAAAAAATTCAAAAGCAGGGCCAAATTAACTGCCAGAAAAAACGGCAAAAAAATATACAAAAAATTTAGCGGATAAAAAACGCCTGCCTGGCCTTCGGCTAAAATCGGCAAGCCATTGGCCAAAAGCCCTGTCAAATGAGGAATCTCACCGTTTTTTAAGGCCAATGATGAAAGATAACGAAACGGCAAATTAAGTTCGGTTAAATCACTGCCGGTAAAATCACCGACATAAGGAATATTTTGGCTGAATAAATAAGGCGATAAAAATATTACAATCAAAATAAGCAGAAAAATCGGCGGAAATATTTTTTTAATTTTTAAATTCATGGATAAATTATAGCATTTTTAAATCATTTATTTAATACTAATCTAGCCCCGACATATAGTCGGGGCTAGATAATTATTAGGAAGCTTCCATTATGTAAAAATTACTGCATTCCGTCTTGGTTGGCAGTATGAGCTCCTGAAGCAAGACCGCCGGTTGTACCTTCTAAATTAAATGAAATTGTATAAGTATCAGCACCGGCAGAAGTATAGACATAGGCCGCTCCTTGCGGAGTCGGATTAGAAGGAACCAATCCCATATACGGATCAGCGCAACCGGCAATTCCAAAGCCGGCAGTTCCTAAACAAGCAGCTCCTGAAAGGCCCAAAGTAGCGGTAGCGGCAGGATAACCGGATTGATCATTAAAATAAAGCTCCAGGCTGGTTTGGATTTGTTTGATATCGGCAATTCTTTTAGCATCGCGGGCTTTTGATCTGGCAGAATTTAAAGCGACAACCGCCAAAGTCGACAATAATCCGATAATGGCGATAACTACCAGCAATTCGATAAGAGTAAAACCTTTTTTATTTTGCATTTTTTCACCCCCTTTCTTTTTCGCATCAAATTAATACGAAGATAATTTTTATTTATATTAATTATATTATAATATAAAAAATAAAAAATGGCAATTGCAATCGAATGAATTATTAAAACTTCTTGATTATTTAAGGAAATTCCTTTTATAAAACCGCCGCTAAATTATACATTGGCAAAATTATCGCGGCAACCAAAATACCGACAGCAGCACCCATTAAAACCATAATCAACGGCTCTATTATAGTAGTAAGATTCGCCACCATATTATTTACTTCCCGACTGTAAAAATTAGCCAGTTTATCCAAAATTTCGTCAATCCGACCGGTTTTTTCTCCCAGTTTAAGCATTTGCGAAACCATTACCGGCACTTCTTTTCTTTTCAAAAAAATCGTGGCTATTGAATTTCCGTCTTCAACTTCAAGCCTGGTTTCCCTCAAGATTATTTTATAAGTTTCGTTTCCAACAACATTAGATACAATATCCAAGCTTTTTGTCAAAGAAACTCCGCCGGTAATAAGGGTGCAAAGGCTTCTGGTTAAGCGAACTAATATTATTTTTTGAAAAAGTTTTCCAAAAATCGGCAACCTAAGCTTGAAAGTATCCCAATAATATCTGCCTTTCGGAGTCGAAATCAAAACTCTGACAGAAGATATGCCAAAAATTAATGCTATCAAAACCGCCCACCAATAAGCGGCAAGAAAATTGCTTACGCTTATTAAAATTCTGGTTGACAATGGCAGCTGTACGCCGGTTTCAGCTAAAATCGAGGTGAGCTGGGGAATGACAAAAATCATCATTAAAGCCCCAACGGTCACTAAACCGGCAAGAATAAATATCGGATAAATCATTGCCCCCTTGATTTTGGACGATAAATCATAATCCTTTTCCTGCTGATCAGCCAAATAATTCAAAACTTCATCAAGTTTTCCGGAAGTCTCGCCCGACTTAATGATATTTACAAAAAAATCAGAAAAAGCATGGGGATGGCGGCCTAAAGATACGGAAAGCTTGGCTCCGCCTTCAACATCATCGGCAACTTCAGAAATTATTGCTTGAAAAGCGGGATTTTCGGTTTGATTGACTATTATCCTTAAACCCTGGACTAAAGGTATGGTGGCTGAAATTATTACTGAAAGCTGGCGGGAAAAAACAACAAGATCCTTAATTTTAATCCGGTTGAAAAATTTTAAAGACCTGTCCCAGCTTTTAATATCCTCTTCCTTTAAAGAAAGGATCACCAAACCTTGTTCCGAAAGCATGTCGACCGCCAAATCGCTTGAAATCGACTGAATCAAGCCGGACAAAGTGGTGCCGGTTTTATCTTTTGCTTTGTATCGGTAATAAGGCATAAATTATCAAATATTAACCCTTAGCCATTCCTCGAAAAATTTCTTTATCACCTACATATTCCATCGCTTTTTCAATTGAAACCTCGTTTGATAAAACTAATTCAGCTAATGACTGGTCTAATGTAAGCATTCCTTCTTCCCTGGAACTTTGTAAAATAGTCATCAGCTGCTTGATTTTCCCCTCCCTAATAAGAGAACGGACTGATTCGGTGGCAATTAAAATCTCCGTTGCCAAAGCCAAGCCGCCGCCACGGCGAGGAACCAAACGCTGAGAAATTATCGAGAGAATACAATCAGCAAGCAAAATATTCGCCCTTTCCCTTTCATTTACCGGAAAAGAAGAGATAATTTCTTCAATGGTTTGAATTGCGGAAATCGTATCCATGATCATAAAAGCCAGCCGGCCGGAATTGGCAAATTCAACGACAAGCGGTATTGATTCGGATTCAGAATTAGCGCCAACCGAAATTATATCAACATCTGACTGCTGGGCAGATTTAACCGCCTCAGTAAAAGAAATAGTATCTCGGCCAACTTCCCTTTGTTCAATAATGCTTTTCTGGTTCGTAAAAAGATATTCTACCGGCTTTTCAATAACAATTATATTTTCACTTCTTTTTTTATTGATTTCTTCGATTATTGAATTAACAGTCGTGCTCCGGCCGGAATCGTAAGGGCCGCAAATTATAATTAGGCCGGAATTCTTTTCCGAAAAGCCGTAAGCCGACTTTGGCAGTCCTAAACTTGCCAATGATGGAATCTTGTCATAAATTACCTTCAGTGAAGCCGACAAAAAACCTTTTTGGAAAAAAAAATTTATTTTAAATCTGAATTTATTGTCAATCTCTTTGACGAAGATTATCTCTTTATTTTTTACCAATTCCTGCTTTTGAGAAATATCAAGCCAGCTGTCGGCAAGCTGCCTTAAAAAATCATCTGTTATTGCCACTTCATCGGAAAGCTCAATAAGTTTTTCATCAATTCTTAAAGCCGGCAAAGCGCCAACAGTCAAATGAATATTTGAAGCTTTTTGCTTTGCGGCGGCAATCAAAATTCTATTGATAATGGAGTCTATTGAAGCCATAATTTTTTATTTATCCAATAATGTTTTTTATTTTTTTTACAACTTCCGAAGGCATAAAATGAGCCTTAATCAAATAATCGTTAGCACCCAGCTCAAGGCCTTTTTTGACTTCATCTTTCTGGCTTAAGTTCGTCAAAAGAATAACGGGGATATTCTTTAATTCAGGATCGGCTTTCAAAATTTTTAAAATTTCAAAACCATCCATTTTAGGCAGTATTATATCCAGCAAAATCAAATCGGGTTTTTTTTCTTTTGTTATCCTTAATCCTTTTTCGCCGTCTGATGCCAAATATACTTCAAATTTTTCCAAACCCAGTTTGGTTGCATAAAGTTCGGCTAAAAATTCATCGTCCTCAACTAATAAAATTTTTTTCTTGCTGGCCATAATTTTAATTCATTATTTTTAATTTGTAGATTATTTTATATTTGCGACACCCTGATTACTTCATCTATGGTAGTCAGCCCTTTTAATGCTTTAATCAGGCAATCCTGGGTTAAAGTGATAAAATTTTGATCCTTCAAAACTTTAACCATGTTAACATCGCCGCCCCTGCTGATTATTTCTCTTATTTCATTATTAATTATAATTGCTTCCGACACGGCAATTCTGCCCTTATAACCCAAATTTCCGCAGTGAGAACAGCCTTGGCCTTTATAAAAAACCAATTTATCAAAATTAAGCCCCTGTAAATATTCCGCAGGCGTACTTGCCAGCTGCTCTTTAACTTTTTTAAGCATCACCTGAGGGATTGGAATTTCTTTTTTGCAATCAGGGCAAATTCTTCTGGCAAGCCTCTGGGCAATAACTAAATTAAGGACAGATGAAAGCAAAAAGGGCTCAGCTCCAAGGTCGATTAGCCGGGGTATTGAACCGACAGCATTATTGGTATGAAGGGTCGAAAGCATCAAATGGCCGGTCAAACTTGCATGGATTACCAGCTCGGTAGTTTCCTTATCCCTGATTTCGCCAACCATTATGACATTGGGATCCTGGCGCAATATTGATCTTAAGCCTGAAGCAAAGGTATAACCGACATCAGGATTAATATTCGATTGATTTACTCCCGGGACATAATATTCGATCGGATCTTCAAGGGTTACGATATTTGTCCCTTCCTGATTTAGCATTGTTAAAATCGTATAAAGAGTAGTGGTTTTCCCCGAACCGGTCGGACCGGTCAAAAGCAAAAGTCCGTGAGGTTTTTTAACAACTTCTTTAATAATATTTATGTGGATGGGATTAAATCCCAAGTCTTCCAAGGTAGGAACTTCCGTTGCCGTATCTAAAATTCTCAAAACGATTTTTTCACCCTCAAATAACGGCAAAGTCGATACGCGAAAATCAACATCATGGTCTTCTATACTTAGCCTGATTCTGCCGTCTTGGGGTTTTCTGGTTTCATCTATTTTTAAATTTGCCAAAACTTTTATCCGTCCTATGATTGCCGAATGGATATATTTTGGCAAAACCAAGGAAGTCCTTAAAATTCCATCAATCCGATAACGGACTCTTGTATCTTTAATTGTCGGCTCGATATGAATATCGGAAGCCCGGCCGTCGATTGCATGCCTAATAATCACCAAAACCATTTTTGAAACCGGAGCATTCTTAATTACCTGCTCCATTTCTTTCATCCTATCAATGTCAAAAACTTCGTCTGAATCTTCCTCTATGCCGGCTAAAGCTTTTTGGACTTCTTCACCTAAAACTCCGAATTGCTTGAATGCCGAATTAAAGCTTGAAGGCGAGGTAATGAAATATTTAATTTTTAAATTGGCTTTTTGGGCTAAAAATTCAATCGCTTCAATCGCTTTAAAATTTTGGGGATTAATTAAGGCAACATGAACTTCATTTCCAATTTTTTCAAATGGAACCATTTGATAATTTTCCGCAACTTCTTTTGGAATCAAGTTTAAAATTTTTTTTTGAATCTGCTTTCCGCTTAAGTTAACCGCGGGAACATCCAAAATTTTTGCCCTTATTTCAGTAAGTTTTTCTTCATCAACTATATTTTTACTGATAATAATATCTTCAATGCTTTTGTTTTCAGCCAGGGCTTTTTTTTCAATTTCAGAAGCGGCATTAATATCCAAAATATTTTCTGACACTAATGCGCCGAGTAATTGATTTTTCTGGCTATTCATTGGCTAAATTAATTATTTAATAAAAAAAATGGAATAAATCTAAAAGGATTATCCCTGCCCGCCTTTTCAACTTCAACTGGCAGTTTGGCGCCTGGCTTAAAATTGGTATAAGGCGATTTATTCAAAAAATCGTTTTTTATTTCGGGATTTATTTTTGAAATTTTTAAAGTTTCTATCTTATTATTGAAAAATTTTGCTTTCTTTACGTTGACATCAAAAAAATTGACATAAACCAAATAGCCGATTATGCCGGCAAGCACTAATATAAAAAAAACGAAAAAAATTTTTTTAAAACCCTGTATTTTTTTCTGAACTAGCATATAAAAATTATTTTTTATAATAATAGGTAAAAAGATTGATTGAATAGGTTGGTGATCCCGGAGAAAAATAAACCGCATTGACATCAAAAAGCCTTAAGTTGTATTCCAGCGAAGATAAAAAATTCTTGATTTCATTATAGTCTCCGTCTTCGGTAGTGCTTGTAAGATTCAGCTTTATGCTGAGTTTCTTTATTCCGTCATTGTTTTTTTCGGCGGAATCAATATTTTCAGTTTCCGCTTCGTTAATGCTCACTCCGTCCAAAAAAAGATTATTTTCCTTGGCTAATGATTCCAGCTGGACAAAAATACCGGCTATGTCTTTTTCTTCAGGCAAAATCATTTTTATTTTTTCGATGTCTTTCTGATTAATAAGCTTATAATTATTGTCCAAAGATTTTAAATCAGCCAAGTAGGCGCTTCTTCTGTCTAACTCTTGCTGTAAAGAGCTGACATTATACTTTCCGCCGATGCTTGCTTGCTGGTATTTAGGGTTTAAAATAAAATAATAGCTCAGGCCGATAATAGTAGCAACAAAAAACAAAATAATTAATTTGTAATATTTAAGAAAAAAAATCTTTAGCTGAAGGTTTTTATCGTTTCTTATTTTTTGATTACTTCTTTTTTCCATATTTTTATTGGCGACGTAAGTCGAGTGAAACAAAAATTACAATTTTTTGCTTCCGAGACGAGGAGCCGACAAAGGGTGAAATACCCTTTATTTATCTGCCTCGAAAAAAACAGCGGGCTGAAATTCCAAGTTTATGTTAAAGTTGACCTGATAATTTCCCGCTTCATCAACAATGTCGGCAGAAGCGGCATCAATTCTCACATTTTTTATAAAATCACCGGCTTTTTGGAAAGAAACCAACTGCTTGGCGACAGATTGATAGTCTTTTCCAACCGCTGATATCACCAGCTTATCCTGGCCGGCCATTGAAAAACTTGTGTAATATACGTCATTATTTGTGTATTTTTCCAAAAAACCAAAAAATTTAGTCCAATATATATGCTTTTTTATGAGTTTATCTGCCGCCTCAAAATGACTTTGAACCGCAAGTGCTTCATTTTTATTACCTTCAACGCTTGAAATTTTTTGACCCAAATCATTTATTTCTTTTTCGATTTCTGATATATTTTTTGCGATGCTGAGCTGATATAGGGTAATGCCAAGATATAAAACAGCTACAATAAAAATGGAAGAAAAAATTATCATGGCGCTTAAATAAAGTTTCTTTGACACCTCAAGCTCTGGCTGCATGAAAGTCTCTTCCTGCGGCATCAAATTAACATCCAAAAAATCTTGCTTGTCTTTTTTTGCCTCTTTTTTTGTCTTTTTTGCCGTATCATCTTTACCTGCCTTATTAAATTCGGCCTGCTCGGCTTGTTTTACTTGCAAGTCAACCGCTTCTTTCGGCTTAAAAATTTTTGACAAATTTTCTCTTTCCGACTGGCTATTTCTTATGGCGATTTTTTCATTTTTCAATTCTCTTCTTTTATTTTTTATTTCTTCAAGCTCATAACCGCTTAAATCGGAATTTTGCGGCTTTTTTTGGCTATTTTCAATTAAATCGTTATCTGTTGAATTATTCTTTATCTTTGACATCTCAGATAATTTAAGTGCCGGCTTTTCCGTAGGACTCCCGGAAAAAAAACGGCCAAAAACTGAATTTTTCGATTCAGACGAAAAAGGCTCTTTGCCAAGATTACTTGGTTCGGATCCTTTATTGTTTAAATTTTTTCTGCCAACAAAAAATTTTCCGTCCTTTGTAGAATCATTCAAGTCATCTGGCAATAAATTAATGTCTGCCACAATTTTTAATATTAATTATTCAATATTTCTCATCGCTAAGCCGACAGCTATGGAAAAACGACAGCCAATTTCATCTAAAACCGGCCTTAATTCTTCCGGATATATCACTCTTGCCCAGGGATCGCCTAAAAACGATCTAATGCCTAAAACATTAGACAAGTACTCTGGCAAATTAAGCAGCAAGGAAGATCCGCCGGTTAGAATTATTTTTTCAATATTATTCTTACCTTGATTTCGATATAAATTTATACTGTATTTTAACTCATCAATTATCGGCACCAAGGCGTTTTCAATCGTTTTTGGAACACTTCCCTGGCCGGCGCGCATCGGGTTCATTCCGATATCATATTTAAACTGTTCGGCTCTAGATAAACTTACGTTTAGGCTGTTTGCAATTGATTTTGTTATTGTCATTCCGCCGACATCCAGGCTTCTGCTTAAAATCGGAACAGCATTGACCGAAATCGAAATATTTGTGACAACCGATCCGATATCAACAATCATTAAAGGCGATTTGTCATTTGAAGCCAAAGAGCGGATTAAAGCCAAAGGTTCAGTATCAAGGCTTAATAAGGCGAAACCTGAGGCTTTAAAAATTTCCATATAACGCTTAACCAGGTCTTTTGGCGCCGCTGTCAGCAAAACTTTAGTGCTTTTATTTTTAGTTTTTTGGCTAATCTTTAAAAATCCATCGTCTTTTTCATCATCTTCGCTGTTTTCATCTTCTTGGACGCTTTCATCTTTTTTTGCGTCATTGCTTTCTTTTTTTTCTTTCGGTTTTTCGCCGGCCTTGTTTTTTTCATCACTATCAAGAACCTTCCAATCCAAAATCATTTCTTCGGCCGGAAGAGGAATTACTTTTTTTGCTTCCCACTTGATTGCTGAAGCTAAATCTTTCTTTGACATTTCCGGCAGGCTTAAAATCGAGCTAAAAACCGAAAAAGAAGGAAGAGCGGCAACCGCTTGATTTGTCGTCACTTTAGCTTTTTTACCGACTTGCTTGATTAATTTTCCAATTTCGTTTGCATCTCCCTTGTTTTCACTGCTTAATAAACCATTAATTTCTTTGTCAATATAGCCATAAGTGGCAAGCCTTGGCCGGCCGCCTTCGTTTTTCAATTCAACTATCTTTACACTATTGGAATCAAAATCGATTCCAATATAATTTTTAGATTTTGAAAATAGTGGCATAACTTAATTTTAACATTATTGAGACAAAAAATCCAAATGCCAAATCGGCATTGATTTGGCAAAGTCGCCCAACCCCGGAGGCGTATTGGCCAAAAGCCTCCCATCGTAAATAATGATTTCCGAACCCTGAACATCTTGCGAGTCGGTGATGAATATACGTTTTAAATAAAACTTTTTAGCCATCATCAAGCCGGAAACTATTAAAGGATTCTGTTGGCAGACTCTTTCGTCAAAAGCGCAGCTTTCGCCGCTTAAAACGCAGCAAGTATATATTTGGCCGCAGCCGGTCACTTCACTTTCCTGATTTGGATTGCAATCATTTCCGTTGCCGATAATAATGAAATTTCCGGCCAAATTCGAGACATTTGGGCTGATTTTCAAATCTCCCAGGACAATAAAGGCGGCGGAAGCTAAATTTTTAAATATTATCGGACTAGTGGAGTTATCATATTTGACGTCACTATTTATAACCAAATCACCATTAACGATAATCGTCCCGCTTCCGTCATCAAAACCGACTGCATTCATAAAATTTATAGGATTGTCGATGACTAAATTACCGTCCCGGTAATATATTTTGCCCGAAAGATCAATATTGCCTGAATTGTTTTCATCAATAATCTTTTCAACAATTTTTCCAAACTTGTTTATGCAGGTATTTTGGACTGAAAGATCACAGAGTAAATCCGAAATATTTATCTTCCCTAAAACGTTGGAATAGCGGGTGCTAGGCCTGGGAAAACCGATTTCCTGAAATCCCTGTTTAATCCAGTCTTCACCTCTTGCCGAGCGGAAATTAGTGATAATGTCTCCGGAAATTATCTGATAAGTGGCATTATAGCCATAATCAGGCGGCTCATTTCCCAAAATTCCCTTTCTGGCATAAATATCGCCATATTTTGTCTGAAGCCAAGGCAGAGTATCGCTGATTTCAGGAGTAAAAGAAGTCCAGCCGGAAATATCAGACCAGGCCCAGCCTAACAATGTAAGGCGTTGGACAGATCCAAAATCACTTTTAATAAGTTTTAACTGATAGTCAGAAGTCTCGCATGGAATTGAATTAAGGCCGCAATTTAAAGAAATTAAGCCGATTGATTCATTCCAAGCCCAGCCGAAAACCAACGGATCATTAGTGCCTGCCTGCTTTGCATAAGTCTGCCAGCCATCAGGCGGAGTAAGGTCGGAATAACCTTGGCAAGTTTGGCCAAAGCAAACCCAGCCGATATTGTCCGACCAGCCCCAGCCTATAATTTCCCCTTTAACCTCGCCATCGGCCATTTCAGCGGCTTTAGCCTGGACATAATAATTATAATTCTGATTTTGGCAAGTCCCTTCAGCCAAAAAATCACAATTTTCATTACTTAAAGAAATCCAGCCGATATTGTCCGACCAGGCCCAGCCAAGCAGTTTTTGGCCGCACTGGCTGGTGCAGCTTTTGGTTTCTCCGACTTCATCGCATTTTTCATAAAAACCTTCGCTGTTTGGCGACTGGACAATTCCGTCTCCGCAAAGCATGGCGGCCGGCAATTCCTGGGCGTTAGTTTTTAATAAAATCAAAGAACTTACAATTAAAACTATCGATAGAATAAAGGGTATTAACCGCGGAGCAAGTCGCCGACGCGTCAAAGCCGCTTTGGCGACGACGCGCTCCGCCCACTTCTTCCGCAGCAAGTCGCCGACGCTCCAAAGCTGGAAAAAGTGCAGCTTTGGCGACGGAGCGCTTTCGGGTATTGACCCTTTGATGGCTCCTCGGCTCGAAAACAAAAAATTTAATATTTTTTGTTTCCCTCGCCTTACGTCGCCAATAAATATTGTTAATAGTTTTTTAGCCATTAAATACTTAAATAAATTTCATTAAAAGTCACATTATCCGATTTTCCAATAAGTATTAATTAAGGACAGGTGGTGGATACAATTATTCCGCCAACCACATTAATGCTGCAATTATTCCCGTCAGAACCTTTGACTGTAATATTCTTGGTTAAACCTTGCTGGCTACCAGCTAAATAGCCCCCGCTTGCCTTAATGTTTCCGTTAACTTCCAATACTTCAACAGGATTAAGTATCCCAATTCCGACTTTTCCGCCCATTACTGCCATGGTATTTGGCTGAGTTAATTCCCTTGAATAATAATCAAGCCCTATTCCAAAACTATTATTTCCGGAAACGCTAATTCTTTGCCCCATTGCTACTGAACTTCCACCCGATGCTACTATACTCGAACCTAAAGCAAATGAAGATTGACCTGAAGCGGTAGTTAAAGAACCAATTGCTACTGAATAATTGCCTGATGCTTCTGAGGTATTACCAAATGCAACCGAACCTTGGCCTGAAGCTATTGTATCTTTTCCTATTGCCACTGAATATCTTCCCGCTCTTGAATGCAATCCAATTGCCGTCGAAAAATCTCCCAAGGCAATTGATCCTTCACCCATCGCCGTTGACATGATTCCCAATGCCTGAGTTCCCCAACCAGTTGCCATTGACCAATGTCCTGAAGCCATAGTATCAGTACCTAAAGCTAATGAAGATTGACCTGAAGCGGTTGTTTTGGAACCCATTGCTACTGAACTTCCACCCGATGCTTTTGTATTAAAACCGACGGCAAAACTATAATTTCCAATATTTACAGAATTCCACTCATCACCTTCGACCATACCGGCTCTAAAAGCTGATTTTGCCGGTATCCACATCATTCTTTTACCCGCTCCTAAAGTTCCGCCGTCCCAGCTGTTACTGCCGGCTGCTAATATGCCGCCGTTATTTATATTTAAATTAACGCCTGATGCTCCCACTCCCCAATTTCCAATATATAGATTTGTTAAGCCTGAACCGTCAACTCTCACAGCTTTATCATTTTCTAAATAAACATCTTCGGCAACTTTCAAGCTGCCGCCAACATCAAGCTTCTGCGAAGGGCTGACTACTCCAATGCCAACACTTTTGGCAGATAAATCGCCATATATCGTATTTCCAATATTTAAAAAATTAGATATATTTTCTATTGCGCCGGCATTATAGCCAATTAAAATATTATTTGAACCAACTTTCAGTATATTTGAAAGGTAGCCGCCGGAACCATAACCGACAAAAGTATTATAATTGCCTTCTTCTATATTGCCGCCTGAATAAGTTCCTAAAAAAGTGTTTCCATTGCCATTAATTAGATTCCCTCCCGACAAACTTCCTATGGCCGTATTGGTAAAACTGGACAAATGATTAAAGAGTGATTTAAATCCCAATGCCGTATTATAATTACCGGAAATTGTATTAGTTAGGGCTTGCTCGCCAAAAGCAACATTTCCTGAACCTTCAACATTATTTTTCAAAGAATTTCTACCCAAGACACTATTAAAATCACCTGTCATTGTTAAATTTCCGGCATTGGCAAAAAAATAGTTTTTCTTAGAAGTATCAGCTTGAACCATAATTTCATTGTTAATTCTGTATTTATTGCCGTTAATAATATTAATGTCGCCGTTCACTGTTAATTTATTATCAGGCACACCTGTACCAATCCCGACATTGCTGGTATCATAATCAATTAAAAAAGGATTAGAAGAGCTGTCTTTTCTAATTACATAATCTTCCTGATTATTTATTCCGGAAAACCATTTTTCCGCACCCAAAACATCCAGGCGGGTGCCTATATATTCGCTGCTGGCACCGCTAATACCGATAATATTGCCGATGGGAGTGCCATCTCCAACTATCAACCTAATATCCGCACTAGGATTACTAGTGCCAATACCTACATTGCCAGCATTATAATAAATGTCATTATTATCTTTCAAAACCCATATGCTCTCATTTCCGCTACCCGGCCAGACACTTATGCAATCCTCCGGATTAGTCGAACCAAGGCAAATCGAACCGCCGACAACCGTAATCCAGCCGGAATTTGTCATTACTAAATTATCAACTTCCGCTTTATTTCCAACCCTTAACTGGCCGGAAATATCAATTGAGGCCGCTTGGGGATTATTATCAATCGGATTTCTATTTTGAATTAAGCCGGAAACGTTATTTCCCGGCGGATCAGCTGTCGGACCAACCCAGGTTTGGGCAAAAACGCAAATACCGCCAACAAAAAAAGTGGCAAAAACTGCCACCGCTAAAATCGGCAAAAAAGTAAATAAATTGGTTGATTTAGAATACTTTTTCATAATTTTAATTTCCAAATATAAATTATGTTACTTTTGTTAAAAAAAATTTATAACTTTAAATAACTCTTTGACTAAACCTCTTTTTAATTATATAATAATAACGTTAAAAGCAACTTCTTAAATATATTTTACCATAAAAATTAATTTCGGGCAATAAACAAAAGCCCGGCTAAATTAAGGAGAAAAAATTATGGAAGGAACTATCGGTTTAGTGGTGTTAGTCATTGCCATCGCGCTTGTTGGCTGGCTAATTTTATTATTTAATAGCCTAATTAGGCTAAAAAATAGAACCCAAGAGGCATTTTCTGACATCGACGTCCAGCTAAAAAGACGCCATGACTTAATCCCAAATCTGATTGAAACCGTAAAGGGCTATGCGACTCACGAAAAAGAGCTTTTTGAAAAAGTGACAAAAGCCAGAGCTGATGCAATTAATGCCAAAGGTACGGCAGAAAAAGGCCAGACAGAAAATATGCTTTCTGAAGCTTTAAAGTCGGTATTCGCTGTAGCCGAAAACTATCCTGACCTTAAAGCGTCGCAAAACTTTCTAAAGCTGCAAGATGAACTTTCTGACACTGAAAACAAAATACAGGCTGCTAGAAGATTTTATAACGGCAATGTCAGGGATTTCAACACTAAAACTGAAACTTTCCCAAATAATCTAATGGCCGGAATGCTTGGCTTCAAAAATTTCGAATTCTTCCAAACCGAAGAAGCTGAAAAGGCAAATGTCCAAGTAAAGTTTTAGCCGACTAAACAAGCAAAATAAACCTATTAATTTCTTCGGCTAAAGGCTGATCCCTACCATTGGCGGGCAAGCGCCTATGGCTGAAAATCCTAAATAAATTACAAATTCCAAATCTCAAGATCCAAACAAATTTCAAATATCAATTTCCAAACGTCTAAACTTAGCGTTTGAAATTTGAGTTTTGTGTTTTGTCATTTGTTTGGGATTTGTAATTTGGTGCTTATATTCCGGAATTTGTTTACAATCTAACTAAATATTAAGATTTTTCTAATACCACTTATCTCACTTATCTTGCTTAAAACTTATCTTGCTTAAATATGTACAACCAAATTGACAGCAATAAAAGAAAAACCGTAATTTTAATCGCATCATTCATTATAATAATCCTTTTGGCCGGCTGGGCTTTTTCGCAATCAACTAACACCGGCTATAACGGATTGTTTGTCGCGTCCATTTTTTCAATAGTAATATCCCTAATAAGCTACTTTGAAGGCGACAAGGTCGCATTAATGAGTGCCGGCGCCAAAGGCCCGATCAAGGATCAAGATAATTCATATTTATACCGAATGGTTGAAAATCTTGCAATTACGGCCGGAACGCCAATGCCAAAAGTCTATATTATTTCTGATCCGTCAATAAACGCTTTCGCCTGCGGCAGAAACCCAAAACATGCTTCAATAGCCGTCACCAGCGGAGCGATTGAAAAACTCCAAAACGAAGAGCTGGAAGGAGTAATTGCTCATGAGCTTTCTCATATAAAAAATTACGACATACTGGTAATGACCATAGTAATAGTAATGGTTGGATTAGTCGCTCTGCTTTCAGACTGGTTTGTAAGAATCAGTTTTTTTGGCGGGAATAAAAAGGATAGCAAATCCGGCGGCCAGATTGGCGCAATTCTTTTAATTGTCGGGATTATTCTTTTAATCCTTTCCCCGCTTATTGGAAAATTAATCCAGCTGGCAATTTCCAGAAAAAGAGAATTTTTAGCTGATGCTTCGGGGTCTCTTTTAACGCGTTATCCGGAAGGTTTAGCCAGAGCGCTTGAAAAAATTGAAGCCGAAAATATTTCCATAAAAAGAGCAAATAATGCCACTGCCCATCTTTATATTTCAAGCCCTTTTGGAAAAAATAAGCATTTGCTGGCAAAGCTTTTTTCGACCCACCCGCCAATTCAGGAAAGAATTGCCACTTTGCGCAAGATGATCTAACTAAGCACCAAATAACGAATTGCAAGTTTTAATGAATAAATCCTAAATTATGTTTCTAAGAGGTTTGGGATTTGAGATTTTGGAATTGTAATTTAATAAAACATGATTTCAATTTTTGAAAAATTCAGCAATCACTCAAAAGATGCCTTAAAAAGTGCTTTTAATTTGGCGTTAAATTCCGGCCATAAAAGCATTACCCCAAAACATGTCCTTTATGGCCTTTCCGAGCAGAAAGGAAGCATTGCCTTCCAAATTTTAGATAAGGCAAAAATCAAAGGCCAAGAAATAAAAGATGATCTGCAAAATGCCCTCAAAAGAAAAAAAACATTGGATCAAATCGGCCTTGACCAAAATACTAAAAAAATATTGGAAAGGGCGTTTTTAATTTCCGGCCTTAATAAGCATCGCTATATCGGAACAGAACATCTGCTGGCATCATTAATTGTGTCAAAAGATGAATCAATTATTGATTTTTTCAGGCAGAAAAATATAAATGCGATGGAAATTAAAAAGCAAACCGATATGGTAATAAACAGCACTTCAAAATTTCCCGATTTAACCGGCAGCCTGAACTACTTCGAAAATCAAAGCCATGGCGAAGGCTACCTCGGAGAAATCAACCAGCAAAACACCGCTTTGCGTTCAGCCCTGGATCTTTTTGCCACAAATTTAACAGACAAAAAAATTCAAATAAATATTGATCCGGTTATCGGAAGAGAAGAAGAAATCAATCGACTTATTCAAATCCTTTCCCGCCGGAATAAAAATAATCCCCTGCTTTTGGGCGATCCGGGAGTCGGAAAAACAGCAATCGTCGAAGGGCTCGCAAAAAAAATCAATGAAAAAGAAGTACCTGAAATTCTTCTAAAAAAATCAATCTACTCGCTTGATCTAAGCCTTGTTGTCGCCGGCACAAGCTTCAGGGGTGAATTTGAAAATCGAATAAAGCAAATTCTTAATGAAGTCAAGCAAAATGACAATATCATTCTTTTTATTGATGAAATCCACAATATCATCGGCGCCGGATCAGCCAATGGCTCAATGGATGCGGCAAATATCCTAAAGCCGGCTTTGGCCAGAGGTGAAATCCGCTGCATTGGCGCAACAACGCCTTTGGACTACAAAAAACATATTGAAAGCGATCCGGCATTAGAACGGCGATTTCAGACAATCAATATCAGCCAGCCTGATTTAAATAAAACAATTGAAATACTCAAAGGCATCAGGCATAATTATGAAATTTTTCATCAGGTAAAAATAGACGACAAAGCGATAATCACCGCGGCTCAGCTTTCACAAAAATATATTACCGACCGATTTTTACCCGATAAAGCCATTGATCTTATTGATGAGGCATCTTCAGCGATAAAAATTAAAAAAACCGCTTTACCTCAAACTAAAGAAATTGAATATTTTGAAAATGAACTTTCGGAAATAGAACAAAAAAAGATAGAAGCAATTGAACAGGAAAGATTTAATATCGCCCTCAGATTCAAACAAGCAAGCCAGGAAATCAAAAAGCAGATAAATGTTTTAAAAGAATCGCTGGAAAAAACCCATCCCAAAAAAACAAGCGTAATTACCGAAAAAGATATTGCCTTAATAGTTTCAAAAATAACCGGCATTCCAACCAACGAATTGATCTTAAGCGAAAAGAAAAAATTGCTTAATCTGGAAAAAATGCTAAGCAAAAAAATTATCGGCCAAGACAACGCCTTAAAAAGCTTGGCGGAATTTATCCGTCGATCAAGAGCCGGAGTGACAAATGCCAACAGGCCGATTGGATCTTTTATGTTTTTGGGGCCTTCCGGCGTAGGCAAAACTGAGCTGGCAAAAGTCCTTGCTGAAACTGTTTTCAGTGACCCCCATGCTTTAATAAAAATTGATATGTCCGAATTCGCCGAAAGCTTTAATGCCTCAAAGCTGATCGGAGCGCCGGCCGGCTATATCGGCTACAAAGACGGAACAAAACTGACCGACGAGGTAAAAAGAAAGCCGTATTCCGTTGTCTTGTTTGATGAAATAGAAAAAGCTCATCCGCAGATATTCAATTTAATGCTCCAAATATTGGAAGACGGATATTTAACCGACGGTTCTGGCAAAAAAATAGATTTTAAAAATACAATAATCATAATGACCTCAAACTTAGGTTCGAACAAATTCAATCAGCAGGCGGCTTTAGGCTTTCAGGCAGAAATTGAAAACACTACGCTGGAAAAAAACCTGGAGCAAATCGAACGAGAAGTTTTAAAACAGCTAAAAGACAAATTTCCGCCAGAATTTTTAGACAGATTGGACAAGACTATCGTTTTCAAGCCGCTGGATAAAAAAAGCCTGGAAAAAATTGCTAAGCTGCAGCTGAATGAATTGAAAGAACGGCTTGAAAATCAAGGATTTACAATAGAATTAATGCCAAAGATAGCAAAGGAAATAACCAGCATCAGCTATTCTCCGGAAAGCGGAGCAAGGGCAATCAGAAAAAATATCCAAAATCTTTTGGAAAATATGATTGCCAAACAAATTCTTTCAAGCAAAGGAAAAGTGGAAAAAATAAAAATTGAAAGCATTAATAGATAAATAACAGTAAAATAAATGGCTGAGCCAGACATTAAAATATCAGATGAAGAAATATCAAAGCCAATTGCTCAAATAGGCAATATGGCGCCTTCTGAACAGCAGAAGCTGAAAAGAGCCTTAAATGATGAGATAAGAAAAACTATAATTGAGCAAATAAATGCCGAACAAGAGGCTTTAAAAAAAGTCGGAGCGCAAAATCAAAAACAAAAAACGGAAAAATCGAAAAGATCGCCGGATAGCAAAAATGCCGGCCAAGCAAGCCCTAAGAGCCAAAACAACCAAAAAGAAAACCAATCAAAAAATCAAAATCAAAAAAATCCTGAAAGCCAGCCTAATCAGGATCAAAGCCAGCCTGATTCAGGGGCAAATGAACCGGAAAATCAGACGCAGCAAAATCAGGAAAATCCTGAAAGCCAGCCCAATCAGGATCAAAGCCAGCCTGATTCAGGGGCAAATGAACCGGAAAATCAGACGCAGCAAAATCAGGAAAATCCTGAAAGCCAGCCCGATCAGAACCAAAGTAAAAAATCAGAAGAAAAAGAATCAGAGGATAATAATCAGAAAAAAGGAAGTGAAACTGCTAAAGATGAAGAATCAAAAAAGACAGAAGAACAAAAAAAAGTGGATGAGGAAGAAAAAAAAGAATCGCCAAAAGCTGATCAAAACAAACCAAGTGGCCAAGAAGAAAACGATAATGAAAAAAAATCAGACTACAAAACCGGACAAGAAACTCCATTAAAAAATCCAACTGATGATAAAAACAAAAAAGAAAAGCAGCCGCAAGAAAATGATGAAGCTCAAAATCAGCCGAATGAACAAGAAACAAAAAGAGAATTGTCTTCTGATAAAAAAAAGGATAAAGAAGAAAAAGGACTGAAAGGAAGAGTGCAAAAATTGAAAAATAAAGCTCAGCAGGCAACTAGCAAAGCAACGGGCGGCGCTTTAAAAATGGCTTGGCTTAATATAATACCCAGTTGGGGCTGCTTTTATTGTTATATTCCTTTTCATTTTTTAAACCGTTATTTTACGCCCTGGGGGCAATTTTTTGCCAAATTCGGCAGTGAATGGATTCCGTCATTAGGCGCTTTGGGACCAAATAATGAAAACGAAGATACGACAGATCCGAAAAAAAATCTTGAAGGCTGCTTGGGAATATTTGAAATTTTAGGCTGCATTTTTATTGGATCATTTTTTGCGCTGATTATTCTTACGATTTTTGTAATATTAATTGTGGCAATGGAAATATCAAAATCGGTTATCTCAATATTGGGATTTTTACTATTTGGTTAAAAAATAATTCAAATATATGAATTTAGACTGGAAAAAAATTTTATTAATAATCGCCTTTATTTTGGGAGTAATAGCAATCGGCTATCTATTATACTTATTTTTTTTAAAGCCGACTATTCCGCCAGTCGGCCCTAATGTGAATGTAAACGGCGAGCCGGGAATCTTACCGCCCAGCGGAGGCAATGCTAATATACCGACAGCCAATCTAAACGGTGCATTGCCCGGACAAATAAATGCAAATTTGGCCGTACCGCCCGAAGAAATCCCTGCCGGCCAAGCCGTTTCTCAAGTTGCCGCCGGCGGTCTGACTCAAACCAGTCCCCTAACTTCCAGCCAGGCATATTATTCAACTTTAAATTCCGACGGCAACACTATTTTATACTATGATAGAAATTCCGGACTAATATACCAAATAAGCGGAGATGGCAGGCAGAAAGCTTACAGCGACCAGATATTTTATAGCGTCGACAATATTACCTGGTCGCCAAACAGGCAAAAAGCGGTTTTGGAATATCCCGACGGATCAAATATAGTTTATGATTTTGTAAAAAAGGAGCAAATCACTTTACCTCAGCATTGGAAAGAATTCAGCTTTTCTCCTAATAACGACCGAGTCATCTTTAAAAGCATGGGAGAAACCGAAGAAAGCCGCTGGATTGCAGTTTCCAGCTCTGACGGCTCAAATGCCGTAAAAATTGAGCACTTGGGATATGAAGATGAAAAAGTCGACGTTAATTGGTCGCCGCAAGGCCAAATTATTGCGATGTTTAGAAAATCAAAATCATTTGATCGTGAAGATTTATATTTTTTGGGACAAAACAATGAAAATTTCAAATCAACGGTTGTTGAGGGCAGAGGCTTTGAAGGAGAATGGTCAACCAGCGGCGACAAGCTTCTTTACAGCGTATATTCAAGCAATAACGATTATAAGCCGACGCTTTGGATAGTTCAGGCAAGCGGCGACACAATCGGAAAAAACAGAATAAATCTCCAGCTGCAAACTTGGGTAGACAAATGCGGCTTTGCCGATAATGACACAATTTATTGTGCTGTGCCCAGACAATTAGACAGAGGAGCCGGAATATTTCCCAATGAATTGGACAACTCCGCCTGCGACCTTTATAAAATTGATTTGAAAACCGGGGCAAAAACCAAAATTGCAATTCCTCAAGGCAATCATAATATTGAAAGTGTAATGGCTTCAAAGGACAGCAGCTACCTTTATTTCACCAGCAAGACCGACGGCAAGCTTTATAAAATTAATCTAAAATAAATTAACAATTTCAGTAAATTTAGTAAATCCAGTTGACCGGCTGGATTTACTGGTCTGGCTAAATTTACCTATATATGCCCAAACCAATCTCAGAAATCTATATCTGCCAAAACTGTGATGCCCAATTTCCCAAATGGCAAGGAAGATGCACGGAATGCGGACAGTGGGGAACATTGGATAAATCAGAAATAAAAAATTCAAAATCCCAAACAACTAAAAACAAAATAACGCCTGCAAAAGTGGTATCTTTTGATAATATAAAGATTAATAATTTTAAAAGGCTTCAAACCGGCATTGAAGAATTTGACCGCGTCTTAGGCGGCGGGATTGTAAGCGGATCAGTAATCTTGCTTGGCGGCGAACCAGGGATAGGCAAATCAACGCTGGTTTTGCAGATTTGCCATAAAATAAAAGAATCAATCCTTTATGTATCAGGCGAGGAATCGGCTGAACAAATTAAAACCAGAATCGATCGGCTTGAAATAAAAACCGGCAACCTGAGTTTTCTCGGCGAAACCAATGTTGAGACGATAATTTCAACAATACTAGATCAAAAACCGAAGCTTGCAATAATTGATTCTATTCAAACTGTCTACTCTGATGAAACGGCGTCAGGCGCCGGTAGCATAAACCAGGTCAGAATCTGCGCCACGAAGCTGCTGGATATGGCGAAAAAAAATAATATTTGTATTTTAATAATCGGCCACGTAACAAAATTTGGCGAAGTTGCCGGACCCAAGACGCTTGAACATCTGGTTGACACTGTTTTATACCTTGAAGGCGACCAATTCCATTCCTTCAGAATCCTTCGAACGGTTAAAAATCGTTTTGGCTCGACATTTGAGGTTGGAATATTTGAAATGCAGACAAAAGGCTTGGTTGAAGTTAAAAATCCGGGAGCAATATTTTTAACTGAAAAAAATCCAACTGCCGGAACAATAATTACCGCCGCACTGGAAGGCTCAAGAGTATTTTTAATAGAAGTGCAAATTCTGGAAAATTTAACTAATTTTGGCTATCCCCAACGCAAAAGCCAAGGCTTTGATTTAAACCGGCTTTTACTTTTAATTGCCACTTTGTCACGCCGCCTGGGCTTGAAGCTGGCAAATAATGATATTTATCTCAATTTAGTCGGCGGACTGAAAGTCAGCGAACCGGCAATCGATCTGGCGGTATGTTTAGCGATTTATTCCGCCTTAAAAAACAAAATTATCCCGTCAGACATGTTGGCTTTCGGTGAGGTCGGTTTGGGCGGTGAAGTCAGAGCTGTAAATCAGACGGCAAAAAGAATTGCTGAAGCGGAAAAATTGGGCTTTAAAAATATAATAATTCCCAATACCAAAGAAATAATTTCTTCTAAAGCAAAAATCTACCAAGTCAAAAGCTTGGCGGAAGCGGTAAAAATAATTGATTGACCATAAATACTCACTCTGAGGGTAATGAAACTGAACAAAAATTTTTACAATCAGCCAACTATTAAAACTGCCCAGCAATTGCTGGGAAAATTTTTAATTAGAAAAATTGGTAAAAAAATAATAGTTGGCATGATCACTGAAACTGAAGCATACGTTGGACTATCTGACAAAGCTTCACACGCCAGCCGCGGAAAAACCAAAAGAAATGAAATAATGTTTGGATCACCAGGTTTTTGGTATGTCTATTTAATCTATGGAATGTATAATTGCCTTAATGTGGTGACTGAACACAAAAATTATCCAGCTGCTGTTTTGATCCGCGGGGTTAAACCTATTTTAGGAATTAACTTAAAAACTAAAACTGATGGACCGGGCAAGCTCTGCAAAGCTTTTAAAATTGACAAATCAATAAATTCCAGCCCGGCTTTTGGCAAAAGCTGCCAGCTTTGGATTGAAGAGCGGGGTGTGAAAATAAAACCAACAGATATAAAAAAAGCACCGCGAGTCAATGTTGATTATGCCGGTGAATACAAAGACAAGCTTTGGCGGTTTTATATCAGCTTGTAGCTTGTAGCTTGTAGCTTGTAGCTTGTAGCTTGTAGCTTGTAGCTTGTAGAAATTATACTAAAAAATTATAAACTATTCCAAATGGACTGACTTTGACAGTTGAGCCATTTTTTCTTTAAGCAAGGAATGCTTTTCTATCCCTTCTAAAACAATTTTTTCTGCCGCTTCTTTTGCTTGGTTAATAATCTCAACATCGGAAAATTTAGCAATTTTGAATTCCGGAAAACCGGATTGGATTGTGCCGTATATTTCACCTGGACCTCTAAGCTGCAAATCCAGTTCGGCCAGCTCAAAGCCGTCTTTGGCAGTAGTTAAAGCCAAAAGTCTTTGACAAGTCTTTGGATTTTTATTCTCACTGAACAAAAAACAGTATGACTGGTGCTGGCCACGCCCGACACGGCCGCGGAACTGATGAAGCTGAGCCAGTCCGAACCGGTCAGCACCCTCTATCAGCATTATTGAAGCATTAGGCACATCAACACCGACTTCAATAACAGAGGTTGCAACCAAAATATCGCTTTTTTCAGCCAAAAAATCAACCATTATTTTTTCTTTTTCAACTGATTTCAGCCTGCCGTGAAGCATTTTAATTTTCAAATCCGGAAATATTTCTTTGCTCAATTTTTCATATTCTTCACTGACTGATTTAACTCCAAGCTTATCCGATGGATCAATCAATGGGCAGATTACAAAAGCCTGCCTGCCCGACCGTATCTGTTTTCTCATAAATTCATAAGTCTTTTTTTTGGATGAATAATCTATAATTTTAGTAATTATTTTTTTTCGATCCTTGGGCAGCTGCTTGATAATTGAAATTTCCAAATCGCCATACAGAGTCAAAGCAAGTGATCGCGGAATCGGCGTTGCCGTCATTGAAAGAAAATGAGGAAAAGTTTCCAAATTGCCGGAAAGGTTGCACAAATGTTTTCTTTGGTTTACGCCGAACCGATGCTGTTCGTCTATTATTGCCAATGCCAAATCTTTAAATGTGACGTTTTCCTGGATTAATGAATGTGTTCCCACAATAATTTCTGCTAAACCGGTCTTTAAACAATTCAAAATTTCTTTTTTTCCGGCTTCTTTGCCGTCCAGCATATGATAAGAACGGCTCAAAAGCGCAGTTTTAATGCCATTACCCCGTAAAAGATCAAAAATGCTTTTGTAATGTTGGCTGGCTAAAATTTCGGTCGGTGCAAGCAAAACGGCTTGCTTACAATTTAATGCCGTATTAAGCATGGCAATTATCGCCACTAAAGTTTTGCCACTACCGACTTCGCCTTCCAAAAGCCGATTCATCGGCCTGCTTTTTTGAACATCAGAAATTATCTGCCAAGCGGCTTTGCGCTGGTCATCAGTAAGCCTAAAAGGCAGCGCTGAAACGAAATCCTTAGTTTCTTTTTCCTTGAATTTGATGCTTTTAGCTTGGCTTAGACTGATTTCTTTTTTGGTCAGCTGGACTTGCAGCTGAAATAAAAAAAGCTCGTCGAACTTAAGCCTTTTAACTGCCTGATCTAGGCATTTTTTATTTTTGGGAAAATGGATTTGACTTAAAGCAAAATGCAAATCAACCAAGCCGTAATTTTTTATAATTTCCTTGGGCAGCCAGTCTTCTACCAGATTAATCGCCGGCATTACAGACTTAATCAGAAAACGCAGTTGCTTTCCGGTAAGGTTGCTGGTCACAGAATAAATCGGCACTAGCCTGGCAGTATGGGTTGTCGTTTGGCTTAGGGCAACTTTTTCGTATATTGGATTGATAAATTGCAATGAATAGCGGTCAAAATCAACTTTGCCTGAAAGATATATTTCATCACCCGGCTTTAAAACTTTTGTTAAAAATGGCTGATTAAACCAAATTACTTTTATGGTCCCGGTTTTGTCAGAAACTAACGCTTCGGTTAAAATTTTCTTTTTGGCAAAGCTTCGGCGGCTGTTGATCAACTGGATTTTGGCTTTAATGGTAATTGCATCGGTTGGTTTTAAATCAGAAATATCAACAATTTGGCTAAAGTCCTGCCAGCGGAAAGGATAATAAAAAATGAGATCCAAAACGGTCTCAATATCAAGCTTTCTCAAACGGCCGGCAGTTGCTTTGCCGACCCGAGTAATTTTATCTACGGAAGTTTTTAAATCAAATTTCATTTCCGATATTTACAAATAATGGTAGCGTCCCAGGCAGGAATCGAACCTGCGGCCTCAAGCTCCGCAAGCTTGCGCTCTATCCAGCTGAGCTACTGGGACATAACCGTAAACTATCTGATTTTCATCAAAAAATTCCTGGGATTTATAATTTAAACAATCGGGAAAACTGGTCAGAAGTCGGCTCATTTTCTCGATCCAAATCCTCGTCCAAATATTGCAGTAAGGTTTTTCTGATAAGCACCGGATTCTGATCCTCTAAATTTATTGGAATTCTCGGACTAAGAAGGCTTTTTGGTTCAAAATAAAGATTTTTTACTTCCGGCGGCTCATATATTATATAAAAATTCTTAATTTCTTTATATTCATAGAACTTACTGTTAACAACAATGCCATCCTCGGTAATTTTGAAATCAACGGTATTTTCACTTTGGCGAAAAAGCATGATTGTCAGGGTAAAAATTACCGTAATTAAGGCAAAAAGAAAATTAGATGTAATGATGGAATAAATTATAAACACAAAAATGATAATACCGCCCCAAATATACCAGCCCCTTTTCCTGTCATATTTCGGAAATTCAGGAAACTGCCATTTGAATAAAATTTTTCCCAAATCTTCACCTTCAATTATTTCTTTTGACATAAATTTATTTTATTTATTTTTATATATATTCAAATTGAGAGGGTGGATGCGACTACGCCCTTTAAAGGGCTTCGTCGCTTAAAACTGATTACGTTTACACTTCGTTAGTTAAAATTCTTTTTTTTAATATTGCTTTGCCTGACCCAGCCTTAAAATATTTTTCTAAATCTCTTGCCTTTCTTTCTGTTTTAACTGCTATATAAGCTGCTAAATAAAGGGTATTAAACCGCGGAGCAAGCTCCGCCCACTTCTTCCGCAGCAAGTCGCCGACGCTCCAAAGCTGAATAATTAAAGCTTTGGCGACGGAGCGCTTTCGGGTATTGACCCTTTGATGGCTCCTCGGCTCGGAAACAAAAGTTGTTTACTTTTTGTTTCTCTCGCCCTACGTCGCCAATAAACTGGTAAATATGGTTTTGTCGATAATGATTTTCCTAAACTGTGATCTAAAAATCTTTTTTTTAAATTAACTGTTGAACCTGTATATATCCAATTTTCTGCTTTCTTACTTTTCAAAAAATAAACATAGTACATAGCGCAAAAATTATTTATTAAGCGCGCTATGTTGATATTATCTAGCCTGTCAGACGAAGCTCCGAACAAAGTGAGGAGCGTAGTCTGGCGGAGAGGGTGGGAGCGACTACGCCCTTTAAAGGGCTTCGTCGCTTAAAACTGATTACTTTTACACTTCGTTAGTTAAAATTCTTTTTTTTAATATTGCTTTGCCTGACCCAGCCTTAAAATATTTTTCTAAATCTCTTGCCTTTCTTTCTGTTTTAACTGCTATATAAGCTGCTAAATAAACTGGTAAATATGGTTTTGTCGATAATGATTTTCCTAAACTGTGATCTAAAAATCTTTTTTTTAAATTAACTGTTGAACCTGTATATATCCAATTTTCTGCTTTCTTACTTTTCAAAAAATAAACATAGTACATAGCGCAAAAATTATTTATTAAGCGCGCTATGTTGATATTATCTAGCCTGTCAGACGAAGCTCCGAACAAAGTGAGGAGCGTAGTCTGGCGGAGAGGGTGGGATTCGAACCCACGGTCCGTTTTACCGGACAACACGTTAGCAGTGTGCCCCGTTCGACCACTCCGGCACCTCTCCATAATAACAGTTGACAGTTTTCGCCATAGGCGAATCAGCCTCTGGCTGAAACAATTAACAGTTAACTGCCTGCCGGCACTCGGCAACAAGACGGTAGGCAGGTTAACAATTAACAGCTTGCTTATAGGCAAGTTAACAATTTACAATTTAAAATGAGCAGTTAACGATTAATCCTGATTATTTTAACTAGTAAATCTTAGCATAAAGCCATTAAATTATCAAGCCTGGTTTTTTGCCAATGCCAGACCCCAAACGGAATTTGCCCCTCCCATTTTTAATATTTTGGCACATTCCTGCATTGTCGCCCCGGTTGTAAAAACATCATCTATCAATAGTATATTTCGATTATACAGCAAATTATCGCTTTTTAAATAAAATATATCCCTGACATTTTCGCGTCTTTCTTTGGCGTTTAGGCCGACTTGGGGAACATTATTAATCTTGCGGCCCAATGTATCCGATGAAAGCAACCAGCCGAATTCGTGACAGACTTTGACTGCTAAAATTTCTGACTGATTGAAACCTCTCCAAAGCCTTCTTTTTTTTGACAAAGGAACTGGAATTACCATGTCGAATTTATCAAAATTTTCTCTTATTAAAATTGATTTTAAATACTTTAATAATATTTCCGCCAAATCATTTCCTAAAGAATAAGCAAAATTATATTTGAATAAATGCAATGCATTGCATATCAATTTCTGATTATAGTCTGATGCGACCAGTAAGCCGGAAAGATAATTATTTTTTCCTTTCAGCTCAATAATTTCCGAGTTAATTTTTATTTCGTTTATGCAATTATCACAAATCCATCTGCCTTCTTTATTGCAGCCAATGCATTCGATAGGAAAAAGCAAATCAATAATGTAATTTTTAAAATCAAACATAGCAGCTAATGTTTGTCGGCTTTAAATTTGCCAACTTTAGATACGCTATGTTGATTTACTATGCCTATAAACCCTAAAGCCACGAAGCCGAATCAACCTTCCAGCCTTGTTCGCTGTTTACCAAATCTAATTTTAAATCTTGATAATAGACTTTGGCATTTTCCGTGCTGCCCAGATTTTCTTGTCTTTGAGTCGTAACAATTACTTCGGCTCGCCCGGAATTTTCATCGAATTTACTTATATTTACTGAAAGAGCCTTGGTAGTAATGCCGTAATAAACGGCGTCTGATTGCCTTTCACCCTGTTGTATGAGATAGTTAGTCACCCACGCCCTCATTCTAGCCGTCATAATGCTGTTTACCGACTCGACGTTGTTAAAATTTCCTTCATTTGAATAGCTGCCAAAGCGTTCGGAAAATGTAAAGGCAATCGCCCTTAGGCCGGCATCAAGTTCTTTATCTTTTACCAAAGAAGCATCATATTCAGGAATAACCAAAGAAGCGCTGGGCAATTCTGAAGGGCCGCTCACTCCTTGATTAGTATTTACCAAACCGGCTATTGGCGGCTCAGACTTACTTTTTGAAAAAAACCAAATCAATAAGGCAATAATCAAAATAATTACTGCCACTGAAACCAAAATAATTATTTTGTTTCTTTTTGAAATCTCTCCAAAATTAATATTCATATTTTTTATTATTAATTTTTTAATATCTATTCTCTTTCAGATCTTGATTCTTCAAATTCTCTTTTAGACTGTTCAATTTCCAAAATTTGCCTGGGGTCGGAAGTAATCAGCTGGTCTTCGGTATAAGAAGAAACTACTTTAATGGCCGCATGCTTGTCACCGGCAAAAAATATGCCCTCCCCAACTCCGCATTCCAAAAGCAGATATTTTTCTCCTTCGGTCAGTAAAAAAGTTTTTTGAACAAGATCAATAGATGCCGAAGACTGGCGCATTAGAAGCTGCAATGCCGAATTATTGACAATTGCCTGGCCGTACGGAGAAAGCAAAAAGTCATTAACGTCCTGAGTAATATTGGTGACTCCAAGATAATATTTTCTGCAGCGCTTAACCAATGCATATATGAATTTTGCCGAATCTTCATTCTGCATCAGCCACCATGCCTCATCAATTATTAAAATCCTCTTTTTAAGTTCGGAACGAACCACATTCCAAATATAATTGACAATATTATAAATTGCAATCGGCCGAAGCTCATCTTCCAGGTCGCGTACCGAAAAAATAACCAGCTGATTTTTCATATCAACATTTGTCGGATTATTAAAAAGACCCGAAAAAGTTCCTTTTGTATATTTTTTAAGCCGTAAAGCCAAATCTGATCCGCCTTCCATTCCCTCAAGAATATCTTGAAAATCCTGCATTATCGGCGATTCAACTTTTGACAAGTCAGAATCTCCGGTAATGTCTTTTTTAGCATAAGTTTCCAAAAGCGCCCGGTCAACTAAAGAATCTTCCTGATGGCTTAACTGGCCAAGCATCAGCCTCATCAAACCCTTAAGCGATATGACCGCTCCGCGGATGACATCGGAAGTTTTTTGCTCTCCAATCGCCCTGGGCAGATCAAAAGGATTTACTTTTGCCTCAGAACTTAATGAAATATTGACATAAGCTCCGCCGACAGCATCGCAAAGATGCTTGTATTCCCGCTCCGGATCAATGACAATAATGTCCGTTCCAAACATCATAGTCCTTAAAACTTCAAGCTTAATTGCATAGCTTTTTCCGGCGCCGGATGTCGCAAATACAACCGTATTGGCATTTTGCAAAGAAAATCGATTAAATAAAATCAAGCTGTTGTTGTGGCGGTTTATCCCGTATAAAATTCCTTCATCCGAAGTAAGCTCTGAAGATATGAAAGGAAACGAAGATGCAATTGGCGAAGAATTCATATTAAAGCTGATCATCAGCTCGTCATTGCCCAAAGGCAGAGTCGAATTGAATCCCTGCTCGGATTGATATAAAACTTTTTTTGAAATAACCAAACGCATGCCAAACATCGCCTCTATATCATTGGTTAAATTTTCCAATTTTTCTTTGGATTCCGTATATATTGTCACATAAAGTCCAAATTGAAAAAAATGTTCAATTCCCTGAGTAAGGTCATCTCTTAATTTTTCTATGTCTCTGAGAGCTGTTTCCCTGATTGGGTCGCGCGGCGCTCCTTTTTCCCGGTCGGCAATAATTTGCGCTTCCAAGGCGCCGACCTTATTCCTTAATTGTTTTAAAATTATATGGGCGCTTAAGGGATAAAAAAACATTGCTATATCCAAAACTGCACTGACATTGATAATCGGCGCAAACCAGCCAACGGCAATATAGCGCGGATAACTGACTGCAAAAATAGTCCTGACAAACTGGGTACCGAGCTTTATGAAAGTCGGGGTAACTTCCATCGATGATGGAGCAATTAAATCCTTAATTGAAACTATCCCTTCCCGGTAGATTCTTTCCTCTTCGAGCAGAACTTTTTGCTCTTTTACATCTGCCACTTCTTCCTTTTTGGTTTTTACAGAATCAATCAGGCCTTTTTCTTTGAGGGCTTTAAGTTTTTCCTCTTTAATTATTTCTTGCGGAGAAATTGCCATAAATTATTTTATCCTTCTACTCTAAGCTTATTAATTTCAACCATTTTTTCTTTTGTATAAATGTCGGGATTATATGTATTATAATAAAGTTCAATCAGGCTTTGGGTATCAAGCACAACCGACTTTATGCTCATGCTGGCCAAACTTGTGACGATTCCTTCAACTCTCTGAAACAAAACATGCCGTTTTTTTTGAAAACTTTCCTGGTTTAGCTTGACTTCCTTAGCGGCAGAAAATATGCTCAAAAATTTTTTAATCCATGATTCCTGCTTGTCCGACATTGGATTATACGGCACAACAACATAAAATCTTTTACTCATGATATCCCCGATTTCAACAAGCTCTTTTATATATTGATAATATTCCGCAATTTGCATCCTTAAAAGTTCATTGGTTTGCTCTTTTTCAATTTTTTTCAGACGATCCAAATAGCCGTCAATATCCAATTTACGCGACTGAATCACGATTTGAACCGGAAATTCCAAATAATTTAAAAAACTAACGTATGCGGAAATTATCGCATTTTGCTCATCTTCTGATTTTAAGGCAAAATTAATGCTCGAAACTAAAAGTACCGCTCTTAATGTGCCATCTTTCATTATTACAACATCTTCCTTAATTTCCGCAATATCAATCTGTTCCCTGGTTGAAGCACTTACTTTTTTGTTGGCTAATTTTTTTGATTTCATTCAAATTTATATTTTAATATAATTCCTGTTTTACGCCAGGCAGATCTTCCCCTTGATATACGCCGCCGGTATCAACAATAAGAGCCATTTCAGCCAGCCTTGAAGCCCTAACTTTATTTTTTGTTCTTATCTCCGGCGGCAGCATGCTTTTTTCTTCTTTCCAATAACTTTTTAGCTCCGTTGCTGTAAATTTCTTCTGCCAAACGCGCAGTTTCGGCCGAAACAAAGTCTGGAAAGCATTAAGAATAAAATAATGAATCGGCCGGCCGTTGATTTTTACAAACGCCAAAACACATGCAATAAGTGCGGTAAATGCCGCCTCTACAAGAAATAATGCCAGATCAGTCAGCTTATATTCAATAAAACAAAGTCCGCCTCCGATAAGCAATATTACAAACTGCCGAACGGTAATCGGTCCTATTACTTTGTCCTCAACATCGATAAATTGTGGAATTACAAATTGTTGCATTAATATAACAGTTAACATTTAACAGTTAACATTTAACTGTCAGGCTAGTATCTTAATTTTTTATTAAATTCCATGATTTCTTCAATTTCCTGTTCGGTTAAAGTATCAATGCCATTTTTCTGCCTTTGGCTGATTACTTCCAAAATCGGCATTTTCTTTTCCATACTTTCAGCGCCAAGTTCCAAATAAAGCTGATTTACCGGGCTTTCTTTCCAAGCCCTGATTGCCTGAATTCTTTTTGGAAATGATTCGTCCTCCAAAATTTGTATTTTTTCCACAATTTTTCCTATTGCATCTTTGGCGTCTTTTCCCAATCTCCTAAAATCAACTAAAGTCATTGACCTGATTTCTTCAATCGGACCTGTAAGCCTTGAGCGAAATTTAACATCTTCAATCTTGGGCTTTGATAATGATTGAAAATTTACAGGCGATAAATCAACAGGAGCCTTAAACAATGGCTTGGACTCAGATTTTTTTGCCAAAAAATCGCCGGGTTTTAAATAATTTTTCTTCTCTTTATTAACAGCTGTTTTAGGCGATACGTCTTCTTTGGGCTTAATGTTAATGTTGGCTTTTGGCTTAATTAAATTTTCAGCCGGTAAAATAAGTCCTCCTTTATCTTCAATTTTATCAGTTTCCTTTGCTTTGGCCAAATCAATCTTTGGTTTTTTCAGCTCTGAATCCGCATTTTTTAAAATAGAATCAACCTGCAGCTGCAAATCGGAAAAATATCCGGAACTCATGCCGTCCCTGAACATTTTATCCATATCTTGAGCCTGCTTGGAGATTGCAGATAATACCCTTTCGGCTTCATCCGGCTTAAAGCCCAAACCGCCCGATGACGGTGAATCAAGCATTATTTCACGAGTTTGAATCTGATTTCTGGCACCTTTAAGCCTTGATAAAATCAGGCTGCGAAAACGCCTTTCCGTTTCTTGATCAGAAAAATGAATGCCGGATTTTTCGATGATATCATCTATCTCCGCCTGAAAGTCAATTTGGGGCGTTTGTTTTATTTCCGCCACAACTTTTTTAGGCTCATTTTCAATTTTCTTTTTTAATGGCCCAAAATCGGTAATCTTGCCGTCTTTTAAAATGCTGAGATTGCCTTTTTTATCCAGAATAATTATTTCATCGTTTGCAAAAGGATCGCTGTTTTTCCGCTCGTCTTTCAGTAGAGTAAAAAAATCATCGGTTTTGACTTGATTATTTGTCATATTAATATCGATTGAAGCACAAAAGCATTAAAACACTAGAATTACAAAACATTTTTTTCCGGTGCTTTAGTGTTTTTGTGCTTCAATGCATTCTTTGGCCTAAGTTACCTAGATTTATTTTAACATTTATATCAATAATCGACAAATAAATATTTTATTAACGACGTAAGCCACGTCGATCTCGATCGACAGTGGCGTAGGGAGAGAGAAACAAAAAGTAAACAATTTTTTGTTTCCGAACCGAGGAGCCATCAAGTGTCAATACCCCCAAAGCGCTCCTTTGACGCGTCAGCGACTTTCTCCGCGGTTAATACCCTTTATTTTGCTTAAAATCCGGCGGCTTTTCTCAATGTTTGTGCCAAATCGGTTTTCTCCCAGGTAAAATCTGGTTCTTTTCTGCCAAAATGGCCGTATGCGGCGGTTTTTTTATAAATCGGCCGAAGCAGTTTTAATTTTTTAATTATTCCCGCCGGAGTAAGGTCAAAAAATTTCCTGATCAGCTCAACAATTCTTTCATCAGAAACTTTTCCCGTGCCGAAACTTTCCACTAAAATGCTGATAGGTTCGGCAACGCCGATTACATAAGCAAGCTCGACTTCGCAGCGGTCGGCTAAGCCGGCAGAAACTATATTTTTTGCGACATAGCGTGCCATATATGAAGCTGAGCGGTCAACTTTTGACGGATCTTTGCCTGAAAAACAGCCGCCACCATGACGGCCGAATCCGCCATAAGTATCAACGATAATTTTTCGGCCGGTAAGCCCGGTGTCAGCCGGCGGTCCGCATTTCACAAAGCGTCCCGTGGCGTTGATGAAAATTTTGGTTTTACTGTCAATATATTTGCCGCAAATCGGCTTGACAACTTTCTTGAGAATGTCTTTTTCCAGCTTTTTGCTTGAAACATTTTCGTTATGACTGGCCGCAACAACAACCGTATTTATTCTTTTCGGCTTGCCGTTTACATATTCAACCGCCACTTCGGACTTTCCGTCAGGCCGAAGATATGGCAAGGTTTTATTTTTTCGAACCTGGGCAAGCCTTTGGCAAATTTTATGGGCTAAAATTATGGGCAAAGGCATAAGCTCCGGAGTTTCCTTGCAGGCATAGCCAAACATCAAGCCCTGGTCGCCGGCTCCCTGCTTTTTAAATTTTCCTCTTCCGGCGTCAACTCCCTGGGCAATATCCGGACTTTGTTCGTCAATTGCCACCATTACCCCGCAGTCCTGCCAATGAAAGCCTGATGAATGATCATCGTAGCCGATTTCTTTAATTGCCTGACGGGCAATATTAGCAATATCAACGTAGCCTTTTGTCCTGATTTCACCGGCTACAACCACCATGCCGGTAGTCACCAATGTTTCAATTCCGGCATGAGAATTCGGATCCTGCTTCAATAGTTCATCTAAAATAGAGTCTGAAATTTTATCACAGACTTTATCAGGATGGCCTTCGGTTACCGATTCCGAAGTAAAAATATAATTTTTTTCGCTGTCTTTTTGCATAGTTTTGTCAATTTAACCCCCAGTTTTGTTGTTAGTTATTAATTTTAAGATTTGTCTTTACTTTATTTCTTCATTTGTCACTCTGAATTTATTTCAAAGTCTCTAGACTTTGCTGGATCCTGAACCAAGTTCAGGATGACAAAAAGGTAATGAATTCAGGATGACAAGGGTGCGCTTTTTTTCTAGACTTGTCACTCTGAATTTATTTCAGAGTCTCTAGACTTTGCTGGATCCTGAAATGAATTCAGGATGACAAAGTGTTGCTTTCTAGACTTTGCTGGATCCTGAACCCCGCCTACACTTTTGCTCCGGCGGGCAGGCAAGTTCAGGATGACAAGGGTGCGCTTTTTTTCTAGACTTGTCACTCTGAATTTATTTCAGAGTCTCTAGGATTTGCTGGATCCTGAAATGAATTCAGGATGACAAAGTGTTGCTTTCTAGACTTTCCGAGATCCTGAAATGAATTCAGGATGACAAAAAGGTAATGAATTCAGGATGACAATTAATCCTTTTCATCATACCAATCATCGCTTAAATCTTTCCATTCAGGATTAAATTCATTTATTAAATTAATTTTCCATTGGCGGCGCCAATTCTTTAATTGTTTTTCTCGATATATTGCATCTTCAATATAATCATATTCCTCATAATAAACCAGCTTATTAATATTATACCTGCTAGTGAAGCCTTCGACCAATTTTTTCTTATGCTGATAAACTCGATTATAAATATCATTAGTTACACCAATATAAATCGTCGTATTTAATTTATTAGTCATTATGTAGGTATAATATTGATAACGCGTCATATTTATATAATTAATAAATATCAGCGCTATGTTGATTATATATGAATATATTTGTCTTTACTATCTACCAATCTACCGATCTACCATCCTAATTACCTACTCCTCAAACCATTCAAACTTTTTATTTTTCATGTCAAAATAAGCAATCTGATTAAAATCCTTATGGCCGAACTCAATGAGAATATTGCCTATTCTGATTCCCACCCTGGCTGCATCATTGGTCGGAATTTTTAACCGTTCTTCCAAAATATATTTTAAAAATAAGCGGATGAATTTTACATTGCCTGGATCTTTTGAAAAATCCGCAGCAAACTCTTTGCCGTATCTTTTTTCCCAGGTTGCCAAAATGAATTTATTCAGCTTTTGGTCTTGCTCTAAAAATTTTGTCAGATCATTTTTTTTAGCTAAAACATATAAAACTGCAATTGTTTTATCAGCATCCTTAGATTGAACCGCAGTAAAAAATTCAGCCCTTAATTTATCGGCATCATTATTGATTTTATTAATCAGCTTTTCTTCCAGCTTGGAAATTGCTTTTTCCTTCTTTAAATCGCCTTGGTAGGCTTTGATTACTTCTTTCTGATCTTCAGGCGCTGAATCCTGTTTGGTTTCAGCAAAACCAATTTCTTGCTCTTCGGAATCAGCTAAAAGACCGGAGGAATCTTCTTTTTCGGCAAGTAAACCGGTTTTTTCGTCTTTTTTCAGATCTTTCATTAATTTAGAAATTCTCGGATCTAAATCCTCAAACCTGCCCTCGCGAAAAACCATCAGCTTGCCGTCTTCAAATATGGTAACTTTTTCTTCCAGCCCTTCCGGATCAGCCGATGATTTTTTTAGTCTTTCATATAAAATAATAAGCTGACGGACGATATTTTTATCCTCATCGGAAAGTTTTTTGAAATTATTATTCACTGTAAAATATTCATTCATTTTGACGGCATCAACACTTTTAATACCAACAAAACTGGTGTAGTCAATAAGCCACTGGTCAATTGACGGCTCATGTTCTTTTCCGTCACGCTCTAAAGCGATTTTAGTAATTAAATTTTTATTTCTTAAAAGTAGCTTCGATAGCTGTTTTTTAAAATTATTTCTCTCATCAATGTCAAACATTGTGACTAATTTCGCTCTGATTAGCTGCCAAAG
The DNA here is from genome assembly GCA_964535715.1 of uncultured Gammaproteobacteria bacterium. Taxonomy (GTDB): domain Bacteria; phylum Patescibacteriota; class Patescibacteriia; order Buchananbacterales; family UBA6539; genus CAZCCC01. The sequence goes on along the minus strand of CAZHUO010000001.1, from coordinate 45,860 downwards.
ATCAGCATAGTCAATCATTTCCAAATAATACAGCTGAATGCTGTTTTCAAATAAATCAAAAATGGTTTTTTCCGGCAGGCGGCCAAGCTGCAAAATCAAATTTAAATTATATATCTTTTTCAATCTGACATAAATTGACGGATTATTTTTTTCAAAATTTTTATCAGCAACAATTTCCGGCCAAATTTTTTCAACAAAAAGCCTGGCTTGCTCTACCAAATTGTATTGCAGAACTTCCTTTGTATGGTCTTCAAATTCCTGGATTAATTCTTCGTTAATTTGCATAATTAATATTTGCTAAAATTTTTGTTTTGCTTTTCTTAATAAATCAGTATATTCGGCTTGGATTTTTTTGGTTGCTGCCCGAGAAACAATCATCTCCATTGTCCTTCGGCTTATCCAGCCGCGCTTAACCATATCTTCCAGGCCGGTAAGGTCAGAGGCGATTTTTGAAAGCAGACTCGGATTAAATTCACCGCGGTTAATACGATTTTGCAGCTCAACATCGCCCAACCCGGCAAGAGTCAGTTTTCCGGACAATGCTATTTCATACTTGCCGTCTTTTTCACCGCCAAAACCAAGCCGGTTGGTATTCTGTAAAAAGCCGCGGCTTGCCTGCTTTAAATTTTCATTTGAAATTGAAGCGGCATGCTCTTCTTCAGTTGACCACCTTGCTTGTCCGCCATGCATTGTCACCATTCTGGCGGTTTCAAAATGATTTCGATCTTCGTTTACATAAGCTATATCATTCATGAAACTTAACATTTCCTGTTCATTCATTTTCAATTTATTTACCAAAACTTCTTGACCAAAATCTCTCATTCCCTTGGCATTTGCACCGTAGCCCCAGGCATTCCAGATTTCATTGTCATTATAGTCATTGGCGGCTTTCATCATTAAGGCTCGGACACGCGATTTATTTCCCATTTGAATGGCAGTCCTTAATTCGCTTTCAATTTCCGTCCATTCCATTGCTTGAGGAAGTTTGGAAAGCTGGTCTCTTTCCGCCGCCCGAGCTTGAGTCAAAGCTTCATAGGGAATTGGCGCCATTTTAAACTCGCTCATTTTTTTCTGATCTTCAACAATAAGTTTTTTACTGTCCTTTTCTACACTGCTATTAATATTTTTTTGCAATATTCTTCTTGTATTTGGATCCGCTTCAGCAAAAGATCTTTCTTTTCTAAAATAAGCTAAATCTCGATCAAGTTTGTCTAAAATACTTAAACCGTTTGCATCGTCCTTCTTAGTATTTTCTTCTTTTTCTTCTTTGGTTAATACAGCTGATCTTGTTATCACGGGTATAATATTCTGGCTGCTGCGATCAGTATTACTTTTACCGAAATGAAATACACCACTTATACCTAGACGGGTTTTAATTTTATCATCTTCAACTGCAACACCACCTAAATCAGTTCCTTCTTTAACTAATTCATCTATTTTGGCTCGATATTCACCTCTAGAATCTCCATCTTTATCAATTTTTTTAAGTATTGATACAATTTGCAGCTGAATATCTTCAAGGCGCTTTTGGCGGCCTTCTGCCTGAATATTTGACAATCCCCCAGCTTTAACCCGACTGAGTTCAGAACTTCTTTTTGTTTCTTCCTCTGCATAATATTGTTTGCCTTTTGTTGTCTTAAATCCAGAGTCTACCAATACTGAACTCGCAACAGTATTATTATCAAACCATTCATTATGTTCTTTCATAAGTTTTTCTGACTGTTGCTTGGCAATTGCCGAAAGTAAAGCATCTTTTTGTTTGCTAGTTGTTTCATCATCAAGCCCGCCTAATGCTTTCCCTGTACTATCTCTTTTAAGTTCAATATCAGTGCCTTCGGGCAGATAATCTCTTAAATCACCCAAGGTTTTTTCATTCATGCTATCAAAAACATCAGCTACCGTATTAAATTTTGTTGCATCATCATAATCAACTGTCAAATGAAGCGCCCCGGAAACAGTTGCTGCATTTGAACTTTTTAAAAGCTGGGTTAAATTTTCAGCTCCATCAGAAACAATCTGTTTTTCGCCGGCCTCGGTGACATCACCGATAAATCCGAGTTTTTGTCGCAAGGCAATTTCTTCTTTTCTTCTTGTTCTTTCCTTCTCCCAGTCTTTCATTTCATCAATACTTGTTCCTTTAAAAATAGTACCAAATCCCCTTTTAATTCCTCTCCAGCCCAAATAATTCTGGCTGAAATCTTTTGGTGAAGTCATTGCCAAACCGGCGTAGCCGAAAGCTCTGGTTGCAATATTTCGTTTTCCTTCTTTGAGAATAAGATTTTTTGCCTTTTGCGAGCCTTTGTTTGCACCTTCACTTTCCATTCTTTCGCTCCATGACGCATATCTTTCCTTAAATCCACGGTAAGCGCGCATCGGATTCAAGCCGATTCCGGTTGACCCAAATAAGGTTTTTTCCGCCAAATTTGCACCTTTAAAAGGCAGTTTGGCGCCAAATTTTACAGTATTAGCGCCAAATCTCAAAGCCCCAATCCCGGTTTGCTTAATCTTTGCCGAAGCAGCTCCCGCAAAGCTCCCCCCCGCCACGCCCAGCTGCTGGGTAACCATCAAGGAAGCCATCAGCATGCCGATGCCGATTACAAATGACAAAAAAGACTCAATATTACCAATACTGGTAAAGACAACACTATTATCAGTTGATAAATCACCGCTTGTAGAGGCATTAACTGATTCACTTGCATCATTCATTAAACCTTTATCATAGTTTGAAGCGGGATCGGCAACTGCAAAAGAAAGCCAAAGGAAAAAAGCCATTATCGGACCGACAATCACATATTTGCTGAATTCCTGCCAAAACTGCTGGGCGTATTTTTCACCCTGGGGAAAAGCCGAAAGGATAAAAGGCAAAGGCGAAAGAACCAAAAGAATCCAAAGCATTATCATCCTCATTAAAATCACAACTGTCATTACTAAAAGCACAACAACGGCAATGGCAAGCATAACAACAATTAAAATTCCGGTTATAATTACATTGTCAGCTTTAATACCATCTTTGTTTGTAATTGCTTCTGCTTCTGTTTGACTAAAAAGAAGGTCTTGGAGCTTAAAAATTGAAACTATATTTGAGCCGCCTGATCCGCCCGAACCGGCAAATGCCGCGGCAAAAGTAATCATTATCACTTGGGCAAAATCAATCATCAGCCCGCAGATTGTCCGGCTGAAATTAACCAATATTGCCATAAGCAGAACTTTCGGCAAAAGCCTTTTAATATTATATGACTCAACTTTCAAAATCGTGCCCAAGGCAATTGCCAAAATAATCAGGGCAAAAAACATGTTTGACACATCCCGAACCAAAGTCCAGCCTTTTGAAACGGCCGCTGATGTCACAAAGCCGTTATAGCGCATTAGCGCCATTAGAATATAAGCAAGCTTGGTGATTATCCAGCCTTCAGCCCTGACAATAAGCAAAACCAATTTTCCGATTGCATCACTGACAAATCGGCCGACAGTTGACGGCGTGTAATCCTTATTAGCTTCGGCAGCAGCTGGTGTAGCCTGGGCATAAGCTTCATTTAATTCGAAGCTGAAAATATCATTACTGCTTCCCTGAATTGAATCTTTTATATTTACAAAAGAAACAGCCGAATAATCCAAAGAAAGGCTGAAAGGAATAAAAGCCGCAAAGCCGGCAAAAACAAAAGCTAAAACAAATAGTTTTAAGCTGAAGAGGCTTTTTGATTTTTTATAGAGAATTTTCATTATTTTAATTTTTTTAAAATCATTTTCAATTCGGGCGTTGAGACTTTAGTCTCAACTTGGCAAATTTCTCTTTGCATCAACGGGGTTAAACCCGTTAGTCAACGGGTCAAGAACCCCGTTGCCTAATCTGGCTGTTGAGGCGCTTGCCCGTTACTTAATTCTTAATTTACTTCTAATTTACTTTTACTTGCTTTTATAAACTTTTAAAAATAGCCTACGGCATAACAACAATTTGGCCGCCGAATCGAGTCCAACTGCTTTGGCAAGCTGAGCCGTGCTGCCCCCCGCTGCACCAGCCCCAATTATCAGTAACCCGAACCATAGGAACAACAACACATACTGATTCTTCGGGCTTGCAGCATTTATCACCAGGGGCCTGTCCGCAGTAAAGCTTTCCGGCTTGATCTAAAGCCAATAAATCCCAGTAGGAATAGAAATGAGTTGCCTTAAAAGGATTTTCCTTGCTTGAATGAACAGCAAGCAACTGGCCGCTGACCGAGCTTTTAGTATCATCACCCCAATTTATAGCATAACCGGTCATAGGCAGCTGGGCTTCATCGATTTCAGCGGTGAAATTCAAAACAATGCTTCCCGTTCCGTATATCTGAATTGACGATCCTTCTTTTCCATTGACTGAAAAATAAGTGATTGTCGGATAAACAGCGCAATAATCTCCGCCGCTAATACTGCAGCTAGTTTCGGAATAGCAGACTTTTCCCGGGGAACCAGCATTGCAGTCAGCTGAAATAACCGGCAGGACCGAATCTTTATAACAATATTTATTGTTATCCCAACTATCTCCCTCATTGCATGGATTATAGCCAGGAAGATCTTTGCAATTTTTTAAATCAGTAACATTTTGATCAGTGCATAAAATATCAGTAGTATTTTCTTTATACAATAAATAATGCTGCTCTTCAATGACGCATAATCTTAAATCTTTTATAAAATCACAACTATTACCATCACAATCACTACTATTGTCACAAGTTTTACTTTTATTATTTGAACATAATTTTAATGGCACATTTTTTATTTCTCCAACATAACCAGCATTCGCAGAACCAGGCATTTGACCAGTACATGTTTCTCCATCAATTGTCGGGAGGGGAGAGGTAGCAACCAAGACACAAAATCCATGACTGACACCATGACCATCTATACATTGAGCATCGCTTGTACAAGACATAGTACTATCTCCACTGCAAACTTCAAGTCTAACAAATGGCCTTGAAGACATAATAAATTCAGCGGTTTCATCAAACTCCCCTAAATCATACTTACAGATATTTTGCACCCAAATTGCATATGCACCATTACTGCATACCGTATCAAAAGAAGCGATTTGCGGAATATATTTGTTTACTTCAGATGTAACGCATATTTGATTTTCATCGCACTTGCCTTTAAAGCCAATGCAGCTTTCATTATTGAAGCATGGCAGCTTATCATAGATTCCGCCTTCACAGTACCCCAAAGGCCTTACATTATTTGGACACGATGAAATCGGCTCTTTCCAGTCAAAACCGGATACATCAATATAAGACGAGGTTTCGCTTTTAAGCTCGCAAATATAATCTTCTGGACATTGATCTCCGCTTTCATCCACAGAAGCAGTTGAACAAATCTTTCCGGCAAAAGGCCCGGCTTCGCATCGGCTTTGGCTGGTTGTAAAAGGATTACAGTTGCTCCACCAGCAGCATCTTTGCTTTTTACCTCCTGAGCAACGGAAAGGAGTATTACTGCACACGCTTCCCAAAACAGTGCCTAACTGCTCGCCGAAAATATCCCCGATAAAGGCAAAAATTCCAACATCGCTTTCAAAAAGAGTTTCATTAGATTCTCCTAAGCCTATTAAATTTAAAATATTTTGTATAACATTGCCACTACCATCACTGGCGTCACCGGTCATCGTGCCTAAAATCGGAGCAATTAAAGAATTAATAACCCAATCAAGCCCATTGGGATCGTCTGAGTCACTGATTCCCCAATTTAAAAGAAGGTAAGAAATAAACGAAATACACGTGCCTTCACCTATATCGCAGCCACTACTATTACTGCAACTTTTCGGGCCGCAAGAAAGCAGTATCATGCCAATTAGTTTTACAACAATTAAGACAATAACCAATTCAATAGTTAAATAGCTATCGGTATAAAAGGTTTGGATAACCATTGTGGCGGCATCTGAAATTAATTGTTTCAGTGAAATGCAATCCCAAAGATCGACTTCGCAGGACTGGCCGGTTGGGATGCAAAACGATATCGGACAATCCAAATGAGTGGTGCATCCAACGCCCAATGTTCCCTTGCACACATTGTTTTCGCATGAGCGACTATCCAAACATTCTTGATCCGTTTCGCATTTGACGATATTATCCGGAACCAACGCTTCATCGCTGGAGTCGGGAATTAATCGCCCGCCCTCATCAAAATAAGAGCAAATTCCTTTTCCACATGCCTTATAAGTGATGTCCTTATCAAGTTTTGCACATTCGCTTTCCGGACAGGCGCAAATAGCTTCTATTGGCACGGGCGGGGTTTCCAATGATGGATCCGGCCGGCAAACGCCATAGCCCTGGAATTCCCATGAGCCGTAGGTTCTGGCAAATAAGCGCATTAAGCTTTCTTTGCCATAGTAATTTATAAAATGTTCTAAAGGATCTTTTGAATTATCTGAATTTTGGCTCCAAGCAATGATATTTGTTACGCCTGATTCCCCGGGATAACTGCAAGGCTTGCCCCAAAAAGCGGCTGAACCCTGAACGCAGGCATACGGAGTACCCGCCCTTGCCTGATAGGGAGCTTCAAACATTTCAAAATAAGGCCGGGCAACCAGCAAAGGCCGAATCCAAGAATCGTCAGACAAATTCCAGGCTTCCGGTTCGCCGGCCGGCTCGGGCGGAACTGCCGATCCAAAAAGCAAATAATCAGCGCTTTCAAGATAGCCAAGACCGGGAATGACAAATCTTTTGGCGCCTTCTTCGGAAATCCGATTAAACCAGGCTTTGTTTTGGCCAAATAGCGTCACTGTCTGGACCAAATACCGGCACCAAATATTTTTAATGACAAAAGTAATGTCAATATTATTACAAACGCAATTAGCGCCTAAAACTTCAAAATCAATGCTTTCCAAAAGGCCCTGGCTGCTATAATTTAATTTTGCCTTGATGCCGTCTCTGTTGACCCAGGCATTTTCCTCCAAAGGATGCCGATTGAAAACCAGCCTGGAATAAGCTGTCTGTGTCTGGCAATACGGAGCGCCGCTTTCCGGAGGATTGCAGTCAACTATCATGGCGCCGGCGGAAATATTTTGAATCTGCCAGTCCTGAATTTTCCAATCTTGCGGCACTTCCCAGCTGAAAATTCTTGGCAAAGTTTCTGAACTGTTCGGCCTGGAATTAACCGAAGAACACAGCTCTCCGTTTTCAAATAAGCATTTATTCAAATAATAAAGGTCTTCAACCGCACCCAGGCAATAATATAAAGGCGACGGGATATTCGAAGGCTGTTCCGGAGCATAGCCGCCTTCAATCAAATCAACCGGCCACCAAAGCAGGCACTGGCTTGCATTGGCCGGATCGGGCTGCAGGCAATAGCCAAGCCAGCCGCGCAAGCGGTAATTTTTATCGGTATAATAATCACAGCTTAAAGAATCGGATGCCGGATAAATTCGGCAGCTTGGAACAATATAAGTATCATCGAATTCCAGGCCGGCGGCTTTCAGCACCGGGCGGATTTTCACATCATCAAAATAAGTATCGCCAGAAACCCCATCATGTAATCCGCCATTATCATTCCAATTGCTTAATATCACCTCTAGCCTTGCAGTAGCTGATTCGGTTATAAAATTATTAGTCAAAAGCGACCAGCCATTGCCTTTTTGAAGCCTCAATAAAGGCTTGTCGCTGCCGATTTTATTGCCATCTCCATCCAATTCCCTGATTGAGATAAGACCGCTTCCTTCGGCCAAATTAACGGTATTCAGATAACCGGAAATAAAATATTCGGTACTGCTAAAAGCCTCGATTTCTTCTGATTTTATTCTGAATGGGCCGCTAACTCTGACAAAAGCCCGTCCAGACGGCGCAAACGGGTCAATTCCCTGCTGCTGGGCACTAACCGGATTATTAATAAGCATTGCATATCCTGGCTTCCATTCTGCCTTGGAAAAATCCGGCGGCTCACTATTTAAAGGAAGAAGATCATCCAAAATCCAGCCATAAGGCTTTAATATTCCGGCTTCGAAATCAGTGCTTTGCGATATAGTAAGGCCGCCTAACTGTTTCATTTCCGAAAAAGGATAATAGCCAAAAACGAATTTATCGCAACTGCCGGCAACAAGGGCGCATTGAAAATCGTCTATACAGCTTGCACCAGCGGCTTGTCCGGCGGTACAGACTCCGCCTTTGGCGAAATAATATCCCGGTTTGCTGAAACCGCTTAGATTTTTAACTTGCTCCGGATTATTATAATAATCATAAGACTGCCTGAAGCATTTAAATCCAGCTGAACAGTCTGAATCGTTTATGCAGGAAGACACGGGTGGTGTCGACGAATCTATCCGGCAAGTACCCAGCTTGTTGTTATTAAAGGCAAAACCGCTGCAGCTGCCGTCGCTTTCCATTGAGTTGCAGGTAATAATGCTGGTGGAAAAATTCCTTTCAACTTTCTCTTCGGAAAAATTGGTAAAGCTGTTTGGATAAATCCAAGCTTCGCATTCGCGGTCAGGCTTTGTTTTTAAAACAATATTTGAATCAACCCGATAGGCCGAAGTGTTGCTTTCCATAACCGGCAAGCCGTTGTTTATTAATTCATTGCCGGACGATCTGCCTGAAATATCAGCATCAAAAGCCAAGTAGCTTATATCATCTTCGCCGAGCCGATAATTGACATAGCTTCGGTCGTTGAAAAGCACGCAGCCGGCTTTTTCGTCAGCCACGCCATTGCAGCTCATTTTGTCAACCGTATCGCTTAAGGCATAATTGACAAGCGCCTCTCTGGCTGAAACTTTATTTAAATTCTTTCTTACTTTAGCTATAAAGTCGGCTTCAGGACTGGCAATTATTCTTATTTCGCAATACTGGTCAAAAGGACTGAAAAATCTGCCGGTATATTCCCTTTCTCCCCTAAGCCCGGAAATAGTTTCATTTGTCCTGTCATCATTTTGATAGACTTCAGGCGGCATGGCTAAAATTTTAGCACAGCGATTGGAGCCGCAATCACTATCGTTTTGACATGCTGCTTTTGGCAATACCAGATTTCCCGTAGTTTTATCTGCACAATTTTTTTCTTCAATCAAAGAGTGATCAAAAGAACTGATTGATTCACAGCCCCTGATTTCAAATTTGAAATCAGTATCTTTCAGCAGCGGATTTGGCGAATAGCCAAGAAGAGGATCAACTGTTGCTGGATCAGCATTGCTGGTGACTCCGAAAATATATAATTTTCCCTGCTGAACTTTTATTTTTTGAAATAATTCCACATTCGCTGCTGCGGCCTCTTGATACCAGCCATCGGGAATTCCTCCGGTATCCCTGTCAATATCCATTCCAAAATCATAATTGAAGATCAAATTTTTGCCGAATTTTGTCGCCGAATCGACAAATTGGGTGCAATTATTGTATTGTTCGGGACATAAGCCGACCCAGCCGCTCTTTGGATGAACCGTCCCTAAAGGCGGCTGCTTTATCGGACAATCCGGATTAACCGATATTGAACCGGTTTTATACCAGGCAAATTTTGACTGATTGGGAATCTGCCGATATTCACAGGTCTTTTGGCCCGGAGACTTGAAATATGAAAATTTGTTGCCTGAAGAAAATTCCTCGCAGCTGACTTCGGAATTTCTGCATAATGAATTAGCATAATCATCGGGATTATTAATCTTGCTCACCGTATTATAACCGACAACTTCATTATTTATATTAATTAACGGCAGCCCCAAAATTTGACAGCCTTTATACGGCTGTTCGCATTGATAAGCAAGGCGGTTGACAATATATACCAGCTTGTCTTGCGGAACAGTCAGGGAAAAATCAACATCATCATCGGTTGTATAATCAGTGCCATTGTCATATATGTCATTTTGATTGAAAGTCTCGCTGAACGGAGAGGTTGAATTATTAGTATCAATCATCGCTTCGCAGCCAACGGCGATTTCCCGGCACAATTTATTGAACGACCTCAAATTATGGACTAAATTTGAAATATCCAAATACTGCTTGCAGCCAAGCATGAATTGAGGCGCCCTAATCGGGCCGTTTTCAACAAACGGATTTTGGTCGCAGCTCTGCGGAGTTGCCCAGGTGCCCTTATTTACATAAACATAATTTTTAACTTCCTGAATCCTTAAGTTATCAACATAAAATTCTCCTGTTCTTGAAGCAAAATCTATGGCGATTGACGGATCAATGGCGCCGTCGGCTCTGATAATATTTTCCGCCTTATACGGACCAAACAGATAATAATCCCAATCCGGCTGGATATTTATTTTTTGCGGAGTTAGAACATCTGAAACATCGTTATTATTTATAAATTTAATTTCCAAATCCTGTACAATATTGGCGGAAGCGCTCTTCGCCCAAAAAGAAATCAAATAGGTCTTTTTCGGCTTTATCGTATTGCCTAAAACACTGCAATATTGTTCGCCTACTTGCACCAAGCAAATATCCGACCGGTCACTATCTTTAGCCTTGCAGGCATTTGCCGCCCTATCATAACAATTATAGTCTTGCGGATTATTTGCATCGCATGACCGTAAAGTCAAATCATTGCAATTTATTGGATTACCTGCAGAATCCGTCAAAACACCTATCGACGTTTTTAATTTTAGAGACTGGCTCATAATTGAATGGCCGGCAATTGACAAAGCTTCGCTTTGGATTTGTCCGATTTTCCAGCCGCTTTCCGTTCCGCTTTCAAAGTCTTCAAAAAACGCGGTAAAAATGTTTGCACCGGCATTTCCGCGGTATTCCCGGCAGCCGATCGCGCGGCTGGAACAGGCAATTCCCTGGCCGGGTATGGCCTGATAAATGCAAACTAAGTTAGCAGAATCCCAGCTTCCGTTGCTTGCTTTGCAATTTGTCTCCGCATCCGAATCGTTTTCTCCCAGGCGGGTCTTGCGGAAAGGATGGCAGTTGTCTGAACAGCTGATTGTATTTTGATAAATTTTATAGTAAATTGTTCCATTAATATCATAAAATTCCCGGCAAAATGGATTTTTTTCCAAATCATCGGGACCATTGCAGCAATTAGGCAGGCCGTTTGCATCTAACGTTTTATCGCTGCACCACTCGCTTGGCCAATCTTCTAAATCAGTGATTGTACTTTTTGGCTCATTACTTAAGGCATTGGCGGTTGATAAAACATAAGTCTTTAATTGATAGCCGGTTTCACTTGAACCCTGCCAGGCATAAAAAGTCTTGCAATAAGCATCAGCATCCTGGGGTTTTTTGCACAACCGGAGATATTTATAATATTCCTTGGCTTCGCCGCCTTGAGAAATTTCATCCAAATTGGTGAATTCATCGCAGCCGGCGTCTGCCGCGGTACAAGAAACGGCAGTTGAAGGAATAAAGAAGTCTAAAGCCTCTTTGCTTTCAAAATATGTTGCCGATTGCTTATATGAATCATAGCCGATACACTCCGCCGGGCAATAATCATCTCTTGCAACAACCGACTGGATTGATATATTTCCTTCAGTCGGGTTATACGAATTGCAGCCGACTTCATCAGCGAAACAATACGGGGAATAACTATAGCATTCCGCCGGATCAATTTCATGGCAGCATTTGTCTCCCTCGCAACCCCGTGGAACGCATGAACCGCTGGGACAATCCGAAATACTATTGCAATTTTTTCCGTTATTTTCGCCGCCAAGACAGGCTTTTTTCCAAACTAAATTTTCACCTTGGCATTGTTCTTTAGCTACTATGCCGTCAATAACATAAGGGCTTGGCCGCTCTTTGGTATAGCCTTTACAGCCTAGGGATTCCGGAGCTTTTTTAATATAAGACAAATTAACCTTGCCGTAATCTTTATATTCAGAAAAATATGAATTGCTTGACGGCACTTCTTCTATCTGAATGGCATCCAGATAAATTGGAACATTCGGATCGGTGCTTGCGTTATTAAAACTGATCTTAAATTCAGAACCGCCGATATCTGTTCCATAAGCATTAAAAATATAGTGCTGCCAATTCGAATTAAGGCTTAACTCTTTTTTATCATTGATGGTTAAATCGTCATGATTAATCGATCCGTTAGATCTTTTATAAAGAACTCCAACAGACCATTTTGAATCAACCTTTTCATCCGATTTAGCCCAAAGGGAAATCCGATAAGCGGTATTCGGCTTCATGCCGATAATGCTTTCTGACTGGAAATCATGCTCTTTGCCCACTGCGCCGCCATTAATCAGTTTAACGCTTAAAGAACCTTCAAGGCCGCTGTAAATTTTTTCAATTCTATTGCTTGTTTCCCATTGATCGCCATAAGTCATGCCCGGCGGAAAAAGCTGGCCTTCTGGCCATATTTCAAAGCTGGAATTTCTATATAAATTGGTTCCCAAACCGACTTTTGTCCTGATAAACTCCGAACAGCCGGCTTTATCTGAAGGACATTCAGATGCATTGCGGTCAAGATGAAGCTTGCTTTGATCAGTTTCCATAGTTCCGATTAATGTGAGCTTAATCGGATTCACCGAACAGCTTTCGGTAATTTTGAAATTATCAAACCAAATACTGCCGGCAACCTGTCCTCCGCTTGAAATTGTCCCGCCAATTTGAATATTAATACTTGTATTAATTGCACCAAGAAATTCAAAATCTAAAGATTGCCAGCCTTCTTTTCTTTCAGTAATTTCCTTTGATGTTCCGTTTATGGTTATTGTGGCTTTGCCGGAAACCAAATTGTTATAAATTTTTCCTGAAAATGTATATTGCTTTCCTGGAACAAGATTGATTCCATCCGAATTGATTTCAGCAGTAACATTCGTGCCGCTATTATAAAATCTTAAGCTGTTTGAACCGTCATAAACCTGCTCCCTGTCGCCGCCGGCTAAAATAAAATAATTAATATAGGCTTCATTGATTTTCCAATTCTGGGCAATATCAAAAGTCAAAACTCCGGGAATTCTCGGCTGAGGCGGCACTTCAAAGCTGGGATTAGATAATAAATTATCAAACTTTTCACAGCCGCTAGTATAGCACTGGATGCCGCTGCGGGGAATTGTGCAAGCAGCCTCGCTGCTTAAAATGCTGCATTTTTCAGTTGCAGTATTCCACCATTTCGAACTTGAACTGCAGGGTTCGCTAATTTTTACTTCAATCCCGTTTCCTTGGTCAAAACATCTATTTTGGCCTTCATTAATATCACAGTTAGCCGCTACCGCACAACCGGCTACTCCGTTGCTGTCGACAGTTGATTCGACGCAAACATTTAAAGTTCTTTCGCTTTCGCTTGTACAATCCCAAACTTTGCTGATTGGATTATAATGCTGGCAATACCAGCGGCAGCCGACATTATTAATATTACAGCCATTGAAATCCAGAGTATTCTGCAAAGCGCTGAAAACATTGCCGCTTCGGCCCTGGAATGTCTGGCAGGTATTGAATTCTTTTGGACAGGAAGAAGCATCCAAATCCCAAATCCGCCTTTCTTCAACACAATAGCCCCACATGCAGGCACCATCTTCCGTCTCTTTTAAGCAAGATTGAAAATCAGCGCAGTATTGGCTTCGGCCGACCATCCTTATCGGCGGAACATCTGAATCGTCATTAAAATCGCCATCGGCGTTGTTGTCAATTCCTTCAGTCACTTCTTCATAAAGTATCTTTTCCCCGTATCCCTGAGCCTTGCAATAATGTTCAGGAAGCTTTAATACCCAGTCGGGATCAATTAATCCATAATAAATACTACTTTTATCATTAAAAGAACCGATTAATTCATTCAAGCTTCTTGAGCCGCCTTTTTCAAATTTATTAATTGCCGCCGCCGCAATTTCCCAAGTCACCGGAATAACTCGGTGCGATCTTAAAATCAGCAAGCTTCTGTAAGGAAAGCCGCTTCTCAAAGATTCCTGGCCGTTAAATTGCATTGAGCCAAAAGGCTTGTCGCCGGCAATGTAGCCAGATTCAATCGCCTGAGAAAGCGTAATTTCCTTTTCTATCGCCTGCCTGAATCCGGACAAAATTACGCATTCATCCGGGCCGGGATTGGCTGAATCCGGACAGCTGGTAAATTTCGTTAAAATATCATATTGGCCGACTTCGCTGATGCCGGCGTTTAAAAAATCAATAAACCGGCTTTGAGCACCCTGCCTGCCGCCGTAAAATCCAAGCCCGGTATCTCCGGTATATATTTCATTTTCGCCGGTTGAGCCGAAATTAAATCCCGGCAAATCGGGCAGTGAAAACCTATCACTTGAATCGCTTTCAGAATCTCCTTTGCCATATACCGCTGCTAAGCCTTTTTTAAATAATTCTTCAAATAATTTTCCCGCCAATGTATTAATAAAAGTGCTTACCGCGTCAAGCATGATATCGCCGAACTGGACTTTTTCATAATCAGCGTCTTTTGCACTTTTTAAAAGCTCTTTTCCCTGCTCGCTGACCAAAAAGCTCGGAGTAAATATTTTTTCAGAAATTTTTGAAACTACGCCCTTTGATTCATCATCGCCAATGCGCTGAAGAATTCCGCGCCACCAGTTGCTTTCAACCATTTCATTGCTTTTGCCGAACATGCTGATGGCAATTCCCAAATCATTTTCACTTGCATCAAAAGCGACATCGAATTTTTCTAAAAAGTCAGAATCATTAATAAAGCTGTCCCAATTATTTATCATTTTAGAAACCGTGCAGTCCGGCTGCTTCGGCCTTCTGGTTTCGGCAATGCCGAGTCCGATTCTTACTTTTAAGTTGCCGGAAGGATTGCAGACGCTGAAACCGAGCCAATCCTCGCTTAATCTATCGACAAAATCACCGGCAGCTGAATCAATCAATCCGGTCATATATTCGCCCCAATTGACATCGTAAAACATCGGTTTCTCGCCAGCCGCGCCGGTGGCAATCCAAGTGGCGACATCGTAAGCAAAAGTATTAAGCATGGTATGCAGGCTCTGTTTAAGGGCAACCCAGGCAACATTTTTTAAAGATTGATCAGTCAGCTCCTCCGTTCTTCTTTTAGTATCTAATGCTTTCGCCAATGTCCCAACCGCTTTTACTGCCGTTTTTGTAGTTTTATCAAAAACCTTTACTGAATCCAGACCAAAAGCCTTTTCCCAATAATTTTTGGCGTCCATTGACGAGCCCGGCTGAATTGATCCGGTCATTCCTCCAAATTCAGGCAAATATGCCTGAGCGCTCGCCGCCTCAACGCCAAGCAGCTTGAAAATAATTTCTTCAAGCTTATTTTCATCCAAATTATCCAATATTTGACTTAGACCGCTGTCTGATAAAACCTCGTTGAGTTTAAAAGGGTAAGTAATAGCCGGCATCATCATATTCATAATCATGCTTGCTATCACCAATCCCGATACCGACTTTTTAAAACGATAAAAAAATCCATTTTGCTTTGGCAAAATATCCTCGTCTGTTTCTAATTCTAAATTTAAATTTTTGATTTCTTTTTTTAAGTTAGACATTTCTTATTAATAATTGGCTAAAGTTTCTTGAACTAATTGCATTAAATCATCATCAGAAACACCCCTTAGCATTTCACTTGAAACTCCCGATTCGGCCAGAAGCTTGCGAATTTCATCGGCGCTCAGATTGCTTAATTCATTGTTATTTGACGAATTAGTCGTCTGTGTAATCTGGGTGGAAGCCGCATTGTTTTCGCTTAAAATATCCTGATACATTTGGATAAGATCGCTGTCGGTAAAACTGGACAATTGTTCATCGGACATTCCGGCATTTTTCAAGGCACTGCGCAGCTGGCTGGCTTTTACATCGCCGGAAAGCAGCGGATTCTGCACATTTGACGCCTCGTTGCCATAAGCTGAGGCGCTGCCTTCCTGATCTTCTTCAAATTCATCTTCCCAGACCGCAAAACAATTTTTATTGAAATTATGGCAATTTGGGTCGGTTCCGACAATCACTTCCTGAGAATCGCTGATTGCATCTCCGTCGCTGTCCGGCAAATAAGCGCTTGTCATATATACATATATTTCATCATAATCCGACAAACCGTCTTGATCGGTATCTTTTTGGCTTAGGCCAAGCAAATCGTCCGGATCTTTCTTAGAAACGCTTTCGTCGCCTTTATTGGAAAATGCGCCGTAAATATTAAATTTTATTTGAAAAAAACCCAGCGCAATTGCCGCCAGGCTAAAAATTATAATCGCTCCGGATAAAAATCTTTCCGCTTTCTTTGGATCCCCAAAGTATTCCTTGAGAGAAATTTTTGATCTTTTGTTTTTCTCATCTTGGTAAATTTCCTCCAAAATAATAAATTTTTCTTTTTTACCGCTTTTGGAGGCCATATTATATTATTTCTTTTATTTATTACCCAAAAAAATTAAGACAAATATTATTTCGAAATAACTAAATATATTATAGCAAAAATAAGCAATACAAGGCAAGGGTTTATTTTGAAATTTTACCCATATAAAACAATAATTGATTAATAACTGATATCCAATCTTTTATCGAGAGGTCCTGAGCGCGGACTTTTTGATCAAATTTGGCTTCTTTAAGCAAATTTTTTATTTCTTCAGATGGAATTTTTAAGCCGGCAGAAAGGTTATTATGAAGCTGTTTCCGCCTGGCGGAAAAACCGATTTTCAAGATCCGCCAGAACTCTTTTTCGGAGATTGCCCCTAAATAGTTATCCACCGCTTCTTTATTTTTTATTTCACTTATTTTTAAAATTGCCGAGTCAACCTGCGGAACCGGCCAAAAATTATTTTTATCAACCAAGCTGATTATTTCCGGCCGACCATAAAGATTTACAGAAACCGTAAGCAGGCTCATCTGACCCGGCTTTGCACAAATACGTTCAGCCACTTCCTTTTGAACCAGTAATGTCATTTCTTGTGGCCGATTTTCAGCCGTTAAAAATTTTTTCAGAAAATGAGATGTAATGTTATAGGGCAAGTTGGAGATAATTTTATAGCTTTCAGCTTTTAGCTGATAGCTTATAGAATTAGTAGTTAAAATATCGTCGCAAATAAGCTGCAGATTGGAAATACCGATAAATTTTGCCTGCAAAAAAGAAAAGAGCTTCTTATCCAATTCTATGCTAATTACTTTTTTGGCCTTTTTCAGCAACCCTTCGGTTAGGATGCCCAATCCCGGGCCGACTTCCACAATCGTGTCGTTTTCCTCAATATTCGCGGCAAAAATAATTTTATCTACTATTTCCTGATTAATTAAAAAATTCTGTCCCTTTGATTTTGCAGGGCTTATATCATACGTTTTGCAGATAATCTTAACCTTATCAAGCGCATCCGCATTAGACAAAAATTTTGAAGATTTATTTTTTGGTTTATTCATCGCTATTGAATTTGTTCATTTAGTATTTTGGAATGTTAAATTAATATTTTTTTCAAAACAAGAAACCAATGTATTACAGCTTAAGCCTTCACCAAAAATATGCTATAATAAGAATATGATTTATCCTCAAGAATTAATTGGAAGAAAAATCAAATTTTGGCATGCGGCGCTTATTTTAATAATATTGTTTGCGATTGCCAGCTATTTTATTTTAGGTTTTTAATATCCATGAAAACAGCACAAAAGATTACTGCTGTTTTTTAAATTTTCACGCTTCCCTGCCTTAAAATTTCGATTTTATCATTTTTACAAGCTATAATTGTTGAAGTTTTAACTTTTTTCAGCCTGCCTAAATCAATAATCAGATCTGGCTGATTTTTTTTATTTTTAAACCGCTTAATTATCTCCTTGCTGTCATAAAGCGTCTCTTGTCCGCTGATATTAGCCGAGGTGGCAATTAACGGCCTTTTTGCCGACTTTGCCAGATTTCTAGAAATTTTTTCAAGCGGCACCCTTATGGCAAATCTTTTAGAAACAACAATTGAAAGCGGTTTAGGCCAGTGCTTTTTTGCAAGCTTTTTCTGCGGCAAACTAAGCTTGAAAAATTTATCAGCCTGGTTAAAACCGCTTGAAATCAGCGTAAATTTTTCATCTTTTCTTTTTTTTATCTTTAAAATTTTTTCTGTCACTTTTTTAGAATCAAAAATTCCGCCTAAAGCATAGGCGGTATCGGTCGGATAGACAATAACTCCTTGATTTTTCAAAATTTTTACCGCCTGGGCGATTCCGGCTTTGGTCGGCTTGACTATTATCATTTAAGAATAATTAGGAATTATAAATTAAGCTGATAGAAGTAAATTAGAAGCAGTTAAAAGCAAGTTTGAAAAGCGTATAAAAGCAAGTAAGAGTAAATTAGAAGTAAATTAAATTAGCTTTTAATTTACTTTTACTCGCTTCTAATTTACTTTTTACAGGCTTTTAAAAACTCACTTTTTTATCCTCTGATCTGCTTAACAAATTTATACATTGAAAAAATCACCGGGTTTAAAACAAGTTCGAAACAACCGACGTATTCTCTGGGCTTGGTATTGGAAGAAAAGCCGGTCTTAAAACGGGTGATTCCTTTCCATTTCTCATTAAAAAATGTTTCTCCGTTTACTCCGCCAAAATCATAAAATTTATAGCCCATTTTTTTCGCCTCTAAAATCGTCTGCCATTGTAAATAATAAGGCGACATAATCTCGCGATACATATTGGCCGATGCGCCGTGCAAATAAGTGCAGACGTTTCCGAAAAACGAAACCATATTCATCGCAATTATTTTTCCATCATATTCCGCAATAAAAAACCTGATAATTTGCTGTTTATAAAAAGTTTCAAACATTTTTTTATAATGTTCTTTTGAATGAGGATGAAAGCCGTCGCGGCCGGCAGTCTGCTTTACCAGCTGCCAAAAAGATTCAGCATCCAGCACGTCATCGCTTATCCTGATTTTTACACCCTTGCGCTCCGCCAAGCCGATATTGTACCTGGTTTTAGGCTTCATAAAAGCAAGCAGCTCCTCTTCGGTTTTGGTAATGTCAATTATAAAATTGCATTTTGGCTGAATTTCATTTTCTCCTTTTCGCAGGCCTGAATCGGTAATCATTTTTTCATTGCCCAAAACCCAAGGCGGATCTATTCTGAATAAAAAACTCTTTTTTTCTCTGGCAATCGACTTTATTTCGGCAAATAAAGAATTAAGATCGGATATTTTCAAAGTATTAATCACCGGTCCGCGAGGGCAATAAAGATAATTATATTCAAAAGGCAAATCATGTTCGATAATCAAAGCCGCCGCCTGCAGCTTCCCATCGCCATTAATTACTCCGAGCCGAAAAACCCTGTTGTCCAAGGTTTTTTGAAAATTGCCCCATTCCCAAGACTGGAGCAGGCCGCCATCGGGAGCGTTTGTTTTGACAAAATTGTCCCAATGCTCTTTAAATTCGTCGCCGACTTGGATTATTTGCATATAATATTAGCTGGTAGCTAGTAGCTTATAGCTTTTAACAATTATTTATTATTAATTAACTAAATAACAAAATTGATCAGCCGGCCGGGAACAAAAATAACATTTTTAACTTCTTTACCTTCTAAATATTTTAGCACTTTTTCACTTTTATAGGCATTGGCTTCGGCGGACTGCTCGGTAATATCAGGCTTAACTTTAATTTTATCCCGAACCTTGCCGTTGACTTGAATTATCAATTCAATTTCCTGTTCAAAGGCAATTTGGGCATTATACTTTGGCCATTTTTGATCGCTGATTAAGCCTTTGTTTCCGGTAGCTTGCCAGATTTCCTCGCAAATATGCGGGGCAAAAGGCGAAAGTATTTTCAAAAAATATTCAGCGGTTTCAATATCCATTTTTCCCGTTTCAATTATTTTATTGGCTAAAATCATCATTGCCGAAATCGCCGTATTGTAAGACTGGCTTTCAATATCATCGCTTACTTTCTTTAATGTCCGGTGAAGCAGGGAAAGAATTGACCGGTTTGCCGAATCGGTAATTTCCACAAAACCATTATAAATCTGCCAGACTTTTTCCAAAAAACGCCTGGCCCCAACCACGCCCTTAGAATCCCAAGGAATTGTCTGGTCAAACGGACCCATAAACATTTCATAAATCCGAAGCGTATCTGCGCCGTATTCCTTTACCACATCGTCGGGATTAACCACATTTCCCCTGGATTTTGACATCTTCTCGCCGCCGGCTCCCAAAATCATGCCATGAGAAGTCCTTTTTTTATAAGGCTCGCTGCCGCAAGACTTCGGTACTGCTCCTATGTCATATAAAAATTTATAGATGAATCGCGAATATAAAAGATGCAAGGTGGTATGCTCCATTCCGCCGTTATACCAATCAACCGGCGCCCAATATTTTAGCAAATCATCACCAGCAAGCTCTTTATTATTTCGCGGATCGATATAGCGCAAAAAATACCAATTGGAACCCGCCCAGTTCGGCATTGTATCAGTTTCTCTTTTGGCATCAGAACCGCAAATCGGGCATTTGGCATTAACCCAATCTTTTATCGCAGACAAAGGCGATTCGCCGCTGTCTGTTGGCTCATATTTTTTTACATCAGGAAGCTTTATTGGCAAATCTTTCTCCTCTGCCATTACCCAGCCGTCTTGGCTTGCGCCGGTATTTTTGCAATTTTCACAAAATATCATCGGGATAGGCTCGCCCCAATAGCGCTGGCGGGAAAAAATCCAGTCGCGGAGCTTATAGTTGACCGCTTTTTTCCCCAATTCTTTATTTTCCAGCCATGAAATAATTTTAGCAATCGCCGATTCAACAGACATGCCGTTAAACTGATCGGAATTGATCATTTTACCCGATTTAATGTCTTCAAAAGCGGATTTTTTAATGTCACCGCCGCTTATTACCTGAATCATTTCCAAATTATATTTTTTAGCAAAATCCCAGTCGCGCTGGTCATGGGCGGGAACTGCCATAATGGCGCCGGTGCCGTAAGTTGCCAGGACATAATCAGCCACAAAAATCGGAATTTCTTTATTATTTGCCGGATTGATTGCCTTGATTCCTTTCAGCTCAACTCCAGTTTTTTCTTTGTTTAATTCGGTTCTTTCAATGTCAGATTTCTTTTTTGCCGCCTGTAAATATTCCTCAACTTCTTTAAGATTTAAGATTTTAGATTTTAGATTTAAGATTAACTCATGCTCCGGCGCAATCACCATGAAAGTCGCCCCAAATAAAGTATCGGGCCTGGTCGTATAAACTTCAAGATTTGGATTTTTGGTTTCTGCGCCAGAGGCGCATCCGCCTTCGGCGGAGGATTTGGTATTTCGGATTTCGAATTTTATTATTGCTCCTTCCGACCTTCCTATCCAATTAATCTGCTGGGTTTTAATTCTTTCTGAATAATCAACATCATCAAGGTCGGAAATCAGCCGGTCGGCATATTCGGTAATTTTCAGCATCCATTGCTCTTTTTGCCTTCTTTGAACTTCCCCGCCGCAGCGTTCGCATTTTCCGGCTACCACTTCCTCGTTTGCCAAACCGGTTTTACAGGAAAGGCACCAATTTATTGAAATTTTGTCTTTATATGCCAAGCCTTTTTTATACATTTGAAGGAAAATCCACTGGGTCCATTTGTAATATTTCGGGTCGGTTGTCTCAATCACCCTATTCCAGTCGAAAGAAAAGCCAAACGATTTAAGCTGACGGGTAAAAGTGGCGATATTTTTTTCCGTTGTAATTGACGGATGAATTCCGGTTTTTATCGCGTAGTTTTCCGAAGGCAGGCCAAAAGCATCAAAGCCTATGGGATATAAAACATTAAAGCCCTGCATCCGCCTTTTTCGCGCCAAAATATCCAAAGCGGTATAGCTTCGGGGATGGCCGACATGAAGACCATCGCCGGACGGATAGGGAAATTCAACCAAACAATAATATTTTTCCTTTCGGGATTTATTCTTGGCAGAAAATGATTTTTTTTCTTCCCAAACTTTCTGCCATTTGGCTTCGATTTTTTTGTGGTCGTAGTTAGGCATAGCTTATAGCTTTTAGCTTTTAGCTTTTAGTTATTTTCTAATTTTTTAATTATGGTAATTAGCATTTTTTGAACTTCTAGCAATAAAGATTCTGATTTTATGCTACTGATATATGGATATAAATCTTTAGTAATAATAATTTGAGTTTCAAGCTCTGCCGCTGAACCGTCTGCAATTCTCAAAAACTGAATAAAGTCTTTTCTTGTTCGTCTTTTTTTACCTTCTGCAATTTTTGATGGAATAGAGACGGCCGATCTTCTCATCTGGCTAGTTAAGCCATACAATTCTTCACGAGGCAAACTAAGAGTTAGAATGTAAATTTCCTTAACTAATCTAATTGATTTCTGCCAAACCGTTAATTGTTTAAAAGATTGAATATACATAGCTTCGCCCTTCTATAAGCTATAAGCTAAAAGCTAACAGCTAATTAATAATAAGGCTACGCTATGTTGATTTTAAAAAGGAAAAATAGAAAATAAATCCTACATTCTACCAGCTACCTCCTAAAAATAACACAAAACTCCACTTTTTTCAAGCTAACAAAAACTATTTTTAATGCTACAATTACAATATTGTTCTTTAATGACAGCAAAATAACAGAATTTGGGAGAAAGGAAAATAATATGCAGGAAATAATTAAAATCCTGTGCTTAAGCGATATTCATTCTATTCACCCAAAGGATCGGGTGCCGATAGATGATGTCAAATGGGCTTTGCAAATCTTTGAGGTTTTAGCAAAAATCGCAAAATATTTTTGGCTTAAAACCATAATTGCCGAAAAGCTGAAAAAAGCTTGGTATAAAATAAACCAAACTTATATTTACCAGGCATTTTTGGAGATTGCCAAAAATGGGCAATATGACGAAACAATAGTTTTAGGCGATCAGGTCAATGGATTTCAAGACCAGGGCATGGTGACAAAGCTAAGTCAAAAAGCCGGCTTAAGGATTAAAAGAATTCTTGAAAAAAAATTCGGCCAATTTATTTCCCTTTCCGGCGGCCACGAGACCGGCTGGATTTTGGCAACTGGCGCCTGGGGCAAAGTCGGCATCAGCAAAAAAAGCCTGGAAGCTTACAGGGAAATTTACGGCGAGATGCATGGCATTAAACAAATTGCGCCAAGCTTAAATTTAGTCTGGCTTTCTTCCGAACCATTCCTAGTCAGCCAAAAATGGAAAAAATATTTTCAGTCTGAACAGCTTGATTGGCTAAACCGGCAAAAACAGGCTGAAATTTTGTTCCTTAAGAAAGCTTTGCAAAAAAACAACGATAAGTTTATTTTGGCAATTCATGACAGCAGTGCACTGCTTTCATCAAATTTACAGCAGGCTTTAAAACCTTATAAAGACCGCCTCATAGTCACGCTTTGCGGACATTTCCACGCCCGCTGGTTAGCAAATATCTACTATTATTCCCGCCTGCTTAACCGGAAATTCAAAGCCGTTGCAAAGGCTTACAAAATCCAGATAGTGCCTTCGGTTTGGGGAATAATAATTGCGACGCCTTTGGGATTTTGGCATCCGGGCGCCGGCTGGGCGGAACTTATGATAAACCTGACCAGCCAAAAAGCATATTTGCATATTCATTATTTAAGCAAGCACCGATCAAAAAAAATCGACCTTGGGTCGATTGCCTAGCTCCGCCTTGCAAAATAAGGCGGAATTTTTTTGTTAAGAAAATTTTTTTCATTATTAATTGTTATTTTGGGTAAGCCGGCTTTAGCCGGCGACTAATCCAGCTGGCAAGTTGGGGTTAAAACCCCAACACCTGACCCCGGGTGAGCCGACTTTTTAACTGCTATTAATTTTAAGCCAATCCCCGCCATAGGCGGACAGGCGCCTTTAGCTGAAGTCGGCGACTTGGCTGGCAAGCGTGGAACCATAAAGTTTCCTTTCGGCGTGGACGCCTCAAGCCGAGGTATGGATTTTTTTGGAGCAAGGCGTCTCGCCGAGCTACCTAGATGAATAAAAAATGCTTCCTGTTTAAGTGGAACCATAAAGGTTCCGCTACGCGGTAGGATAATAATTTTGCACTCATAGCCGAGCCTTTATGGCTCGGCGGCAAAACAAATGGGCGGATTTTTTTGTTTTATCATTTCGAGCGACGATGAAATAATTAAGTCCGCTTCTTTTTGTCATTCTGAGGCCGTAGGCCGAAGAATCTCGAGATTCTTCGGTCGCCTTTTCGGCGACCTCCAAATGACAAAAATAGACAAGTGTATTCGGTCGAGATGACTAAGTAATAAATTCAAAATTATAAACTTAATGCTATAAACTAACAACTACCAGCTATAAGCTACCTCAAAACCTCTTTCAGATATCTCCCGGTATACGACTTTGCAACTTTAGCAATATCTCTAGGCGTTCCCTGGGCAACAATTTCTCCGCCCTTATTCCCGCCCTCGGGACCAAGATCAATCACCCAGTCGGCGCATTTTATCACATCCAGGTTATGTTCAATAATCAAAACCGTATTGCCTTTGTCGACCAGCTTATTTAAAACCAAAAGAAGCTGTTTTATATCTTCAAAATGAAGGCCGGTAGTCGGCTCGTCCAAAATATACAAAGTCTTGCCCGTTGAGCGGCGGGAAAGTTCGGTGGCCAATTTTACCCGCTGGGCCTCGCCGCCCGAAAGAGTCGTTGCACTTTGACCCAGCTTAACATAGCCAAGCCCGACTTCATAAAGAGTTTTGAGCTTGGTGTAGATAATCGGCTGCTGGGCGAAGCTGTACATTGCTTCTTTAACGGACATATTCAAAATATCGGCAATATTTTTTCCCTGATAGTGTACTTCCAAAACTTCCGCTTTGTAGCGGTTGCCGTGGCATTCTTCGCAAGGAACATAAACATCAGGCAAAAAATTCATTTCAATTTTCACTAAGCCTTCTCCGGCACAGGTTTCACACCGGCCGGCTTTGGCATTAAAGCTGAATTTTCCCGCACGATAACCTCTTATTTTAGCTTCCTGGGTCTGGGTGAACAGATCGCGGATATAAGTAAACACGCCGGTATAAGTTGCCGGGTTGCTTCTGGGCGTCCGCCCGATCGGCGACTGGTCAATGGCAATTACTTTGTCGATATTTTCAATTCCTTTAATTTCTTTATACTTACCCGGTTCATCTTTGGAGCGATAAAATTTCTTGCTTAACGCTTTAACTAAAATTTCAAGCATTAAAGTCGATTTGCCGGAACCGGAAACACCGGTTAAACAGATAAATTTTCCCAAAGGAATTTTTACATCAACATTTTTCAAATTAAATTCTTGTGCTCCAATAATTTCCAAAAATTTACCGCTGCCTTTCCTGCAGGACTTCGGCATTTCTATTTTTAGCTTTCGTGAAAGATATTTTCCGGTCAGGGAATTTTTGTCTTTTTTAATTTCGCTTGGCGTTCCGACAGAAACAACCTGGCCGCCGGCTTCGCCCGCACCGGGACCGATGTCAACAATCATGTCAGCCGCCTCCATTGTCATTTCATCATGCTCAACGACAATTACGGTATTTCCCAAATCCCTTAAATGTTTTATCGTATCAATTAATTTTTGATTATCCCTTTGATGCAGGCCGATTGACGGCTCGTCCAAAATATAAACAATGCCGGTAAGCGACAAGCCAAGCTGGGTAGCCAGCCTGATTCTTTGCGATTCGCCGCCGGCTAAAGTCGCCGAAGAGCGGTCAAGCGTAAGATAGCTTAAGCCGACTTTTTGCAGATATTCCAAATGGCTGATTATTTCTTTTATAATTTGTTCGGAAATTTTTTGGTCGCGGCTGTCTAAGCTTTCTTTGATATTTTTGCCTTTTTGAACATCTTTAAAAAATAAAAGGCAATTTTCAATCGTTTTTTGGGTAATTTCGGAAATATTAATTCCGCCAACGGTGACTGCCAATGACTCGGGTTTTAAACGCTTGCCATGGCAATATGGGCAGATTGAAACTCTCATGTATTGCTCGATTTCCTGCTTTAAATAATCAGAACTTGTCTGCTGGTATTTTTCCTCCAAAATAGCCAAAACTCCGGGAAATTCCAAAAGTTCTTTTCCGACTTCATATTTTTTATCTTTAGTGCCGTAAAATATAATATCGGTTGATTTTTTTCCCAAATCAGAAACCGGAACATTCAAAGAAAAATTATTAGCAGAGGCCACGGCTTTTAAAATATTGCCGTATTGGTTTTGATTGGCAAAATTCCGAGCCCAGGGCTTGATTGCTCCCTGAGCCAAAGTCAGGCGTCTGTTTGGAATTACAAACTCGGGATCGACTTCAAGCCTGGTGCCAAGTCCGAGGCATTTCGGACAGGCTCCGGCCGGGCTGTTAAAAGAAAAATTCCTGGGCTGCAAGTCGGGCAATTCAACATTACAGTCAAGGCAGACATAGTGCTGGGAAAAAAAGTGCTCTTTCGGCCCGACAATGATTCTGATTTGGCCGTTTCCCAAGTCAAGCGCCAATTCAATGGTTCTTATCAGCTCTTCTTTAAAAATTTCTTTATTATTATCGGAAAATTTTAGATGGCCGACCACTATTTCAATCGGCTCTTTTTTTAAAGATATCTCATGATCGGTAATTTTATCCAGATCAAAAAAATTATTATTTATCCTGATTTGCTTAAAGCCGGATTTTCTTATTTCTTCAAAAGTTTTTACCTTTCCTCCTTTTATTTCCGAAATCAAAGGCGCCATAATTTTTATTTCATCGTCTTTTTCAATCAGCTTTAAAATTTGGTTGATAATTTGGCTGGAATTTTGCTTTCTAAGCTCCTTGCCGCATTTATAACAATGGACTTTGCCGACTCTGGAAAATAGCAGGCGCAAATAATCATAAATTTCTGTCACAGTTCCGACAGTTGAACGGGGGTTGCTGGAGCCCGAACGCTGATCGATTGAAATTGCCGGAGACAGTCCTTCAATCAAATCAACTTCCGGCTTGTCCATCATTCCTAAAAACTGCCGGGCATAGGTTGAAAGAGATTCTACATAGCGGCGCTGGCCTTCGGCATAAATCGTATCAAAAGCCAAACTGGATTTCCCTGAACCGGAAATTCCGGTAAAAACTATAAGCTTGTCTCTGGGAATTTCAATATTGATATTTTTCAAATTGTGGACTCTGGCGCCTTTAATTGTGATTTTTTTTATCATAAATTTTTTGACTTTTTATCCTTGCACGCTGCGAATCCTAAAGAGATAAAAAGGAAATTATTTAATTGGAGATTAATCCTACATTATAAGCCTGCAATAATTAAAACTTTTAAACACAAAAACACTTGGCTTGCCATGTCGCCGGTTAAAACCGGCTCCCCTAAATAGCTACTAGGTGTTGAGACTTTAGTCTCAACCTGCAATCGTTATTGAAGCCGCCTTACCCAAGCAAGAAGTGCTCGGCGTGGACGCCTCGCGCCTAGTGGGTTCAGCCTACTCGGCTTTTTCAGCTAGCTGAATCAGCTGAACTTATTGAATAGGCTGAATAGGCTGTTTTTTTGCTTTCGTGTTTTCGTGATGATAATTTAACAATTTAAAAACAGGGTAAAACTAAGAATCTATTTTACACTTGTTTAGCCTTTATGTCAATTTTTGTTCGACAACAAAGAGCTTTAAATTGATCCTTAAACAAAAAAAATGCTTTTAATCAACATTTTTTAAGCGTCTCAAAAAAATTGAGATTTTCCGCCTTTAGCAAAGAAATCTAAGATTTTAGATTTTAGATTTAAGATTTTAGATTTAAGATTTTAGATTTTAGATTTAATTACAGGCTCCGGTTGTGACGGTATAATTTCCGGTCACCCGGTTAGTCTGCGCGCAATCGCTTCCGGTCCAGATATCAAAACGCGTCCCTTTAATCCAGCCGCCTTTGTCAGTAACCGTATAAGTATTTCCGCCGATGCATACCTGGCTGCCTTTGGGAAAACAGCTCCAGTCGGCGGCAACCGTTCCAATCTCAGGGGCAGAATTAGAAGCGGTTTCATGGCAATAAGCTGTGGTATCCGGATCAAAAGGCAGGCAAGGAGCCCAGTGTTTACCGGCGGAATTGCTGCAGCTTAAGCTTGAGCTTCTGCCGGCCGGGCAGGAGCAATTAATCCCGACAGCGCACAAAAATGACGCATCGCTATCATAATTAGACCTTGCCGGCTTGCAATAGCCGGTGGTATAAGCACTAAATCCGCTTTCCTTTTGTTCTTCTGAAGGACAGCCGGCAGAAGCAGATGCTTCGGCGGCCGGCGAGGTCAAGCTTTCCGCCCTTAGAGAATTCATATCTTTTATCCTTAACGGATCAAAAATAACCAATCTTGGATTTATTGCATACAAAAGCAAAAAAGAAAACAAGGCAAGGGTTAAACCGGTAATTGCGGAAAAGATGAATTCTTTTGCTTTATTAACCTTGTCCGGACTGCCGCCGGAAATAAGCCAGAAAAACCCGCCGGCCATAACCATTACAACGGCCAAAATCGCAGTAATGCCAACTCCATACCGATATAGAACTGAAATATATTTTCCAATCCAGTCAATTTCGCAAATATCGCCATCGCAATTCGCACCGCTGAATTCAACATTTTTACCGCCGATTTGAATATTTGTCACCGGCTTAATCTGCTGGCTGCTGCCTACAATTTCAAGCTCCGGTGAACCTAAATCATATTGGGGACAGCCTTCAAATGATTCACATGCATTTGACGAATAAACACAAGCACCACTATACCTGCAAATAGTGTAGCAATCTGTTGTATTTGGTTCAGGACGACAATTTACTTGAGATGTTGTGACTTTGCAGCAGCCTGCAAATGCTTCCGGAATAAAAAACATTGACAAAATAAAAAAAACCGGCAAAAAAAATATTAATTTTAATTTGATGGTTTTTTTCATTTTTTAATTTGATTAAAATACTGCGATACAGGTTGAGGTTAAAACCTCAACGCCTGGACTAGGCAACTGGGTTTTAACCCCGTTGATGCGGGCTTAATTTACAAGTTGATATTAAACACATTAGTCAACCAGCAAAAGTCGGCAACAGTGGATAGGTGAGGTTAAAACCTCAACGCCTGGACTTGGCAACGGGGTTCTTGACCCGTTGACTAACGGGTTTAACCCCGACACCAAAATCATAAATCCTCAACCCCCGAATACGGGAAGCCTACTTAAGTCGGCAACAGGCAGGTTGAGGTAATAATTATCGGCCTGGCCGCCAAGTCCAACCTTCTGCCGGAAATTCTGCATGCCAATGATAGCCGGTTGATCCGCCCGGTTCCCTGACCCAAACCGAACCATCCGGTTGCCCATAAGCTGTTCCCCAGGTTAAAACCTCAGGACTAGGATCATTAGCGGTAAGCTGTTGCTCTAAACGATCATTAGGTTCATAATGAAAATCATAAACATTTCCAGAATAACCTGGTTCCCTAGGATCATGACGTGTACCATCATATCTAACAGGTGAAGTCATTCTAATACCATAATTATTAACATAAGTTTGAGCAAGTGCCCATGCGGTAGGATCAGCACCTTCAGTGGTTCCACTCATAGTGCCGGGTGGAACATTATAAGTGCCAGGAGTATCGCCAGAAGGAGACAGGACAGTCTGCCCGAATTTTATTGGCTGAAAAGCAACCAGGCTCGGATTAATCGCGCTTAAAATGATAAAAGAAAACAAGGCAAGAGTCAGGCCGGTTATTGCCGAAAAAATAAATTCTTTCGCCTTGCCGACTTTGTCCGGACTGCCGCCGGAGATTAACCATAAAAATCCGCCGGCCATTACCATTACCACCGCCAAAATAGCGGTTATTCCCACCCCGTATTGATAAATCACTGAAATGTATTTGGCAATCCAATCAACTTCGCATTTTTCCCCATCACAGCCGACGCCGTCAAATTTTATTTCAGTTTGACCTATTTTTAAGTTAATTACCGGCGTAAGCGGCTTGCCTGTCTCTTGAGAAGCTTGCTGACCTTGGTATTGAGGACAGCCCATTAATTTCTCGCAACTGCTTTCGTATGAATAATAACAATCAACCGTACCGGTTTGACCTTGTGCAGAAAAAGTTTCGCCGACACAATCATTGGGATTCCTAATTTCACAGAATGGTTGAGAATTTTCACCCATAGATACTACGCACCTGCAGCAGTTTGCCGCATATACGCCAGATCCAAAAAATACAGATAATAAAAAAATCAGTAAAATAAAATTTAATTTAAAATAAAAATTTTTTTTCATTTAATTTTTTAAATTCTATTTAATGGTTATGACGCTTCGATTTATATTTATTCCAAATTAATAAAAATTTATCACAATATAAATAAATTTTATCTCACTTCATCACAACTATTTGTTGCCTTAAATTCACAATTTACTCCATCGTTACAAGCGTCATAACCGGGAGGAGGATAAGTGGGATTATTGAATTCTGTATTATAACCACTACATTGTTCGGCTGAAATATTTTCATAATATTTTTTTTCACAATCATTATAGTGCGGAGTACATACGCAACAAGAACTGCACTTATTGCCGACCGCATTACTCCATCCACTATTCTGCCTATTACATTCGCCTTCCGGCACTGTCTGCCATGAATATTGATCTGTCCCCGTCTGGCAGCAAACATTCACTTTTTCCGAGATATCATTAATCGTTAAACCCTTTAAATTAACTAGGTTAGGATTAATGGCGCTTAAAATGATAAAAGAAAACAGGGCTAAAGTAAGCCCGGTGATTGCTGAAAAAATGTATTCTTTTGCCGTACTGACTTTATTCGAACTGCCGGCCGAAACCAGCCATAAAAACCCGCCGGCCATGACCATGACAACAGCCAAAATGGCGGCAAGACCTATTCCGTACCGATAAATGGCGGAAATATACTGGCCAAGCCAATTAATATCGATGCATTGGTCTTTTGAGCCTTCTTTGCAGGCATAGCTGGATTGTTGGGAAAAATCATCTTTGCTGAAACCGCCGATATCAATTACAATTTCCGGACGTAGCGGCTCTTCGGCAAAAGCAACTGATAAGAAAAAAAATGAAAAAACTATGCTTAAAACAAAAATGGCCGGGAATAAAATTTTAAAAATATTCATATTTTTTTTCATAAAAATTACGGGCCCAATTCAGACATGATGAATTCTTCAAAAACCTGCAAAGGCACGGCTCCTTCAACCTTAATTCCGTTGATAAAAAATGTTGGCGTGGCCCTCACCCCGGCCAGCCAGCCATCCTCTAAATCTTTTTCGATTTTTTTCAAATATTTTCCCGACTGGATGCATTCGCTGAACTCAACTCCGTTTAAACCCATTTGGACGGCATAAATCTTTAAAGATCTCTCGTTAATGTCGGCTTGATTTTCAAAAATTTTGTCATGCATTTCCCAAAACTTTCCCTGTTCGTTTGCACAGTTTGCCGCCATTGCCGCCAACAGAGAGGCCGGATGATCCGAAATCAAAGGAAAATCCCGATATACAAAAAATATTTTATCACGATAATCACTACGAAGCTCTTTTACCACATTATGGGCCGCCTGGCAGGCCGGACATTGAAAATCCGCAAATTCAATAACTACCACTTTTGAATCTTTTTTGCCGAAATTGGCCGCATCTTCCGGCACTAAAGCCAATAAATTTTTACTTACTATTTCCTGTCCAAAAATCTTATCCGGAGTAATTTCCCCGCTTTTCAAAAGAAAATAAACTTTTGCGACATAAAAACCGATTGCAATCGAAATCGACAAAAAAATAACCAAAAAAACAATAATCATTGCTCCCCACCAGCGCCTATACCACCGTTTAACTTTATTCGGACGGCTTTTAGGCGAAGCGGGACGTTCAAAAGAAAAATCTTCGCTATACATAAATTCAATTATATTATATCATAAAATAAAAGATTAACAAAGGCGCTAATATGGAAAATTACGATAAATTAGAAGCCGATTTGGAAAAAAAATCCAAGGCAAAAATCAAACGAAAAAAGCAAAAAATGAAAGTCAGCGGAAAAAACGTCATCAAGCTTAAAAAAATTATTGTAAACAATTCCAAATAAGCGGGTTGACGAAAATTTAAATTTCTGCTAGACTTTAACAGTTAATATATAATTTTTACTATGATAATAGACATCATCCAAATCGTTTCAGCAATTCTTTTAATCGCCGCTATATTGCTTCAGAACAGAGGGGCGGGGCTGGGTTCGGCTTTCGGCGGAGAAGGAAATGTTTATCGGACAAAAAGAGGCTTGGAAAAATCTCTCTTTATTGCAACCATAATTTTCTCAATTATATTTCTCTGCACGGCATTATTTAACGTGATTTTTTAACTAAATAAAGGGTATTGGAGCGGACAAGTCGCCGACGCTTCAAAGCTGAATAATTACAGCTTTGGCGACAAAGCGATGCGGGGTGCTACACCCTTTGATGGCTCCTCGGCTCGGAAACAAAAAATAAGAGATTTTTTGTTTCACTCGCCTTACGTCGCCAATAAAAAATTAACCAAAAAATCGTGTTGAAACTCAATTCCCTTTGGAAAAGGGGAAATAAATTCAATAGTCATCAAAATCAGCCGGAAAACCAAAACAGCGGCCTGCAGGAAAAACAGGCTTTTGATTTTTCAAAACTTAAAGAATTGGACAAAAAACTGATATATTCTTTGAATAAAAAAAAATTACCAAGCCTAAAACAGCTGAAATACCTGCCAAAAGTCCTGGATAAAAAAGAAAATCGGATAATTTCCGGATTAATGGCTTTAATTTTTGCCTGCCTGATTTTATTAGGCATTACTTTTTTTGAAAAAAACTTCATAAAGCTTCCTGATTTTGGCGGCGAATACACCGAAGCCTTAATCGGAACTCCTCAATATATAAATCCCCTGCTCAGCCAAACCAACGATATTGATTCCGACATCACAAGGCTGGTTTTCTCCGGACTGCTGAAATACGATTATGACTTGAAAATCGTAACCGACCTGGCTTCAGAATGGCATGAAAGCGAAGATAAAAAAGAATATACTTTTATCCTTAAAGATGATTTAAAATGGAGCGATGGCGTTGCACTGACAGTTGATGACATTATATTTACAATCCAAAGCATAAAAGATCCTGATTTTAAAAGCCCGCTTCTGATAAGCTTCCGCGGAATAGAAACCGAAAAAATCGACGAAAAAACGATAAAATTCAAGCTGCCTGATGTATATCCCGCTTTTCTTGAAGTTTTGACATTCGGCATATTGCCTGAACATATCTGGGCAAACATTCCGGCAATCAACGCCAATTTAACCGAATACAATTTAAAGCCGGTCGGAAACGGACCATGGAAATTTGATAAGTTGACCAAAGACAAGCTTGGAAACATAAAATCATACGAGATAGTGCCAAATCCATATTATCCGGACAAAATGCCATATTTGGAAAAAATAACCTTCAAATTTTATTATGATTTTCAAACAGCCATTTCCGCTTTGAAAAATAATTCCGTGGAAGGCATAAGCTTTTTGCCAAAAGACTTGAAATCAAATTTAACCGGCAAAAAAAATATAAAATTCAACTCCTTAAGCCTGCCGCAATATACCGCAATATTTTTTAACCAGAAACAAAATGAAATTCTGAAAGAAAAAGATATTCGAAAAGCCTTGGCGCTAAGTATTGATAAATCAAAATTATTGGCTGACGCACTGAGTCTTGAAGGACAAATTATTGACGGTCCGATTTTACCGGTAGAAATTCAAATTGATTCGGAAAAAAAACTGGGCTTTGACCTTGATTTGGCAAACCAAATTTTAGAGGAAAGCGGCTGGATAAAAATATCAAAAGAGGAATATCAAAATATAATTGATCAGAAAAAGATTCAGGCCGAAGAAGAAAAAAAAGAAGCGGAAGAAGAAAAAAAAGAGGATAATGAAAATTCTTTAGCAAAATCTCCAAAAGAACCTGGTTCAGAAGAAACTACAACAACAACCGCCGATATTAAAAAAGAAGAAGTGGCTGATCCTGAAATGCTAACCCAGGAATTCTACCGAAAAAAAGGTGAAAATATCCTCGAATTGACCCTGACGACTGTTAATCATCCGGAGAACAGCAAAGCCGCCTCGATAATAAAAGAATCATGGGAAAAAGCCGGAATAAAAGTTAATTTGCATATCGTCGAAACATCAAAAATCGGCCGGGAAATCATCAAGCCAAGAAATTACCAAATACTTCTTTCGGGCATAATTGTCGGATCAAATCCGGATCCATTCCCATTTTGGCATTCTTCGCAAATTCAAGACCCAGGACTAAATCTAGCAATGATGGCCAACCGGGAAGTCGATAAAATTTTAGAAGAAGCAAAAGAAATATCCGACCAGGAAGTTCTTAGAGAAAAATACCAGCGATTTCAGGAAATACTGACTTCAGAAATTCCGGCAATATTTTTATATCATCCGACCTATTCTTATGTTTTTTCAGAAAAAATAAAGGGATTTAATATCAGCCAAATAATTTTACCGGCTGATCGCTTCAATAACCTCTCAAGCTGGTATATTAAAACCAAAAGAGCCTGGCGGGGATTTACCGGCACTTTTTTGCAGCCATAGCATCTCTAAATATAATTTTATAATGTTTTTTGCCTTGCGTTCATTGCGAG
This sequence comes from uncultured Gammaproteobacteria bacterium, assembly GCA_964535715.1. GTDB lineage: Bacteria > Patescibacteriota > Patescibacteriia > Buchananbacterales > UBA6539 > CAZCCC01. The sequence continues at coordinate 11,512 of CAZHUO010000001.1, read as the reverse complement.
CTTGATTTAATAATTCTATATTATTTTGATATAAGGTCTGCCTGCCTATCCCTATGCCGATGTGGTGAAATTGGCAAACACGCACGGTTCAGAGCCGTGTGCCGCAAGGTTTGTGGGTTCAAGTCCCACCATCGGCATAGGCATAGGCAGAATAAAGGGTATTAACCGCGGAGCAAGTCGCCGACGCTCCAAAGCTGGAAAAAGTGCAGCTTTGGCGACGGAGCGCTTTCGGGTATTGACCCTTTGATGGCTCCTCGGCTCGAAAACAAAAAATTTAATATTTTTTGTTTCTCTCGCCTTACGTCGCCAATAAAATCTGTCTCAATAACTTATTCTCATAAAAGATTGAGAGTTTCCCGACGCACAAATTAATATTACTAATTAGGAAGTCGGGATCCTCGATTTTTCACCAAATTATAAATTAGGGAAAAATCGGGACAAGTCCCACCATCGGCATAGGCATAGGCGGAATGACGCGCTAGTTACTCATTTACTAGCTTTTATAGGTTTTAAAAACTGCATAATTTCTACCAAACTATCCCGATGGAAATCGGAATCCCGCTGCCGTCGGTATAAGCTAACAACTAAAACCTAGAGCCTAGAGCCTAATACCTATAACCTAGCACCTAACTGCTATCTATTAACTTAAAAATATGCAAAAAAATAACAAAAAAAATTGGTTTCGGCGGCCCAAAAAAAACTTGGACAATAAGGAAAACAAAAGCCAGGTCAAAATCAGCCAAAAACAAACAAAAAAAACTTTTAATAAAAAAAATAATCCGAGCCAAAAAAACCAACAAAAAAAACACGGCCAAAAAAGAGAAGAACGGCTAAAAATCTACGCTTTGGGCGGCCTGGAAGAAGTCGGCAGAAATATGACCGTTTTTGAATATGGCTCTGATATCGTAATTATTGATATGGGCCATCAGTTTCCAGAGGAAGACATGCATGGAATCGACTATATTATTCCAAACATTACTTCATTAAAAGGCAAAGAAAAAAATATCCGCGGAGTAATAATTACCCACGGCCATATGGATCACATCGGGGCTGCTCCGCATCTTTTGCCAAAACTGGGAAATCCTTTGGTTATTGCCGCGCCAATGACTGTGGCTTTACTGAAAAGGCAGATTGAAGACCACCAGGAAAAATTTACCCCAAAAATTTTGGAAATAAAAAATATTAACCAGCCAATTACTTTGGGAAAATTCAAAGCAAATTTTTTTCAAGTCACTCACAGCATAAAAGATTCGCTTGGAGTGATTTTAGAAACTCCCTTTGCAAACATAATTCATCCTGGCGATTGGCGCTATGACTTAGACCCGGTTGAGGGGAAAAAAACAAACTTAAATTTTTTAGCCAACTGGTCTAAAAAGAAAAACCCTTCCGTTTTAATGATGGAAAGCCTTGGCTCAACCCAAGAAGGCCATCAAGGTTCGGAAAAAGAAGTTTATAAAAACATTGAAAATATAGTCAGGCAGGCAAAGGGTCGGGTAATTTTTGCCACTTTTGCTTCAATGCTTGAAAGAATCGGCCAGGTGATTCAGATTGCCGAGAAACAGGGAAAAAAAGTGGCGGTTGACGGCTATAGCATGAAAGCCAATGTTGAAATAGGCAAACGCTTCGGCTTCATTAAATCACATAAAGACACCTTAATTGATATTTCCAAAAGCGACGATTTTCCGAGAAATAAAATTGTCATAATCTGCACCGGATCGCAGGGCGAGGGACGGGCGGTTTTAAGAAGAATCGCCAATGGCGAACATCGGCATATAAAAATAGAGCCTAATGATACGGTTGTCTTTTCTTCTTCGGTTATTCCGGGAAATGAAAGAACAATTCAATATCTTAAAGACAGCCTTTACCGCCAAAAAGCAGATGTAATCCATAAAGAAATAATGGATATCCACGCCGGCGGCCACGGCAAAATAGAAGATATTAAGCTTCTTTTAAGAGAAGTAAATCCTGCCTACCTGATTCCGATTTATGCCAACCATTATCTTTTGCGCGAAGCGGCTAAAGTCGCCGAAAGCATCGGCTTTGATAAATCAAAAATTCTAGTAGCCGACAACGGCCAAATCATTGAATTCGACAAAAACGGCGGCCGCTTAACCAATCAAAAAGTTCCGACTGATTACGTTTTTGTCGACGGGCTTGGAGTCGGCGATGTTTCCCATGTTGTTTTGCGCGACCGCCAAGTAATGGCGGCCGACGGCATGATAGTGGTGATTGTGACAATTGATAAAAAAACCGGCGCCTTAATCCAAAATCCGGATTTGATCTCCCGAGGCTTCATTTATATGAAAGAAAACAAAAAACTGGTTGAAGAAACCAGAAATAAAGCAAAACAGATATTCAAAGGCGACCTAAAAAACGGAATTGATGAAAATTATTTCAAAGATAAAATTAGAAATGAAATCGGCAAATTCCTTTACCAAAAAACTCAAAGAAGGCCTATGGTTCTGCCGGTGATTATTCAAGTATAGACCTACTCGCCCCGCCTCAATTCAATTGCAAACTTGATTTATTGATTTTACAAGCCGTAAGGCGGAATTCGCGTGCACTAAACTTAATCTATAGATAAATATAATTGCGGAATTGAGGTGTGGTGGTATTACCGGTGATTATCCAGGTATAAGTTAAAATTACAAATTCTCCGCCATAGGCGGATATGCCTCTGGCATAAAAATCTCAAGATCCAAACAAATTTCAAATATCAATTTCCAAACGTCTAAACTTAGCGTTTAAAATTTGAGTTTTGTGATTTGATATTTGTTTGTGGTTTGAAATTTGTAATTTGGTATTTTATAAAAATTAGTAATTAGAAATTCTACAAACAGCCATTTTACTATACTTTTACTCATCATAAATATGTTTAACTTTAATAAACCGCTTTTCACCAGGCCATTAAAAATTCTTTTAATAACCAACTCGCTGATTTTAGTTGCCGGCGCGATGATCGGGCCGATTTATGCGCTTTTTGTTGAAGAAATCGGCGGTGATTTGCTTGCCGCAAGCATCAGCGGAAGTGCTTTTACTTTGTCGGCCGGAATTACCACACTGATTGCCGGAAAAATTTCCGACAAGCTGCAAGAAAAAAAATCTATAATATTTTTTGGTTATCTTTTAATGGGCTTGGGTTTTTTGCTTTATACGGTTTGTTTTTCTTTGTGGTTTCTTTTGTTAATACAAATTTTAATCGGCTTTGGCGAAGCGATATATTCACCGGCTTTTAACGCAATATATTCCAAACATTTGGATAAAAATAAAGCCGGCCAGCAATGGGGCGCCTGGGAAAGCCTGAATTATTTCAGCCTTGCCATAGGCTCGGGGCTAGGCGGAATAATTGCAAGCGTTTTCGGCTTTGGCATTCTTTTTCTGATTATGGCCGGCTTAAGTTTTTTAAGCGCTTTATATGTTTATTTTTTACCAAAAAAAATTCTATAACTGTATTTTACGTAGAATATAAATCATTTTATTAAATAATCAATTAAAAAGATGGTTCCATCAAAAATGTTTTTTACCAAAGGAGTCGGCGTCCATAAAGACCGCCTGGCATCCTTTGAAGCGGCTTTGCGCGAAGCCGGGATTGAAAAATGCAATTTGGTTTATGTTTCAAGCATTTTTCCGCCAAAATGCAAAACAATAACTAAAGAAAACGGAATTAAACAGCTAAAAACCGGCCAGATAACTTTTGTAGTATTGGCTAGAATTGAAACTAACGAACCTAACCGCCTGATTTCTTCGGCAATCAGCTTGGCATTGCCGGCCGATAAAAACAGCTATGGCTATCTTTCCGAACACCACAGCTTCGGCGAAACCGGCAAAAAAGCCGCCGACTACGCTGAAGATTTGGCCGCAACAATGTTGGCAAGTACTTTAGGCATCCAGTTTGACATTAATCAAGCCTGGGATGAAAGAGAACAAGTTTATAAAGGAAGCGGCTTGGTTTTAAAAACCAATGCCATCTGTCAGTCAGCCGAAGGCCACAAGGACGGGCTTTGGACCACAGTAATTGCCGCTGCGGTTTTACTGGAATAAAATTATTAAAACTAATATAAAAGACTCCGCTAAATCAGCGGGGTTTTTATTTTAGAAAAAAACCGACACAATATTTATGCCGGCTAAAAAATTAATGTTAGGCAAAAAAATTTTAAGTCTTCCTTTATTTTCTAGCCCGAAGCGACAAGTTTGACCGGCCGATTTGGATCGGCAGTGTAAACAACACAGCTGCCAACTATTTGATACTCACAGCCTTGCAGGCCTTTGGTTATAATTGGTCTAACCATTACCATTTCCCTGTTGAATAAGGGATTGCCTTCGGAAAAATCACAAAAAACAAATCTCTGTCCACTCTTTAAATCACCTACTTTTTCGCTCATTTGTTGTCTCCTGATACTGCAGTTATTTTTTTGAGGAAAGAAGTTGCCTGTATAAATTAAATCAAAACAGCTTTTTTGTCAAACCCAATCAGGCCAAAAAATCTGATTTTGACATAATCAAAAAAAACCGATAAGATAAGCAAGTCAAAAACAAATAGGAGGAATTGACAATGCACCCTGAAAAATTGAGATATTGGTATCACTGCATCAACTGTGGTATAGATTTGGAGCCAAACCGACCCTTATACAAATGTCCAAACTGCAAAAAACTATTAATGATTGAGCGAGACTTGGATTTTCTGTGTTCAAAATTCCCTGACAGAAGAACTTTTATTGAATATTTTGAACAACCTCGCTATCCGCGCCATCTCGGCCGCCGTGGCAGCGGCGTCTATCAGTGGACGGATTTTATCCTGCCGGGATTTCCGACAGAATACATCCACTCACTAGGTGAAGGCAATACCCCGCTTTGGCTGCCGCCTAAATGGTTGGCTAAAGAAATCGGCCTAAAAAATATGTACGTGAAAAAAGAAGGCGAAGCCCCATCCGGCAGTTTTAAAGACCGCGGTATGCCACCGACAATTTCCGACACTATCAGACTGCAAACTGAATACCCTGATTTAGGTATAAGATATATAATATGCACTTCGACCGGTGACACGTCCGCCTCGGCTTCAACTTATGCAGCGGCATTCCGGGATCGGTTAAGGTCAATTGTTTTCTATGCCAGCAACAAAATTTCAACCGGCCAGAGTTTCCAGTTGAAAGACACCGGAGCAATAATTTTGGAAATGCAAGGCGATGGCTTTAATGCCTGCCTCAAAGTCGTTTTGGAATTTTGTGCCAATCACCCGGAAATCGTGGTAGTCAATTCCGCCAATGCTATGAGGATTGCCGGCCAAGAAACCATCAGTTTGGAAATCTTTGCCGATTTAAACTGGTTGGTACCGGCAGCTGTGGTAATTCCGATCGGTAACGGCGGCAATGCCACCGCGCAAATGAATGCTTGGCGGCTGCTTAAACAGCTTGGCATAATCGACTGCCTGCCAAAAATTATTTTGGCCCAAACCAAAGGCTGCAATACCGTTGTCAGATGGATTAATAGCGGTTTTACCGCTTACGAGCCGGGTCAAGAATGTGAAACATTGGCTTCAGCTATGAATATCCAAAATCCGGTAAGCAAGCCTCGAATCGATCTTCTGCACCCGGAATTTGAAATCTTTGGCTATGACGTAAGAGAGGAAGACATTGCACTGACTCGAGCCAGATTTAACCAGGCCGGAGCCGGACTTTGTCCTCAAGGAGCAGTTGCCGTATGTGCAGCTTTGCAGGCGCGCGCCAATGGGGTCATCGGCGAAGATGACGAGGTTGTTGTTCTTAGTACCGCCAACAGCCTGAAATTCACTGAATCCGGCAACAATCACCATGAAACAGCAGACGAAACCGCTTTTGCGACTAAGGCAACGGTGATTTCGGCATCAGTTGAAGCATTGGAAGATATAGTCTCAAATCTAACCAGGAGCTAAATTTATGAACAAGCTGAAAGAATTAAGGTCAATCATAAACCGTCTTGACGTGACGCTTCTGTTTTTGCTCAATGTGAGGAAAAATAAACTCATAAAATCAGAAGATGTCCTGGTAATGGAGGCTCGCATTATTAAAGTAAGAATGGATGCCGCCGCTTTGGTTGGCCAAGAAAAGCTAAGGCTTGATTTGCCAATTTATCAGCCGAACCGCGAAGAAGAAAAATTCAAGAGGCTGGAATTAATAGCCAAAGACAGGAATATGTCTCTTTCCAGTGAGGAAATAAGGAAATATTTTCAAGCATTGTTCAATGAGTCAAGGGTAATACAAGAAAGCCAAAAAGTGAACATAAATAAACCTTAAAATTCTACCGGAAAGGATGCGGTATGGGATTAAAAAATATCCTGACAAGGCAGCAAGCATCGGCTGAAGCGACGCGTCGTGGACGAAAATTCTGGAGTTCTTCCTTAGTTTTAAGGCAGCTTCAGTTGCCTATCATAAACACGAAAGGAAGATTAAATAGCACTGTAAGGACGGAAAAGCCGGGCTGCTAATCAAAAAACCAGACAGCAAATATTGCTGTCTTTTTTTTATACTTGTTCTTGTATATTTCTTTAATTATTAGGCTTAAGGAATCTGCCGCTAATTCAATTTAATCTTCAGCTTACCCTCAATATAATCGCTTAAAATACCGACCATTTTTCTATAGCTGCTTTCGGATAAGTTTCTGACAAAATCGTCATGCCGCTTTTTTTTGATATTTATTCCCGGATCAAAAATTTTATATTTTTCTTTAAATTTTTCAAATGACCTTACGGTTTTAGCCGTTTTGGCGGCATTTAAAAATGATTCAACCGCTTCTAAAAAGTTTCCGGAATGCTGCAAAATCCAAGTTTCCACGCCAATGCCGCCAAGTCCGTTCTCCTCGAATTTCTTATATACTCCGCCGGCTTTCAAAACTTTTTTGGCCAAAATAATATTGGCAATTGCTTCCTGTTTAAAGCTTTCGCCCTGATTTTGCCCGATAAATTCAAGTTTTTCTTTCACCGCCTCGTGACTGCTGAAGACTTCAAGCTCTGAATTTTTGGCAAAACCGATATCAAGATCGATTGGCGGATCAATTATTTCTTTGCCGATTGCGCTGACGCCAACCAATCTTAGCTGAAAATATCCTTCCCGATCAGAATGCGAATTGTCACTTTTATATCTGCAACGTGAAATAAAAGCTTTGGCCAGTTCGGCTGCCCGGGGAAAATCACGGGCATCAAGCAGCAGGCTCAAATCAAAATCTGACGCTTCATCAATATTAGTGCCTCGGCCGGTTGAGCCGATATCTTCTAGCCTGGCGCCCAATATGCCGGAATCAAATTTCTGTTTGAAATTAATATTAAGCTCATTAAACAAATTTTCAATTGTTTTGGTTATTGCAAAAGATGTTAAGGCGGTCTTTTTTTCTCGCTTTGCATTCTGCCTTTTGATTTTACTGATGTCAGAAAAATTAATGTCTCCTTTTTTTGCTTTTTTGGCTATTAAAGGATCACCGTCAAACCTTTCCAACCCGCTGAATGTTTTGCGCAACTCATGGTATTGCTCTGGCGTAAACAATATTTCGCCATGAATATCAGTTACTGGAATATAAAATCCGTTTTTAGCGATTTCAAAAAATATTTTTTGATCCTCTTCTTTTTCATTTGCTTTAAGGATAATAAAATCAATTTCCGTGCTCGAGATGCCGGTTCTAACTCCATAATGGCGTTTATCTATTACTTTAGTGGGGAATAATTCGCCTATTGGCTTTTTGCCTTGCTCTAATTCATACTGTCCTCGGTTTTTTATGACTAAAATCGCTTTGCCGTATCCGGGAGCGATTGATTGTTTATAGGTGTAATCAAATCTTTCATATTTTTCGGATTCAACTAAAATATCTTCAGGCAAAACCATTGAAAGGTCGGTATCAAGCGGCGTTAAATCCGAATCAGCCAAACCGCTTAAAAATTCTTTGGAGACCGAACCGTTTTGCAAAATATTTTCCAAATACTGGATATCAACGCCTTTCATTAAGTCACCCTCATTTAATTCCAAATGGCCGTCTTCAGCCGCTATTGCAGAATTTAAATTTCTTTGACTGGCTAAAGACTTGGCCGCTTTCATCTTTTCAAGGATTGAATGAATATCTTTTGCACCGATTGGACGTAAAAACATATCGGTTACTCGCTCTGTTATTTTTTGGCCGGATTTGGCCTTTAAGCTTTCTCTCAGGTTTTGGTAACTTTTTTGCAAATCAACATCGATTTTTGGCTTGGTTTGATGTTGGCCAAGCTGGGAATTTTCAAATAAGGTCTCAAGTTTGGTAAAAAAAGCTTTTAGTACGGCTCTTTGTTCTGGAATCAAATTTTCAAATCCTTGATCTTCAGCCTGTTTGATTATTTTCTCGCCAAAGGCCATTATTTCCAAATAGTTTCTAAGCGACCGGTTGCCCGAACCGATATGAATATTAATCAAGTCGGTAAAAATCGTGCGCAATGCACTTCGATTTTTTTGACGTTTTAAAGTTGGGCTGAAGGCTCTTTCAATTTCTTCCTTCAGAATTTCCGGCGGATGGAGTATTTCAAAAATTTTATATATTTTTCCGACCAGCGGCAGATTGTTTTTTATAAAAATCTGTTCAACCCGGCTAAGAGTTTCAAGCGGGTTTTCAGTATCCATTATTTGCCTGAGCAAGCTATTTTTCAGTCTTTGCATTTCCTGAGAAGGAGAATCGTTAATTTGATTTATCGCTTTAATATAATCCAGGCGCTTATTTGATTCAATTTTTGCCAGCTGCTCATAGTTTGTAAAGATAGTTTGTTGTAATTGCTTATTGCCGGCATTGTCGCGCAAATTATCCAGCAGACCGGAATCTATTATTATATTAAATTTATCCAAATCATGAGGATCCAAATTGAAAGAGGTGAATTTTTCATACGAACTTATTTCTCGGTATAAATCAGCCAATTTGTCTTCATTTTCTAAAAATTTAATCATCGGCTTTAAATTAAACAGCGTTTCAGATGTAGCTTTAGTTTCCTCATCTTTTGAATCTTCTGAATTTTCTAAAACACCAGCGAATTGCCGTTTATGTAAGGCTTTAAGTTTATTGAATGAATCCTGATTTAAATTATTTTCCAACCAATCAACCAATATCTTGAGGTTCTTATTGGAACAGTCAAAGCGAAAATTTTCCTTTTGCTCTTTTGTTGAATGTTGTGAATAATAAATTTCACCAATTAAACTATTAAGCTCTTTGATTTTTTCTTCGATCAATTCTGGATCAAAAGGAATCAGCTGTTTTAGGCTGTTCAATAAATTATCTTTTGAAATTCCTTCTCGTGCCGGATATTTTTCCAAGACATCAATTAAAGGCAAATATTCAACCGGAAACTCAAGATAATCATCAATATTCTGCAAAACGAATCTGTACTGGCCGGACTTCCAAACTTCTGATGCTGAAAATAAAATTCCCAATTTTTGAGTCATTATCTGACGACTAGGATCATATAACTGCTCAAATTTTTCTTGATTTTTTTTCAGCAGCTCTGGATTAAAATTTTCGTGAATTTTGTAGTCAAAAAATTCATGCAACTTAATGATAGTTGGAACCATGCCAAACTCAATTAACGAAGCTGATTTTAAATTTTTCAGATATAATCCGGAAAAACAGTTTTTTATCATGCTTATAAATTCCGCATTGATAAATATTTGCTTCCATTTTTCACTTTCTTGATTGATTTGCATCAGATCATAAATATCATAGGTTGAGAATTTATAGTTAAAATGCTTTTGAAGCTGCTGGTAAATTTCAACCATTTTATCAGAAAGCAATTCACCTCTAAACGGACTGGTTGTAATTTTAGCCAATCCGTAAGGATCAACTGTTCTTGAAACTCCATCGGTTTTTTCATATTTTGTGTGTCCTCCGAACATGCTTTTCACTTCTTTATATTTAAATTCGTGTTGGTATTTTTCCCGAAAAGCAGAGAGGTAATCCAACGTATCATTTGACAAGAGGTATTCTACCACTTCAGGATCATCTAATAGCGTTTTTAAATTTTTTAAAGAGTTATAATTATATTGTTCCAAGCTGGTGACATTAACAGTTTTCAGCGCTACGGCAACAGCTATAGTCTCCGCACGAGCAGACAAATCTTTTAAAACTTCCAAATCCTCTTGGCTGTTTGGGTCAATCCGGCAACCAATCAAAATGTTTAATTTTTTAGCCAAATCAAAAAGATTTCGGTTTTCCTTAATTTCTCTAATAATCGAAGAATCGCTGGTTTCCTTTAAACCTTCACTTTGCCTTTCCAAGCGAAATTCATTCGTTTGCAAAAAAATTTTGTCAGTATAGTAAATGTCAGCTGAAACCATTTCTTCGACAAGTTTAAGCAAGCCTGAAGCTTTGAATCTTTGGATATTTTCAAGGGCGGCATATTGACCTTTTTCTTTTAAAAGGCTAGTAAAAAGCTCATTTTTGGGATCATCAAAATTGTCTTTTTGCAAAATGTATTTTATACCTCTTATTCTTAATTTGTTTTGGGTTTTATCTTGAATTTCCAATATCTCGGTGATTTTTTGATCATTAATTTTTTCAAAAATTTCCACCTGGCAGATATTGTCGGAATAATATAGATTTTCCTTTTTATCAGCCTTAAATCCAATCTGATTTAAAAATGAAAGGACTTCTCTTAAATTAGGATTATTAAAATTAATAGAAGGTTGACTTAAAGCCGGTTCGAGCATATATTTTTCATTCAAAAATTCACCCAGCCAAACTGCCAGTTCGGATTGTTTGCCTTGGGCTGATTCCTCTTCTGGTTTAAAAATTATTTTTAACCTTTCAATTACCTCAATCGGGTCGTTGGCTGATTCAGCCAGCAGTTTTAAATTTTTTTCATGTTCGGCGGTTAATTTTATCTCTTTTGAGAATTTAAGATGCCACTGATCATTGCTATAAAGTTTTTCCCGAGCAATTAATTGATAGCCTTCATCTTCATATTTTTGAATGGTTTTTTCTATATCATTAAGATCTACTGTTTCTGATTTTATTTCAATCGGAATCAATTCCGTTGAAAAATAATATTTCAAATCTTTAATTTTTCCCTTCATTTCGGATTTATTTGAAATAAAATAAGCCAATTTATCTGCTAAATTAGCTATTGCATTTTGTTCAGCTTGACGGCGAATTCTAATTTGGGCAATATCCAAAACAGTGGGAATTGGCGGTAGCGGCACTTTTTCACTGACATTGCTTAGGATTTTATCAGCCTGATACTGGCTGTAAATTTTATCCGCTTCCTCCTCAAGCTTTTGGATTTGTCGTTGTAAAGCGGTTTCAACCACAACTTCTTGCATTTTAGGATTCTCAGCTTCTTTTTCTATTTCTTTTAATTCAAAATTACCCGGATCTTGCTCGATCGGCTCTTCGTTTAATTGATTTTTTGATTTTTTAGCAGACATATTTTATATGTATATTAATTTTAGCATTTTTTACGATATTAACAAAAAATCAATGTTTAAATAAAGGGTATTAAACCGCGGAGCAAGTCGCCGACGCGTCAAAGCCGCTTTGG